>JBNPEE010000029.1:0-50655 GCA_051117475.1 Anaerolineae bacterium | reverse complement strand
GATGTTTGGAATTACAACTTAAAAAATTAAACGCTGAGCAATTGATAAAATCTGGTGAGACTATTGAAATAGATTGCGGTGATGATTCATGGAATGTTAGGTTCAGTGCATTTGCTAAAAGTAGGAAAGCACGTGCTGATACATCTAGCCGCATCATCGGTGTACAATCTGGCAGTATTGAACTAACAAACGCAGATAAGGTCCGAAGTTCAATTAAAAGAAAAAATAGTCATTACGGTGAATTGAATATTTCATATTTACTAGCCATAAACATTTTTTCAGATATGAGGAGTATTGAAGAACCTCTATTAGACGCATTATTTGGCGACTGGCTTGCTTTAAATAGACGAAAGAACAATGGTGTTTGGCGAGCGGGTTCACAATTTTATAACACAAGAATGAGTGGTGCTCTGGTTTTCCAAAGTATGAGCCCGCATTTTATTGGAATTGCTGATCCAAAGTTATGGCATCATCCTGCAGCTGAGTATCCTATAAATCAGGATAGTTGGCCATTGCGACAATACACTTTCGATTATGTGAGTGATAATGTTCAGTATATTGATGGCAAATCTGCCTACAATCTTTTGGATTTTGATAGAGAAAAATTTGAGAGGCAACTGAAACTAAAATAGTTATCTATTACTTCTAATTCAAACTCTTGTAATATGCTTTAAAGCCCTCAAAATCGCTCGTATCATCAAAACGATGGATCATTCGGTGACAATTTGCACACAGTACTCGAAAATCATCTTTAGGTGATAGCTTCAAATTCTGATCTTCAGGTTGCACAATGTGAGGGGCTTCAATATATTCTTTACCAAGCTCACCATAAAAAAAGCTCATAATTGAAACCACAAACTTCACAGATGTACCCTATTTGATCCAAATCTGCGAGTAACTCCCTATCAGTTGGCATAGCTCCAGAAAAGTAGGCTCGGCCTATAACATGCCCACTTTCATACATGTCAAGAAGTGCATTTCGTTGACCTGATTCATTTAATTCAATAGATTCACTATCAAAATCTGTATGAGATATATCACCAAGGCGTGTTCTTATCTTATTAGCCTGATTTTGCAGCATTTGCTCTGCATCACGCTTACCAAACTCTTCTTTTGGTGTTATCATCAAGGTAACGACTCACACGCATTGCCATCATTACCATCAAGTCCATGTACATCACGCCCTACTTGACTCATGCACATATCATGGCATGACTGTGCGTCCGAACGTCTACTAAAATTACTACAGTTTAATGTATCACCTTGATTGCAAGGACAACTAGAAATATTACTAGTATCTGAATTTGATGTATCATTGCTGGATGTATTACTGTTCTGAGACTGACTACCGCCTGTATTAGATGTTACAGGTGGTGAAGTCGGTTATTATTGACCGTCGCTGATACGCGTACAGGGTAGCCTCTTTCTGTGTGGTTTAATACAGATGCATCGATTTAACTGAAATCTACAGTCTGCCCGCGTGAAACACTTGCAAGTCGTGAATATATCGGCTATCATTACAATATACGATGACAATACACCACCCTATACATCATCCTAGCGTGGACAGCCTGAAGCATAGCTTGTTAGTTTGATAATCTGTTTGACCCGTGTATTCTTTTATGATATAGTCTGAAACTAAGGGACACAAAGACTCAAACCATCCCAACGCCAAAAAGCATCATAATTGAAGTCGCTGTAACAGTTCCCCTCTAGGGTTTTGTCACTTTCGCCTATATCAAACCAAAAACAATGGGGATCACCCCTGCCTTTATCATGAAATGTATCACAATCGTCTATAATTTAATTGAGGAGTCATGTGCGTGTCTGCTGAGTATACCAATCAGCGAGAACGCAGGAGTATTCTATGGAAATTGTACAATTAGAAGGTAAAACACTCTCTGAATTACGAGCGCTCGCACGTGATCAAGAAGTCCCCCGCTACAGCCGGATGAAAAAAGATGAACTAATCGTTGGTTTGTTGCGGAAAGATGCCGAACGGCAGGGGAATGAACTACGCGGTGGCGTACTCGATATTGTCGATGATGGCATCGGCTTCTTGCGCCCCGATAATTACCTGCCCGGCCCTGATGATATTTACGTCAGCAAAACGCAGATCAAGCGCTTTAACATGCGCACCGGTGATATGGTCATCGGCATGGTTCGTCAGCCCAAAGATAACGAAAAATACTTTGGCTTATTGCGCGTGCAGGCGATCAATGGCTTAAACCCCGATGAGGTCAAACGCCGTCCCAATTTCGAGCATCTCACCCCCATCTTCCCTGAAGTGCGCTTTAACTTAGAAACACGCCCCAACATCCTATCCACACGACTGCTCAACCTCATCGCGCCCATTGGCAAGGGGCAACGTGGTTTGATCGTCTCACCACCAAAAGCCGGTAAGACGACTGTCCTCAAAGATATTGCTAACGCAATCAGTGGCAATTATCCGGACGTGCATCTGATGATGGCGCTCATCGGCGAACGCCCTGAAGAAGTGACAGATATGGATCGCAGTGTGGATGCCGAAGTGATCGCGTCAACTTTCGATGATCCGGTACAGCATCATGTGCGCGTGGCAGAGATGGCGCTCGAACGGGCGAAACGTCTGGTGGAACTAGGGCGTGATGTGGTGATTATGGTCGATAGTATTACGCGACTCGCACGCGCTTACAACCTCGTTGTGCCCACAAGCGGACGCACACTTTCCGGTGGTCTTGATCCAGCGGCAATTCATCCGCCTAAACGGCTATTCGGTGCGGCGCGTAATGTGGAAGAAGGCGGTAGCCTGACGATTGTCGCTACGTGTCTGGTCAACACCGGCAGTAAAATGGATGATGTGATTTACGAAGAATTCAAAGGCACGGGTAATATGGAACTCCACCTGAGCCGTCGCCTGCAAGAACGGCGCATCTTTCCTGCCTTCGATATTGGTCAAAGTTCAACCCGCCGTGAAGAATTACTGCTCGGCCCCGACCTCTTACCGCGCGTGTTCACCATGCGTAGAATGTGGACGAAACTCTCTGAAAGCCACGAAAGTTCCGAAGTCGGTGCAACCGAACAACTGCTGGAATCCTTCCGTGTCTATAACACCAACGAAGAGTTCCTCAACTCATTGCCCGGTGGTGGCAATGATAACGGACACTCACGCTTCTATTGATCGTGATCCTGCGGGCGCTCTGATTCGGTCGGAGCGCTTGTGGGTTCACCGTGATAGACCACACCCCGTAACAACGACAGATCAAATGCGTCCATACCATCTTCACCGAGCCGTTCTAATTCGGCGCGTACTTTAAAGCTATCATCGCGCAATTGGCGCACATCAATTCCCTGACAGACATCCGGCAGGACGATCAACCACTGCACACTGCGTTGAAGCATCTTGAGTGCGCCGCGATAATTGCCACGCTCTATCTGAAAATACGCCACACCCACCTGCAACACCGCCCGATACAAATCACGCACAGCCGTTTCGGTTGCCATCCATTGTTCCTCAAAGAGATCATGTTGTTTATAGTATTTGCCTGCATTGAACATCATCACACCCTGACGCGCTAACTCCGGCAGGTCTTGCTGGCAGTCACACTCCAGTTGTTTCAGGTATTCTGGGTCGGGTAGGCGGGCGTAATCCTGCACCCATTGTACGATCTGTTTGTCCAGCTCATCAGGGGTGGCAGCAAAATCAGCGCCCTGTATCGTGGCGTTGGCGCGGATGCCGGCATCTTCACTGATGAGAATCAGCGGAATACGGCGTGTTGCAGGGCTGGCTTTGGGCGTGCTTGTCCATAGCACCCAATCGGGGTCGCTACTATCGACGAGGATCAATGCCGCCCGCGTATCAATAAGCTGGTTGATGTATCCGCGCAGTTCGGCTTGGTGATGAACATGATAATCGGCTTGTAATTGCTGGCTAATGCGCGCTCGCCAGGGCGGGTTGCCTGTGATGATGATCGTTGCAGTCAATGACATAGCATGAAAGTCCTTATTGTGATGGGTCTCATGCTGTAACGATACACCTTGCGCCTTAATGTACGGTGAACACTCAGGGGGCGAGTGCGCTCTCGCTCTCGCTAGCCCGCATGGCGGGGTTCAATCCACGATAGCGAAACAGTAAATCCCAGACGCGGATCGCGGCTTCTAGCGCCACAGAACTATCCATCTTGGAAGTACCAAGCTGTCGATCAGGGAAGTGAATAGGAATTTCTGCAATGCGATAACCCAGCTTATAAGCCACATAGTTCATCTCAACCTGAAAGACATATCCGTTGGATTGTACGCGATCGATATCCATGCCGATCAAGGTCTCGCGTCGCCATACTTTGAAACCGCCCGTCGCATCATAAACAGGCATGCTGAGGATCGTCGGTGTGTAAACGCGGTTTGCCCACCACGATAATAACTTGCGATAGGCGCTCCAGTTCTCATCGACACTGCCTCCGCGCACAAACCGCGAACCGAGCACAAGGTCTTGTGTTTTGATTTGTTCCAGCAAGGCAGGGAGGTACTTGGGCTGATGCGAGAAATCAGCATCCATTTGTATGATAATCTCTGCACCGAGCGCCAGCGCACGCTTGAAACCCGCGATATAAGCGGGGCCTAAGCCCGCTTTTTCGGTACGATGCAGTATGTGTACCTGCTCATCATATTGTGCGCGTAATGCTTCTGCCAATTGACCCGTTCCATCGGGAGAGCTGTCATCAACAACCAGCAACTCTAACCCCGCAATGTTGAGGTTAAAGAGTGCTTCTGTAATCAGTGGCAAGGTCTGTTTTTCGTTGTAGGTTGGCATCACAACCATGATTTTCTGCATTGCCGAAGCCTTAAATGCCTGATAAGCAAAGTAGTCCTGTAGTCTAAACACTGTGGCGAATTATGGCAAGGGGACTTTTATCATGGGGCATATAAACTGAGCGTGAGCCTGTGGGATACAGCATCTGACTGAACAACCACAGCATCTCACGCTGATGTGTATTTTTTAAGAAGGGGTGAATGCTAGCGGGTGCGTGATTCAACACGGAAACGCACCGCAGTCCGTTCGTTACCGTCTATATCCACCTCGGTGAAAAACGGCAAACAGACGATATCCAGGGCATCCCGTTCAAGATAACCGCGTGCGATTGCCAGTGCTTTGACGGCTTGGTTGACCGCACCGGCTCCGATTGCCTGTACTTCTGCAAAGCTATGTTGGCGGATGACACCAGCAATAGCGCCAGCGACAGCTGTCGATCTTGACCGTGCTGAGACCTTAATCAAATCCGGCGATTCATCCTCTAGGTTTGAGTCGAGGGGTAGCTCATTTATGTTGTTTATCATTTGTGTAACCCCGTAAACTATTTTAAATAAACATTTTTCGCGCGTGTGTTGATGATCTGTAAATCGTCTAAAACACGGCTTAATTGCAGTGTACACGCAAAAAATTAACCTGTCCAACATCTCTCATTTTAGTATGCCTTAAACAGATACATTAAGCGATTTACTGTATACCTTGCCTAAAAATCGGTGAGACGTTACAGCCTATCGTATATATGCATTTGTATCTATACACAGCCGTAATCGTCCTGTAGTCACTCATGATTGGTTTGCAACCAGCTGATTGCAAGCGTTTCTGTCTTTGGGCACTTGTAGGTCGTCGTGGTAGCGCTTTTTACCCACACAATTATCTTGCATCATCGATTTATTGCGGATTTTAGCGATAGGTGAGACCAGAAAATGATTGTCTTCATCTTCTGATAACTTGTTGCTAGACCCACACTACCATCCACATAATGGGAAATCTGCTTATCTTCTCACTGTGGCTATCCTATGTTACTATTGCCCGTAATAGCCAACCGTTGTGATCATAAGCAGATAGCAGAAACGCAATGATGATAAAATCCAATCGTTTGAAAGCCTGGCAAATATGGCTAGTGACAGGGGTGCTGTGTGTGGCATATGCGCTATTCGGGATTGGCATTGCGGACGATTTGCCGTATCACATTGACCCGGATGAACCGGTGCTGATTATCAATGCCAACGAATTGGTCACGGTAGGGCGTATGATGCAAAAACCGCATTATCCACCCTTATTCATATGGCAGTTGAGCTTACAGCGTCTAGTGCTAGATGCGCTTGTCGGTGGTGAAGCTGGCGATACCATTTATTTTTTCGTGGGGCGAATAGCGAGTATCGGCTATACACTGCTCTATCTTGCAACGGCGTTTGCGTTATTTCGACGGTTCGGGCATTTTTTACCGTCCCTATTGATGATGATATTCCTCGCATTTGAACCAGCCGGTCTCACGCTCCATACTTTAGCCAAAGCGGATGCAATTTCGGTCTTTTTAGCAACATTAACACTCTTGTGTACATGGCACAGCTGGCAGGCGTTTTCAGTGAATGTTCGGCGTGCTGTGCTGTTTATTTTGCTCAGTTTTGTGTTGGGGCTGGCCAGTACACTTGCCAAATACAATTTCTTGATGATACTGGTTGCGCCGAGCATGGTTTTACTATGGCATAGCATCCGTCTGGGCTGGTGGGGCTTGCTGATTGGCGGTGTATTCGTGATGGTGATTGGCGTGTTCGGCGTGCTGGTCTCACCGCTCAGCGCATCGCTAATCACTTATTTCAATAGTTATGATCCTGACTTGTTAGCAATGCCCTCGGCGCACTTGCAGTTTGTTTACTTGATGCGCTTTGCAGGTTGGGGTGTGTTACTAGGTTTGTTATATCCTGCCCTGTTGCTAATGCGCTTCGTGCAGAAGCAGAACGATCTGGTGGATGGCTTCGGTCTGGTGCTAATAGGCACCTTCATCGGTGGGTTCTTATTATATTCGGCTACTGATTGGTCACATTATCGGTATTCATATTTATTATTTGTCTTGTTGACGGTGGCGATGGTATATAGCCTGACTTACATCCAACAACATAGCCATTGGGGTGTCATGCTGTTGATCGGGCTAGTTCTGATAGGCTGGCGCGTGCCAGTAGTAATCGATGCGATCACGGCACGGTTTGAGGAATCCCCTCAAATACGCACGGGAGATTGGCTGGTTAGTGTAATAGATGAACCGATGGTGATGGTGATTGAGCGCGATAACAGTCTTCTAAATCGACAGTATTCCGGCATTCCGCTTGACTATCCGGTAGGATCAATTGTCGTTGAGTCGCTCTTTGAGCAACCGCTCGAAGCCTATCGGGTGCAAGGTGCAACGTATCTCATTGCTGATGCACGGGCGCGCGAAGGTTATTTTTACACAGATGCACCAACAGAATTTCTCAA
Source organism: Anaerolineae bacterium (assembly GCA_051117475.1). GTDB lineage: Bacteria > Chloroflexota > Anaerolineae > Aggregatilineales > Phototrophicaceae > JAUZRW01. Next base: position 43,397 of record JBNPEE010000029.1, on the reverse strand, counting down.
TCAAACTCTTGAGGTCTTCCGCGATCATCCTGATTCACCGCAATACATCATATTTGAGATTTTGCCGCCCCCGCGTGATTATGCGACCAGTGCCCCTGATGATTTTACATCGGCAGGGGTACGCTTCGGCATGGCGGTGGGTTTAGATAGTTATCAACTGGCGCTTAATGAGGATAATTTAACACTATCCCTGGCATGGCAGGGTATGGACACTGACGAAGATTATACCTACTTTGTGCAGATCAATGAGCGTGAGACAGGTGTCCAGATCGCTAATATCAACCGTATGCCCCTGAATTATCAGCTGTCTACATCACTCTTATACACAGATGAAATTTTGGTCGATTCACTGACCATTGATCTCGCTAGCGCGTCTGTGGGCTGTTATCAGATCACAATTGGTTGGTATCACTCCGAGACAGGCGAACGTCTTCCTGCTTTTTTGGCAGATGATACCGCGCTACCGGATGCGACTTATCAACTGCCCTCAATGCTACAGATAGGAGACACAGGTTATCGCCTTGGTTGTACCGAATAGATGCACACTGTCTACCGTATTATACGCGGGCATTCACAGCGAGACCCCCAGTAACCCGCGTGTCACCTGAAAATTGATATGACCGGCTTGCATCGCCTGCGGGGTGTAAGTACGGGATAATGTGTCAGCAATGCGTGTGAGCAATGCAAGGCTACTTATATCTTCTCCTAAGACGAAATCTGTCTGACTATGTGCCTGTTCGCTGATTTGTAACATTGGGATCATCGGATGTCCCGCCAGGGGTTGATGGTTGACCGCAAGAATCACATCGACCTGTGTCCCCAGACCTGTGAGCGTCTCGCTCCAATCATGGGTGGGCATTGCCATCACATGAAAGCCAGCGCCAGATACTTGTCCAGCATAGGTGACTGTCGGCATCATGGCTCCGTCAGGTTTGATTTGAATGACAAAATCACTTTTCAAGAGCCTATCCTGTTCCCCTAAGATCACTGTCCCGCCGGCTTTCACAATCATCCGTGTTAGGTCAGCGAGTATGTGCGTGTGTGCGAGGTCACTCGCCGAAACAATCGCGATGCGTAACGCTTGCAAACCCGTTGTGATCGTTTCAGACGAAGTCTCCATGTCAACTTGCTGTTCAAACCACAGTGCCATCTTCTGAATAACAGCCTGTATACCTCCGTCGAGTTGAATGCTCGCCCAGCCGTAATCACTAGCGTTCAAACCCGCGTCGTGCAAGGCATGGCGGAAGTAATCGTTATGGGTAGCCTCGCACCCATGCTCTAGTAGGAGCGCGTGTTTGACCAGTGGATGTTGTAAATAACCCAGCAGTGTCTCTTTGAACTCAGAATTGACCGAGCCACCACAGCCTTCTGTATGCGTCAGGGTGACGAAGCGTGAGAGACTGCTATGGGCGAGCATCGGATGTTTGTTCAGGGTGTCAACACACATGCGCGCAATTTGCCCTGAGCATAAGCTAGTGGGCAAGATTAGCCCGACGCGCTCGCTGGCGAGCGTATCGCCGTCACGGTACATCACAATGGGCACATCAGGCACGCTAATATCCAGATCAATCGCAATAGGTTGACCGGAGACAGGGCGGTCGGTCACTGTGTCCAGTGCTATTGCTTGCGTCAATTGCCAATCCCGCCAGATTTGCACCTGTGAGTGACCGGCTTTTTCGCCGACGGATAACTGACCGGAGGCTACATCGACTGTATATGCCAGCGTATCCTGTCCCACTTGCGCCAGTGGCACACCATCAAGATAGGCACCAGCATTGATATCCATGTCGTTTGCCAGCAGGTGATAACGCTCGGTGGTGGTTACGATTTTGATCGTTGGTACAAAGGGGAAATTGGTGATTGACCCGTTGCCCGTCACGAAGAAAATCAAATTACAACCCGATGCCACCTGTCCGGCGACACTTTCAAGGTCATTGCCGGGGCTATCCATAAAATAATAGCCAGCCTCTCGCATCAATTCGCCATAGTCGATCACAGCCTCTAAACGTACATCAGGATGCCGTTTGGTTGCCGCGCCCAATGATTTGAGATAGATGTTATACAAGCCACGAAACTTATTCCCACCCGATGGATTACCATCCGCACTATGCCCATGCCAAGCTACACGCTCTTTGAAACGTTCGACAAATGAGAGGAACTTTTCAGCCGTCGCCGCATCATGGACTTTATCCAGTACATAACTCTCAGCGCCGATGAGTTCATCTGTCTCAGCGAGATTGGCACACCCACCATAACGGATGATCTCTCTGGTGACCCATGCCGCTAGCGGATTGCCACTGATACCACTAAACGCATCAGAACCGCCACACTGTAACGCAATCTTGAGTTCGGCGAGTGGTTGTGGTGTGCGCGACATCGCGTTAACGAGTGGTAGCCAATCGTCAACAATCGCCTTGCCGCGTGCTAAATCAGCATCGAACGATGCCGACAAACTCATGAAATGATGGGGAACAGCATCGAGTGGATAAGCGTTATCGGTCAGGTAATCTTGTAATAAAGCGTTGTTGAGCGTCTCATGTCCCGCATCGACGATCAGCACAGCGCCAACATTGGGATGCACGACAAAACCGGCGAGTGTACGCAACATCAATGCCTGATTGTTGGCTTTGCCATGTGCGCCTTCGGTGTGCGCCACAGCGACGATACCGTCAATGTGGGGATAATCGCTCAGATGATGTTGGAGTGTTGCTTCTAGCTTGCGCACAAAACCGGCTACCAGCGCCGAAGTTCCCAATAAGATGATGGTATTGCGCGTGCCCACACCGCGCTCACCTTCCCGCGCATAGCCCATAAAGGTTCGCATCTCGGCATAGCGCGGTAGAGGCGGGGCTGGTTTGAAGTTCGCGGCGTCAAACTGATATGGCTCCAGCTCATTTTGAAAATTCGCATTTTCTGGTAGGCTGATTTGCAACGAACGGCGGCGCAATTCTGCGAGGACATCCGCGTTGACCACATAATCACCTGCCTGAATCGTCTGTGTCGCAGTGCCGAAGGTCTGCCCCCACGAGAGCAAACGCTCACCGTGAGCAATCTCACGTACTGCAAAGCGATGTCCGACTAGCACCGTGTGCGAGATTGTCACCACACGATCACCGATTTCAATCGGTGTGCCGGCTTCAATCGTTTGAATAGCAACCCCCGCATTATCAGTCGGGGCGGGTAAGCGTGCGATATGCTCAAATGGAATCGGGTTCATGATGCGTCAACTCACGGGTAATTGCCAATAAATATAGTGACTCAAGGTTAAAATGCTGATTTGTTGAACGCCTTCTTGCACTCATCCTAAATCCTTCTCTGCTGGCAGGCAAGTACCTATTTTTTGAGATCGCTGAAGCTATAAAACGTCGTTGCCACAAGCGACATTTACAGCACTGACCCGATGCGAACGGTACATACTGAACCTTGTATCATTCTTCTAAACCCAGTTCATAGACTGCGCTCTTCTTCCAACCGGATAGCGTCGCCACTTCTTTTGCCGCCTGCGAGAGCGATAAGCCCTCATCTAGTTTGCTCTCCAGTGCGCTGAGTACCGTCGCTTTATCCCAATTGCCGGAGCCACTCGCGCCGCCGATTAACAGCGTGATCTCGCCTTTAGGATTTTCCTGACTAAAATGCTGGGCGGCGTGTTTGGCTGTTCCGCGCCAGAATTCCTCGAACTTCTTGGTGATCTCGCGCGCGATGACCACCTGCCGATCATCCCCCAACAACGCCGCCACCTGACCGAGCGTATCTCCCAGTCGATGCGGGCTTTCATAGGCGATCAACGTGCGCTTCTCGTGCTTGAGCGTGTGCAATAAGTCACGTCGAGCGCTCTTGCGCCGGGGTAAAAACCCCAGATAGATGAAGCTGTCGGTTGCTAAACCGGATGCGATCAAAGCGGTGATGGCAGCATTCGCGCCCGGTATCGGCACAACAGTATAACCGCGTGCGATGGTCTCGCGGATGAGTTCATAACCGGGATCGCTGATGCCGGGGGTGCCTGCATCACTGATGAGCGCCACATCCCCCTGCTTGAGCGTGTCGAAAATCGCGGCAATCTTGCTCAATTTATTGTGTTCGTGGTAACTGGTGAGCGGTGTCTGAATGTCGAAATGGTTAGTTAACACCCGACTGGTACGCGTATCTTCCGCCGCGATGAGTTGTACGTCTCGCAAGATGCGCACGGCGCGATAAGTCATATCTTCTAAGTTGCCGATCGGCGTTGCCACGATATATAGCGTTCCCATAGTGGTGGTTGTTCCTTCTCACAATACAGCGATGCCCTGCAAGTATACAATTGATCCTGCGGTGAATTGTACTATGATATGCAACAGTTTAGCTGAGGACAAGCATTATATGACCGATGTCACGCTGATCACATCGCTGTATCAATCTGCGGGTTTTTTACCCCAGTACATCGCACAGGCACAGGCGCTCGCCCGCGAAGTGGCGCAAGCCGGTGTAGGCTTGGAGTTCGTCATCATCCCAAACAATGCCAGCGACGAAGAACGTGCCTTGCTCACCGGCTTGGAAAAGGTACTAGTTGCCGAAGGTATCGCCAGCGTACAAATTCATTATGTCACCCGTGAAACGCTCTATGCTTCATGGAATCGGGGCATGGGCTATGCGCGGGGTGCGAGCTTCGGCATCTGGAATGTAGACGATCAACGCACGCCACAGGGCGTGATCGCCGGACATCGCGCCTTAGCCAACGGTGCCGATCTGATCGACCTCGCTTTCAATATCAACAAGGGTGGTCAGGTCAAGCGCCACGCGCCCCAATACCGCCCCGATTCACTCGCACCACGAACGGCAGTCAGCCCCTTCTTCATGTTTCACCGTCGCCTGTGGCAACGTGCTGGCGCGTTCATACCGCATTTTCGCATCGTGGGTGATTTTGAATGGAGTAAACGCGCTATCGTCCGTGAGGCACAGGTACAACGCTCTGATGTGATCGCGGGAACCTTCAACCTCCACGCTGATAACCTCAGTGGTGGCACGCCTACCGAATGGGTAGAATTCAACATCGCCTTGCTGATGCACGATGCCCCTGAGTTGATGCGTCCGGTTGATCCGTCGCTGATGCGCCAGTATTGGGAAGATTGGGGTCAGGAGGTCGCTAGCATCAGTGAAGAACATGCCCGCTGGCTCTGGGGCGATGGCGCACAGGCCCGTTATGAGCGTTATCAGTGGGAGCGCAACCTACACCCGTTTGCGCGACGCATCTTATTAGCGCTTGCCCGTCGTGGGTGGGCTTATAGCCTCGATTGGGAACTGCATCATGGACGCTGAACCCTTAGTCAGTATCGTGATCCCTGCCTATAACAGCGCTCGTTTTATCGCACAGACACTCGATGCCTGTCTCGCACAGACCTATCCGCACCTAGAAATCATCGTGGTGGATGATGGCTCCAGCGATGACACCCGCGCCATTGTTCGCGCTTATGGCGCTCCGGTACACTTGATTGAACAGGTGAATCAAGGGCCTGCGATTGCCCGCAATACAGGTATCGCATCGGCACAGGGCGCATATATCCAATTTTGTGATAGCGATGACCTGCTTCATCCACACAAGATCGCACGCGGGATGGCGCTCTTGCAAGCACAACCACAACTTGTGCTGGTGTTCAACAAGATGGCGCAGATTGACGCAGACGGACAACCTGTACCGGAGTCTGCTACATTCCCGCCTGATCTTTTTTTTGATACCGGAGATTTATTTTGTCAAATTCTGGCGTTCAATGGCAGTCCCTTACAGACCAGCACGCTCTTAGTCCGCAAAGCCTCTCTGCTGGCTGTCGGGGCTTACCGCGCTGACCCTGATCAGCGCTGTGCTGAAGATTGGGATATGCTCTTGCGCCTTGCTGATCGCTACGAGATGCGCGGTTTGCCAGAGGTGTTGACTTACTACCGCCAGTACGCAGGCACGCTCAGTGATGATAAGCTAACGATGGCACAGGGACGCTTGAAAACTGTAGTGTATGCGCGTCATTATCACAAACGCCCTCAGTGCTATGATGACCGCGCTTATGATCAGCTCGAAGCCGGACGGCATCATACAGTGGCGATGGTAGCGTGGCAATTGGAACATCGTACGCTCGCCCGTCATCATCTGGTACAGGCTATACACATAAGTGCTGGTGGACGCATGGTGCGCGTGCTGGCGTGGTGTGCAACATTTGTGCTCTCATTCGCTACCTTTGACCGTCTGTTACACACAAAACAGGCTTAAAACCCCCAATCATTAGGAATTTAGTGCCCTCTTTGATCGCTTATCACGATGAATCTGCTATACTGGAAATGATTAGTCCATATACAATGGCTACCTAAAAGAAATTAGCTGAAGGTGATGATCATGGCCAGTCCGATGAATCCCAATGCCTATCGTGTGCAAGAAATTCAGCGTTTGAATAGTGAGAACGCCTCCCTGCGCACTGAGCTAGAAGGCTTGCGCAAGTTTGTGCAGGCACTCGATGATCTGTACAGTGCTACCGATGACTTTAAAGATGATAGTGAGTTGTTCGGATTTTTGGGGGATACACTCACACAAGCCATGCGTCTGCTAAACGCGCCGGATGGTACGTTGGTGCTTGTGGACGATGAGACCGACGAGCTGGTTTTTGTGATCGTGCGCGGAGCGCTATCCGATCAACTGACCGATCATCGTATGCCCAGGTCGGAAGGCATTGCCGGTTGGGTAGTGCGCAATGCTAAACCTGCACTGGTGCGCGATGCACGTCTTGATCCGCGTTTTTCGACCGGTGTGGACGAGCGTTTCTCATTCAAGACGCAATCCATCGCCGCCGCACCGCTGATTGGAGATGGTAAAGTCTATGGTCTGGTTGAACTGCTCAATCAGCCCGGAGATGATCCATTCTCCGGTAGTGATATGGGCATTTTGAAACTGTTTTGCCGTGCGGCTGGTGATGCATTGGCGAAGATTGATAAGATGAGTGCGGCATCCTAAGACTGATATGGGGCATAGATAGGGTATACCTGCGATCTATGCCCTCACAATTCTGTGATGTGATCAGTCATCGCGATGTGTGCTATTGCTCACGCGTGCGAAGAGTGATTGATGGTGCATTGACGAGCGTAAATACTCTGCAATCTCTGCTTCTATTTGCAGATCGTCTTCTGCTTCCGCAACGGTGTTAATTTCTATCAGCACTTCTACCAGAGCTTCTTGTACGGTTTCTTTGATCATACGCCGTAGTTGACCCACAGTTAAATCCGATACTTTGACATCGTTCATAGTAGGTTCGCCTAGAGCGTCACTTTGAGAGCGCTCTATAGGGCTCCTTCCGTCTTTTGATAGTTTGTTATGATTTTACAGGCGCTTGATAAAAATTGCATAACAAAACGATAAAACTTAAGTTTTTCACATCCGGTTCAAACGATTTTCCTCTCAAATCAAGCATAAAGTTTCAATATTGTTATTCCCATTAAGGTTTGTTGAGGGAGTGACCCGTTACAAATCTCAATGCAAGGTATGTCGCAGAATGCACAAAGGTTGTTATACTTTGGTAAGCGGTTTTGCTAGAGATTCAAATAGATCGCAATACGCGATGTCGTGACGAAAGCAGACAAATTGCTTATGGCAAATGCACAACAACAATGTGAGAGCCGACATTATTACGTCGGAGCCACTATTGATAATCGGTATCAACTCACGAACTTCATCGGGGCAGGCGGGATGGCTTGTGTCTATCGTGCTCATGAGATCGGTTCCCCGCACGAATTCGCGCTGAAGTTCCTCAAAGATGAATTTCATAATTTGCCTTATCTGGTGGAATACTTCCAGAGAGAAGCCAGTAGTATGCGTGATCTGGCGCACCCGAATATCGTGCGCTTTTATCGCTTCGTCAATCATGAAGATTACAGTTATATCATCATGGATTATGTCGATGGTTTCTCGCTTTCGGACGTGTTGAAGCTAGCACGGGCACAAAAGCAACCGATGCCCCTTAATGAAGTGATACGAGTGATGGTGCAGGTGGCACGGGCGCTCGATACCATCCACCGTGAGCGTTTTGTACATCGGGATATTAAACCCAGTAACGTGCTGATTGCACGCAAGAGCGGGCAAGCCTTCCTGACTGATCTCGGCATCGCCAGTGCGGAAGGGGTGAAGATCGAAGGGGCGGGTACAATCGCCTATATGGCTCCGGAACAATCTGAAACGTGGGTAGCAGATCAACGCTCGGATGTCTATGCGTATGGCATCCTGCTCTACGAGATGCTGACCGGCGAGCGCCCTTTCGATGCCAAGAGTGGTTTAGTCGGCTCGGAAGCAGAAGCCGATCTTTTGCGCAAACACAAAGAATCCCCTGTGCCAGATGTCACCGCCCGCCGACGGGATCTGCCCGCCGAACTGAACGGCATCATCGCCCACGCCATGGCAAAACAACCCGATGATCGCTATCAGTCGGTGGTCGAATTTGCGCGGGACGTGCATGACGCCTTGCGTCCACAACTAGCAGACGATTTGCAGGAGTTTGCCACCATTCAGCATCGGCAGATTGCCGCGCCCGATAGCCCGCCTGCTCCTGAACCGCAGAATATATTGCGCTTGTTGCTGGTGATTGGCGTGGCGGCGATCTTGCTGGCGAGCTTGATCGCTTCTAGCGTATTCTTTGAGGATGGCTTCGGCTTATTCAGCACCGCTACACCCACCGCCACCCATACCCCTCTGCCGACCTTCACACCGACCGAAAACCCGATTGAGGGTGTGACCATTCGCCTGCCGTTCTTGCAGGGTGTGAACGCCTTCTCCGAGCCGGATGCGACAGATCGCTTGCTGGTAGAGCCGCAAGAAGGGGAGTTCTTCAACTATTTACGTGTGGGCTTTGTCGGGGGCTTCCGCGTGGTGATGGACATCGCCAGCACCGATAACGTCACGCGCTATGGTCTGGCATTCCGTATGCAAGACCGGAGCAATTACTATTATTTCGCCGTCAACCCGACCACGCTCAACTGGCAAATGGTTGAAGTTGTCGATGGTATTTCAACTGTGCAACGTAGTGGCGAACTGAACAACCCGCCCGAACAACTGACCGTTGCTGGTTTGGGGGATTTCTTCGAGATTCGCAGTGGTAGCACTGTCATCACCTTTGAATCAAACGCTTACCCCATAGGCAGTCTGGCAGTGTACGTCGAAGCTGGTTCACTGGTGCTGGATGATATTCAGGTGAGCTTATTGGGCGATGAAGCGCGTCAGGCAGTCATCACCACGCCGACACCTTCACAGGGCTTAGCGGATCCCTTACGGTTTTTGCGCGATGATGTCGAAGCGATGATCGCCACCAATCTTCCACTTGAGACAGCCATCAATTGCCCGCCCTATATCGCCGTTTACGAAACGCTCGAACGGCATCTGGATAGCTCTAATACAACGGTGGTGCGTCTAGCACGCAATGTACAGAGTGCAGGGCAGGTGGTCTATCAACGCTGTTTAATTGAAAGCCCGAACGGCGCACTCGGTTTCAATGAATTCGTGCAAGATTATAGCGAGTGGGAAACCAATCTCAGCCAGATTTTATCACAACTAAACAGTTGAAATGCTCGCGGTTGGTGATCCTGTAAGAAGTACACAGCGCACAAATTTTGGCTATTTATCGAGAAAATGAGTATGATTTAGGGGGTCTGCTCATCACCTACTATTTATTGTTCGATAGTCTTTAATGGAAAACATCCATGGCACAGTATATTTTACGACGGTTGCTTCAAGGCATCCCCACATTTTTTGGTATCACGGTTTTTGCTTTTCTGCTGATGTTAACAGCCCCCGGTGATCCTGTGTCGCTCATCACCTTCAATCCCAGTTCGGGCGATACAGAGTCTGCAGAACGTATCCGCCGTCAACTTGGATTGGATAAACCGCCTATCTTACAGTATGTCTACTGGTTAATCGGTAATGATTGGACGCTTTATGATTCTGATGGAGATGGTGTCGATGATAGTCCTGGCTTGAGACGCGGTCTATTGCGTGGCGATTTGGGTATCTCGATCAAACATAATCGTCCGGTGTCTGAATTATTGTGGGAGCGTGTCCCTGCTACCTTACAATTGACATTCAGTGCCCTCATTATTGGCTATAGTGTCGGTATTTTTCTGGGGGTATTGGCGGCTGTCTTTCATCGAACGTGGATTGATCAGGTGGTGCGTATTATCTCGGTGATCGGTAATGCGGTGCCTCAATTCTGGTTAGGCTTGTTGCTCATCATTCTCTTTAGCGTCAATCTCAATATGTTGCCGATGAGCGGTATGCGAAGCATCAGTAGCCGGGGACAGTTCGATGCATGGGATATGATCTCGCATATGATTTTGCCGGTCAGCGTGCTATCGCTGAATACCATTGCATTTGTTTCGCGGTTTACCCGGACGGAGTTATTAGAAGTCCTTGAACAAGATTTTATTCGCACAGCGCGTTCCAAAGGTTTGAAAGACCGCATTATCTGGGTGAAACATGCACTCAGAAATGCCTTGTTGCCTGTTGCCACTTTCTTAGGCCCCGGATTGGGGACATTACTGGCAGGGGCTGTAATTATCGAACGGGTCTTCACGTGGCCGGGGCTAGGCTTGCTGATTGTTGATGCGGTCTTCCAACGTAATTATCCACTGGTGATGGGGTCTGTTGTGATTGCATCAATCATGTTTATTCTGGGTATTCTTCTATCTGATATTTTGTATGCGTTGCTCGATCCGCGCATCCGATTGAAATGAGGTCATGATGAAGGATAAAAATATTCGTGCAGGAGTCGCTCAACTCGATGCTGAGAAAGAGATGAATCAAGCACGCTCATTGTGGTTCGATGCCTTAAATCATCTGATCCGTGATCGACTGACCATGTTAGCCTTGTTCGTCCTGACCATCATTACCGTGTTATGTCTTGCCGGCCCGCCCTACGTCGAACGTACTTTGGGGGTGGATATTACGCGTATTCGGGTAACGGACCGCTTCCTGCAACCGGGAACAGAAGGGCATATACTCGGCACAGATGAATATGGGCGAGATCAACTCATCCGTTTGATGTACGGCGGGCGCATCTCATTGGCGATTGCCTTTAGTTCGAGCCTGATGATTGTTGCAATTGGTGTCACACTCGGTTTGATCGCCGGATATTATGGAGGCATCGTTGATGATGTCATCATGTGGGTCATCAACACACTCAGTTCGATGCCGCCTTTGTTCATCCTCTTGCTGGTATCAGCATTGTGGGCACCTGAACCAGAGACTTTAGTGATTATTCTGGCGTTAATTGGCTGGTTTGGGACGTGTCGTCTGGTGCGCGGTGAAGTGTTATCGATCAAACAGCGCGATTACATCTTAGCGGCACGCGCTCTGGGTGCATCTGATGTGCGTCTGTTGTTCATTCATATCTTCCCCAATGTGCTCTCGATTGTGATTGTCACAGGGTCGATCATCGCCGGTAACCTCATCCTGCTGGAATCAGGCTTGAGTTATCTAGGTTTAGGGGTGCAACCACCGACCCCTACATGGGGCAATATGCTGACAGATGCCCGTAATTTTCTAGTCACTGGCATTCATTTGGTCGTCTATCCGGGTATCTTGATTATGATTACTGTTCTCTGTTTTTATCTCATCGGTGATGGATTCCGTGATGCACTTGATCCGAGACGTAAGCAATGAGAGGTATGATGATGAGAGGTGCTAAATTGTGGCTCGTATCACTGCTGCTGATCACATTGACAGCGTGTACAGCGCCATCAGCACAACCGACTCAATCAGTTGAACTCACCCGACAATTTGAGAGCAGCGCATTCCTGTTCGATTATCCTGAGACATGGCAATATCAAATCCCACAGGCGAATTTGCTCTTTCTAGCAAGTCCGGATGTGTTGGCACAACGGCCTGGTGCAACGCTGACCATCCAACGCACCATATCTTTCGCATCCTCCGCTAATCTCGAAGACGCGCTCAATACCTATCTTGCCCGTGGGCCATTGCGTGCTGATCGACATTGGCAAGCAGTCACTGAGGTTGAATCGCTGGTTTTTGATACCTATGATGCGGTGAGTATTCTGGTAGAGGGGAGTGAACAAGCCGATTCTTTGCCAATGCGTTCTAGAGTCTATCTGCTACAGGCGGAGAGTGGTTTTTTCTTCATCATGACGGCTACTGCACCTGTAACACAATGGGATACCGTACAACCGACCTTTGATGCGATCTTCGCCAGTATGGATCTGCTCGAGTGAGGGTGAGGAGGTATTGACCTCCTCACATAGGCTATCGCATTAGTTATCTAGCGTCCATGTATGCACATGAGCGGTATAACCGTAAAAGACCCATGATGGCCCCGGCTCAAAGCCACTGATGCGGGTGTTCGCAACGTGGAAGATATTGGGGATGAACGTCCAGTCATAAGCAACATCGTCGCGTGTGATCTCCTGAATTTCGTAGTAGATTTCAGCACGCTCTGCTGGATCACAACCGGGCACTTCCCGTGCCGCTTGAATCAGTTCATCAACTTCCGGGTTCACATAAGATGCGATGTTGTTACCCGCACCCGGAATATCTTGCTGGCTTTGTAGCAAAGTGGTGAACGTGTTGGGATCGGTTGCGGTACTATTGCTCATGGCTGTTGCGTCGTACTGTTGACCGAGATAAACTTCCGGAATGTAATTTGACCATTCAACTAGTTCGAGTGAGACATCAAAGCCAATCTGCCCCAGTTGATCTTGTGCGACCAATACGGATGTCTCGAACAACTGTAAAATGTTGCTATAACGGATTGTGAAAGCGAGCGGTGTGCCGGTCTCAGCAGTTTCACACTCGTTACATTCGCGGATACCGTCTCCATCAGCGTCTGTCCAACCCGCTTCGTCTAACAAAGCCATCGATGCTTCAGGATCATAAGGCCAGACATCTAGCTCAGTGTTATAAGCCCAGGCATAAGCTGGCGCAACAACACCCACCAACGGTGTACCACCGTCTTCACCACCGAGTGTTTCTAGCACGTCCAGTTTGTTCCAACCCATAGCAACCGCTTGACGCACACGCACATCAGAGAAGAGCGGATGCGGTGTTTGTTCCACCAGATTGCCATCCTCATCATAAGCCGGTTGCGGATTATTGCCATCCACCCAGTTCATCGATAAGAAATTGACTGATACCTGTGGGAATGATTCGAATTGTAACGCATCACGATTTTGAATTTGTTCAAACAGATCACCCTGGAAGTAAGTGTAATCCAGCTCACCAGATTGAATCGCCTGAATCGCGACAGCTTGCTCACCAACCACACGGTTGATCAAGAAGGGGATATTCGGTGCGCCCGCATAGAAATCAGGATTCGCACGGAACAGTTGAAATTCATCCGGTGCCCATTCTTCAAGAATGTAAGGGCCACCACTGATGTCGGGGTTCATGTTGAAATCACTAGTTTCAAAATCGCTGAAATCTTCAGCGTATTTGTGCGCAGGCATGAAGCGAATCGCCTGTAGATTACCCAGAGCGGCACAGTTGATTGCTTCGAGTACGATTGAATAGGTGCGCTCATCAATGACGTTGAATTCGGCAATTTGTGCGACAGCTTCTTCATAGATGGTGTTGATACTGTCTTGTTGTGCCGCTTCAATGACAAACTGCATATCGGCTGATGTAATGGGCGTGCCGTCACTCCAAATCGCCCCTTCTTGAATGGTGAAAGTATACGTTAAACCATCTTCGGAAACGTCGTAAGTTGTTAAGCCAGGGACAATCTCGCCCGTGAAGCTATCGACATCCAGTGGCGTTGGAAACAACAGGGCATAAGCCTGAAAAGACGCGCCGTCACTGGTCAATGCCGGATTAAAAGTGACAATGTTCCCAAAACCTCGGATGACTATCGTTTCTTCATCCTGTGCCGTGCTAGGAATAACAACGAGCAGTAAAACGAGTAAAAAGATCAATCTTTGTTTCATGTGAAACCTCCTATTTATGAACAAAGGATGCATTGAGACTATCTTAAACATGCGTGGACTACCGATAAAACAAATTTGTGGATAGACTCATAATGTATCCAGTTAGAATAATTCTAGCGAGAAACAGGCACTTTTACCATAAATTGGATAGGAGGATTGTCTTTGTACAAAAGATAAGTTTATTATTAATTTCTTTATCATTTATGTAGATTGGAAAATATGATGCCCTTAAAAGTGACAAATCTTAAAATTACAGACGAAGAATATGCGTCACGCAATCAGCATTTGCAAGCTATCATTGATGACAATCAATGGGGCGGTGTGGTCTTATTCGATGCAGATTACATCAAGTACTATGTTGGCTTTGCTTTCATCCCAACAGAACGTCCGATGGCCTATATCATGAATAAAAAAGGGGAACGGGCGATGTTCGTGCCCCGTATGGAAACCGAACATGCGCGGGCCATGTCCGATATTGATCGCGTGGCGTTTTATCTGGAATATCCGGATACCAATCACCCGATGAATGTGCTGGTCGATACGCTCAATGATATGGGCATCGTCGGGACAATTGGCGCGGATCATGATGGCTATCCCTGGATTTTTGGTTATCGTGGAGAGTCTTTATCCAAATTGACCGATGCAGAGATCGTCAATTGTCGCGCACCGATTGAAGATCAGATGGCGATCAAATCTGATGCGGAGATAGCGCTCTTAAAAGAGAGTTGCAAGTGGGCGAATCTCGCGCATATGTTGCTTCAAAAATATACTCGCGTGGGAGTCGGTGAGGTTGAAGTATCACAACGGGCGAGCAACGAGGCGACCTTAACCATGCTCGATGCGATTGGCCCTATCTGGCGCAACAATAGCGCCTATTATGAAGGCGCAATGGCAGGATATCGCGGGCAAATTGGGCGCAACGCCGCTATCCCACACGCCTTGACTAGCAACATCAAATTTCAGGCAGGGGATGTTTTGGTCACCGGTGCAAGTGCCCCTATCTGGGGCTATGTGAGCGAATTAGAGCGCACGATGATCTTAGGCACGCCCTCTGATGAACAAAAGGTGATGTTCGATCACATGATGAACCTACAGACACTGGCTATGGAAGCTCTCGAGCCGGGCAAACCCTGTAGCGAAGTGGATAAAGAAGTGCGATCTTATTTCGATCAGCATCATCTGATGCCGTATTGGAAACACCACACCGGGCATACCATTGGCTTACGCTATCACGAAGGCCCTTTTCTGGATATTGGTGATGATACGATCATTCAGGCTGGGATGGTATTCACCGTTGAACCTGGCTTATATATTCCTGAAATTGGCGGTTTCCGTCATTCTGATACCGTGGTGGTCACTGAACAAGGCGCTGAGATGATTACCTATTATCCCCGCGATCTAGAGTCATTAACGTTACCCGTTTAATAGAATAGGACAAATGATATGACAACACGCACTGCGATTGTGACAGGTGCTGGACAGGGTATGGGGCGTGCGATTGCGCTCAATTTTGCTGCGAATGATGTGCATGTGGTGTTAGTGGGGCGAACCGCTTCTAAATTGCAGTCTGTTGCCGATGAAATAAAAGCGTTGCATGGGATGGCTACTATCGCGCCACTCGATGTCACGGATTCAGAGGCAGTGACCGCTCTGGCACAACAACTTGACGATAGCACAGTGGATATTTTAGTCAATTGTGCCGGTGATTGGTTGATCAAGACGCTTGACGAAACAACCGACAAAGATCTTGAGCATATTCTAGGTGTGAACTTAAAAGCGCCGTATATCGTGTCACGGGCTTTTTTGCCCCATTTACGCCGTAGTGATAATGCGAGCATTATCAATATCGGGTCGATGACAGCTGTGCAATCATTTGGGGGGGTGAGCGCCTATACCGCCGCAAAAACGGGCTTGCGAGGCTTAACCGGATCACTGGCGGCAGAATTGCGCGAGGAACTCATTCGCGTGGTCATGGTATCGCCTAGTCCTGCCAATACCCCGATGCGCTGGGCGGCTTCACCGGATATAGACCCGAAGATGCTACTGGAACCTGAAACCATTGCTCATATTGTGTCGGTGGTTACTGATTTGCCCCGTGGGGTCACTATCAGTGATCTCTTGCTGGAATCCATGTTGCTGGCGATGTGAACGGCAACTCTACTATAACTTAATGGCTGAAACGGTCTGCATTTCATACGATTGGACACGATTACACGAAAAACAGTGTCGGTCACATGCTCAAATGGCGTGCAAGTGCTACAATAGGGATAATATCGACCAATACTAATGTATATGATGGAGTAATGAGCCATGCCACGATGGGACTCCTTTGAACAATTCCTGCAAGAAGCCAGTCAGCTCAGCAATGATGTCAGCCGGCAACAATTGGTGCTGGAGCTGTTACGCGCACGTCCGCGCTGGCCCTGGGTAGAAGGCAACCGCGCCACGTTCATCCACCAGAGCGAGACCGCGCAAACTGTTGCAGTTAATCTAGATATTATCGAGCGTGATCCGCCCTTCGAGCCGATGCAACGTCTGGAAGGGACAGATTTGTGGTACGTGCAACGCCGTTTTCAACCGGATGATCTGCTCGATTACCTGATCGTTGTCGATGACCCCATGACTCCCTTACGCAAAGATCCCAATCTGCCACAACGGATCTCACGCTGGCAAGCCGATGAACTTAATCCCAATCGTGTCAGCAATGGTAACTTGCGCGTCAGCGTGTTGAGTATGCCGCAGGCACGCCCCTTCCCGAACTGGTCAGCGATGGCTGATGTGCCGCGTGGCATCATCCGCGAACATGACTTCACCAGCATTCAGATGGGCTTCAGCAATCGTCGCCTGTGGATTTATACGCCCCCCGGCTATGAAGACGAGCCGAACCGCGAGTATCCTCTGATGATCTTGCTCGATGGGCAGTGGATGGTGGGACCGGTGCAGGTGCCATTCATCGCTGATGCGCTCATCAAACACGGGCGCTTAGAACCGCTCGTGATCGCCATGAGCGAAAGTGGCGGAGCCGGGCAACGGATGCGTGATTACGTCAGCAACGATAAACAGTACACCTCGCTCTTAACGGAACTCGTGCCTCTGTTACAGAACGAATATCGCATCGACGCGACCAACTTGGGTATCGGTGGGGCGGGTGTTGGCGCGATTGCCGCCGCTCATGCCGCCTTGAAGAACGCTGCTGTGTTCAGCCATCTGATTATGCTCTCGCCGCCGCTTGGTAAAGGGCAGATGCAACAACAACTGATTGAATATGCTGATCGTTTCGAGAATGCGCGTATCTTACCGGAGCGCATCTTCCAATCTGTCGGGCGTTATGAATTGGAGAACCGCTTCTATAAGCCAGGGTTGGCGCTCGCCGGTATCCTACAACGCCGACAAGCTCAACGCGCTGATGTTGACCACAAATTTGAGGTACTCGGTAGTGGGCATGGTCTTGCCGCCTTCCGCAGTATCTTACCGGAGGCGCTCGCGCATATCTTCCCCGGTGACGCCTTCTTAGGATAGCACGTCCGCGCACCCGTGCTGGCGTTCAGCAGGGGTGCGCTATGTTACGGAAACAACTCGCCCTCAGCGATTAATTGCACCTGACCGCCCACCTGTACCGAAATACCTGTTTCGGTCTCTTCTGCTTTCAGCATCAGTAAGGAGGGGCGCTCGATGGCATAACCCTGTTCCACGCGCACATCCACCTGATGATGTCCATAATAATGATGCTTGACCAACCAGCCTGCTAAACACCCATTGGCTGCACCTGTCGCGGGATCTTCCGGGATACCATGCAGATGCACAAAACAACGGGCATGAATCTGATTATCGGCGTGCAACGCTGACGGACAAAAGATGAAGATAGCATCTGCGCCCAGTTTCCGCTCAGCTTTCTCGAGCATTTTCTGAAAACGCTTCAGCTTGAGTTTTGCCCGTTGTACTGCTTCGATGCTCCGGAGCGGGACGATGATGAAAGGCGTACCCGTGCTGACCTCCTGTATCGGGAAGTGCTTGTCGATCTCATCGGGCAACAAGCTCAGCACCTTAGCCATCTCTTTGCGCTTATAGATTGTGCCGAATTGTGGTTGTGGTTGTTGCATCCATAGCGTGCCATCGGGCGCAAAACGCACGGGAATTTGCCCGATCTTCTCGTTAAGGATGACTTCGTCTATGGGGTCACCGATGATCTTCTCGCGCACGATGTAGGCTGTCCCCAGTGTGGGATGTCCGGCGAACTCGAATTCAACTTTCGGCGTGAAGATGCGCGTGTTGTACCCACCATTGATCGGTTGATCACTGGTGATGAAAGTGGTTTCGCTGTAGTTCATCTCCTGCGCCCAACGATGCATCTGCTCGGTGGATGGATTGCCCCGAATCACAGCCAGTTGATTGCCCGCCAATTTTTCCTGCGCAAATACATCTAAGATGTAGAATTTCATGTTGCGTATCTTTCCCTTCGCAAACGAGTTGAATGATCTGGCTTGATTTTACTCACCCTCAGCGATTGTCGCTAATGCGTCGAAGTGCGCGTAGGTGGCGCTGATTGTGCCATCCGGCGCAACTGCCACTAGATTGCTGTGGCTCCATTCATCTGGCACACCATTGAGTGCGAAGGGCGCGACAGCGATTACGCGAGCATCCCTTAACCACGGTGTGAAGCTTACGCCATCCCCTCCGCGTAAAGCGAGTTCATAATAGGTGGCGATCTGTGCCGGTGAAGGATAACCCTCACCCCCATCCGCCGATGTCAGATCAAGCGGGTTATTGTGTCGCCAGCCAGTTTCGGTGATCATCACCTGCCACTGCTGATCATAGCCCAGTTGCGCCAGTTGCCACAATTCCCACGCATAGCCATTGATCCCCCGATTAAACACATCATCAGGGGGGGTGCCTGTGTTAGGGCTTGCACCGTTCAACATATCAAAGCGATACACCTGTTCATTGGGGTGAGCGCGGAAATCGAGTGGGTAGGGGTGACTGCTCCAGATGTCGAAATGATCGAAAATACCCGCGTGAGCGTCTTCCATCGCTTGCATGAAGCGATCTGCTGAGATCATCGCTACCTCACTATCAGGGAAGGGGTCGCCGTTGGTATCAGGTGCGTGGAGGTCAAATGCGCCATTGAGCAAGACCAGCCCCTCAACCTGTTCGCGTAAAATGGGCGCAACATCGGCGACGAAATCGGCATAGGCTCCGGGATCAGGCGCACCTGACCATTCGTGACCATTGTTCGGTTCGTTCAACAAGATGACATGTTTTGCATCATCGTGCCAGGTCAGCGCGTTGAGGAAATCGGCATAACGCATACCCCAGCTCTGATAACTGCCATCTGCATCGCGCTCCGGCGCTGACCACCACCCGCGCTCTTGATCGAACGTGGTGGCGAGCCGTAACACAGGCGTGAGTTGATGGGTCACGCTGAGATCAAGCAGTGTTTGCCAGTGTTCCGCGTCGAGATCATCACTGCGAATGACCTGTACGGCAATCCCGCCCTCACTGCTGATCTGTCCGGCATATGCCAGATGATCTGCCCACAACGCATTATCCCAGCGGTTGCGCCCATCATCCAACAGCAGATGCACGCCCAGCTTATCGTTGACCAGTGGCGCGGGCGCAAGCAACGTTGAGACTGTCAAGCCGACGATGAGTGTCAGGAATCCGAACAGTACTAGATATGCGCCAAAACGCCGATACGCGCGATATTCATCAACCAGTGCCTGCCCATCAACACCAATCTCTTGTGGGTTATTGTCAGTCATGTTAGGCTTATCCAATTCACATCTATTGATCAAAGATCATCGCTGGCAAACGCCCGATGGACGATTCACACACAGGGCATATACTCATGACGCAAGACGAAGCGCTACAGATTGCACAGGAGATTCTGGCGCAACAGATCGACATCGCCGATGATGACGCGATCATCTGCACCCATGCCGAAACCACCGATGAAGGATGGTATCTCGAATGTAACTCGCGCAAGTATATCGAAACTGACGATTTGCTCTATGCGCTGGTGGTTGCCCCGCTCGTGATCCGACCCGATGGCACACACCGCTTTGTTTACTGATGGTGCTTTACAAGACAGTCTTGACATGTTGTGCGATGTAATGTGCAGTGCCCATGATGCTCATCATCGGGTTAACGCCCGTGGCAGTCGGCATTGAACTCCCATCTGCCACAAAAAGGTTCTGCACCTCCCACGTTTCGCCGTTGGGCTTGCACACGCCCTGACGCGGACTGCCTGCCATGCGTGCCGTTGACATCTGGTGCGCGCTGAACAGCGCGAAGGCATTCGGCTCCATTCCGACATCTTCCAGTTGACGTAACCAGCGCACGAAGTTCGCGTCGTTGCCGTCATTTTGATAGGTATACGTGGTGGCATGGGGTGCGTAGATCTCGCTTGCGCCGGCAGCATAGTGGATCTTTGCCGCTTCTAAGATACCCCGTTGCAGGTGGTGCTTGTCATAGTCACTCAGGCGATAGTGTAACTGTGGTTCACCGTAACGATCAAGCGTGATGTGCCCGCCGTGATAATCGCGGGTGATCGCCAGCACGTTCGCCATCTGATGAATACGGCTCATGAAATTTTTGTGCATCATGGTATTCAGCCACGGCAGGGTGGCAGCGCTCAAGCCCGGATGCGCGGGCGCAACTTCGATTGTTACGCCGTAGCCGTTGCCATCGAGGTTGCTGAATTCTTTGCTGACCCGTGACATGGGCACACCGCGCCACGGGATCACATCCTCATCAAATAAGCTGAAGATCAGCGATGTCGGGTGCAAGTGTAAATGTTGCCCGATGTTCGGGTTATGCAGATTAGAGCGCATCAAGATCGCCGGCGTGTGGATGGTGCCGGCGCTGACCACCACCACTCTGGCACGTACTGTCACCAGATGCACGCGCTCTTGCTCATCGGTCACTTCCATCACTGCGCCCTTAGCGACACCGCCTTCGTGCATCACGCGCAGGACTTTTGCTCTGATCACAATCCGCGCCCCGCGATCATGCGCGTCTTGCAGATAGGTCTTGAGCGTGCCTTGCTTCGCCCCGAAGCGACACCCATAGTTACAGAATCCGCATTCTTCACAACCCTGCACGTTGCGCGGGATGGTATCGACATGATAGCCCAACCGCGCCAGACCGCGCTCGAGCAAGGCATTGTTGGGATTGACGTGGCTTTCCTCACAGTTGACATTGCTCCGGTGCAAGACCGCATCGAGGCTTGCTTGCCACTCGGCACTGAGCGCCTCGCGGATGCCGTAGGTGTTCGCCCATTCACTCAGCACATGATCGGGGGTACGGAACGAAGCGTTCCAGTTAATGGTCGTGCCACCACCGAGCAAACTGCCTGCTAATACCATCATCGCGGTGTCATGTGTGGTCAGAGAGCCATATTTTTCGAACATCGCTTCGGTAGATTCTAGCTCGTTGCCAGTGAAATCGCGTTCGGCATAGTACGCACCCTTCTCCACCACCATCACATCATAACCGGCTTCGCTCAGTTCACCGGCTACAACACCACCGCCCGCACCACTGCCGATCACCAGCACATCACAACTCAGCGTACGATTATCATGGATGGCATACGGTGTGATCGGACGTGGGGTATCTACAGTTTCGGGTAATCCGGGATAATCGACGGTTTCCCACAGAGGATGATCGATGCGGTGTGGTTGGTTGCTGTAGGCGAAGAATAGCGCCAGACGCTTGATCCCCTGAAAGGCTTTACGGCGTAGCTCAAACCGACTGCTTGCCCAGCTGACCAGCACGCGCTCACGCTCGGTGAGGGTCATTGCGCTCAAAGGCTTCCAGATGCCTGCGATCATACCATTAAACAATCTGCGCTCGAAGCTCGCTAGCAACAGGCGCAGTTCGCGCTGTTCATCCTCGCTGGTGATCCGTTCATAGGCATCTTCAAGGCGCGTCACGAGATGGCTATCTGTCGCTGACCAGCGATATAAACCCGCGGTGCGTTCATCGTCCACTGGTTGTTGTGCCACCAGTGCCTCACAGATTGCCTGCATCGCACGTCGCTCTTGCTCATTCCACAAAGCCATGGTCTCGCCTTAAAATCTTAGCCAACTATCCATGATCATACCATGACATTATAGCTTGATTTCGCTGCTTGCGGGCAGGCTTTTGCTGAGATTGTGATTGTTATGCGACTTGTAATTAAAAGCTACTCATTTTATACATATATAAATCTAACAAATGTAATGTAAATTGTAAGTATCGTTCAAAAAACAGAAGGAGCGACTTATGTTTCGCTTAGCATTAGCATTTTTAGTCGTGGCAATGATCGCGGCACTGTTCGGATTTGGTGGATTAGCGGGAGTGGCAGCATCCGGTGCTGAAATTCTATTCGTTATTGGTCTGATTGTTCTCGTACTGGGACTAGTCTTCGGCCGTCGCTGGCTCGCATAATCGCCACCTCATCATAGCTCACAATGTAGCCAATAACACGCCCTGCCTATTCGGTGGGGCGTTTTCGTATCATAAGGGTGAGGGGATTGGATAGCGCGTCACGGATACCTGAATTCATTGAGATAGACTAACAATTGCTCACGGGCAAACGCATATAATTTCGTTTCGATCTCGCTCAACAGTTGCTGTGAAACATGATCCCATAATTCGCGTTGCATGTAGGCGCTATCATCTAGCAGGGCACGTACTTCTTCGGGCTTGGTGTCGATGCGTCCACCAAAGATTGTCAGCGTCTGACTATCATCTTCCTCTAGCTGATAGGCAATGAAATCGCGCCAATCGCAGATTTTCTCATCGGATAAGAACGGCAACCAGTTCTGCGGGTAGCTTTCGCGCATGGTCTGGCCGATGTACTCCGGCAAGCGGGATTGATCACGCTCATCCATTGTAATCAGCAACAGATGCAACAGATAAAACCGTCCGCGAATATCCGTGCCCCAATCGGCTTCGGCAAAGTGTGGTTTCAGCATGTGGCGTGACCAGTATTCATCGGCGGCTAGATGCGCCACGTAGCCACTGAGAAAGACGTGATGCGCATCTGATGCCGGCTCTTGCAGGGTAGGATGCTGGCGCAACATCTCGCGCCACGGGTGGTCTGGCATCGGGCGCGTATATTCGTAGAAGTGTGTGTCGGAACGGGCACCACTCTCTGGACGCTGGTCAGCAACTACGCCACCCAGCAAAAAATCTGAGCGATGAGCGCCTAAGTAGGCGCGGATGACCGATGGCATCAGCGCATCATCCAGCAAACGCAATGAGATGTGCAGATGTGTGAAGGGTGTTGGCATACTCAATCGTCTTATGGTGTTGTCTGTTTGGTTGAAAGTGTCCAGTTAGGATACACCATCTCGCAATTGTGCAAAAGTGCCATCATAAACGCAAAATCGCCCATCAGACGATGAGCGATTCTGCACACACATAAAAGAGAGATACAGGATGTCGGGATTACACGTCGAAGTACAGGTTGAATTCGTGCGGGTGAGGACGCATCGCGACAGCATCCGCATCATGAATGAGCTTGTACTCGATGTACATCTCGATATATTCTTTGGAGAACACGCCACCTTCGAGCAAGAATTCGTGATCGTCGGCGAGAGCTAACAGAGCATCGCGCAGGCTACCGGGTACGAGAGGTGTTTCTTCCAGACCGGCATACAGATCGGTGCTAGCTGGTTTGCCCGGATCAATCTTGTTCTTGATACCATCTAAGCCTGCCATCAACAAGGCCGGGAAGGCGAGGTAAGGGTTCGCAGTCGGATCTGGCCAGCGGGTTTCTATACGCTTGGCTTTCGGGCTGTTACTGTACATCGGGATACGGACAGCCGCCGAACGATTGCGGGCGCTGTAGGTCAGGTTGACCGGTGCTTCGTAACCCGGCACTAGACGGCGGAAACTGTTGGTGGTCGGGTTGGTGAAGGCGATCAGCGCGGGTGCGTGCTTCAGTACACCACCGATGTAATACAGGGCGGTTTCGCTCAAACCAGCATAACCATCACCGGCAAAGAGTGTGTTGCCGCCTTTCCACAGTGATTGATGCACGTGCATACCGGAGCCGTTATCACCGAACAGAGGCTTAGGCATAAAAGTTGCCCACACACCATTTTGCGCGGCAACGTTCTTGACAATGTACTTATAGTCAATCAGCATGTCCGCCATCTTCAAGAGCGTGTCGAACTTCATATCGATCTCGGCCTGTGACGCGCCGCCGACTTCGTGGTGGTGCACTTCAATCGGGATGCCGAAATCCATCAGGGTTGCAGTCATCTCGGCGCGTAGGTCTTGTGTCTTGTCATTCGGTGGCAATGGGAAGTAACCCTCTTTGACGCGGTTCAAATAACCGGCAGCAGGGTCTTCGCTATCGCTATTCCAGAGTGCTTCTGGTGAATCGACTTTGTAGGTGCTTTCGTTGCTGGTCGATTTGTACTGCACGTTGTTGAAGATGAAGAACTCTGCCTCAGGGCCGAAGTAAGCGGTATCCGCGATGCCACTCTCTTGCAGATAAGCTTCGGCGCGTTTGGCAAACCCGCGTGGATCGTTGGTATATGCCTCACCGCTGATCGGATCATAAATATCACACTTGATCGATAGCGTCGGGTATTTGAAGAACGGATCAACCTTTGCCGTGCTCAGATCTGCCTTGAGAATCATGTCAGATTCGTTAATATCCTGAAAACCTTGAACACTTGAACCATCGAAACCAAAACCATCTTCAAATGAGCCTTCATCGACCATCGCCAATGGCATACTGAAATGTTGAGGCATACCACGAATGTCGACAAAGCGCACATCAATTTCTGCGATTTCGTTCTCTTTTGCCCACGAGAGCAGTGCAGCGGGGGATTCAGTGGCTGATGCGGGTGGAACGTACTTGGGCATTGCTGACTCCTTGTTTTTAGTCATATTCAATGATTAGTTACAATGACCCCGATTATAGTGAACGCCACCAATAGCTTTCGTTAGTCAGAATGTGACAAAAAAGAACAGGTTTTATAGAAGATTCGTACAACAAATTAACTCTGATCGCTATATTGTTGTGGGAAGTAGCTAACTGCACAGGCAGTTCTCGCCTCATATCGGGAAAGCATACAAAATCATACCCACCTTATTTGACAGATTTCACCAAGTGATGCGCGCTTACTGTGTACTTTGTTTGCAGACTGTGGTTCAATCAACGCATACTCATATCTGTACATCAGCATCAGCGAGATTGTTGCTCATGGTCAAATCCAATCAAGGCGATACCAACGTATTCAACATCACCAATTCTGAACAGTATCGTTGTCAGGTGATACATTATCACAATCGCTTATCGCGCTTGTATGTAGCCGTATATAAGGGAGATGATCGCCATGCCCCGCCGATCTTTTACCTGCTGTTCAGCGATGTCGCCTACTTCGATTGCCCTGTGACGTGGCAGGGTGCAGGCTTCGACATCGCATCGGGGGATACCTGCATCCAATTGATGCTTGATAGTGGTTTAGTCGGATCAGCCATCTTGCGCTTTCCTAATGCCTACGCCAGCATCACCGAACATGCGCGTCTATATCAGGCACAGACCAGCGCCGACCGTGCTGTGCGGATCATCGCCAACAGCGCCAATATGGTGCGGGAATTACCAGCTGATCTGGCGTGATTATAGCTAAACTAGAGGTTGCTCATCGGTCTGGTTGGTTTGTAATACTTATGCGATGACCGGGGCAAAGTGAATCCTGCTCACACCTTACGCACAACATTGATCTGGTTCACGCCCAGGGTCAGCGGGGTGAACGTCGTGCGTGTCAGTACCTGTAGCAAAGCCGGCACGCCGAAGAACGCAAACTGAATGCTCTTGGGGATCACGGGCATATAGGGCACATCCCACAACCCATCACCGAATTGCTTGATCACACGGAAGCCTGCTTGCTCTGACCACTTGCGCCAGATGTGTGGCGCGTGACAGTTGATGTGTGTCTTGTCCTTGCCGATGGCATCGGTCTCACGATCTTTGAAACGGCGCAAGCTATACTCAGGGTGTGGTGTGGCGAATAAGAATAAGCCCCCCGGCGCTAACTTGGCATACACATTGCGGATTGTCGCCTGTGGATCGGGCAGGTGCTCAACCAGATGTAACGCTACGACAACACTCAGTTCACCATCGGCGAAACGGCTAAAATCGGTGGCATCTCCCACACTCAGATCGGCGTGAGGCGCGTTATGCTGTGCCTGTTCCACTGCTTCGGGGATCAAGTCCACCCCGATTGTGCTGAAATCATCCTGCAACAAGCCCAGCAAATCACCTAAACCACAGCCCATCTCATAGAGCTTGCGCGAGGCATCGCCATCGGGGGCATAACGCCTGACTAAAGAAGCATAATAACGGCGTGCGAACCAGTACATGCTGAACTTACCCAGAGGGCGATCAGCATAGTTCCACTTTTTGAAATAGTCGGCGTTGTAATGTTCGACAGGCGCTTGTTGTTGATCGGTCATGGTCACTACTCACTCATCATTTCTCGAATTGCGCTCGTATGCTACCACAAACGTATTCCGGATAACACGTACAAAAAAACCGTCATCGAATTGTCGATGACGGTTTATACGGTGCGTGCCATAGCCTCTGACGGATCAACTCTCATACTCCACTTCGGCGATGGCGATATCTTCTGCACTGGCCTGATATACCTTGAAATCAAACGTTTTGAGATCCAACACCCCATAGGTGCTAGAAGTCTGGCGCGAACTCTCAAAGGTATACAGCGAGCCCGGATTGATTAATACGCCTTCATCGACCCGCATATACAGTGGCATATGCGTGTGACCGGTGATCAGCACATCAACCTTAAGCGACTTCAAGACCATCGTGAGATAGGTCTCGGAGAGGTGATCGCGGTACATGCCCCACATATTATTGCCGGGCTTGCCATGGCACATGAACACCCGCCGATTGTTGATCTTGCCTTTCCAATCGATGGGTAAATCTTTCAGATAAGCGGTGTTATCTTCTGAAATACCATAGAACCATTCATCATGATTACCGCGCACCGTCACAATACCGTTTGCTCGGATACAATCGACCACGCGATTCTGCTCGGGGCCACGCCCAACCAAATCGCCTGCACATAAAATTCGGGAGACCTGGTGGTCTACTTTCAGTTTGTTAAGTGTTCTATCTAGCGCACCGTAATCTCCATGGACATCTGATAATATTCCTACTTTCATCAAATTACCTATCAAGCTGTTGACATAAAATCATTATATGACAGTATGAGAAATTCGTGTACCCTACGAAACAATCGAAATCAACAGAGGAAATTGCGTGCATGTTAAACAAACGCATGCTTATATTAAGCATTTTTATCGGGTTGAGTGGTTGGCTATCAATTGAAGCTCAGACACTACCGCCCTGTGCCGAACGTGATTACATCACCGATTTTCCGCGTGTGATCACGCATTTTTGGTGTCGGGAACTGCCGTATCCTGCTGAGAGCGATAACGGACGTACCTACAGCGCCCTGTTGATTGCCGATGATGGCACGTTCTATGCAACCCATCCACATCGCGGAGAGTTGGTGCGCTTATTGGACAATGACGGCGATGGACTGCCGGATGATGAGCGTGTGCTCGCCGATGACCTGCGCTACCCCAACGGACTGACGCTAATCGATGAGACGCTCTATATCATCGGGGATGGCGTGCTGTATGCATGGCGCGATGAACAACTGACACTCCTCACCGATGCGTTGCCGGGTGGGCGTGGGTTCATGGCACGGGGCATCGCACAGGTGGATGATCAGTTGTATATCGGAATACCTGCCCCGTGTGATGCCTGTGTGGGCGAGGATGCGCGTCACGGGACGATCTTACGCCTGAACGCAGATGGGAGCGACCCAACAGTCATCGCGCAGGGCTTACGCTATCCAGCCGGCATCGTCTACTATGACGGGGCATTGTGGGTGACCGACATCGCGCCGGAAGGCGTACCGGTGACCACCTTCTATGATGAGATCAACCGCCTTGATCTGACCAGCGATCACATCCCGCACTTTGGCTTTCCGCATTGCATCGGGGGCGATAACACCCCGACGGGCATCGGCGAATTCGACTGTGCAGAAGCCAGCGCACCGGCTCTCACTTTTCGCTCGCACAGTAGCCCGATTGCGCTGACGCATTACGGGCAGGAGGCTTTCCCGAACATCACCGATAGCCTGCTGGTGACCTTACTCGGCTCCAATCAGAATCGCTTCATTGCCGGTCATGCAATTGTAGCAATCCGCGCCACCGATCAGGGATATGCCTTCGAGACGGTGATGCCCGCCGATGATGTCGCCACGCCGATTCCGGCACGGTTCACCAGTGCCAATGGGCGCAATATTACACTGGACAATGCTGAGTTCGTCAACAATCAAGCGGGCGGAATTTTCCCTGCTATGCCCTATGACGTGACGGTCAGCCCGCAGGGGTGGCTATATATCAGCATTCACAATCGTGGGATCTATGTCTTGCGCCCGCTATCCAACTAAGACATTCGGTTTCCACAAAACGATGGATAAACCATCATGTTATCAGAGGAACACCAACGCCGGTGTTTTGGGAAGTCAATCACTATTAAGCATGGGTAAAAGAACGTAAATGCAATATACGATGGAGCTCAAATCATGAGAGCCGTCCTTCTTATACTGATGTTCTTGTCACCCGGTTGATAGCATTGCTTATTTCCAACGTGATTACAACACATCTTCATGCATACTGATAGTGAATAGGAGCAGTCCACCAAGGCGCGGACTCATCATCTCCTGAACCCCCTCAATATCTCAGTTTAATGAAGCTTGTTGACCCTTTGTTATTGTCTTAAACAAGTGTCAAAGATCACTTGCTCAGTAAACACAGCCCCCAGACAACCCTTCATGAATTATTTTGTATTCAATATAGGGAGTTGATGTCATGAGTGATAAACGTAGTGGCAAAAAAAAGAAGAAGGTTCGCCCCGTTGTAACTGAAGATACTGGAAGTTCGATTTCACAGGCGCCTATGATCCCACCGAAGAAGACCAAAAAACCTTCTAAAGGTTAGTAGTGTTGCAGGCAATGTATCGAATAAACGGTAAGTGGTGAGTCCCTAGCCGCATGATACAAGAAACCATCGCGAATGCTTGTCGTTCATGCGGCAGGGATAACCTCATTAAAAATAGAACTAACAAATGTAACACGCGGTAAGACGGGTGTATCGTGTGCTTGTCCTGCAAGAATACATGTGCAGACGAAACGCGAGAACATGTTTTGTAAGTGGCGCGAGAACCGGTGAGTTCACAGGCATTGAACACGTTTTCGATGTGGTTCGTCAAGCTATCTCAAGCAGTTACTACTCATCGTGGCAGATGCCTTTCTTTGAAAATTCGGATTATTCGCATGAGTCGATGAATGACTATTTCGGCAATCTGCAGAGTGATTAGACTTCAGACACTCATAAAACGCTACCCTGACTGTTCAACTCAACATGGGGAACATGACTTTTTCACAGTTCTGTGCCATAGTGAGAGCGTACTCAAGCTGATACAGGATAAGCGATCTATGTCTGATGAAACCACCCGTCACCCGCACAACCTACTCTTACCAGAGGGCATCCGACGGCGCTATGATCCGCTGATGCTACAGGCACGGCGCATTCGTTCTGGCAGTATGAAAGGCGAGCGACGCAGTATCAAACGCGGAACCAGCATCGAATTTGCCGATTACCGCAATTACACGCCCGGCGATGATCTGCGTAAGCTGGATTGGAACGTGTACGCCCGCTTAGAGAAGCCCTATATCAAGTTGTTAGAAGATGAAGAAGACCTCGCGGTGCATCTGCTGGTGGATGTCAGCGCCAGCATGGATTGGCCCACTGAATCGGATGATCTGCGCGAGGCATCGCACAATAAATTACAATTTGCTCAACGCCTATTAGCCAGTCTCGCGTATATCGCGCTCAAAACGGGGGATCGCCTGATGATCTCGGCAATGGGCGATAGCAAGCCACCCGCTTATGGGCCAGCTCGTGGACGCGCTCAGATTGTGCCGATGTTGCAATATGCCCATCAACTGACCGCACTCGGCACCACGGATCTCAACCAGTCCCTGCGCCAGTACGCCCTGCGCGAACGGCGGGCAGGCTTGCTCATCATCCTAACGGACTTGTTCTCGCCGACAGGCTACAGCGATGGCTTGAACCAGCTATTGGGTAAAGGGCATGAGATTGTGCTGATTCATCTGCTCTCGCCGGATGAGATTTTGCCCCCGCTCGCCGGTGATTTGAGCTTGATCGATAGTGAAACCGGCACCGCGCAAGATGTGACCGTCGATGCCAACATGCGGGCGATCTATCAGCAACGCTTGACGCAGTGGTTGGATGGTATCCGCGATGACTGTGCGCGTAAGGGCATTCATTACCTGATGGTCGAAACCGACATCCCCTTTGAAAAAGTGATCTTATTTGAATTGCGTAAATTAGGCGTGATCCGATGAGCCATAAAGCGTATTCGTCGGTTAAAATAACACTAGCTCAACCAATGAACATCGTGAGAGTACACTTGAGATGAGACGTGTTTTAAATAGCCTGTTGCTGATAATCATCGTGACAGCGTGCAATCTAGGAACCGCTCCGGCGACGGTTGTCCCCACGCCGGATATACCGACAGTGGAAATCCTCGCACCATTGAACAATCAGCAGGTGGTGGAAGGCGTGGAATTTGATTTTGATATCGTTGCCCGTGATGGTGGTGCGGGCGTTGCCATGATTGAACTGTATGTCGATTCGCAATTGGTCAACCTCGCTTTGCCCGTTGATGAAGAAGCCGTGCCGATCTTCCGCACCTTGATGAACTGGCGGGCTGACGGGGTAGGGCGACAGTTAGTGGAAGTGATTGCTTATCGTGAGAACGGTCAGCAGAGTGATCCGGCACGGATCAATATTGAGGTCATGGCGCGTGAGCCGTAAATATCTATGCAGTTGGTTACTGGCGCTGATACTGACCGCTTGTGGCGTGACGCCCAATAGCACCCTGGTGCCGGCAACGATCACCGCGCCGACTGCTGTGCCCACGCCCGCGCTCACCACTGCCGGCATAGTGCAACATATCGGGCAAGCCCCGCACCGCCCCGCGCCGAGCTTCAACCGCGAGAGCATCGGGCACTTTTATGCATGGACGGGTGTGCAGGATCAACTGGCGCGTCTGTTCGTCGGTCATTTGGACACACCCCCTACCGCGCTTGACCTGATCGCCTACTATCCGCAAGACCTGCAATTGATCGCCACACAGAGCGGACATCTGCTGTTCTGGCTAGATCGCCGTGATGAAGCAGATAATTTGCGCTTACAGGTGGCAGTGCTTGATGACGAGGGTACGTTGACCAGCAGTGCGGTGCCAATCGCTAACCAGCGCACCCGCCACTATGATGCAATCACTCTCAGTGCGCGGGATGTGCGTGCCGTATGGAGCGGAGGTACGGGCGAAGTCACTGATTTGTACCTGCATCAGGTCGACAATCTAGGGCGTCCGGTGGGCGGAGATCGTTTACGTATCGGGGGCGATTACCCTGCGCTGATACGTGACAACGCCGATAACGTGCATTTGTTCTGGTTGGAAGATAACGGGCGGGCGGTCTATCAGGCTCGTTTCGATGAAATCGGCAACCCGCGCTTGCAAGCTGTGCAGGCAATCTCACGGCTTAATCTGGACGTGACCGATAGTATCTTACACTTTGACGCGGTCTTTGATGGTGAGCTAGTCTATCTGCTGTGGCATGTTCGGCGTCTGGATGACACACAAAGGGTGTTGATGAGCTATGGCTCACTTGATGCCGAACGTTTCAGTCCACCTGAGGCGCTGATAATCGATGGACAAACAGTACGCTGGGCGAGTGCGTCACAAACTATCGAAAGCCCTTTGCCCATTGTGACGCATGATGGCACATCGCTGGCGCTGACATGGTTGGCAGAGGGCGCAATCACACAAGTTGAAACGCTGGCACAGACCGCGCCGGTGATCGGTAGACCGCAGATCATCAGCGATGAAGCACAGTATACCATCGGCTGGGCACAAGCGACTACGAACATCTATGCTGATCTCTGGGCACTTCAGCGTCCCCGTTAATCAGACGCTCTGCACGAGATGCGCTTTGTCGATGATCATGCGGTAAGCATCTGCGTGCGAATCCGCATGGTAGATGTGACGGCTCATCGGTAAGCCGGCGCGTTTTGCCATCAACACGAAGGCTTTGATCACTGCATTGGCGTTGACGTAGACCATCACACCCTGATTAGCTGGCGCGATGCGGTTGGCATGGTGCAAACCGGCTAACAGATCACGCGGGGTTGCGCCACTGTTGCTAAAATCATAGATCAGATGCACCGGATGCTGGGCGCTGTGGATCATGTTAGCGCTGTTATCCAGCGCCGTGATGAAATCTGCAACCTGCCACGCCCCGATGAAGCGTATCAAGATCATACGATGTGAATTGCCGTACCAGTTCAAGCGTATCGGCATGAATAACTCCCATTATGATGAATGACCGGTTCAAATAAGAACACGCCTCGCCTATGAAGTCGACTAAGGCATTGTTAAACGCGCTCCCTCTCACTATGATTGTGCAAAAGTATAAAAATCGGATGACCATTTAAACATTTTTAACAAGATTTTTTTAACTGCTTATCATAACAGGTCATAACAGATCATTGATTGGCGACACATCTCGAGGAAAATTGCTATGCGCTTTCACACTATGCAAGATGCGATTGATTTTATGATGCACACGCGCCGAACACGGCTCATCAAGCGCGGACTAGATGAACACACGCGCAACATTCACCACACGCGCACCCTGCTGACGCGCACTGGCTTAGCTTATCTTCAGCATCGGCAGTATTGCGTGATCACTGGCAGTAAGGGCAAAGGTAGCACGGCGGCTATCACCGCGAAGCTCTTGCAATCGTTGGGGCACAGCACTGGTTTGATTACCAGCCCGCATTTGCGCTACTGGAACGAACGCATCCGCGCTAATGGGCACGCTATCCCGGATGCCGATTTCATGCGGATTCTAGATGACCTCGCGCCGGCCATTGAGGAGAAAATCGCCACTTTGACCGATGAACAATATATCAGTCCACAGGGCATCTTGCTGATGATCGCGTTGCGCTGGTGGGATGAGCAAGCGGTGACGGCGGCAGTGTTGGAAGTCGGGCGCGGGGGGCGCTTCGATGATATGTCGCTCGTGCCCAATCAAGTATCGCTGTTCACGCCGATCTTCGCCGAACACACACAATATCTCGGCAATCTGGGGCGGATCGCCTGGCATAAGGCCGGCATTATCAAACAAGGCAGTTTTGTCTACAGCGTGGCACAAGCCCCCGTTGTGATGGAGATCCTACAGCGCGAAGCAGATAGCAGTGGTAGTGAGTTCTTCTGGTTTTCGCCCCTGGATATGGGCACGTATCTGGGCGATACAGAGAACGGTATCCGCTTCAGCTTACAACGCTACGGTGAGATTGACTTGCCTTTCTACGGGCGCTATCAGATCCAGAATGCCACGCTAGCGGTGCAAGCCGTCGGCAATATGCACGGGCGCTTGAAGGGCATCGAACACAGTTCACCGGAATATGTCGAGCGCATCCGGCACGGGTTGGAGACCGTGCGCTGGCAGGGGCGCTTACAAAAATTGCAATCGAATCCGGCGGTGTATGTCGATGGTGCGATCAATGTACATTCCGCACAAGATTTCTTAATGAGCCTCGGCGAGCGCCTGACACACCCGATTGTGACCATCATGGGCGTGCCTCAAGATCGCAATGTGGAAGATGTCTATCGCGTCTATGCTGAAGCCAGCGATGCGCTGATCATCACCGAAAATAACATCCATCCTTATATCCACTTTCCACCTGAACAAGAGGCGCTAGCACTCGCACAGCAGATGCACGCGGACGTATCGTATCGCAAAATTTTACCGGATGCGGTTGAATTGGCATTGGAGAAAGCGGGGACAGAAGGCACAGTCTTGCTCGGTGTGGCACAGCCACTCGTTGGTGAGGCGATGATGATCTGGGACGTGGATACACGACAGATTTGAGGGGATCAATCCTGCGTATCTTCACCAACGAGAATATCGGTATCACCATACATCACCGCGATGCCTTTGAAGATCGATTCGACATTGGTATGTAGATAAACGGGTAAACACCATGTTTGCGCCAGATAACGCGCTACCCCTTCATAACTACTATCGACACCCAACCACAACGAAAGCGTGCGCTGATAATACCACTGCTCGTATGTTTTGGATAAGACCAGCACATACCGCTCAATCGGAAAGCGATCTTGCTCTGTAAATGCAGTGAGGTCAAAGATCACATGAATCATGCTGTTCTCGGCGCGTCGGCTCAGCTTACTTTGCAGCGCGTGATAGATACGCGTCACTTCACCAGCGATGACAGGCGCTGTCACCTTCAAAATAATCGCACCGGAATGAGGTAGTGTTTGGACGATATAAGTCATAGTTATTCGTTTCTGACGGTTTAATATTGCACGATACATTACATTGTACACGACAAATCATGTACTACGCATTGAAGGTTAGAAAGTTCATACTCAGCAGGGGCTATTGTGCGAGTTTTGTTCATACTCATCCACTAGATTGCAACATTTCGTCATTATTTGATCCACTTGAGCGTATAATAATAATAGACACAATGCGAATTGAGTGAGAGTTAAACGACTTTGAGCAAGACAACCTTTTATCACAATATGCCGGCGATGACCGATCTCAAGCAGATCACCGATGTGCGCCATTATCAAGATGTGCCAGACGATTGGCTAATCGCCATCACTGATGTGTATAACTCCACCAAAGCGATTGAGAGTGGGCGTTATAAAGCGGTCAATACGATGGCGGCGGTGACAATCACAGCAGTACTCAACAGCATCCCTAACACCGATGTACCGTTTTTGTTCGGGGGCGATGGCGCGTCGATTGTGGTGCCACCCGAAGTTGCCAACGAGGTCTATCATGCGCTGGGGGCGGTCAAGCGTCTGGGGCGGCAGAACTTTGACCTTGACATTCGGGCGGGCATCGTACCGGTGCGCGATGTGGTGCGCCATGGCTATACGGTCAAGGTGGGCAAGATCACGATGAGCGAGAACTTTCAGCAACCGGTGTTCACCGGTGGTGGATTGGATCATGCTGATGAACTGATTAAATCGCCCGAATACGCCAACCTCTATCTGATTGACGATAGTTTCGCTGGCGAAGCGGATTTTTCCGGTTTTGAGTGCCGTTGGAGCAAGCATCCGGCCGCCAATGGTGAAGTGCTGAGTTTGCTGATCAAAGCCACCTCCAACGACACCGGGAAGAACCATCGCATTTACGACCATGTGATCACCAGCATCGTCGATATTTACGGAGATGTAGAGACACGCCACCCGATCCGCCTCGATCAGATGAAGGTGGCGCTCTCACCGAATCAATATCGTAATGAGCTAGGCTGGAAGCAAGAGCATGTCACGTTCTGGGATCAGTTCAAGCTGATGTTGTGGGCGTTGGGTGGTTTCTTATTGTGGAAATACGTGGATAAAATCTGGGATCGCTACCGTAAGACCGTCCGTGCCACCACCGATCACGAAAAGTTCGATGATATGTTACGCATGACGATCAGTGGCACACCCGAACAACGCGAACGCCTGACCGAGTTCCTTGACATTTACCATTCGGTGGGGGATCTATGTTATGGGATGCACACGGCAGAACATAGCCTGATGACCTGTATCGTGTTTGATCGTTTCGGGCGGCAGGTGCATTTCATTGATGCCGATGCCGGTGGGTACGCTATTGCCGCCAAACAACTCAAGCAACAGATCAAAGATAAAGCCGCCCAGCAGACTGTCGCCAGTGAAGAACGGCTTTAATTGCGTAAGAACACCACGCGGTATGAGGTGACTGCGGTATCGCCTTCCTCAGTGAAACAGCTATCGGCTACAATCGGGTTTTGTATCGGGTCACTGAGGCCCGGCATCGACACAATATAACTCAAGCCCGGTTCCATCTGGAAATCTGCATAACCCAGACCACGCTCCGGCTTTAAGCCCGTGACAAAATTACTCTGACCATTTTCCCATGCCACGCGCACCGGCTCACCGGGGATTTCTTCCGTGCCGAGGCGCACGCGCACTTCGATGATGCCCGATAGTTCAGTGCTACAGAAGGTCTGAGCGATGATGCCATTGTAGGTGCGTTGTGGGGCATTGGTCGGCACAACAACTACTCCGTCGGGTGTGGATGTTGGCAAGATGTTATCGGGTGTTTTAGTTGGGGGTGGTGGCAGATTCGGTGTGGGCGTGGGTACATCAACCGTCACCTGTAAGGGCACAGTTTGGGGATCAGGGATGATGTTATCGGCACAACCAGTGCGCCCCTGCAACTGATAGAAGGTACGCATTGCCCGTACTGCCCGCAAGCCGGATGTGCTATCGACGTAACCGGTACGTGCTAGATTACACGCCATATCCGCCACTGCTTGCACGGGGTCTGTGCCTAAATCTAGCTGAAGCAAACGATCAACCGTGTTGCTCAGGTTGCTATCGTAGCCATATGCCAGCATGATCGCCACCACATACTGTTCTTTTTCGCTCTCGCGCAGTTGGCGTGGACTTGTATCCAATTCCTGAAGCGGGTCAATCACATAAGCGTAATAGGCTCCGCCGCCAGCGCCAATCAGCAAGCCAATGAACAGCGCCCACCACGAGATCATGTGCCGTTTACGCTGATATTTGCTATTGCGATAGACCGCTTCTTGTTCGGGCAGGGTGGGCGGTGGCGGTGTCGGGTGGCTCATGATGCGGGTTCTCCAGTGCAAAGCTGGCAGAAGGTCTCCATGACAGGGGTTAACCGTTGAAAGCCTTCCGATAAGGCAACCAACAACTGAATATCCCCCAACTCACGCGAGTTGGTGATGTAACGCTCGGTGACATCTTGCACGTAAGCCGGTACGCTCTCCACGCCGAGGCGCTGGATACGCTCGAATGCGCCGTTAATATCGCGATCATTGACATAGCCGGCGGCGATCAGCACGGTATAGCGGTCTTGATGCGTACGTGCCATTTCCGGCAATGTGCTGTTGCGGTATTCTCTTGGAAAACCCCAACCAATCCCAATGCCGATGGCAATACCCAGCAAGACACCGATGACTGTTGAGATAAAAACCCTGACCATAACCTATCCGTTCATGCTGTTTACGTGGACATATTATTGATTGCCCATTGCCCTTCAATCTTAGCAGAATCAACGCGCCTGCACAGTGCATTTCGGCGTGTATTTGTTAAGTGCGTCTCATAGATATTGCTCGATGATCGCTTTGAGATCACGGGCGCGGTGCTGGAATGTGTGTTGCTTCAAGAACCGATCATGTGCTGCCTGAGCCAGTTGCTCGCGCTCGGTATCGTGCGTCAGCAGGTGACGGTAACGCTCAAGGGCTTCATCTGCTGAGTTCACGATGATGATCTCACGCTCTGGCTCGAACCATAATTCGATACCATGGTAGGGATTGGCAACCATCGCGGCACGCATGGCGGCGAGTTCAAACGGGCGGCTGGATGATGACCCGTAAACACTGGCATGAGCGCCCCGCGTGATCACCAGATTGAGCTTACTGCGACAGACGTACTCGCGCAATTTGCTGAAGCTGAGATACGGCAACTGTTCGACGCGCCCTAGATCACCGAGGCTCTTCCCGCGCACGGCGAAACGTGCATCGGGCAGGGCTTGTGCTGGCTCAATCAGCATCGCGTCGATCCACTCGGCGCGGTATTCGCGCCCATGCCCGAAGAAGAAGGCATCATAATCTTGCGTAGCGGGGATTGGCGCATACAAGGCTGGATCCGCACCATACCAAACCGTATGTGTCGCCCGTGCGCCGAGTTGTTGCAGGTAATCTTCCCCGCCGAGGCTATTGCTGATGAAAGCGGTGTATTCGCTCAGGTCAGCACCCTGATAAATCCGAAAACCGGACGCAAAGCCTTTCATATTGGGCAAACTCGCTGGCACATCGCCATCGAAGTAAAACACGGGTTTGTTAAAACGTGCCTGTAAATCACCCGGTATACCGCTCAGATGATTGAGCGGAACAGTCAGGAAGATCACCGCGTCGATATCAGGTTGCTCGGTCAAGATGCGCGAGAGGTGCCGATGCCACAGGGGTGCGATCAGCGTTTGTGCCAGTTGGCGCGTGAGCTTATCGCTCAAGGATTCCCCTGCGTCTTGATCGGGCGCGGCCGTATCTGTCATCTGCACCTGAGCATCACGGGCGGATGTGACCGCCCGCAGGGTATCGCGGGCACGCTGGAATACATCACCATATAATTTGGCAGGATTGGGTTCTGCACGCCACCATAACGATTCAATCGCTGGCCCCTGATAAGGCGTGACAACCACTTCCACCCCGACTTCATAAAGCGCCTTCATCAGTTGCCAGAAGCCTGGCGTAGCGCTGAAGGGTTGCGTCAAATCCAGTGACGAGATCACAATCAACAATTTCATAAATCATCCTAGCCGTTCTATAACACGGCGGTTGTACATGTAGTCTGTTGAGTATAGGAGCAAATACGGTCAGGTTCAACGGGGCAATTATGAGGTGCGTAGGACAAGCGCCCACATCGCTCCCTGTTGAATCGTTTCTAGCCCGTGATATAATCGCGCCCTTAAGCTAAGATAGAATGAAACTCGACAAATACGCGGAGAAGGTAATGCTCAAACGCAATTTAACAATCGTGCTGATCCTCATGATGGCGCTCTGGATGACTAGCACCAGCACAGCTCAGGATAATCTGTTACAAAATCCCGGCTTCAACCAGTCCGGTAATTATCGCCCATCGGGCTCACAGCAATTAGCAGTTGCCTCTGGTTGGAATGGCTGGCGCACGCTGACACCCAGTACCGCTTCCTGGATGAACATCGAACCGATTGGCTTTCCCCATACTGCTGAATTCAAGCGCGAGGGCGATGCGAGCCAGAATATCGGGCGGGGCGATGCCACGTTCACCGCTGCTGTCTATCAGACTGTGGGCGGTGTATCCGAAGGGGATACCTACCGCTTCAGCGTGTGGGTCTTCCAGGATAGTAGTGAAGGTAGCGGTTCACGGACGCGCGTTGGGATCGGGAGCAATGTCGGCGGTAATCCGCTCGATAGTGCGATTACGTGGTCATCGTGGATGCGGTCGATTGATAGCTGGCAAGAGATCACCGTTGAGGCGACTGTGCCGGCAGGAAGCATCACCGTTTTCGTCTATTCGACACAGAGCGCCCCGCGTGCTGGCAATCAGAACTACTATGATGATGCCTCTCTCACGCTGATTGGTAGTGATGGCACGCCCAATGTCGGTAGTGGTGGCGATGATGAAGACAACGATGGGAATACGGTTGCGCCACCGGCTCCGCCAACATCCACCCCCCAAACGTTCGCGCCTTTCGTCAGCATTCAGCCGACGCAAGAGAGTGGTGAGGTGATCCATACCGTTCAGAGTGGCGATACCCTTGCGGCGATTGCCGTCGCATATGGTGTGCCAGCCAGCGAGATCCTCGAGCTGAACGGGCTAACCCGCGATGAAGCGCGTTTCTTGCGTATTGGTCAACAGTTGATCATCAGCGAAGGTAGCCCTTCTGCACCACAAGATAGCGCCGACGACACAGAAACATCTGATACTCAAGGTAGCGGTTTCACCCAACCGACACGGATTGTGATCGGTCAGGTTCCGACAAATGCCACTGATGACGAAGAATCACCGACGGAGACCGCACCCACTGACGGGCCAATAGTCGAGGAAGCTACAGAAGAACTAACCGTAGAGCCGACACCGGATTTCACCCCGACACCGACGGAAATTCCGCCCACCCCCACTGACGCGCCACCCGCACCGGTGGAACAGGGCGAAACCAGTGATCCGCTGAGTATCGATACCGGCGTGTGTACGCTGATGTTCAACGATGCCAACAGCAACAACACTCAGGATGCCGGCGAAAGCCTGCTGACGAACGGTCAGGTGACACTCAGCGATAGTGCGGGCACTGTGTTACAGGAATACGTGACGGATGGTACCAGCGAACCGTTCTGTTTCGACGAATTGAGCGCGGGTAACTACACCCTGAGTGCCGTCGCGCCCGATGGCTTCGGGCTGAGCAGTAGCCGTCGCGCAGTCAGCGTACAATCTGATGCGATTCTGGTGAGCTTCGGCGCAGTCGAAGGCCTAGAAGTTGCCGCCGCACCGACGATTGACCCGAACACCACCGATCTGGAACCTGAACCGATCATCGAAGAAGAGCCTGATCCGTTGACCAATTTACGTAACATTGCAGGTATCATCGTGCTAGGGATTGCCGGGGCAGTCGTTCTGGGTGGTATCGTGGTCGGCGTTCTGGTCGGGCGTGGGCGCTGATGCGCGTCCTGATGTGCTATTCATCTAAGGAACAGAGGAGACACTCATGATCCGCAAATTCTTGTTAAACGGGCTATTGTTGCTGATGCTCGCAAGTGGGACACTCGCGCAAAGCTCCACCGGGCAACTATGCATCCGCGCCTTTGAAGACCGCAACGGTAACGGCACGCAGGATGCCAACGAACCGCCGATCATTCGGGGGATAAGCGCCTCTTTGCTGGATGATAACGCCGTGATCATACGTACTGCACTGATGGAAGAATCCGCGAGCGCATCAAGTGGTACGCTGTGCTTCCAGCAGTTGAGCGCCGGACAATATAGCATCCGCGTCAACAGTGCGGATTATACGGCTACTACGCCGTCAGATTTCACCGCTGCCGTTAATGATAGTGGTGTGCCACAGGTGCTGTCTTATGGTGGGCAATTTGTTCCGGTTGAACAACCAGACGCTGATCCTGCAACCTCGCAAGAGGCACGTTTGCAATCAACGTTCATCCGTAGCGTGATTGGTATCATCGGGGCACTGGTGGTGATGGGTGCAATGGCAGTCATCGGGGCGCTGATCTACTTCTTCGCCCTGCGCAATCGCAACCCGCGTCAGATGCCCCCGGCTTATCGTCCACCGACAGCAACCAGTGGCACCTATCCACCGGTGAGCGCCATCCCATCCGCAGGCGGCACGCCCGCTACAGGGACGCGCCCTGTCGGCGTGGATGACACCGATATGCCGAATGTGGTCACAGCGGAAGACACGTATGATATGTACTCCGATGATGACGAGGTAACCGACGATACCAACCCGCCGGCACAGCGCGTTAATCCGACGCCGTATAGTGACGCACCTGATGATGATGATTTTCAGTTTGAGGATGACGACACCAACGCGCCCTATCGCCCACCAGACGCATAAAGGGCTACTACTCATCGAGTAGGGTTGATACAAGATTCGCCCTGCTCGATCTCATCCTCTCACTTTTCGTTAAGATCCCACGCATTCAAATCAGCAACAAAACGATAGGCAGTCATATCCAGATGGATGGGTGTTAAGCTAGCATAACCGTTGTGTACCGCCCATACATCAGTGCCTTCTTCATCCAGCACGCCGGTAGGCGGTTCACCGACGATGCGCACATAGTCACCATCTTGTGCCATTTCATCACGGTAGATGCGTACACCCTGACGGGTAATGCGAATTCCCTTGACTTCACCTGCCGGCACGTTGAGGTTCAAGATAGTGAATTCTGGCAGGCTCTTATTGCCTGTGAGTAACCCGCGCACGACATGTGCGGCGATGCGGGCGGCTTCGGCATAATCAGCGACCGCATCGGCATTGGGATTGGAGAGCGAGACTGCTACCGCCGGCACACCATGAATCACCGATTCAAAGGCGGCGGTGACGGTGCCACTGTAGGTCACATCCTGTGCCATATTCTCACCCCGATTGATGCCGGATACCACCAGGCGCGGTGGGAATGGGCGTAAGCCCATCGAGGAGAGCGCGATACAATCAGCGGGTGAACCATCGATGGAGAGTGCCGGCATCCCATTGGCGAGCTGTGTCTCCTCGATACGAATATCGTTGAATAGTGTTTTCTTGTGCCCGCTTGCGCTCTGATTGCGGGCAGGCGCGGCAATATGCACCTTCCCAAATTCCTGCATGGCTTCGGCTAAAGCCTGTAAGCCGGGCGCGTGAATACCGTCATCGTTGGTGACTAATATAGATGTCATTGTGTTCAACCTGAAAGATTAAGGCAATATTTATAAAGCGCGTATAGTATCCTGATAGGGGGCATTATCTGTCATGATTTCGCGAAAAGACAGGGTGAGCTAGGCACGATCTCACAGATTTTGAGCCCTAAAACCGTCTCTTAAACCATTTACAAAAAGTAGACAACACTTTCCACCCTGTGATTGTGTATAATAGAGGTTGCTACAATGGGGGAGTTTGCCTCACACTTAAAACTGTAGCACGCTAGAGCGAGGATACACAATATGGCAGAAGACCATACTTTCCAAACGAACTACTTAGAAGGCGTGAATAAATTCCAGAGCGTTCGGAGTAAAGCCTTTTTCTCTGAGATGCTGAACCTGTTGCGCGGACAATCGGCGGAGCTATTGAGCTTCGACGATGTGCGGGCGCGTCTGCGCTTGCGTGAAGAGAGTTATAAAGGCTTGCAGGATATTCCACTTGATAAGATCGTGGGCAGTGTGGGACGACACAAAGATTTCACCAGCACCTTTCTGCCCAAGACCAATGAGATGAAAGAGCGTTGGAGCCGTGTTTATGCCAAGATGAACAGTCTCGAAGGTGTCCCCCCGATTGAAGTGTATCAGGTGGATGATGTGTACTTCGTGCGGGATGGCAACCACCGCGTATCGGTTGCACGCGAGATCAACTCCAAGACCATTCAAGCACATGTCACCGAATTGCCAACAGCTGTTGATCTTGAGCCGGGCATGACGCTCGAAGACCTCGATGCGGCGGCGGCGTATGTCAATTTTCTGGAAGAAACTCATCTCAAACGGTTGCGCCCGATGCACCAATCGATGCAACTGAGCGATCCATCTGGTTATGCTGAATTGATGGGACACATTTACTTACACGGTCAAGTGATGGAAACGTTGCATAACACCCCGATCAAAACCGAAGATGCCGCCGCTGATTGGTACGATAATATTTATCGTCCAGCAGTGACATTGATTCGTAAGCATCAAGTGCTCGACCGCACCGGCGAGAACAAGAAACATACTGAAGCGGATCTCTATATCTGGATGGTGGATCACCTGCGTGATATTCGCCGTCAGCAAGATAACAAGAACCCGCCGCGTAAGTTCAGTCATGCGCTAGTGGATTATCTCACTGAGAAGAAAATTGCTATCCCGCGTGAACTGCTGGATGAAACCGATGATACCGTGGTGTTATCACGGTCACAGGCGCTCAATCAACATACCCCGCCCCCCGAACAATCCTAGAATATTGCCCATACCTATAACGGGCGTACCGGAGGTGCGGGACGCCCCTGCGGATACTTTGAGGTTCGTGGTTACAAATTGTGGT
>JBNPEE010000057.1:0-5385 GCA_051117475.1 Anaerolineae bacterium | reverse complement strand
TTAACGCCGCTCAACTCAGTCTAGGACGTGTCGTCTATAACATCCCTATGGTGTTGTGAACCGGACTGGCTAATCCTCTTCAGATTAGTGCCAAGTTCCCACCTTTCGTCGCGTTTTCGCTTGTTAAATTTGTTGTCGACTTATTCCCAACAACGCTCAGCATTATACATGCCACTCACACCTTTGCAAGGGCTATCTCAAACGAATTTTAAAAATCACTTGAAATTGCCCTAATCTGCTTCAGCATAAACCAATTCATAGTCCTCAGAAGGCTCATCCTCAGTATGTTCAGAGTTATGATCACCCAGTACATCTTTGATATATATTTCCTCAATGAGGATAACTGTGATTGCAGTCAATGGCACTGCCAGCACCAGCCCCAGAAATCCAAAAAAAAAGCCGAAGACAATCTGCCCCACTAAAACCAGCACGGGTGGCAAGTGCATCGTCTCTGCTGCGAGGATCGGCACAACAATATTCGCCTGGATAAATGAGGCGACAACAACAATCAGAATGGCAATTAGCACGCTCCCCGGCGCCTGTACCACTGTCACGGCTATCGTCGGTACAAGAATGATGAACACGCTAAAATTCGGAATAAACGAAATCACGCCAGCAATAACACCCAGCGCAAGCCATTGTTGCACACCAATCAATGCCAGCCCGACGCTGGTGATCGTACCTACTAGCAACATCGAGACAACAGTGACTTTAAGCCAAGCACGAATTGTTCGATCAATACGAATGATGATCTCCAGCATTCGATCACGATACCATAACGGCGTTAAACGAATAAGACCTCTTATATACTTATCCGGCTCAACAATCAGGAAAAAGCACACGAAAAACACGATGAAGATGCTAACAAGTGCACTCGCAACCCCACCAATCAAGGGAATGACTGAACCACCAACACGATTGATGGCATTTGAGGTTTGATTAAAAATTTGATTGAAAAAATTAGCATCAAGCTCAAAATTAGTCGTATTAAAGAGGATAATGGCTTCTTCCAACAATGGAACAACTTCATACAATTCGCCACTGTTCCACATCTCGACCAATTGATTTAAGCCTGTTGGGATCGTTGAGCGAAATAAGGTTGAAAACTGATCGAACAAAGTCGGAAAAATTAAGAATGATAACAAACCGATGATCACCACACCCGATGCCATCGCCAACACAATACTAAACATACGCCCTAAACGCCAACGCATGAAAAAACGTACAGGCATCGAGAACGAGATCGTCAGGATCATACCGGCTACTGCTAACATCAAAATGCCACGAATCTGCCAGATCGCCAGCAACACGACAATCACAAAAATACCAACTAAAAGCATATTGAGGTTACGCACATAGCCCGAATCAGTGCGGATCATAATATCCTCTTTACGATG
This sequence comes from Anaerolineae bacterium, assembly GCA_051117475.1. GTDB lineage: Bacteria > Chloroflexota > Anaerolineae > Aggregatilineales > Phototrophicaceae > JAUZRW01. The sequence continues at coordinate 3,988 of JBNPEE010000057.1, read as the reverse complement.
ATTATCGACACATCACCCATTGTAGCGTACAACTAGCATGGTCATATCATCGAATGGTAACTCGCCTTCAGCGAACGTGTATACATCTTTGAGGATCATATCCATCAATTCAGTTGATGTTTTATCGTCCACCTGAGCCACCACCTGCATCAAGCGATCTTCGCCATAAGGTTCTGCACGGGGATTTTCCGCCTCGGTCAAGCCATCGGTATAATAGACAATCACATCGCCAGGTTCTAGATCGATGGTGATAACTTCCAACGGATTATTCGGGAACCAACCTAATGCCCGTCCCCCTATGGGCAACATCTCAACAGTGCCTGTGCGATGGTGGTAATAAATGGGTGGGTTATGCCCACCATTGACATGTTGACTATGACCACTATCTTCAAAACGACTGAAGTACATGGTGACAAACATGCCACTGGTCTCTGCGTCGAGGATCAGCAGATCATTGGTGCGGCTCATCACTTCAACCGGATCCATGCCCGCATGAGCATGACTACGTAAGAGAGTACGGGCGACTGCCATGAATAATGCGGCTGGCGCGCCTTTATCAGAAACATCTGCCATCACTGTGCCGATGGAACCATCATCAAGTGTGAAAGCATCATAGAAATCACCGGCAACTTCGCGGGCGGCTTGCCAGTAGGGAGCAACGTCATAATGGGGGCTAGCTGGCATCTCCGCAGGTAACAAGTTCTCTTGAATATCATGTGCCATGCGTAATTCTTGCTCAAGGCGGCCTTTTTCCAACGCGACGGCATATAAGCGCGCATTTTCGATAGCCCTTGCCGCCAAACCAGAGACTGCCTGTAGCAAAGAGAGATCATCAGGGCGGAACGTGCCGGCTTTCATGGCTGTATCTACATAAACCACCCCGATGAGGCGATCTTGTACCATCATCGGCGCAGCTAAGATGGCACGCAACCCACGCATGATAATGCTCTGACCGGCATTGAAGCGTTCATCAAATTGGGCGTTATTAGTCAACAGAGGCGCACGGGTCTTGACCACCTCACCGACAATCGTTGTGCTGTAGCCTTCAGATTCAATGGTGCTACCATCAATACCCTGTGCAACAAGCACTTTCATCTCACCCGTTGTTTCGTCGGCGCTCATGAGAAAACCCCGTTGCGCTTTTGTCACTTCCATGATGGCGTTCATGGCATTATCGAGCGCGTCGTCAAAATCTAAAGTTGAATTGATCCAGGTTGACACTTGATACAATGCCCGCAAATGCTCAGGTTTTAAGTTATCCGCAGATAAGGGTGCCGCTTGGTCACTCATTCACATAACCTTTAATTGTCAGTATCAATTAATTGGCATTATAGCATTATCAGTGGGATGGGGCGAATACCTTTCAGCAAGGTATAATGACAATGCGCTGAGACGCTTTGATCCACTATCATTATTAGGATATTTCATATGAAATTTGATGTAACCATCTTTCCTCAAGATTTAAATACTATCCCTGACTTAGCCCGTCGTGTTGAAGATATGGGCTTCGATGGCTTATGGACAGCCGAGAGCATGCACAGTCCTTTCTTGCCCCTGCCTTTAGCCGCCTATCACACTGAGCGTTTAGAGCTAGGCACAGCGATTGCCGTCGCTTTCCCCCGTAGTCCAATGGTGGTGGCACAAACAGCATGGGATCTAGCGGCGCAATCTGACGGGCGTTTCATTCTAGGCCTAGGGACACAAATTGGTGTGCATATCGTCAAGCGATTCAGCGCACAATGGGATAACAAGCCGGTCTCTCAACTACGTGAATATATCGAATCCATGCGAAAAATCTGGCAAGCATTCCAGAACGAGAGCAGTCTGCGTTATCGCGGTGAGCATTATAACTTCGGCGTGTTACCCCCCTTCTTCAATCCGGGACCGATTGCCCACCCTGACATTCCCGTTTACATCGCGGGGGTAGGATCAGCCTTATGCCAGCTCGCTGGCGAGCTGTGTGAAGGTTTCCACGTGCATCCTTTCCACACGACTAAATATCTCGAGCATGTGACCCGTCCGGCAGTTCAAGCCGGTGCAGAAAAAGCAGGGCGGCAATTATCTGATGTTGCGCTGACATGTGCTATTTTCGTGGTGACAGGACGCAATGCCGAAGAAATCGAGCGCAATACCATCGAGATCAAATCACAGATTGCCTTTTATGCCAGCACACCCAGTTACTATAAAGTCTTAGATCAACATGGGTGGCGAGACTTCGGCGAGCGCATGAACCAGATGACCCGTGAGAATAAATGGAATGAGATGTGGAAAGAAGTGCCCGATGACATCCTCAATGCATTCGCTGTAATTGCACCGCCCGATGAATTGCCTTATGCGCTGCGTGAGCGTTATGATGGTTTGCTGAATCGCGTCGGTTATTACTTCCCATTTGACCCGAGCGATGAGACCCGCCAGATCGTTTGGGAACACGCCAGCCAAGCCATGCAATAGGAATCAGCTAGCGCGTTTGCCATCGAGCATATCGAGAGCATCCGCACAGGTGAAGATACTATTGAACGTTTCGATTGATTTGCCATTCACAGTAATTAATCAAACCCTAACCGATGAGGTTAATAGAGACTTATGACAAAAGCTCACCAATACGCACGCGATCATCAAGACTTATTCACCGAGCGTTTTATCGCGCTGGTCAAGCAAAAGAGCATCAGCACAGATCCCTACTATAAAGAAGATGTACGCACCACTGCGCACTGGCTCGCCGATCACATGAGCGCTATCGGTTTACGCGCAGACATGATCGACATGCCAGAAGGACGGCATCCGCTGGTATTCGGCACATGGGATGGTGCGGGCGATGATGCTCCCACGGTGCTGATCTATTGCCATTATGACGTCCAACCCGCTGTAATCGAAGATGGCTGGCATGGTGACCCCTTCGAGCCAATCATCAGCGATGGTAAGTTAATCGCACGCGGGGCAACCGATAGCAAAGTGCATGTCATGGCATGGATGAGTGCCGTTGAATCGTTGCTCGCTACCGAGAGCGCCCCTGTGAACATCAAGTTATTGTTCGAGGGAGAAGAAGAATCCGGCAGTGAGACAATTAACGCTTTCATCCAACACCATCCAGAGCGTGTCCAAGCGGATTATGCGGTCATCAGTGATGGTATCATTCGCTCGCCAGAGCAACCGGCTTTGATCTACGGTTTGCGGGGAATCATCACCTTTGAGTTACACGTACATGGGCCACACAAAGACCTGCACAGTGGGCACTTCGGCGGGACAGTGCATAACCCCGCACAAGCTATCGCTGAGATTGTCGCCCGTTTACACAATGCGGACGGTCAGGTGAACGTGCCGGGCTTCTATGATGCGGTAACCACCTTGAGCGCAGAAGAACGCGCCCTACTCGCCGAAAGTGATGCATCCATCGCGGAGGAATGGTCAACTGTGGTAAATGCGCCGCGTCCGTGGGGTGAGCTCGATTACAGCTTGCATGAGCGCGTCGGCGCACGTCCTACACTCGAGATTAATGGCATCTCCGGCGGATACACGGGTGCAGGTTTCAAGACGGTTTTGCCGGCACACGCCTTCGCCAAAATCAGTTGCCGGCTCGTTCCCGATCAAGACCCGCAAACGATCACCGAAGCGGTACAATCTTATATTCGCCAGATTGCCCCGGATACGGTCACAGTGTCATTTATGCATGTTGATTCCGAAGCGCCAGCAGTACGCCTCGATTACAATAGCGTGACGATGCAGGCGGCATATCGTGCTTATGAGAAAGGATGGGGCGTTACGCCTGTCTTTGAGCGTGCCGGAGGTAGTGTACCGATCACTTACCAGATGTTGCGCGTCACTGACCAACTGGCGATAATGGGCTTCAGCTATAAAGGCGGGGCGGCACATGGCCCTAATGAAAATATCCCGCTCAGCATGTACTACAAAGGCATCGATACGGCAATTTACTTCTTACAAGATGTTGTGAAAGGCTCATAGCACACATGACCAACGCGATTGAATACGC
>JBNPEE010000045.1:0-207153 GCA_051117475.1 Anaerolineae bacterium | reverse complement strand
AGGTTACACTGTGCCACTGAAGCAGAGAGGGAGACCCTCATTGTCGTAAAACAATCATATCGCTCAGTCTTTTGACGGTGCTGATTTTCGCACGCATCAGCGTGATGCCGACCTCCAACATACAGGCACAGGATACCGAACCCACACCCATGCCGGTTCTACCAGAAGCCTCCGAAGACGACTCCGCCGCACCAGTTGCGCCGGGTATCGAACCACCGGTCATCACGGATCCAGGCGACGACAACGCCCCCCTGCCGGAAGCCACCGAGGCTGTTGATGAAGCGCCCGCCGACACCAGCGACGACATACCTGCCAGCAGTGGCGACACCTGCCCTGCCGGTATACAAGATTCATTCAACGCCGTCGAGATTTTATGTTCAGACATTACATCCGGTGAAGCGTGTATTGGTAACGGTACGGTTGAGAGCGTGTTAAGTGCCGATCTCGACCAGAGTTTCGCACAGGCGAATGATCGTGTTGATTTTGAATTACTGGACGAAGTGACATTGATCTCAAATGGTGCATGGACGGTGATCCGTGCAGAAATCCCATTGAACACCACGGACGGTAGTAACGCCACAAGCACCGTCTTTGCCTATGGGGATCTCACGCTGACCGAAACCGGACAGGTGGCAGATGGCAGTGCACGAAGTGGCACAGTCATCGCCAATCAGGGGATGAACGTGCGTCGCGCACCCAACAACGATGGCGTTGTCGTCTGGCAATTGCGCGGAGGTCAGCAGATTGTGGTGACCGGCATCAGTGCTGACCGCCAATGGATCCGTATGGTGATCCCGAATGAATTTGCAGGAACAGGTTGGGTCTATGCCCCATACATTGAGGTTGAAGGTGGGGATGAGACATTAGACGTTGTGGCTGAAAACTCACCGCAACCGGATTTATCCCCTGTAGAATTTGGACCCGGTCAATCCTTTGAATTATTGAGTGCGCTACCCTCAGAAGATTGTGCGGATGTGCCAATCAGCGGGTTGCTGATGCAATCCCCATCGAGTATACCGGATGCCTTGCGCGTGCGCATCAACAGTGCTGAAGTGCAGTTCAATGGCACGATCTTCGTACAGGCGCAAGTTGGCGAAGCGTTGCGCGTGAGCGTGCTGGAAGGCGAAGCAACAGTGATCGCCAATGATGGTGAAGCGCAGGCAACCGCCAATAATCGCATCAACGTATCACTAGATAACAACTTAGTGGTCAACGGCACACCCGAGAGTGAAGCCTTCACCGCCGATGATCTGACAGGCGTGCCGGTAGGCTTACTCACACGGGCGATTGCGTTCAATTTAGCTGTGCCAGATTTTGATGAGAATGCCGATGACCCCGCTGAAGAAAATAATGGCTTCGGCACAGCCCCCACGCCAGCAAGTGATGATACCACCAGCAACACCGGCACTAACATCGACTGTACGCTCACCGCGCCCGAAATACGCAACGTCCGCGCGGGCGCAAGCACTGAATTTGACATCGTCGAGGTGTTGCAGGCTAACGATAGCGTGCGCGGTGTGGCACAAACACTCGGCGAACTCAATTTGACGTGGTACCAGACGGAAAATGGTGGGTGGATACGTATTGATACTGTGGAATCATCAGCAGGTTGTGCGAATTTACCTGTCGTCGATACACCACCATTACCCGAACCCACCGCTACGCCAGATTCAGTCATCAACGCGGGCTTGAGTGCTTCTCAATTGCAAGCGATCAACTGTGATGGCACGCCGGTAACCGGTTCAGCTACGTCAAATGGGGTAGAATTGTATGTGCGTATCGGCGGAACGTGGACAGCCAGCGCCGGCACAACCGCGACGTTCACTACACAGGGCGGTTTGTTGCGTCCAGAATTGGGGGATTTGATCCAGATCGTGAGCGAAGATGGCACAGTAATTGCCCGTTCGGGCGATGCCAACGTCTTGAGCACCACCTTTGAGACAGATACAAACTTTGAAGTGCGACTTTCAGCCGCAAATGGTGATACGGTCGTCTTATCAGCAAGATGTGATGGCTGAGCGATCTCTACAATTAAACTGAGCCGTGAGCAGGATGAACGTCGATCCATCCTGCTCTGAGGCTTGATCACAAAATAGTTTTCAGAACGTTACAATTCTGTATAGATTTTGTTAAACAGTGCCAAACATTAAGAAAATAAGTTGGATATTCTGCCCATGTGATATATTATAAGAATAGCTTAAGTATTTGTAATACCTCATTACAATCTCAATGCAAATTAAGTTATTTTATCATAATAAAAGTAGTTGAGAGTATAAATCCATGTCCATTCCAACTAACACAACATTTGCTGAAGAGATCAAGACAGATCGCCTCAAATTGTTGAATTATTTCACGATGGGGGTGAGCGGCGTCATCATGATTGGCTTGCTCACCTTTGGTACGCTCGCGCAGATGGATGCAGCGATGAATTTTGCCCTAGTCTTCGCGGTGGCGATTCTGCTAGTAGGTAGTTCACTTTCCAACTATCTGCTCTCACGTCAGCCTTTTATGGTGGCAGCGTGGCTATTCATCCTGGCGCCCATGGTGTCGATGGGTATGCTGATGTGGCAAATGGGTGCTGATAGCTTAACTGTGATCCCCTATGTATTTCCTTTGATTGTGTTCATCGGGGGCTTGCTGGTATCGCCAATTAGCACACTCTATATGACGGTACTGAGCGCAGTGATCATCATCGGCGCACCCTGGTTGAGCGCTGACGAATTCGTCTTCACAGGCACGCAGGGATTCGCGCTCTTGCTAACAGCGTTGGCGGCGGGATTGGCGGCGCTGGTGACCGGCGAGTTGTATCAAGTGACACAATGGGCGCTGGATAACTATGGGCGCGAGCGGCGCACCAACGAAGAGCTGTTCGAGAAACGTCAGGCATTACAACGTAGCTTGAAACGCGCTGAGATATTGGGCGAGCAATTGCTAGCAAGCAATAAAGACCTCGAAATTGCCAACTCAGAAGCTGAAGAAGCCAAGCATTTCCGGGGGCAGTTCCTCGCAAATATGAGTCACGAATTACGCACCCCGCTCAACGCAATCATCGGTTTTAGCGAGACCATGTTGCAATTTCCCATCATGTACGACGATCAGAAATTGCCCGATGCCTATGAGCGCGATCTCAACCAGATTTATAACAGTGGTCGACAATTATTACACGTCATCAACGATATTCTCGATCTGGCAAAGGTCGATGCCGGTAAGCTTGAACTACACATGCAGAAGGTGGAAGCTGGTGCGATCATCAACGCAGTGATGTCCACGGCGAAAGGCTTACTCGGTCATAAGTCAGTCAAATTACAATCGGACTTAATTGATCCGATCCCCTGTATATGGGCAGATGAAACGCGCTTGCGTCAGGTTCTGCTGAATCTGTACAGTAATGCCTGCAAATACACAGACGAAGGTATCATCAAGCTGACCATCACTGAACTGCCGGACACCAACGAATTGCAATTCGCACTCAGTGATACCGGCATCGGCATTGATTCTGAATTTCATGATAAGCTGTTCGAGGATTTCCAGCAGGCGAAAGCCGGCGGACGTGATCCGCGTTCGGGTTCCGGTCTTGGTCTGGCGATCTCGCGCCAACTGTTAGAACTCATGAACGGACGCATCTGGATGGAAAGCACCGTGGGTGAAGGCAGTACCTTCTATTTTACCGTGCAAAAGTATGACGAGGCGCTGAATAAGCCCCAAACAGCAACCTTACCCACCGGTCAACTCAAAGTGACGGAAGGGATGGTGAAGTAACATGAAAATCTTATATGTAGAAGATAACCCTGCCAACGTATTCTTAGTTAAGCGTGTGGCGCGCATGGGCAGTCATGAGATCATCAACTACATTGATGGCAATCAGGCTCTGCGTAAATTTGATGAGATCAATCCAGATCTAGTATTGATGGATATTCAGCTAGCGGGCGATAAGAGCGGGTTAGATGTGGTGCGCGAATTGCGATCACGCGGGGTACAAACGCCAATCATCGCTGTGACAGCTTATGCCATGGTGGGTGACCGCGAACGGTGCATCGAAGCTGGTTGTGACGACTATCTGGCTAAACCACTCCCTATTCCACGATTAGTCGAGATATTCCAGTCTTATCAGGAACAGGTGACGCAATCTATGCCAGCTCAAACAACAGTTGAAGTTAGTGCTGTACCGGAAAGATCTAGTAAAACTGAACCCATCAGCGAGGATGCACCGGTCACACCTGCTGACGACGACGCGCAACCCGTCAGCGAAGATACACCAGTCACACCTGTTGACGACGACGCACAACCTGTCAGCGAAGATACACCAGTCACACCTGTTGACGACGACGCACAACCCGTCAGCGAAGATGTACCGATCACACCTGTTGACGACGACGCGCAACCCGTCAGCGAAGATGCACCAGTCACGTCTGCTGGCGACAAAACGCAACCCGTCAGCGAAGATGCCGAATCTGTCGATCAAGCAGACAGCAATTCACAAAATCATGATATGATGACAGTAGAAACAGGTGAGACTATCGAAGAAGCCAAAACAGGAGAGTAGCATCGGAGTAATGTGAGATGTCCAAGAAAAAAGCCTTAATTTTAGAAGATACTGCCGCCAACCGGATGTTTTTTGAACGATTATTATCACAAGCAGGTTTTGAAATTATTGCCGCCGAAACTGGCAAAGAAGCGCTGACAAAATTATCTTACGAAGACGACATTGCGCTAGCTATTTTAGATATGGAAATCCCTGATATTACCGGTTTAGAGATGACAGCCCGCCTGCGCCGTAAATATCCAACCATGTGTATTGTGGTAGCCACTATGCACGATGAACGCTCGCTGATGGAGAGTGCTTTCCGGCGCGGGTGTGATGTGTTTTTGGTGAAGCCACACGGGTTTATGGAACTGTTCAAGCGCCTGACCGGTGAGGGTTCCGCAGCTTTGCACGCCAACCGCCCGATCGTGATTGACCAATTCGGGCCGCGGGCATTTAAGGTAGCGGCTTCACAGTAACATATTGAGGGTAGCCGGCAGAATCTGATAGGTAATTTCTGGCGCACCTTCTGATGGTTCGCCGTCTAAATCCATGCCAATTGCGCCCCCGTGCGGGGTAGTGATGCGTACATGTGACGCTCGTTGTACTTGCACGCGGGGATGGTTGATGTGCGTACCGGCATAAATGGTCGGGAATGCCCGCACGAGCGAGAGAAACGGCATTTGTTCAGCGATGACGACATCGAACGCGCCATCATCCACTTCCGCATCCGGTGCAATCAAAATCCCCTGCCCGATGGAGCGCCCGTTGGCGACTGCCATCACGTAGATATTGCCCTCAAACCAAAACTGACCATCGAGCTCGATGCGCACTGCATCCGGTTGATAGCGTAGCAATGAGGCGATCACGGCTTTGAGGAACGTCCATGGACGCTTGGGGGAACGTTCGGCACGTTGTGCAACATCATAGGCAATACCGGCATTGGCAGCATTCAGGAAATAATGGCGTTCTGCACCAAACGTTGCCATGCCGACATCAATCAGATGAGGGGTAGCATGATGCAACACATAGTCAGCTGCAACGAGGCTATCGAGCGGTAAACCTACCCCACGCGCAAAATCGCGCCCTGTGCCGGCAGGGATACAACCGAAAATCAGCGGATGATCGGGGTAAGTTTGTTGGTGGCTCATCAGTGCGCTGACCATGAATTTATTGGTACCATCCCCGCCGACGGAGATCACACGTTCCACGCCATCCACCGCCGATTGATCGAGACAGGCAACGACATCTTCAGGAAAGCGTGTCATGACCACGCGATAATTTGATACCCATGTTTTGAGTTGTGGTTCGATCTGATGCCATGTGCGTCGCACACGCCCGGCATTAAGATTGACAACAAAGAGCGTTTTGAGCATTCAAAATAATCTTTCAAAGAATGATGAGGGGCTTGTGTATTGGCACAGGCCCCCATTGATGATTACGATTCACGGACGGGCGGTATAATCGCCCTGTACCACCCATTTATAAGTGGTCAATTCTTCGAGTGCCATCGGGCCACGTGCATGTAGCTTCTGTGTGCTGATCGCTACCTCTGCACCGAGACCCAGCGCACTGCCGTCATTAAAGCGCGTGCTCGCATTCCAGAACACGGCGGCGCTATCGACGCGGTTGAGGAAGTACGCCGCCTGTTGCGCGTCTTCGGTCAGGATACCATCACTATGAAAGGTACTATGAGCGCGGATATGCGCAATCGCCTGATCGACATCCGCAACCACTTTTAGATTGAGCGTTAAGCCCATCCATTCTGTATCGAAATCGTCAGCGCCGGCCAGTACCACATCCTCACGATCACCCACAAGCGTGAAAGCCTGCAATTCCGCTTTGAAGACCACACCGGCGTGCGCGAGTTGCTCCACCACCTGTGGCAAGAATTGCGCGGCAATCGCTTCGTGTACGAGCAAGGTATCGAGTGCATTACACACCGCCGGACGTTGTGTTTTGGCATTGTGGATCAGGGGCAGGGCTTTGGTGAGATCAGCAGATTGATCGACAAACAGATGTACCACCCCCATCCCGCCGATGATGACCGGAATGGTGCTATTTTCGCGGCAAAAGTTATGCAAGCCAGCTCCTCCACGCGGAATAATCATGTCAATGTAATCGTGCATCTTGAGCATCTCACCCACATAACGACGGTCTGTGCTGGCGATATACTGCATGGTCTCTGGTGGCAATCCGGCGGCAGTCAGCGCCTCAGCAAGTACGTTAACTAATGCAAGATTGGTGTTGAGGACATCACTGCCACCGCGCAGGATGACCGCGTTGCCGGTCTTAAGTGCCAATGTTGAAATATCGACAGTCACGTTCGGGCGTGATTCGTAAATCACACCCAACACCCCCAATGGAACACGCACCTTATGTACCTGAATCCCGACATCGAGCGCATTGTCGGCAAACGTCACACCCACTGGATCCGGCAAGCTGACCACATTTCGCACATCCGCGATGATGCCTGCTATACGGCGTTCTAAATCGATGCGATCACGAATCCAAATTGGATCGGTGCCGTTCTCATGAGCGCTTTGTATATCCAGCTGATTGGCAGCGAGGATTGTCGGCGTGTGGGCTTCCAATACATCGGCGATGGTCAACAAGGCATGATTTTTCTGTTTGGTTGAGAATCCTGCCAGCTGAAACGCCGCTTCGCGGGCGCGTTTACCCATATCAAGCAGATCAACTGCCTGTGTTTGTGATTCAACCATAAGCGATTCCTAAGCTATTGTGTGTTCGGGCGGTATTGTAGCATCATGTTAGATACTCTCGCAATTTACAATCCATCAGAGGGATGATCTGCCAGCAAGACCATGTTATTACGATGTACGGCGGCATCCCCATAACTATAGCCGAGCAGATCGCCGATACTGTTTGATTTCTTGCGCTTGATACGGCGTAGCTCATCGGCTGTATAGGCGCTGATGCCCTGTGCGATGAGCGCACCGGATGGATCGCAGATGGCAATCGTCGCGCTACGGTCAAAATTGCCGTCAACCTGTGTGATGCCCACAGGCAAGAGCGATGCACCTTCCCGCGCAAGTAGCGCCCGCACCGCGCCCTGATCGATGTGTACTGCGCCTGCGGTGCGCTCAGTGAGTAACCAGCGTTTACGGCTCTCTAAGTGGCTGGTTGTGGCGGCAAAGCGCGTGCCGAGTGCTTCCCCGGCCACCAAACGCTCAATCACATTTGGCTCGATGCCTTTGGCGATGACGGTGGTTACACCTGCACGGCTCGCCACCTGTGCCGCCTGTAGCTTGGTGACCATACCGCCTGTACCTACTGCTGACCCGGCACCACCAGCTAGTTCAAACAAGTTCGTGTCAATGTGTTCGATCAGGTCAATCTTCTGTGCGTCGGCAGATTTGCGCGGATCGGCAGTGAACAAGCCGGGCTGATCGGTGAGCAAGATCAGCAAATCAGCGTCGATGACGCTCGCCACTAATGCCGATAGGTTATCATTATCGCCAACCCGAATTTCATCGGTGGCGATGGTATCGTTCTCGTTGATGATCGGGATGATACGATGATCGATCATCGTTTGTAAGGTATCCCGCGCATTGAGATAACGCCCACGTCGGCTGAGATCATCGCGGGTGAGCAAGACCTGTCCCACGATAATCTGAAAAATATCGAACAGGTCGCTGTAAAGGCGCATCATACGGCTTTGCCCGATGGCACTCAGCATCTGTTTGGCTGGTACAGAACGCGATAAATCAGGAAAATCGAGTCGTTCGCGTCCAGCGGCTTGTGCCCCTGATGAAACCAGCGCCAACTCATGCCCCTGCTGATGCAAGTGCGCCACCTGTTGCACGATCTCCAACATGCGCTCGCGGTGCAGATGCGCTGTGCCGTTGGTTAAGGTACTCGTTCCTAGTTTGACGATGATCCGTTGTGATTGCATAATAGTGATAGAGTGATCCGTATGCGTATATTCATGTTGATTATAATGTTGGACTGAGCATGGGACAATACAGGGGCTGACATCAGCGAAGGCGAGGATAATAGTGCAAGACAATCAAGCAAGTCGTCCGACCTGCTACATTGAATTCAGAGTGCATGACCCGGAACGGTATCAACTATTAGAGCGCTTCTTCACACCATTGCGCGATTACACGCAACACATATATCAACCCACGCCCCCACAACCTGAGGACATCACCGCTGCCGGGCGGGGGGCGTTGCTCGGTGGCATCGAGGATACACAGGACTCACAGCGCATTGGAATACCAGATGAAACCCGTGCCCGTCGACACTTTGGCAAGCCGGAGGAGTGGTTATTGGCACTTCGTCCAGCTGACCTTGACCGCCTCAACTTGCCATCACACCGCGAATCTATCGAGGTAATCCGTAGCTGGCAGGGCTTATCACGACGGGATCGGCGCAAGGCAATCAAAGCACACGAGAACAGCAAATCCATACGTGGTCTTGCCGATTTCATCGACATGTTGAAATACTGGCAGGATATCGAATTTGAACTGACCGAAATCGAGCAAACTGATCCAGATAAGGCGCGTATTCGTTATAGCGCCTTTCAATATCCATTTAAGGGCAAAGTCGCGTTAGAAGAATTACTGATGTTTTTCGGCTTTTTGAGCATCCTCAAAGATAATTGTTGAGGGCTCCCTGCCCGATGCAACATCGTCAAGCATCACGGGCGCTCTCAATCGCATTGACCAGTATCCGCGCCCGTGAGCGTAAACGAGAGTCTGACCATGTGCCATCACCCGTCAGCCATCCTCCCATGCCGGCGGCAACTGCCCCCGCCTGAATGAATTCACGGGCGTTTTCGTCAGTCATCGCGCCATTGCACATGAATTTCATATGGTTAAGTGGCCCGAACATCGCCTTGAAATAGTCGATACCCAACGCGCCAATCGGGAACAGCTTGAGCAAGTGTACGCCCATTCCCCATGCTTGCACCGCTTCTGAGGGAGTGGTCACACCCGGCGCAATCAGCACCTCTTGACCGAGGATATATTCTACAATGTCGGGTTGAAACGCCGGCGATACGATGAAATCTGCGCCCGCATCCAGCACGCGCTGTGCCTCGGCTACCGATAGCACTGTGCCCATGCCCACACAAACATCATCGCCGAATGCATCTTTGACGGCTTGCATACCCGCGATTGGCTCATGTGAATTCATCGTCAGTTCAAAGCTGGTGATGCCTTCTTCTAACAAAATACCACATATATTGACCGTAACTTCCGGCGTGAATACGCCACGAAAGCCGGCAACAATCCCTGTTTCTATGAACATCTGATATGTATCTTGCGCTGACATCGTCATCGGGAGTACTCCGTATCTATCGAAATAAAAAAAGCTGTGAACCGCGATCTGAAGGCAATTCACAGCTTGCTATGATAGCGTATGGGCGTTAGGCTTCGCCACCGAGAATGGTATCAATTTGCTCGATGGTATCGGCCGATAGCTCAACCTCAACAGCTTTGACATTGTCGATGACCTGTTCGGGTTTGGTCGCGCCAGTAATCACACTACTGACCAGCGGGTGACGCAACAACCACGCCAGCGCCAGTTGACTGCGCGTGATGTCGAGATCATCGGCGATGGGTTTGAGCTGGCGCACTTTTTCGACGTTCTCATCATTGAAAAAGCGCTTCTTCGCCCATTCTTCACGCCCGAAGCGACTATCGTCCGGCACGCCCTCATCATACTTGCCGGTGAGCATCCCCATTGCCAGCGGTGACCAGGGCACAATGCCGATGCCACGCGGATTGGTCACTGGCAGAATTTCATCTTCAACGCGCTCACGGTAGAGCATAGAATATTGGGGTTGTTCCACCTTGGGCAGATGCCAACCGTAGCGATCACAGATGTCGTAGGCTTCTTGAATGCGGTGTGCGGGCCATTCCGATGTGCCCCAATACAGCACTTTGCCCTGCTCAATCAGATCGTTCATCGTGCGGGCTACTTCGCGGATAGGCGTGTTTTCGTCGTAGCGGTGGCAGAAATAAATGTCGAGGTAATCGATGCCGATACGATCAAGGCTCTTATCGATGCTCTCCATCACGTGCTTGCGCGATAAGCCGGTATCGTTGGTATCATCGCTCATCGGCCAATACACTTTGGAGGAAATAACCAACGTATGGCGCGGGTATTGGGATAAGACTTCTCCCATCTGTGACTCGGCTTTGCCTTTGCCGTAAATATCGGCGATGTCGAAGAAGTTCACGCCATTGTCATAAGCTGTATGGATGATCTCGCGAGCGCGTTCATTCTCCACTTTATCTTCGCCGAAGTTAATCCAACCGCCGAGTGACACTGCGCTAACGCGCATTCCGGCATTCCCCAATTGACGATATTGCATGTAATAGGCTCCTTTTGGTGAGTTAAATCTTGCTGAACGGACATTGTACGTATGCCGTCTAGGTTTCATTGTGCATCACAAAGATGAGAAAAGTGTAAGATGGCGTTAGATGGTTCGGTATTCGCTTTGCCTGTTACCTGCGAGGATAAAGTCACGTATAGTATGATAGGTGCTATTCACACAACGAGAACAGAAGGATAATAACACTATGAACCAAGACGCTGTCGTCTACGCTAAAGATCTGGAAAAGACGTTCATGTCCGGCGAGGTCGAGGTACAAGCCCTGCGCGGCATTTCGTTAGATATCAAACGCGGTGAATTTATCGGGATTGTGGGTCCATCGGGCAGTGGCAAATCCACGCTGATGGGTTTGATCGGGGGGTTGGATACGCCCACCCGTGGCACGATTGCCATCGATGGGGTGGACATTTCCAGCATGAAAGAGCGCCCTTTAACTCGCATCCGCAACGAAAAAATCGGCTTCGTGTTCCAGAGCTTCAACCTGATCCCGACGCTGACAGCAGTTGAGAATGTCGCCTTGCCGATCCAATTTTCTAAGAACAAGCAATTCAACGCCACACAACGCGCCAAAGAGTTGCTAGCGATGCTCGGTCTGGAAGATCGTCTCACGCATCGTCCGGCGCAGTTATCCGGTGGTCAGCAACAACGGGTGGCGATTGCGCGGGCACTGGCAAATAATCCGGCGCTGTTATTGGGTGATGAACCCACAGGCAACCTCGATACTAAATCCAGCGATGTGGTGATGCAAGCCCTGCGCGATGTGCAGGAAAATATGAACACCACTGTGATATTGGTCACCCATGATATGGATATCGCTTCGCAGGTGGATCGGTTGATTACGCTGGTGGATGGGCGCATTGAACAGGATGACCCGCGCTCAACTGCCCAGAGACGAGCCATCAGCGAACTACGTGAGAAACGCGCAACCGGCGAAGTCAAAGCCGTGGAGGGAATTGAACAGGATGTTTGACCAATTCAAATTTTATCTCACACACTCACTGAACGATCTCAGCATCAATAAACGCCTGACGTTCTTCGCATTGTTAAGCATTGCGGCGGGCGTGGCGGCGATTGTCAGCTTACAGACCCTCTCGCTGATGATCGGCGATACGCTTGAGCAAAACTTACAGAGATCGAACCGCGGCGACGTGCGTGCCATGATCAGCTCGCCCAATGAAGAAGAAGGCGAGTCCTTTGAAAGCTTCGTCGATGAGGGCTTACTCGATGAAATTACGGTGAGCCTATTTGGTCAAAGTAGTAGTAGCTATCGCCTGAGCGCCGCTGGTATCGAGACCTTACAAACATGGATCGATGATAGTGATTATGCCGGGCAGGTCGATTTCACCTATGAGATACCGCTTGCTGGTGATTTTCAGATTTTATCCGGCACGGGAACAGGCACCAGCATTACACTGACGCGCACCGGTGATCAAGCCTCACAGGTCTCTGCGTTTGTAATTGATCCAGCGGTGTATCCGTACTACAGCGAGATCGTCACTGTGGATGGGCAAACTTTATCGGAGGTACTCACCGCGCCGAATGACATCGTGATTGGTGAGAATGTCACTGAGAACATTCCAGTTGAAGTGGGCGACGAGGTACGCATCAATGGCAGTGATACGGCGTTCACCGTGCGCGGGATTGTATCCATTGAGGAAGCGGTGCAAGACCCGCTATCGGACATCTTCGCGGGCTTATTCGGTTTCTATATCATGAACCATGACGCGATGCCCCTCTTCGGGGAAGATGTACCCAGTACCGATTCGCTCTTCTTTCGCCTGGATGATCCCGAACAGACACAAGCCTTTGAGGATGCGCTTGCGGACACCTTCCCCTACCTGATGACGACCTCCACCAATGACCTGCGCGAGAATAACGAACAACTCGTCGATCAACTGAGCCAGCTCACGACGATGATGGGTTTGATCTCATTATTGATTGGCAGTATCGGCATTGTGAACACGATGCAGGTGATTGTGCGACGGCGTATGTTAGAAGTTGCGGTGCTCAAAACGCTGGGGATGCAAGGCGTGCAGATCACCCTACTTTTCCTGACGGAAGCCTTCCTGCTGGGGATTATCGGCAGTTTAGTCGGGATTGTGCTGGGATGGGCTGGCACCTTTGTAATCAAGGGTGCGGCAGAAGCAATCTTCGCGACAACACTGAACTTCACCATTGCGCCACAACCTGCCATCAACGGCTTTGTGATCGGTGTGATTGTGGCGACAGTCTTTGGGTTCTTGCCGACGCTAGCGGCTTCACAGGTGCGCCCCGGTATCGTGATCCGTCCGCAGGATGGTTTTGTGCCCCGTGCCGGACGCTTACAAACTTTGCTGGTGATCGCGATAATTGTGGTGGTAATCGCCTTGATCGCACAGACCATCCTCGGTAGCAGTTTTGTGCTGGCGCTGAGTGTTGTTGCCGGTGCGTTCGTCGGGGCGGGGCTGATCTATGCGGTTCTATGGGCGCTGATCTGGGTGATCGGGCGCTTATTCCCCTCATTTGGGATAGTTGACCTCAAAGTATCGTTACGACAGATGCTCGCCTCGAAAAATCGGGGTGCGAGTACCCTGCTGGCGCTGGTGGTGGGTGTGTTCTCATTGAGTAGCATCACGCTCTTTGCTGATGCGATCAACAACGTGCTGACCGAAGTGCTCGAAGGCAGTGGCGGCAACGTGTTGATCTCGATGCAAAGTGAGAACCAGCTCGAACAGGTTGAAGCCTTGCTCGACAACTTCGACGGTGTCAACAGTTACGATAGCGTGCGCGGTTATCAGATTGAACTGGTCTCATGGGAAGATAGCGAGACTGGCGAAACGCTCAGCAGTGAAGAACTGCTGGCAACGCTCGATGAGCGCCAGATCAACTTCCCGCCTCTATTTGGTGAGGGCGAGCGTGAAGAACAGCTGGAAATCCAGACCGAGATCCTAAACGCAACCTTCATAGAAACGGTGGTAGAAGCCCGCGAGATCACAGAAGATGGCACAGACCGTATGCAATCAGGGCGAGATTTGACCGTGGCAGATGCACAGGATAGCGTGCCAAGACTGGTCTTTGAAGAATCGCCTTTGTTCGATGGTCTGGGTATCAATGCTGGCGACAGCGTGACTTACCGTTTTGTCAGTCAAGGTGCGTTCGGGGCAGGCGGTAGCAGTGAGGAGATCACGTTCGTGATTGCTGGCATCAGCGCTGCCACCGTTGAGTTATCGTTTAACAGTGGCATCTACATGCCAGCGAGCTTCGTGCCGGAGGGTATCGCCCCGACAAGTGTTTCGGTATTTGCTGATGTAGAGGACGCTCAGTTGCCGGCAATGCGCCGCGAACTGAGCGAGATTCAAGGGACGTTTGCACTGGAAACAGCGATCTTCACCCGTTTAATCTCCAGCTTGCTCGATACCTTCACCGCCTTCCCTTCGCTGATCGCCGGTTTAGGGCTTGTTGTCGGCGGGGTGGTGATTGCGAACTCGGTGGCGCTGGCGACGATGGAACGCCGTAATGAGATCGCTGTGATGAAAGCCGTCGGCTTACAACGCGAGCGCGTGCTGGGCATGTTGTTGTTAGAGAATAGCATACTCGGCTTGATCGGCGGGTTGATTGGTGTGGGGTCTGGACTGGTAGCAGTGGTGATCTTCGCACAACTCGCTGACGTGCCTCTGGATACCGTGCCGTGGTTCAGCGCTTTCTCTCTGATGATGTTATGTGTGGGTGTCGCGGTACTAGCCGCCATTACCAGCGCATGGGCCGCATCCGGCGAAAAACCGCTCACCGTGCTACGCTACGAGTAGCGTAATGTGATTGTTGAGGCGGGTCAGGTGTACTGGCTCGCCAAGATTCGTCTAACACAATCGTGTTACAGTCATCGTTAAGGTACAAAACAGAAGAAGGATTTTCATCACATGAGTTTAATAGGCAATATCATCTGGTTCATCTTCGGTGGCTTACTCACCGGCCTGGGCTATATCTTAGGCGGTCTGATACTCTGTGTAACTATCATCGGTATCCCGTGGGGCATCAAAGCCATTCAGTTTGGCTTCACGGTGATGACACCATTCGGTAAACGCACACAGCACAAAGGTGGCGGTGAGGGTTGCTTACCGATGGCGATGAACATCATCTGGTTGTTGTTATTCGGGTGGGAGATTGCGCTGGCGCATCTGATCTTCGGTGTGATCTTTGCGGTGACGATCATCGGTATCCCATTTGCCAAGCAACATTTCAAGCTGGTACCGATTGCACTGTTGCCATTCACCTACGAATTGCGCTAAAGCACTGAACACAGAAGCCCGTCAGTGTGACGGGCTTCTGTGTTCACTAACAGCTAGGATTACCCTTAATTAAGGTTTTCGAAGATGCCGGCAGCGCCCATACCACCGCCGATGCACATGGTCACCATGCCATATTGGCTATCACGGCGCTTCATCTCGTTGAGCAGTTGAACGGTCAATTTTGCACCGGTACACCCTAGCGGATGACCGAGCGCAATCGCTCCACCGTTGACATTAACAATGTCAGGATCCAAGCCCAGCGTGCGGATGACTGCCAGCGATTGAGAAGCGAAGGCTTCGTTGAGTTCGATCAGGTCGATGTCATCGAGTGATAAACCGGTGCGTTCCAACACTTTAGGAATCGCTTTGATCGGCCCTACACCCATGACCTCCGGACGCACGCCCGCCACCGCAAAACCGACGAAACGTGCCAGTGGGGTTAAACCCAGTTCTTCAGCTTTCTTACGAGACATGACGATCACACCAGCTGCGCCATCGCTGAGGGGGCTACTGTTGCCCGCAGTCACACTGCCATCCGATTTAAAGACAGGACGCAAGCCTGCTAAGACTTCGGCAGTAGTCTCGCGGCGCAGATGCTCATCGACATCGAGTACCATCTTCTTCGTGGTTGGCAAACCATCTTCACCGATGATTGTTTCTTCCCATTCAAAAGGCACAATCTCCTGCGCGAATAAGCCTTCATCTGTGGCGCGTCCAGCCTTAACGTGACTGTTAGCGGCAAATTCGTCCTGATCTTGACGACTGACTTCGAACTCTGACGCGACACGCTCGGCGGTCAAGCCCATGCTCATGTACACGTTCGGGTCATTTTCTGCCATGTACTGATTGGGGCTAATATGATGCCCGCTCATTGGCACGCTGGACATGGACTCTGCACCACCGGCTAGCACCACATCCGCCTGACCGACCATGATGCTATTGGCTGCCATCGCAATCGTCTGAAGACCACTGGAGCAGAAGCGGTTGACAGTTTGCCCCGGCACATCAACGGGTAAGCCTGCGCGTAAGGCGATCACACGGGCGAAGTTCAAGCCCTGCGACCCTTCCGGCATGGCACAACCGACGATCACATCATCGAGCATCGCAGGATCAAGTTTGCCTTTCGTTTGAGCGAGCAAATCTTGAATGACGGTTGCCATCATCTCATCTGAACGCGCATTCTTGGTTGAGCCACGCACCGCTTTACCGATTGCCGTGCGCGAGCCGGCAACGATGACTGCTTCTTGTAATTCTGCCATTTGTTAAAACCTTTCTGGCTTGATTTTGCACATCATTATATGAGGGGGCGCAGTTCGTTCAACTGTACCCCTGAAATGTTAAACGAACCATCAGTTACGGAGCGGCTTACCGGTCTGGAGCATGTGCATCACGCGCTCCATGGTCTTGGGGGTCATCGCCAACTCCATGAATGCTTGCCGTTCGAGGTTTAAGAAAACCTGTTGCGGCAAGTGTGTCGGCTGGGCAATCGCGCCACCGGTGAGGATCGTTGCCAGTTTCTTGGCGATCAACGCATCGTGTTCACTGGCAAAGCCGGACTCAACGAAGCCAGCAACACCGAGCATCAAGCCGGCATACTGATCGCGCCCGGCCGCATAGACCGGCTCAGGATCACGCGCTTCATAGGTCCGGGCATATACCAGCGCGAAGGCTTTCGCCTCGCCGAGCAACATATCCCGATTGAGAACAATCTTATCATCGGCATCAAGGAAACCAAGCTCTTTGGCTTGTTTAGCGCTCTCGGCAACTGTTGCCGTGGCGATGGTCTCAAACACTTTACGCAGAGGCGGGTGCGGATCCGCACCGCTCGCCACGACGGGGTTCACGTGACGGCGCACCAGCTCTTTACAGCCACCCCCCGCAGGCACGAAGCCCACACCAGCTTCCACCAGCCCCACATAGGTTTCCATATGAGCCACCACAGCGTTTGCCGCCATGATTAGCTCAACACCGCCACCCAGTGCGCGTCCGGCAGGTGCGGCGATCACCGGTTTGGCGCTGTATTTCATGCGCATGGTAAGGTCTTGTAATTCGGTGATGGCTTTTTCGATCAGCACCATCGGGTTATCTGCGCCGGATTGCATCACTTCTTGTAGATTCGCGCCGAAGCTGTAATCGTTCTTCTCATTGCCAACCACCAGTGCCTGATAATTATCGTTCTCTAGCAACAGATCGAGCGCACGGTTACCCGCTTCCACGAAGCTTGCCGTGATGGTATTGCCTTTGGTTGTGAATTCCCACAATAGCACACCATCGCCCATATCATAGACGTTGCCGTGTCCATTGCTGAACAGTTGCTTATCCTGTGCCTTGAGATCATCGATCTTGATGATACGCGGATCCCGTTCGAAGGGCACATAGGCGGATTGTTGCGGGCTATAGTAGCTGACTACCTGCCCGTTATCGTTGGTCTGGTAGAAGGTGCTGTTGCCCTGTTCAAGCATTTGCTTGACCCAATCAGCAACGGCATAACCGGCTTCTTCAAAGCGGGCGACGCTCTCAGCAACGCCAATCACATCCCAGATTTCAAAGGGGCCCATCTCATGATTGAAACCCCATTTCTGAGCGTTATCAATGTTGACGATGCTATCAGTGATCTCCGGCACGCGCTGCGATGCATATGTCAGATAGAAGGCGTGATGATGGAATAGGTACTCACCCGCCCGATCATCAGACTCCATGATGAGCGCCCGCAAGCGTTCCGGTAGCGGTTTGTTGCGATGTTCACCGACGCTATCGAAGCGCACTTTAGTTGGGGGTTCGTATTCGCGGGTTTTGAGATTGAGCGCCCACAATTCTTTGTTGCCTTTCTCACGCTTCATCTTGTAGAACCCGCCGTCAGTCTTACGCCCCAGCATATCGTTCTCGATCATATAATCGGAGAGAGCGCTCACCTGCGGGTGTTTGAGAATCTCGCGGTGCGGGTCTTCGGGGATGGCATCGTACAGGTTACGCGCTACGTAAACCGCGATATCATAGCCTACGAGATCATTGAGGTTGAAAGTGGCTGTTTTGGGACGCCCGATCAGGGGCCCGGTGATGGCATCGACTTCTTCCACCGTGTAATCGTGATCGATGGCGTAGTTCATCGCCTGAGAACCGGTCATCGACATGAAACGATTGCCGATAAAATTCGGTGTATCTTTGGCGATCACTACCCCTTTACCGAGGCGCGTTGTGCCAAACTCCACCATGAAATCAACCAGTTCAGGATCGGTGTTACTGTGCGGGATCACTTCCAGCAGATGCAGATACCGCGGCGGATTGAAGAAGTGTGTTCCCATGAAGCGCCGTGTGAAGTCCTCATCGAGGTCTTCGGCGATGTCATGGATGGGCAAGCCAGATGTGTTGGTGGTGACGATGGTCTGCTCGCCGATATGTTCGGCAACACGCGCCATCAGGCTCTTTTTGATACCGAGATTCTCGACGATCACTTCGATGACCCAATCACGATCTGCCAGTTGATCGAGGTCATCCTCGAAGTTACCAATACGGATGCGTTGTAGATCATCCTCGCTGAACAACTGCGCGGGGCGCATCTTGCGCAAGGTCTTGAGATTGGCTTCGACCATGCTATTACGTTTCGGATCGCCAGGTTGGCTACCTTTGGCGGGCATATCCATCAAGATGACATCCACGCCAATCCCTGCTAGTAAGGCGGCAATCCCCCCACCCATCGTACCAGAACCCAGTACAGCTGCTTTTTTAATTTTGTAACTCATGTGTGTGTGTTGTCCTTTCAACAATTCATTATTTGAATCCGGCGGATTTGCCAGCGATAAGCACGCTCATCACCATGGCATGTCAGCACCGGTGTAATCATAAAATTGTCCAGATTGTTCGGCAGTCAATGCGGTGATGATCTGTATCATACCCTGTGCCGAATCTGCTGGTGTGACGGGCGCGGAATTACCACCCATATCCGTCGCAACATGCCCCGGATGCAAGATCACAACCAGAATATCCGCGCCTGTCCAGTGCTCAGCCAGCACCGTAGCGCCCATGTTCATCGCCGCCTTGCTCATCCGATACGATAACCCATGAGCCCGCGCACGGGTGATTGATCCCATCTGTGAGGAGATCATCGCCACACGGGGCGCATCAGCGGCTTGCAATAGGGGTTCAAAGGCTTGTGTGACAATCACAGGTGAAACAGCATTGGTGGTGATCACATGGCTGAGCGCATCGTGCGTCAATTCGCCTACAGTCTCATGGGCGGGGCTACGCGGATAGATACCCGCATTGTTAATCAGTACATCGAGATGATCGGTCTGTGCGCTCACCTGCTCTACCGCCTGCGCGATGCTCTGCGGATCGTTAATATCCAGCGCGATCACCGTTAACGGGTGATCCTGCGCGAGTGTCTGTAACGCCTCAGCAGATTGCGGATCGCGACAGGTAGCAAAGACGTGAACATCCGCTTGTGCCAGATAGGCTTCCACCAGTGCCAGACCTATCCCACGATTACTGCCTGTAATTAAGATCGATTGCATAAAATACTACTCCTCTAAGTGTTAGACTGCGATGAAACCCGCGTATGATCAGCAAGCTTGCTGATGTTGCGTTCAAGATATGTAGTCACTTTATTTTGTCCATAGAGTGTCTGCCATAAGATTTGACCATTGGTGCCGATTGCATAGAGAAATGCCATCGGTATGCCAATAATGTACACTTGCCGTACGGAATCAAAGTTGATTAAGGGTTCCTGTAAACCTATTTGTTCTAAGATGCCCGTATGCGGGTTAAGCAGATAAATGGCGGCGAAAAACGCAACAAAAGTCAACACAAAGACCGCATAAGACGATGGACGCAACAGGATATTGATGATGAAGCCGAAAGCAATCGCTATACCGCCAAAGAACGATGCCCATGTCGGGATCAAGGGCAATTGCAAGAAGAACCACTGGTAAATGATCCATGTCAACATGCCTGCAAAGACGCAGACAGCAATCCGCACGGGCACATAGAGCGCAGGGGCAAGTCGTTGGCGCAAAAACTCCGGCAAGCTAGAACCGAAAACAGCGATGATCCCTGTAAACAAACCGAACACTTCACCCGCCGCGATGATCGTCGTGACGAGTGCTGGCGTGATAGATGTGGCACGAAACGCCATCGCGATATAAAAGGCCATTGCCAGCAAGCCCCCGAAAAAGCCGAAGACAAAACGCCAGAAGTTATAACGTGCCCGTGCCGCCAGCAAGCTCTCATCGAGAAATGCCTGCTGAATGGGCGTCAAGTCCTGACGCTCCAGCATCGGTAGGAAGCTCGCCAATTCATCACCGCGTATGAGACTATCTTTGGTGTGCCCGCGTTGTTGCCACTCCAACGCCTTAACCAACAACTGCGTATGCTGGCGAGCCGCTTCGTAATCAGTATCAATCGTGGTCAACAATCCCTGATAGGCGCTGTCAAAATTTTCCTCGCTATCGAAGCGCACCCAATTCAGATCACGGATAGCTTGTGGCAATCTATCAATTAAATCTTCAGGCGCTTCATACACGATTGGAATAATGCGCTTCTGATGTTTGATCATCTGCGCCACTTCCAGCGAACAATACTGCGATTGGATCGAATCGCGACTGATGATGAAGATACCGGCGGTCATGTTTTCGATCCCTTTAACAATTTCTTCCCACCAATTTGTCCCGAATGGTATATCGTCAAAATCAATCCATACCTCACGCTTATCAGCGCGTAAGGCTTCAACCAACTGCCTGACAAACTCACTGTTCTCGCGGGCATAAGAAATAAAAATATCAGACATCGTGATTTCCCCTGTTATATGAGCGTTGATACGTTCATCTCTGATGATACACCCATACAGTGCGCGAGCAAGCTCACATGCCACCGGCAACTTCCAAGACCTGTCCACTGATATAATTCGATAGATCACTGGCAAAGAAGACCAGCGCACCGGCGGCTTCTTCGGCTGTACCGGCGCGTCCCATAGGGATCGCCATCTTTGCCATCTGGCGCATCTGATCCGGTATGCCCAGTTCAATCGCTTGTCCATCGCGCTCGATTGTTGTGGCTTGCGCTTTGGAGGCAGTCAGGCGTGTATCTATATAACCGAAGGCGACAGCATTCACCTGAATGTTAAACGCTCCCCATTCTTTAGCGAGCGTGTGCGTCAAACCGATGATGCCCGCTTTACCAGCGGCATAATTCGCCTGTCCGGGATTGCCCCGCGTACCACTGGTACTGCTCACGTTGATGATCTTGCGCGCTTTCGTGTTGCCATTGGCTTTTAGCTCTTGCTTGGCGACTTCGCGCATGTGTGGCACGCAGGCACGGATCAGCTTGAAGGGTGCGGTGAGGTGCACGTTGAGGATTGCATCCCATTGTTCATCACTCATTTTGTGTAACACACCATCCCACGTATAACCAGCATTATTGACCAGCACATCAATCGCGCCGTAGGTGTTCACGGTCTGCCCGACCAGTTCTTCAATGTCACCGTCGCGGGTGACATCGGCAGCAATCGCCAATGCCTGACCGCCTGCGGTGTTGATCGCGTCGGCGGTTTCCTGTGCAGGTGTGAGGTCAATATCGGTCACAACAACTTTTGCGCCAAATTGTGCGAATAAGCGCGCCGCAGCAGCGCCAATCCCGCGTCCACTGCCGGTGATGATACATACTTTATCTTGTAATAAGGTCATCGCATTGCACTTTCTCGCATAAAAATAAGTGATTACACGGTGTCTATATCAATCACGGACGAGTAACGATGTTAAGAAAATATCGGATAACATATCGGCGATCTGGTCACCATTCAAACGCCCATCGAGCTTGAACCACACCCCCACCCAGTTCTGTGCGCCCAGCATCGATTTAACTGCAATACCACTATCCACTTGACGAAATTCACCATTGGCGATGCCTTCAGTGACTACATCGCGGAACATACGCTCGAAATAATCGCGCTTTTGGAAGAAGCGATCACGGCGTTCGATATACTCCTGACGGTTGCCATTGCCCCGTCCAGCGGTGGTGACACTCATCAGAGATTTGATCTCAAAGACCAGCGCCGCTCCCACTGCTGGATTACGGGTGATCGCGCGAACGTGGGTCTGTATCATCTGGCGCAGTTTGGTGGATGCGTCACAATCGGATTGCACAATGGGTTCGATGATGCTGATGGCTTGTGCTAGCCCCTGTTCAATGACAGCGAGTAAGAGGAAATCTTTGTTTTTGAAATGGTGATATAAACTAGCGGCTGTGAGATCAACGCGGGCAGCGATGTCTTTCATGGTCGTGGCATCATAGCCTTTATCTTTGAGCACATCCGCCGCGGCTTTGATAATATCTTCACGGCTCACAGATTGATCAGCAGGTTTACGCGCCACAGAAGGTCTCCTAAATAGTAAATAACGGGTATCAATATTAATTAAATCTCGATTAGATTATAAACGCTGTGTGGTGAGTGTCAAGTTATGGGGTGTAATTGAGCATGGGGAAACACCAAACGGATAGATCGTAAGTTGTCCGTTTGGTGGTGTGAACGTTTAAGGTTGCCAGATAGCATTCCCCGGTGGCCCCCATGAACAATTCAAGAACTCGACAAGATTACCACCATACGCTCGGCGGATATAACGTAAGGCGCGACCTACCCCACCCGAGGCTGTATTATCCATGTAGACCTTGCCATTGCAGGCGACTACATGCTTATAGATGATGTCAAACTCACGACGTACATGCTCATAGCTATGATCATCATCGAGGAAGATAAAATCAATATGATCGTGCGTAGCGACAAAATCACGTAAGAATTGCACTGCATCGCCAACGCGCAAATCCACATACTCAGAGAGACCAGCTGCTTCAATATTCTGGCGGGCAATCTCAGCCGTAGCAGAATCAAATTCAACGGTAATGATTTTGGAATTTATCTTGAGATCATGCAATACCTGCGCCATCACAATCGTAGAATACCCCTGATTGGTGCCCGTCTCAATGATGATTGGTGGACGTTGATCGGTAAAGTTAAGACTGGCATAGAGGGCATAGTAAAGTAAATTCCAGGCTGGATAACCGACTGAGTAGCCGGTATGAGCTAGCACATCATCTATAGAACCGGTCTGGGCTTCTTGCTCAGCGATGTAAGGATTGGGCAACAGGTTATAGTTGTAGTCGATACGGCGTGTGTGTGCATTGCTTTCGCGGAAGCGTCGCCCTAATTTTGTCTGCATCTGAGTGAGAAATTTGGTGAAGAAGTTTTTGGGGCGGTAGATGCTGTCCCCCGCCCATTCAAGTAAACGCCCAGCATAGAAGCTGAACCGATTAGCCTGATTAGCCATCGTGGTATCTCCTAAATTTAATCAATGCGCTTGAACAGCACATCATATTGTTGATCGGGTAATGGTTCGGTGAGCGGTTGCGTAACCGCTGTGTGAGGGTCAATATAATGAGCGTGAAATTGATGCTGTTGGAACAATGCAAATAACTGACTGGCAGAGGCCCCTGAAAGACGCAACCATTCATCCGTGACTTCCACAATATAAACCATGCGCGGATGCCTACTCAAGAAATGACTTAAACCCTGCACAACCTGAAATTCAAAGCCCTCCACATCAATCTTACACAAGCCGACTTGCTCCTCAGGGATATCAGTAAGGAACATATCAGCGCGGTTGAGCGGTACTTCACAATCATCATCTGCTTGTTGTGTATTCGGGCGCAGGGTGCTACCCACATTCTCATCATGACAACCATGCAAGATGATACTGCCTGCTTGATCCCCTAATGCGGTATGGTGAGCGGTCACTTGCGTTAGATGATTACGCTGAATCTGCTGATTGAGTCGCTCAAAACTATGTGGATTGGGTTCAAAAGCGATGCAATGACCACTTGCGCCAACGCAATGCGCACCATATACCACATGCACGCCGACATTCGCGCCAATATCAATGTACAAGGCGCCAGCATCCAGATACTGGTCAAGCGCGTGGGTGATGTGTGGCTCAGGATAATGTCCTTTGACATATGTCCAGCGCTGATGCCAATGGCGCATATCGAGCAAAAGTTGATACGGTGTATCTGCCAGAGAAACGCTCAACATGCCAATTTGTGTCCATTCAGCGCGATTTGCATCAATATAACGCTTCAAGTACATCCGCACCCGTGAGGGTAACATGGGCACAAGATATCGGTACAATTCAAGCGCTAAACGTGCTTTGATTGCTGTCATTTTCCTAAGGCTTTCAAGATGAAAGAGGGTATCTTGCCCCGAATCTTTGATTTGAGAGCTTGTATCTGATTGTAACGGGCGTTCGCACCGCGAAATTCAGCGAGTGCCTGATCCCAATCCAGATCAACTTGTGTGAGTTGTTGCGCGAATAATTCCTCTGCGTACGCATAAAGCGCCATATCATCACCTAACTGTTCCGTGATGATCGAACGCGTATGGGGGTTGAGATCATCCAGAGATTTACGCTTCGGCGCGACATTCTTTGCCTGATAGCACACATCTTGCCATCCGAAAACCTGTTGCATCATCAACACAGAACAGTCAAATTCCTCCATCAAGCCGATAACCGCCATTTGCTCTAAATGACGTTTAGCGGTTTCAAGCGCATTCACAGGCAGTAGCTCATTGTTATAAATGCCCTGTGCGACATGCTCACTATACAGACGCCGTGTTTGTAAATTATCAATCTCAAAGTGTTCATGATAATTATCCAGCGTCACGCTCTGTTCTTTAATATAGGCATGATGCACATGATGTGATTTATTGACCGCAAAGTAATAATTTGAGATGTAATGATCGACAGGATCACGCAACATGGTGACATATTGTGCGGATTGGGGCAAGATATGGTGTAAACCATAACCAAGCGGGTTAAAAAAGCATTGGTAACGGCTTTTTTCAACGTCGCTCATCTGCTCTAATGCGGACAAACGCTGTTCAAAAACAATATCATAATCTTCAGAGCGTGATGTGAAATACGATGCATCGAGATCATAGATCGTTTCAGGTGCGTATTGACGCTGAATAATCGAGCGTAAAGTTGTTCCACCTGTTTTAGAAATGTGCAAAAAGATCAGCGCGCTATCGGACACAGTTGTTTTCCTCGTGATTGGATCGTGCGCCATAGTATATAAGCGGTCATTTTATTGTGCAAGATAGAGCTATTCGTACAAATCGACCGATAAAATCCTGTGCAGTCATAGCCTATACAGCATGGTATCGCACGCTATAATGCTAACTATTCCATGAAGTGATGAGGAATAACACTATGAAAACAACGCGCTGGACGAGTTATGACCTGATCTTCTTCGATTGTGATAGCACGCTCTCGACAATTGAAGGCATTGATGAACTTGCCAAACTGAAAGGCAAAGAAGGGCGTGTCGGCTTGCTGACCAATAAGGCGATGGATGGTGACCTCGACTTATCCGAAGTGTACGGCAAGCGGCTACAAGCCATCCGCCCCACACGCGGACAGCTCAAAGCAATTGAAAAGCGCTACATCGAAACCGAAGTTGAAGACGCAGGCGCGGTAATTGCGACTTTGCATTATCTAGGCAAGAAAGTGTTCATCATCAGTGGTGGATTAGTCGACGCAGTGCGAGGCTTCGGACGGCGGTTAGGCGTAGCGCCGGATCGCATCCGTGCTGTTGAGCTGGAATATAACGAGCTATCCGGTGAATGGTGGCGCTATCATGAGCCACAAGCCCGCCACGAACAAACCTATCTCGAATATGTCGAGGGGCCGTTAACGATCTCCAGCGGTAAGCCGGAGATTATCGACGAATTAACGGGCAATCAGTATGGACGGCGCATCATGATCGGAGACGGCTCCTCAGATCTGGCTACCCGCGAGCGCGTTGATTTGTTCGTGGGCTACGGAGGCGTGATCGCCCGTGAGAAGGTCAAAGCAGAAAGTGATGTCTTCATTCAATCGCTCTCACTGGCGCCGATGCTACCACTTGCAACCGGCTCTGCCGGTTATAAGCGCGTGCGGGGCACCGAGCATCAAGCCTTATTTGAGAAAGGCATCCGTCTGGCACTCGACAATGACGTGCTTTTCAAAGAGGATAGTCAACGCGACATCTTCAAAGCTGAATTTAACCTGGAGTAAATCACTTGAAATATAAAGCCATCATTTTTGATATGGACGGCACACTGGTCGATAGCGAAGTCGTCTGGGATGCTGTCGAAACGCGCATGTTCGAGGACATGGGCTTGGATTATACCGCCGACGTGCGCGAGCAGGTAATCGGTCTGCGTTTGGATGAGTTCTTCGAACGGCTGGTTGCCATTTACGAACTCGAACGCACCGTTGAAGACCTGCAAACTGAGTTGATCGAGCGCATGTTGAAGTCGATTCCGTCGATGGTGAAGCCCAAACCCGGCGCACAGGCTATCATCGAATGGGCATCGCAACAGGGTATGCCCTACTGCATCGCATCTAGTTCGCCGATGTCGATCATCGAAGCTAGCGTCAAGGCACAAGGATGGAGCGATTTGATCCCGCACCTGTACACCGCCGATGATGTCGAACGCGGTAAACCTGCGCCGGATGTGTACCTGTATGCCGCCGGGCAATTAGGCGTTGCACCGCAGGATTGCCTCGCGCTTGAAGACAGTCCAAATGGTGCGAAATCAGCCGTTGCCGCAGGCATGACCTGCTTCGTCGTACCGGATAGCCACAGCGACCCGATAAAATTCGCAGACATCACGCCACATGTTTACACAACCTTGGACGACGTGCTGACACACCTGAAAGCCTGATACAACAGTCAAGAGGGATCCATGACGGACAAACATACGGTGGTGGTTGCTACTGACCTAACAGAAGAAGCAATCGCCATTTTACGCACCAATGACCGCATCAACCTGAGAGAAGTTGCCCCTAAAACGGCGATTGTGCGCGATAACCTCCACGATGCACACGCCATCATCACCCGTGATGCCATGCGTATCGACGCGCCGATGCTCGATCATGCGCCACAACTCAGGGTGATCGCTTACGTCTCGCCGGCACTGAGCAATGTCGATATTGAAGCAGCCACCAAACGCGGCATCATGCTGATGAACACACCCGGCGCGAGTGCGATTGCCGCCGGTGAACACACCCTCGCGTTGATGTTGGCGCTCAGTCGGCGCTTGCCAGCCGCACACAACAGCATCCGTGAGGGCTACTGGTTATTAGATCGGCATCGGCAAGCGGGCGTACAATTACATGGCAAGGTGTTGGGGATTGTCGGCCTGGGGCGTGTGGGACGTGTCGTGACACAGCGTGCTGTTGCCTTTGGCATGACCATTCTCGCTTATGATCCGTATATCGTCGAAGATAGCGTCGATGACCGCGTGCAGTTAGTTGGTTTGCAGGAACTATTAGGGCGCAGTGATTTCATCAGCTTGCACGTTCCGGCCACGCGGGAAACAACAGGCATGTTGAACGCCAACGCCATCGCCCAGATCAAAGCAGGCGCACGCTTGATTAATACCGCACATGGTTTAATCGTCGATGAACATGCACTTGCTGAGGCGCTTAAATCCGGGCACATTGCGGGCGTAGCAGTCGATGTGTTCCCCGAAGAACCGCCTTATAATAGCCCGCTTATCGGCTTAGAGAACGTGATCCACACGCCACACATCGGCGATAACACGCTAGAGGCTACGCAGGACATATCCATGCGGGTGGTGCAACAGGTCTTAGATGCACTCGATGATCGCGACTATCGTAATGTGGTTAATATGCCGATCATGCCCGGCTTGAATTATGATGAGATCCGCCCCTACATGCACCTTGCTGAACAAATGGGGCAAATCTTCCACACACTATCGCGTTCGCCGGTGCGCCGTGTGGCAGTAGAAGCTAGTGGTGAGGATATGAACGGCTTGATCAAACCGATCACCGTTGGTGTGCTGAAAGGCTTACTGCGTCCCATTCTCGGTGAGGGCGTGAGCAGTGTTAATGCGCCGATGCTCGCCCATGAGCGCGGTTGGCAGGTGACACAGGCAAAAGGATTATCAAGCGAATATGCCAATATGGTGAATATTCAGGTGACGCTCGAAGATGACGAGACGATCACGATCTCCGGCACCTTGCTTGACCGCAAAACACCCTATATCATCCAGATCAATGACTACCGCATGAAGTTCGTGCCAGAGGGTTATTTGTTGTTGATGGGCAGTCATGATAAGCCCGGTGTGATCGGGCGCGTGGGGACGTTATTCGCACAGCACCAGATCAATATCGCAGGGTGGTATACCGGACGTGCCCAACGGGGTGGGCACACGCTGACAGTCATCACACTTGATGAAGCAATCCCCGACGACATCTTCGCGCAATTAGAAGACCTCGACTTCATTCGACACGCACATCAAGTTCAGCTCTCATGACGATCACGCATCGGGGCGGGTAGTAGTACCTAAGATTACCTGCCCTGTTTGTCCATGAATCAGCAGCGGACGAATGTCTGCATCATCCTCGGTGAGAATGCCTACCCAGACAGGCAACAACAACAGACGAAATGCCATATCTGTAATCAGATGACTGACATGAATCTGATAATCTCCGTTGGGATTATGCCGATGACGAAAGCGAAACCGCTCGGCGATCTCACTGCGCACCTTGAGCGAGGCATCAGCAAAATCGATGCTATATAGCTCGGCGGTTGCGCCAGCAAGCATCTTGGGGTGATAGGGCTTGATGGCAGTCAGATCATACTTGTGTAAACGATCCGTGAGGCGATGTGGTGGGGATAGCACCGCGCAATACGGCACATCACTGAGCGCATCACCGAATTCAGTACGCACATTAGGGACATTGTTCCAGACCAAGTTTTGCTGACTGTTGTGACCAACTTTGGTTACACGAATTTGTGCGTTGACATCGAAGAACCAGAACGGCAAATAGGCCGGCGTGAGTTGTACTTGCACAACCTGATTGTTGACGAACCACCCTTTGAAACGTTCGGTGAAGCTGTTGAGCGATTCGTCGAGTTCAGCGCGTGCCATTTCCCGATTCATCTGAAAGGGTACGATGCCATCCGGCTGACGGAAGGATTGTAAGGCATCGGACTTGATGACCTGCTGTGAGGCACAGAACGGGCATTGTGTCGTCATCTTGTCGCTAGTGATGATGCGCTCCGCACCGCATTGATCGCAATGGAGCAGATGTTGCCCCACTACCCACTTCACGCCCTGCGCCCGTTCTTTGAGCAGGCTGGTTGTCAGGGATTCAGGGGCAGTTGTTGCCAAGCTTTCGTGATCGGCGAGTGGCTCAACATACCCGCAAAACTTACAGGTCACTTCGTCGCTATCAGCGGGGACTTGGAGCGTTCCACCACAATTAACACAGACAATTTCGATCATCTCAGTGGCAACAGCACCTTGGGAAGTACGCACATCCGGTTCCTGAGACATATCGAGCGTGCGATCTGCTTCAGCACGGGTGAGATCCCCCTTGAGTACCAGCAATTCTCGGCGGGCTTCCAGATGATTGGGCACGCGGGCGAACACTTCGCTATAGTGCAGGTGTTTGCGCTCTGGCTCTGGTGTGAGGCGTGCCAACCACAGATGCGCTTCGACGAGATCAGCTTGTTGGTCAAGCGCTTGTTCAAAGGCACGCATTGCCTCAGTGTAATTACCCTGATGCACATAATCGAGCGCACTGGTGAACTTGACCTGCGCCCAGCGATCAATCTGCGAGGTATAGGGCGTGCGATAACTGACCTGCCAGCGTGGCGGGGTATCCTGTTCAGCAGGGGTTGTTGTATCTTTGGCAAGTGCTTTATATCCACACAGTTGACAGGTCAACTGCCGATCATGATCGACAAACAGGGTATCACGCGCACCACAATCCGGGCATAGGCGCGGTGCAAGACGTTTAAGTTTACTCATGATAAATCCTCCTTCACTCAACGCGATGACACCCTCATTATAGCGTGCTTATCGCTTGCTCAACCCTCAATTCTTAGGCGATATAAACGGCGGTCACTGGTGGCAATATCACGCTGAAAGCCCATACGCTCCAGATAACGCTGGTGCGTCTCGTTGCCGGGATAGCTGATCAATTGTGTGATGCCCTGTGAACGGAAGAAATCAGTTTTTTGTCGGTAGAGATACTGCCCCACTTTGAAATCACGATAGCCAGGGATCACGTAATCCAAACGCACGATGGCACTGCCACTATCCATCTCATCTGCAATGAACAAGCCCACCGGCAACATATTACGCAAGACGAAAGTCACGATATGATTGCTATCAGAAACGTGGATGGGTTTATCGAAGAAAGTTGGGTAGAACGTGCGGATCTCATCCTGATGAAAGGTGATAAATTGCTCGAAATACGACGAGTTCACATCTATATCCAGTAAACTGAAGACTTCATCGAGATTGCGCAATTTGTAGAGCTGATAAAGGTTGATGAGGACGATCACGAAATTGACAATCGCCACCGGATAAGCGCCAATCAGCAAGCCATATAAGACAAAGAATGACGAACCGACGATGTTGATCAGGCGTAAGCGCAAAATTGAAGTCATCAGCAAAGAGATGGCAACTAAGATCGAAGCGATATAACCGATAATTTCATAGATCATGGCAGTATCCATCATGTGACAGGGTTCCTTTCCGTATAGATGGTTAAATCGTGTGTGATGTGTGTGCGTTGTTGTGTTAATCGGTATCCGATGCGCGGGTAAACAGGGTTGCTAACTCGGATATGAGCGGTGTATCGCTCTGGCGTACGCGATAGGCATGTAGTCCTGCTTGTTGGGCAATGGTAGCGATGGTGGGGGATATGACAACGATGCTGATTGTAGCAGGTTCGCGTTGTAAATGAGCGCTCATTTTCATGAAGTAGGCTTCATCATGTTCATAGTGATCGAGCGTATCCGCACCGATAGCATGCGCGAGATGCGGTATATCATGGGTGAGCGCCCGAATTTGTGCGCGCAACAGATAGCCGAACGCACCGATAGTGTAACCTTGCTGGCGACAGCGCCCTAAAAATAGCATCACATCACCGAAGAGCGCACGCGAGATAGGCAAACCAGCAAGTGTCTGTGAGAGGCGCGTGATCTCCGCGTGGGGTGGCTCCGGCAATTGGGCGATAGTGAATAGGGCGCGAGTGGTGCGGAATAAGCCTTCGCGCATATCAGCGATGCCATCCTGCCCGCTATAATTGAGGTCAGCGTGATAGCTCGCCCAATCTGCCACTAAGGCTTCATCCACCTGTGCCCAGAATGCTGATGATTGCCCATAATGCTGCGCCATGTAATACGCCATTTGCTGACGGTAACGCTCGCGCCAGCGATCACGATCGACCAGCACACCGATTGTCTGGAAGATCAGTAAGGGTGCGGGTGGGATACGATTACTCACAACTCGCGTCACAGGGTAAGGCCTGCACGTTGACTACATAGTTCACCGGCACACCACCCACTTCGGAAATAAGCACGTTGAAATCCGCTGTTTCGCCTGCGCCTAACTGCGTGACATCGGCATTAGCAAAACCTGCACCGATCACACGCCCGCCTGCATCAAAGAGCGTGGCAATAGCACGCGGAGCGAGGACATCGACATCACCGGTGTTGGTGACCGTGCCTGTGATGAAAATCGCAGCGTCGCGGTTGGTATCGGTGGCATCTTCCCATTGGAGGATAGGTGCGCCGATGACGGTCACGGGTTGACGGGTGTAGCTCTCTGCCCCGATGGTGACGGCATAGCGCGTGGCATTGACCGGTTGCCCCTGCCCAAAGCGTAAACTGAAAGGCGCGAATCCACCAGGTTCCACTGCGTATCCCATGACGATATCCCCCCCCTCGGCGACAACTTCACCAGCATCGGTCAGCAATTGCGCTTGCACAGGTAATTCTGCCAGTGCTTCCTCATCAGCATTGGCTAATTCGCCGGTGACGTAAAACACACCATTCGCTGTTGTCCATGTCGATACATTCACCAGTTGGATCGGTGCACTAGCGGTGCCGGTCAAGTCGGATAGATTGGCAACAGGCAAATCTGCATCCGTCGCAAGTTGGTAGGTGTTGATGATAGTCTGCGTCTGTGATTGGAGCGTGGCATCAAGTGGCACGATGACCTCCATCACACTCAGCAAACTGCCCCGATATTGAATGAAGGTATTGACTTGCTCGGTGCTTCCACTAATGGTCTGGCGCAAGCCTGCAATGCGCCAACTACCATCCCCCATTGCCTGTCGATCTTGCTCGGTGTAGCGTGGTATATCAGGACGAATGTCGGTCTGGTAGCGTGTCATTAATTCGCCGATCTCGCCGGCAGTGATCTCCCGACCCAGATTAACCACAGCGATCTGTACCAGTGGTGTATCGCTGGCGGGGGGTGCAAACGATGCGGAAGCAAACAGGCTCGTGGTCTGTTCGTAGAGCGCCCATGTACGGGGCAATAAGAGCGTGAAGGCTCCGCTGGGATGATCATACTGATTGGGTGAGGCTTCCGGCGGGAGCGGTGTCGGGGCAAAGATGACGGCACCTCCGCTACACGCCGAAAGACTGATGAGCCATACTAATCCGATGAAAAATCGTGTCATAATCCCATACCGATGTGAGTTGTATTAACATATCTCTATTGTAGGGCGATGACCACTCTACAACAGCGTATTCAATTAGATTCTAACCTGCCCTACCCGATAAGAACACCTGATAGCGCAGGGCAATTGCAAAGTCGGGTTAGTGAATGAATCGTGTATCATGTCTTTAGTAAAGAGCTTCTCACGAAGCGCACTAAGGACACAAAGACGGGCACGAGCCGATTCTTTTCTTCGTGATCTTTGTGTCCTTAGTAGTAAAAGATCTGTCACGCCTCAATCGATCCAAACAATCCACTGACTATGCAAAAGCCGTTCATGATAGCGTCTCGATGATATAGCAAGAAGTGCGTTTGTGATATAATCGGTTCTATCCGAGTAGTTAGGGAGTTTTTATGTATACCTCCAATGATATTTTATTCCCGCATCATGCGATCCTCGCTTTGAAGAACCTACGCGGGGAAGACTGGGGAAAGCTGATTGAGCGCGTGTTGAGTTTGCCGGAGAATCATGAAGAGACGCTGGCCCTGATGCTAACTATGATTCGCCTCAACGGGTGCATGAATTGTGAGACGGATAGTTTTCGGGCAATGAGAGGTTGTACAGCATGTGCAGTACAGAGCTTGCATCGCTTCAAAGAAGATGATGATCAACTATTCGCAATGTACGAGCAAGCCCTCAAGGATGTACGCGCATTTGCCTATCAGACCGAAAAATATACAATTCTAATGCCTTCCGGAGGCTAATGCTTTTACAAATAGGGTAGTTTTTGGTAGTATAATAGTAACAAATGCAAGTATTAGTCTGCAAAACTTGCCGGTTGACGAATATGCGCCTCTTTGCTAAGATTTTATGCGCTATTCATACGATACGGCTATGTTTTGTATGCTTTAGTTATTGCACAAAAACATAGTTGAAAGGTACATAGCAATAGTCAACTCAGATTATCGAACGAACAAACAGATCCGTGCCAAAGAAGTCCGCTTGATCGTTGAAGAACAGGATGAAGAAGGGATTCCTATTTCGAACAACGTCGGCGTTGTACCGCTTAAACAAGCATTACAAATGGCTCAAGATGCTGGCTTAGATCTGGTAGAGGTTGCGCCAAGCGCGACGCCGCCTGTATGCCGTGTTATGGACTTTGGTAAGTTCCAATACGAGCAACAGAAGAAAGAGCGTAAGGCGAAGAAAAATCAACAAAAAGTTGAAGTGAAAAATATTCAACTACGCCCTAAAACAGATGATCACCATGTGGGCATCATGCTGAAACGTGCACGAGGCTGGCTAGAAAGTGGCAAGAAGGTGCGTGTTCAGATGCGTTTTCGTGGGCGTGAGATTACCCACTCACACATCGGGCGCGATAAACTCGAACATTTCGAGCGCGAATTAAGCGATGTTAGTGTGGTGGAGCAGAAGCCCAAGATGGAATCCCGCGATATGATCATGGTGCTGGCTCCAGACGTAAAATAGACCAACGTAAGGACGGTGACCGATATGGGTAGAAATAGTGTAAAGAAGTACAAACTGAAGACGCACAAAGCAACGGCTAAACGGTTCAAAGTGACCGGTACCGGTCGTGTCGTGCGTACCAAGGGCGGCAAAAGTCACTTGCGTCGTCGTAAGTCCAGCCGTGTGAAGCGGTCACTGGACAAGATGCAAGAAGTTGCCACATCGAAACAGGCGCGTCGTATCAAGACGCTTGCGCCGTATCTCGGTAAATACAAAGCCAACCCGCCCAAATAAGCTGGACTGTTTGGCAAACCATATTTAAGACGATGACCCCGGAGTTCGCCTCCGGGTGTTTGTTGGTAAGAGGAGTCGAGAAATGCCAAGAGCAAAGACCGGTGTTGTACGCCGCAAGAAACACAAGAAAGTTATCAAAGCGGTTAAAGGGCAATGGGGCACACGTGGCACGTTGTTTCGTCGCTCGAACGAAGCGTTAATCCGTAGCCTGTTCTACGCTTACCGTGACCGCCGCCAACGCAAACGCCAGATGCGCCGTCTGTGGATCCAGCGCATCAATGCTGCTGCTCGCCTTAACGGGCTAAGCTACAGCCGCATGATTCATGGGCTGAAACTGGCACAGGTTGAAGTCAACCGTAAGATGATGGCCATGCTAGCGGTTGATGATCCTGCTGCATTTGCAAAAATCGTCGGTGTTGCCAAAGAAGCACTGGCATAAACACCTAAACAGGGTCACCTCATGGCCCTGTTTTTGTTTCCTCAGCCCTCACCGCTCGCGATTGCTAGCCCTTATCTTGTGAGCTATATTGTTTGTATGATAGGCTTCCAAGCAAACAACATCTACCAAAACCATGACAACAGAAAGCATAGGCACGATGGTCGAAGTGATCACGAGTTTACAGAACCAGTATGTTAAGCTGGCGAACCAGCTACAAAATCGGGCGCGGGCACGCCGTAAAGAAGGCAAAATTGTCTTGGAGGGCACGCGCTTGATCGGCGATGCGCTGGCACAATTAATCACGCCGGAGTACGTCTTTTATCAGCCGACACAGGTCGATTATGAGTTGATTGCTCAACTCCAAAACACACGCGCCACACTCTATGAAGTCACCGACGAGATCATGCAACATGTCAGCGATACACAAAATCCACAGGGGATTGTAGCGGTCTTTCGTCTACCGCGCCCCTCATTACCTCCTGAACCACAACGGGTGCTGATTCTCGATGCCGTGCAAGACCCCGGTAATATGGGGACAATCTTACGCACAGCCGGTGCGGCTGGCGTGCAGGTGGTGATTCTCGCGCCCGGTTGCGTTGATCCTTACAATCCGAAGGTCTTACGCAGTGGTATGGGCGCACACTTCCGTTTACCTGTGATAGAAGCCGATTGGGCAAACATTCGCGGGTATTGTGATGATCTAGCGACCTATTTGGCGCGGGGCGATGCAGAGACCCGTTATAGCGATGTGGATTGGACACAAGCATGGGCACTAGTCATCAGCAATGAGGCACACGGTGGCAGTCAAGACGCGGAGCGTTTCGCCGAACAAGGCGTGTCAATCCCGATGGCGAACGCGGAATCACTGAATGCGGCGATTGCAACCGGTGTTTTATTGTTTGAAGCACAACGCCAATGGCTCACTCAATCGACCTAAAACGCTTCAGGGGCAATATCGCTGATGATACCGCCCCTGAATAAACGATTGGGTCAAATCGGCTTAATCTTCACCGGCTATACCAAGATGAAACGCTACCACATAATCGCCTTCAGTACTGCCATAACTGGTCATGACGTAGTTGACGAATAGCCCAACTTCTTCAGCAGAAAATGGTGTTGTCAACATAGCATCGAACTGACCGCCCCCCAATTGACGGTTCTGTGAGCGAGAGACATAAGATGAAGTGAGTGCACTGCTCTCGCCCCAGCACAGGCGCTCGTTACCCGCATCATCACAAAGAATCGGTACACCATTGTTATCAAGAATTTCTTGATAATCACCATCGAGTACGCGGATCAGCGGATCAAACGCGCCGACGACTGAGATCATATAAGCGGATGGATCCACGCCGGACTCAAAGAGTGCCGGTGAGAGTGCGAGTGCCATCGGATCACCAGCACCATCAGCGGAGCTGGCAAACATGCCTTCAACAATCAGCACAAATTCGCCACTAGAACCACCAAAACCACCCACCACGATTGAGACATCTTCAAAGGTCTGGGCGCTATTGAGATCAAAAACCACTTGAGAACTACGGGGCGATGAATCGACCTGTCCTGTCGTGGGAAGATTGGCGCTGTAAGATGAAGCATCACCGCTATCGTCATTGCAGAGCGCGTTGTTGTAAGCACCTCTCAAGCTG
This sequence comes from Anaerolineae bacterium, assembly GCA_051117475.1. Taxonomy (GTDB): domain Bacteria; phylum Chloroflexota; class Anaerolineae; order Aggregatilineales; family Phototrophicaceae; genus JAUZRW01. Next base: position 170,640 of record JBNPEE010000045.1, on the reverse strand, counting down.
ACTGCCAGCACCGGATCGAAGCCACCAATACCAATCGCAGTCACACGGTACTGATTGCCTGCCCGTTGTTGGATGATGCTCACTTCTAAGCCATTTTCAATCGTGCCCCCACCCTGACAGGTGACATCGCGTCCCCATTCCACATCATAATCACCAGATGTGTTGGCGGTGGTATCGGCATTCCCTTTGCCACCGGTTTCGGCATCATCCATATCAAGATCTACCGAGAAGATGCGATAGTCCACCTCAAAATCAGCTTCTTCGAGGCTGGATTCTTGCGCGTCGTCCTCATCACCTTCAACCAAGCCGACCAGCTCAACCGCGTCGATCTCGTTCCAGTAACCCACCAGTGCTTGATTCATATAAATCGTCACGCCGATGGTTTCCGGCAAGTCGTCAGGGAAATTCACACTGAGGATTGATGGGCAATCATCGCTTTGATCTGCCACAGGGAAGAGAACAGCATCATCGTCATCATCTTCCGGGATTAATTCAATGGCAGTGATCGCACCGGGCGTTAAAGTCTGGTAAATATTGAGCTGTGTGGGGATCACTTCGTCATCAAAGTAAACTGTGAGCGATTCTTCGCCATCATAGGTAAAAGAAGCCCATGCATCGGCGTTATCTTCACAGGCAAAAACGTTAGGGCTACCAGTCGCACGTTCGGCGCTCCAGCTATCGTCGGTATATTGGCTGGAGGCTTCGGCATCCTCTGCCCACTGTGCAATCTGGATGAGATCATCCTGTGCCGAAACTGTTACCCCAAACATCAACAAAAATAAACTAATGAGAAGTAATGAACGGTGTATCATTTTTATCATCCTCAATCTCGAGAAATAAACGTTGCCTATACTGTAGCATGTTTCTAGCGTGCGAAATCATAAGCATTTTGAAAAAGGGAAAAAATATATCAGCGATGGGTAGCACTCGAAAGCCCTGCGCTGATAGGGTAAAATACCCATGTATAAAATCAATGCCAAGGCGCGTCTATATGATGAGACGCTTTGATCTGTGCAGATTACCACTAAGGCTGATCTGCTCAATTGATACAAACAAAAAGGGAGTAATTTAATGGCGAAAGAATATGATGTTGTCGTCGTTGGGGCTGGCCCGGGTGGGTATGTCGCGGCGATTCGTGCCAGTCAGCTGGGTTTAAAAGTCGCCGTCGTCGAAAAAAAATACTGGGGGGGCGTGTGCTTGAACGTCGGTTGTATCCCTTCCAAAGCTCTATTGCACAATGCGGAACTCGCGCACACCTTCTTACATCAGGCTGATGAATTTGGTATCAGTGGCGAGGTTAAGTTTGACTATAAGAAGGCATGGGAACGCAGTCGCGATGTATCCGGACGATTGGTCAAGGGCGTTCACTTCTTGATGAAGAAGAACAAGATTGATGAATATGATGGCTGGGCAACTTTCAAAGATGCCAACACCGTTGACATCGCGCTCAATGATGACAAGATTGAAACGCTATCTTTCAAGCATGCCATCATCGCTACTGGCGCGATTGACAATACCCTGCCCGGCGTGGAATTCAGCGATAATGTTGTCGGTTGGGAAACGCAAATTATGACCGATAACCTGCCGAAAAGCATCATCATCGCAGGTGGTGGCGTGATCGGCGTGGAATTCGCGTATGTGATGGCGAATTACGGTGTTGATGTGACCATCGTCGAATTTCTGGATCGCATCTTACCGAATGAAGACAAAGAGGTTGTGCGCGAGCTGACCAAACAATACAAGAAGATGGGTGTGAACATGCTCACCAGCCACGCCGTGAAATCCATCGAGGACAAGGGCAAAGGTGTGAAAGTTGTCATCGAAGATCGCGCTAAAGGTGAGAGCAAAACACTGGAAGCCGACAAAGCGATGGTGGCGATTGGCTTTAAGCCACGCACAGAAGGCTACGGTCTGGAAAATACCGGTGTGAAGCTGACTGATCGCGGTGCGATTGACATCAACGAGAAGATGCAGACTAGCGTCCCGCATATTTACTCAGTCGGTGATGTGACCGCTAAGATGATGCTGGCACACGTCGCGGAGACGATGGGCATTATCGCCGCCGAGAATATCGCCGGTGTGGAAACTGTCGAGCTGGAATTCGACATGATGCCACGCGCAATTTACTGCAATCCACAGGTTGCCGCCTTTGGCTATACCGAAGAACAGGCCAAAGAAAAAGGCTATGAGATCAACGTGGCCAAGTTCCCCTTCCAGGCGAACGGAAAGGCACTGGGTTTAGGCGATGCATCCGGCTTCGTGAAGATCATCAGCGATAAAAAATACGGTGAATTGTTGGGCGCACACATGATCGGCCCTAACGTGACCGAACTGCTACCAGAGCTGACCTTAGCGCGTACATGGGAATTGACCCCGCACGAGATTGCGCGTAATGTCCATGCTCATCCAACATTGAGTGAGGCAATCAAAGAGGCGGCACACGGTCTCGAAGGACACATGATTAACTTCTAACGATTGTCAAACGGGCGCGGGTCAGATAATCCATTTCGGTGTAAATTTTAGGGTATCCCGTTGGACCCTACGCACCGATTGATTTGTTGTATTTTGTAGGGGCGTGCAACGGCGCGTCCCAATGCCCCCACACACATGCAATGAACTTCCACCATTTTCGACACATACCCAACAAGAATCTAACCTCTGCGCCATGCCCTTACCATTTGCCTAATTGACATTGTGCGTTCATGCTTGTTTAATCAGACGTGTGACAACGACAACCACGAAGGATAATACACATGGCGAAACGCCTACCGAACCAAAACTTTACAATAGGCTTTGTTGCCTTATTGATGCTCTTTTTCTTTTACATCATGCTGCAAATTGATGTGCTATCGATGCCGACCAAAATCGGGTTAACGCTGGCATGGGGCGCATTATCTACGATGCTGATATTTGCAAGCTACTATATGCGGATGCAACAACACAAACGTGCTTTTGCAGGCAAAAAACAAGCTACCGATAACCTTGAGGCACAGCAACAACGCACCATCGAAATCGACTTGCCTATGACGATGGCATTTGATTTAGCGTTTGATGCACTCCACATGCTACACGAACAAGAGATACCTGCGGAGAGCTTTCTGGTCAATATACCGGGACGCAAGCAATTGTTGACCATCCACGAAGAAGACCGTGAAGTGGGTGTGATTAAAGCCGGCTTACGCACCAAAACACTCGGCATCGCAGACCCTGCTGAATTCTCTAAAATTGAAATTCGCTTGCAACGGTTGGATGCTAACACGACGACAATTCGCATTGATAGCCAAGCAACATGGGTTGACCAAAAGTTAGACTTAGGTAAGAACTTGCATTATGTCAACCAACTGGCGCTACACATCCGCCGTGAAAGCCAACACGCAGGGGCAGAAGCCCGTTTGAGTGGCTTTGATGAAGCCGATCGTGTCGCAAATAATGAGCAGGCCGGACAATCCGCCCAAAATAAGATATAAGCGCCTGTTTTGTAAGTTACAAAACGTCCAAACATCAGGTTGTGTATACATTTCGGTGTAAATAGAAAAAGACGAGAAAACTCATTAAAGTTGAGTTAGCAAATAAGAACAGAAATGAGGTCTCGTCATGCTGTGGAAGATCAATGAATTCGGTCAAGGAATCCAATCTTCTTTCGCTGGTTTACAAACCCTCAAGAAGCCACCCAATTACAAGATGACTTTATTCGCAAATTTGCCCAACAGCAACCCAAACTCGTCGCCACCCTTGTTACGACGAATTTTTCGACCGAAAGGCGCTTTTCATTCACTGGATGGTTTGTTGGCAACTGTCGCGCGTGTTCTCAATCCAAAACGTCTGATTTAAATTTATACCGAAATGGATACACTATCGCGGGTAAAATCACTCGCGCCTATCTGGTAATGCTCAACGCGGGCACCCATTATTGTCTAGTGAGCCAGCCTGGTCAGGGCAGTTATCCACCCCATTCAACACACCATCTCGATCAAAATCTCCGAGCAGATCTGGCCCAGTTTGTTCATTGTTTGAGCCATCATTATTGGTATTATTCCGTATAGGACAACCATTGTTGATTGCCAATCCAGCGCGGTTCGGGCAGTTATCCTGTGGATCATAGACACCATCACCATCGCTATCCGGTGGTGGACAACCATTATTGGCAGCTGGGCCCCTCTGGTTGGGGCATTGATCTTGCGGATCATACAACCCATCACCATCGCTATCTGGCGGACACCCATTGATTGCCCCGCTATAGTTCGGGCAGGCATCCAGTGCATCCGGCACACCATCGCCATCACTATCTTGGACAATTGGTGTGGGTATCACGTCAGGAACAATTGGCACGTTAGGCGCGGTATCCGGCGGGTTATTACGATCACGCGGATCAGACGGACAACCCCGAAATTCTGCACTACCGGCACGATTCGGGCAGACATCCAGCGCATCAGGAAACCCATCACCATCGCTATCACGTGGGGCATCAGGGCATCCACGCCGAGTCGGATCACCGGCGCGATTCGGGCAAAAATCGAGCGCATCGGGCACACCATCCCCATCACTATCTGTGGGCGCTTGTGGACAACCTGAGTTTTCAGGCGAACCAACACGGAAAGGACAGGCATCGACTTGATTGAGAACGCCGTCGTTATCGGCATCACCATCAAGCGGTAATTGATCGTTAGCGAGGGCACGAGTGGGTAACATTGGGCGTGATGCACGATCAGGCGGTGGGCACAGTGGCAGATCAGATTCACCCGATGCATCAAGCTGGTTGAGCGGTAGGCAGTTGACACCCGGTTGGAAACGCTCGCCCCAGCGTTCTGGACGTGGCAAAAATTCACCCGAGCGCAAGGCTGGCAGAATCTGATCGCAGGATGGTAATCCCGCCACGCCGCAGGGTGCTTGTCCGTTCTGGATACGCTCACGCAATTCTGCAATGCGCTCTGCGGGTAGGGGTTGTGCCGGTGTGATACGCCGTGGCAAAGGCGCTATCGGCAAGGGGGCAATACGATTTTCCGCATAGGCTTCCGGTAAGTTCGGGCGACCGACAGGTAATAATTCCGAATTAAGTGGCAGACGAATCTGTGTGCCTTCGATAGCTGGATAGCTCTCATCCTCGAACTGCACCGCAAGACTGCCCTCAACGGTAGTCAGGACGAGATCGGTCTCGGCTTCATTGAGATCCTCAGTTTGCAAAAAGACCGTTGAGCCAATCTGCACATCTACCCCATTGATATTGAACGTGACTTCTTCCACGCCATCCGGGGATTGGATCAGCACGCCACTCTCCGGCACATCCTCGCACGCAGACGCGCCAATACCGGTACGCAAATAGAAGGCTTGCATGGGCGTTTGTTCGTCCGTAGAAGCATTCTCGATTGCCACGTCCCCGAATAAGATGAAGGTGATATTTTGACCGGGCAAGGTGTTGGGAATATCCGCTTGTAAAGACATCACTGCCACGCCCCACACACCGACCTCTGGATCAAAGGCACTCATCTCTAGCGAAAGAATATCAGCCACATCGACGACATCACCCGTGGATTGGAACTGAAAATCAAGTGCATCAGGTTGCGCTTGCGCGGTCAGTGCGACGTTGCCATAACAGGCTTGATTACGTCCGAGTTCTCCACAGAAATCTTCAACAGCGAGCAAGGCATCTTCTACAATTGCCGAGCATGCTTCTTGAGCGCTGACCACAGCAACCGATAGCGCTAGCCAGCCTAATACGATCAATTTCAGGTGTCGTGACATCATAGTAAAAGCCCCATCACTCATTAACTATAGGTATAGTATATGTCCGAACACACAATCACAACGCTATTTTTACATATTCTTTACCTTAGCATGTATCAGCGCTCACGGAGTGGCACCACTAATGAAATCAACATGCGGTTCTCAATAATGCTGAGATTTTCAAGATCATGTTGCCCTTCACCAAGACGTTGATTCAAGATGAAATTGAATGATTCTTGCGTAATGAGCACCAACTCACTGACATTGACTAAGAAGGCTTCCGGAATCTCGGCAGGTTCTTCCGTACCGGTTGTATCCGGCTCATTGTCCATCACAATCTCGACCCCACCCCCGATTGTTACGATGTTATTGAGGCTTCCGCCACTGAAGGTGAAAGGCACGGTGACTGTACCGGTCACCAACACCCCTTCGCCATTATCGGCGGTCAAGCGATAGGCGATACCTTCGGGAACAAAGCTCATCTGTGCTTGATTGATATCGGGCAAGTCATTGAGCAGGCGGTTGACCTCCTCTTGAAATTGCGCTTCCGTGATGATGACATCAGCCAGCACCTCAGGCGTGCCTGTTGAAGTCGGACGTGCCACAATGGCCAGTGCACCGGGTGGAATAGGCGTGAAAGTCGAAAAGATAGGTGCTTCTAACACGCTTGCGGTAGCTGTACCACGTATCACCTGTGTGGGGTCAAGTGTATCTGTAGGGATTGATGTTTCGGTGGGCGGTGGTGTATGCGTTGGTTCCGGCGTTTCGGTTGGGTTCGAGGTAACAGTCGTGGTCTCCGTGGGTAAGGGGGTCTCGGTCAGCGTGGGTGTAGCACTGGGTTGGCTGGTTGCAGTTTCGGTTGGGAATTGCACAATAGTCGGCAAGTCGGGCAATTCCTCGGAGGGTTGCGGTTGACAGGCAACGATAATCAGCACAGTGATGATGAGCAAGTATCTCAGTTTTTGCATCCATATTCCTCGATTACAGCTGTTGAATATGTTCAATTATACTGCAAGCAAGGCGTAGAATTGTTGATAGTTGTTAGAGTATGCCTATATCGCGGGCACATCAGCGATATGCCCGTGAGTGATCATGACCAGTCTTCGAGAGTTTGCTTGATGGTCATCAGGAAGGCATCGGCGGTTGCGCCATCGGCAACGCGATGATCGAAGGTTAGCGAGAGATAGGCACAGGGGCGAATCGCAATCGCATCATCGATGACTTTCACGCGCTTTTCGATCATGCCCACGCCGAGAATACCGGATTGCGGTTGGTTAATAATGGGTGTGGCGACAAGACTGCCACTCACACCATGATTGGTGATGGTGAATGTGCCATCGCGCACTTCATCCGGCTTGAGCTGGCGCTGACGGGCACGTTCAGCGAGATCATTCACCTGACGGGCAAGCCCGATCAAGTTGTAATCGCCGGCGTGCTTGATGACCGGTACAATGAGTCCCTCACCAAGTGCGACTGCCATGCCGATGTGCTGGGCTTGCGGATAAAATAGACCATCCTCTGTCCACCGTGCATTCAAGAGAGGTACAGCTTGCAGAGCGCGGGCGACTGCCAGCACAAAATAAGGCGTGAAGGTCAATTTCACACCCTGCTGAGCGAAATCAGCTTTGTGGGTGGCGCGATGTGCGCTGACGCGATGCAGATCAGCTTCCATCACAGTGGTGACGTGAGGCGCGGTGTGCAGTTTGCTCTCCACCATGTGTTTGGCGATACTCTGACGCATCGCACTGAGCTTGACCAGCTCACCCGGTACACCTTGCGGAGTCGGTGCGGTCTTGGCAGGCGGGCTTGTCGACCCAGCCTTCGGTTGAGGCGCTGATTGTGCCGGAGCAGGTTCGGAAGTGTCGTCCTCTTCATAGTTGACACTGGGCTTGAACAGACTGCCCGATCCGGGCACTTCCCACGGCGCGAGTTCTTCTTCGGGGGTGTCTTGTTTGGCCTGATGTGTGCCGTTACGTGTCTCTAAGTAGGCCAGCACATCTTTCTTGCGGATACGGCCATCGCGCCCTGTACCCGTGATCTGACTGAGATCCAGATCATGCTCGCGTGCCATCCTCGCCACGACGGGCGTGACGTGTCCGTCATAGTCGCCGGTGTGCGCCGATGTGCTGTGATTGGCACTGTGTGCGGATGATGCGGACTGCGCGACGGGTTGCGGTGCGGGTTGTGCGTCAGTGTCGGGGCGTGCGGGGGGCTGTTCATCAGCTTGTCCGATGACACCCAGCACCACGCCAGCATCAACGGTATCACCTTCGTTGATGTAAATCTCCAACAACACGCCTGATGAAGGCGCAGGAATCTCAGTATCAACTTTATCGGTGCTGACACGCACAATCGGTTCAAATTCTTCAATCGAGTCACCCACTTGCTTGAGCCATTCGCCAACTGTGCCATCGACAACGCTCTCACCAAGCTGGGGCATAGTAATCTGAGTAGGCATTGAAACTCCTTAGTAAGCGTCTAGTTCACGGATTGCACGGGCAATTTTATCAGGGTTGATCATGAATTCTTCTTGCACGGGATGGCTGAACGGCACACCGGGCACGGGTGGCGCGGCGAGGCGTTTGATCGGCGCATCCATATATTCAAAGGCTTCATCCGCTAACAGCGATGCGATCTCTGCTCCATAACCGAGGAACTTGTTATCCTCATACACGATCAACGCCTTGCTCGTCTTCTTGAACGAATTGAGCACGGTCTCGGTATCGAGCGGAACCAGCGTGCGCAAATCCACCAATTCAACGTGGATATCATCCTCACGGGCGACTTTTTCAGCGGCGATCCGCGCATAGTGCATCATCATGCCATAGGCATAGACGGTGAGATCATCGCCTTCACGGACGATGTTAGCAGGGCCAATCGGCGTGAGATATTCACCTTCAGGTACAGTTCCTTTGATCGCACGATAGCCCTTTTTCGCTTCGAGGAACAGTACCGGATTGGGATCGCGCACCGCACTCTTGAGCAGGCCTTTGGCATCAGCGGGAGTGCTAGGGATCACCACTTTTAAGCCGGGGATATGGGCGAACAGGGATTCAACGCTCTGGCTATGATACAAACCGCCCCCGATACCGCCCCCGTAAGGCGTACGGATGACCATCGGCACGTTCCATTCACCATTGGAGCGATAGTAAAAGCGCGAAACTTCGCTCAAAATCTGGTTGAAAGCCGGAAAGATAAAGTCAGCAAACTGAATTTCACAGATCGGGCGTGTATCCGCAATAGCCGCCCCTAAGCCGATAGCAACGATTGACAATTCAGCTAAAGGCGAATCCACAACACGTTCAGCGCCGTATTTTTCATATAAGCCGGCGGTGGCACGAAATACCCCGCCACGCTGACCAACATCTTCGCCGGTGATGAACACGCGGGAATCGCGGGCGAGTTCTTCGTCCATTGCTTCGGTGATCGCTTGTATCATTGTTTTGGTTTCAATTTGTGCAGTCACAGTCATCAGAAATCCCCCCGTGAATCCGGTGCGAAGGTGTGGCTAGCCGATAGATGATCGGCAGGATTGGCATAGGGCGCGGCTTCAGCAGTGCGGTGCGCCTGATTGACGATATCCTTAGCACGGTCTTCGTACTCATCGTTGAGTGCCTCGGTGAGAATACCTTCCGCTAACAGGCGCTCACGGAAGTTCGGCACTGGATCAAATTCTTTGATCGCTTGCAATTCTTCTTTACTGCGATAGGTGCGGTCATCATCATCAGAGGAATGTGGCACCAGACGATGACACTTTGCTTCGATACAGGTGGGGCCTTCGCCGGCATAAGCATGCTCGACGGCGGCTTTCACCACTTCGTACATCTGAAGCGGATCGGTGCCATCAACCTGTACCCCGCGCACACCGTAGGATTCAGCGCGTTCAGCTACCGAGCGTGAGGCTTGTTTATCATAGGGCACACTGATCGCGTAGCTGTTGTTCTCCACAATGCAGATGAACGGCAACTGATGCACGCCTGCCCAATTCAAGCCTTCGTGCCATTCGCCCTGTGTGGTGGAGCCTTCCCCCAGCGAACACAGCGCTAAACGGGGTTGGGTATCATCATCGGAGGCTTGTAATCCCTGCGATAGGCGGTATTTGATGGCGAAAGCACTGCCCGCAGCATGAGGAACCTGTGTCGCCACCACCGAGGATTGCGTCACGATATTCAAATTTTTGCGTGACCAATGCGACGGCATCTGACGTGCGCCACTGCTCGGCTCACCTTCTTTGCCAAACAAGCCGAGCATGAAATCGAGCGGGGTGTAGCCACATGCCAGCACAAACGCCAGATCACGATAATACGGATAGGTATAATCGACACCCGCATTGATGGCAAAGGCGGCAGCCACCTGTAGTGCCTCATGACCGATACAGCTGATGTGAAACGGTATCTTGCCCTGACGATGCAACACCCACGCTCGCTCATCAACGCGACGCGAGAGCAACATTTGCCAGTACATCTTAAGCAGATCATCGGCGCTCAATTGCTTGGTATATTGCCCGATTGGGGTCAACATATTCATTAACTGTCTCCTGAGAATAAAATATTTTTGTGTAACTATCGTATCAAGGAATCAGCATCCAGCACAAGCATTGTGCATATTACTGATAATTATACTTATTTTTACCACAATTTGCACAAATTGATCAGGGTTATTCTGGTAGTATGCACGAGGGCACACTCGATTGAGTGTGCCCTTTAGTGAATTGTTATACGGTGAAAAGATCGGAGCAGTGAAGATTAATCGCCAACGGCGGTAGTTTGTTCCAGTTGTTCAGCGAGCATCTCGGCGACATCGCGTACCACAGGCCCTTCACCATGTTCGGATTTCGCTGTCTCGAACATTTGCATACAGAAGGGACAACCGACCGCCAGTGTATCAGCACCGCTGTTCATGGCTTCTTCGTAGCGCACGAGGTTGACGGCGGCTTCGCCTTCTTCCTCTTCTTTCCAGAATTGCGCGCCACCGGCCCCACAGCAGAAACTGTTCTTGCCATGACGGGGCATCTCAATCAAGTTAGCGCCCATACCCTTGAGCGCCGAACGCGGTTCATCGACCACATCATTATGACGACCGAGGTAACAGGGATCGTGGAAGGTGACATTACCCCAGTTATCCGGGTGTGCGGAACGGGGTAATTTATTCTGTGCGATTAGCTCATCAATCAGTTGCGTGTGGTGGATGACTTCGTACTCACCGCCGAACTGATGATACTCTTTGCCGATATTGTGCAAGCAGTGCGGACACGTAGCCACGATACGCGGCGGGTTGATCTCGTTGAGTGTTGCTACATTAGTGGATGCCAGTTCAAAGTACAGGTACTCATTGCCGGCACGGCGTGCCACATCGCCGGTACAGGTTTCACCTTCGGCGAGTACCGCGTAATTCACGCTGGCACGCTCCATGATCTTGACCAGTGCGCGGGCGGTCTCCTGTGCGCGGGGGTCATAGTTAGCGGCACACCCTACCCAGTATAAAATATCAAAGTCAGGGTTATCAACAACTGTAGGCACATCAAAATCGAGATCTGCCGCCCATTCGAGGCGACCACGCCCATCCTGCCACGGATTGCCGTTGCGCTCCATGCCATTGAACGCGGCTTGCAGTTCGGAAGGGAAATCACTCTCCATCAGCACTTGATTGCGCCGAATGTCAAGGATGTCGTACATCGGCTCATCGCCGACGGGGCAAATATCAACGCACGCACCACAACTGGTACAGGCCCATACCGCCGATTCGCTGATGATCTTGCCCATCAGGTTGAAGGGTTCATCGCCGTTAGCCAGACCGCTCATGTTATCTTTGATGTAGTAACGTTTGTTGACCTCCAGCGCCGAGGGCGATAATTCTTTTCCGGTGACATAGGCGGGGCACACATCCTGACAGCGATTGCACTGAATGCAAGCGAAGGAATCGAAGATCTGTGTTTTGCTCAAGTCAAAGAGCGTCGCCGCACCGAATTGTTCGATGGATTCATCTTCAAAATCGAGCGGTTCTAACTCGCCCATGCTGGTACGCTGAGGGCGCGTCATGTAATTGAGGGGTGCCATAAACAGGTGCGCGTGTTTGGTCCTGGGGAAGTACGGCGTGAATACCAGAATACCCCCTAGCGCCAGCCACCACATCAGATGGCGCATCCAGACTTGCCCACTTTCCGCGAAGCCCGCCCAGATCGGTGAAATTAGCGTGGCGAATGGCATGAACACATCTGCACCATGCATCGATACCAGCACGGACTCGCCGAGGAAACGCGCCCCGACGTGAATCAGGATGAAGAAGGCGACGATCATCGAATCACTGAGTTGCCCGCCCTGTTCCACTTTCGGATGCAGTAGCACATTGTCATGATAAGTGAGATCACGTTTATTCGGCAAATACAGACGACGCAGGATGAAATAGGTCACCCCCACCAGCACCACCACGCTCAGCACATCGGCTAATAGGCGATACACATCATAGACGGTTGCCGAAAAGCCGGTGAGATTGAGCAGTGTCTCTTCTAGATTGGGCACGAAGCCAATCAACAGATCCACCGCATTGACGAGGAAATAGAAAGTGAAACCAATCACTACACCGAGATGAAAGAGGCTGGTCACACGGCGGGTTTTGAGCGTGGTCTCTTGTGTGATGTAAATACGTAGCGCTCGCCACGCACGGGCGAAGAAGTTGTTGAAGTGGAGCTTCCCTTGCCCTTTGTCGATGATGACATACATCTCACGGAAACCCTGATAAGTGGCTCCTAATGCGAACAGTGCAAGAAAAATAAACGCAAGTTGTTCAATGGGCGTTAACATGAACAGTTCCCTTTTAAATAGCAATTAAATATTCATTTAGTTATACCCTGAGAGTGTAACACCGCCCATGCAAATTGGAAAGAATCGGCTTTAATCATGAACTCATACAGGAACGGTAAGCATTAGTGAGTGTAACTCATCTGAGAGACAATGCTAATTTCACTCAAGAGAAGGTATGACATGATTATTGATTTTACTCCTGTATTTAACAAAGAGAAGAAATACATTGACGTGTGGTACGATGACAACCTGACCATGGATGACTTACGCAATGCCACGAACGAGAGCATCGACTATCTACTGGAACTGGTCAAAGACCTTGACGATGAGGATATCATTTTTGAACCGGTCGATGAAGATGCTCATGACCCTGAAGCGGTTGAAGGTGAGGAGAAGATCGGCTGGACAGTCGGGCATATCATCGCGCACGTGACATCCAGCAGTGAAGAAGGCGCGGCGTTCAGTTCCTTGTTGGCGCGGGGTGTACAGGGTGTCGAACATCGCCCACGTTATGAAACACCGTGGCGCGAGATGAGCACCGTCGCTAAGGCGATTCAACGCCTTGAGGAAAGCCGTCGGATGCGTCTGGCTTATCTGGACACCTTCCCCGATGAACCGCACTTCGAGAATGAACGTCAGGGCTTATCGGAACGCGCTCAGGAATACTTCGGGCGCTTGAACGCACCGGCTGCGTTCATGATGGGATTAGCGCATGAGATCGGGCATTATGAGCAGATCAAAGATGCCATTCAACAATCCAAAACCGCCAAGGCAGCCACCCGTTAAGCGGTTGCAATCGCCCGGATTGTCGCCTATACTGTTTGTATTATGACAACGCGCGAACATCACCATCATAAAGTAGAATAGCGTTAACCAATTGTCACGGAGTCATTTCTGGCGCGACATTGGTTCGCGCTATTTTTTTGTCGCTTAACGAGATTAATCAACGAGGAGCACACACACACGATGACACAAATTGAGGCACGCACCGCCAAAGGAATGCGCGATTTTTTGCCTGCTGATATGCTCAAACGCGCCTATGTGATCGGCATTATTGAAGAGGTCTTTCAGCTTTATGGTTTTGAGCCTTTGCAAACGCCGATCTTAGAGAATACCGAGACGCTACTGGGCAAATATGGCGAAGAAGCCGAAGGGTTGATCTACAGTGCCAAGCACGGACGGCAAGACGATGCCAGCGTCGCCATGCGCTATGATCTGACCGTGCCACTGGCGCGGGTGGTTGCCCAACACGAGAACGAGATCACCCTGCCCTTCAAACGCTATCACATCGCGCCGGTTTTCCGTGGTGAGCGCCCTCAACGTGGTCGTTTCCGTGAGTTTTATCAGTGTGATGCCGATATTGTGGGGATCAGTGACATGAGTGCCGATGCCGAGTTAATCAGTCTGGCGATCATGGCATTGCGCCGGCTGGGCTTCGAGGCGTTCACGGTCAAAATCAACAACCGCAAACTGTTGACCGGCATGGGGCAATACGCCGGTGTCAGCGATGAGCAACTGGGCGATCTATATCGCAGTGTCGATAAGTTCGACAAAGTGGGCGCAGAAGGCGTGCAGACCGAGTTATTGGAGCGCGGGCTTGATGCCAACGTCGTCGAGCGCATGTTGACGCTGTTGCAAGCCGGTGGTCAGGGTGTGGAGACGCTCGATCAGGTTGAGGCGATCTTAGGCGATTACCCGATAGCCATGATGGGCATCGCTGAATTGCGCGAGATGGCACATCACCTGAACTTGCTCGACGTGCCATCGCAAAATTACGCCTTTGACTTCACGATGGTGCGCGGGTTGGGTTATTACACCGGCCCCATTTTTGAGACTGTACTGGATGGCGATAGTATCGGCAGTATTAGCGGGGGCGGGCGTTATGATGAGCTAATCGGCATCTTCCGCAAGGAGAGCCTGCCGACAACCGGCATTTCACTGGGGATTGAGCGCATCATCACGTTGATGGACGAAAAAGCAATGTATCCCGCCGATCTTGGTCAGACGGTGGTACAGGTACTGGTCACGGTGTTCAGTGAAGATATGCGCGATGAAGCGACTGCGCTGGCGATGCGCTTGCGTCGGGCAGGTATCCGCGCCGAATTATACATGAGCGATAGTCGTCTCAAGCTGGGCAAGCAGTTCGGTCATGCGGATAAGAAAGGCATTCCGATTGTTGCAGTCATGGGGCCGGATGAAGCGGCAAACGATCAGGTATCACTCAAACGCTTGCACGATGGTCATGAGGTGACGGTAGTGCGGGGCGACGCCGCCGACACGGTACGGGCGTTGCTGGGGTAGGAATGGTATATTCAGGAATAGGTGCTAATGGAGATTTGATATGACATATTCCTATTCCTATCCACCATCTGATTATGCAAAATCGCAAGGCGAGCTTGTCAGTGGATCACATTACTATTGCGAGGGTGATCTATGGTTAACTGAAGAAATACCAATTCATTGTCATTTCGAAATAGGCTACACGCAATTAAATGCAGTGATTATTGTATGCTACTTTGAGAAGGGCTTAGGTAATCCGTCATTAAACTTTCAACAAGGCAATATGGTAGCAACAAGCACATCACAATTATACCAAACAGATCCTAAAAAACTGACAGGAATCGCAATAGTAGACGATATTTTAATCCAAGCAGAAAATCTACAATGTATTCAATTTAAAAAATCTTCCCAAAAAGCTGTTGGAATGTACGTAGCTGAGAAATATCATGCTATCAACAATGAGTTAACATCCCAAAAAAGAAAAAGAGCGTTTTACAACATTAGTGGTTTAAAATTTCCTAATTGGTTTACAAGGAGTCATGTTAAGCGTTCTTTTGAAATTAATGATTTTGACTTTATAACAGAAACCCCTCTCAGACTTCAATTACAACACAAACTCAAACCAGATGATATATCTTATCCATCAGAAACTACTGGAAAACTATTTGTTTACGGTAATGAAGTAAAAAACTGGCCAAGAGAAGAAATTATTAGTTTCTGGTGTGCATTAATGTCGCTTGGTATAGGTGATAAAATTTACTGGACATCAAAATTTCAACCTGTTAGACCTTTTTCAACTGAACGTCATGTCGAGAAAGTCTGGTACAGTAGACATTTTCAAGATAGTTATGGTTTTAGTGGTCTCTTCACTAGACGTGGCATTTTAGGGGATAAAGATGTCTGGAGCAATCTTGAACTGTTTATTAAGGTAAGTTTAGATGCTGTGCTTACAGAGAGAATCTCTGTTGAGCTAAGTATCAAATTGACAAAAATTATTGAATCTTATGTTAGCTACCGATTAGTTAAAATACATCCTGAGGGAACGGTGCGACTAATTGCAACACTAACAGAAGAGCTTTTTAAATGTTGGGAAAATAAACCACCAAGTGAGAGCGAAAAACTAAAGAAGGGGTTGTTAAATCTTTTCAAACAACAAGAATTCGAAATAGATGGACTGGAGGAAAGAGTTGAAATGCTTAGAGTCACACGAAACGAAATTGCACACAGAGGTAATTTCATAAGCTCAGAGCAAAAAGGCATTACTAAAGAATATACCAATCTGATCATGATGATACCACTCATAGTTATGGCGCTAGTGGGATATAAAGGTGAATTTAATGACCTCTATGAATCGTCATAAAAATTATTTCTATCAAAACCACCCGTTTGAGAATCCCTGCAAACACCGTTACAATATCTATCATTAACAACAAGCGATTCGTTCAACTAAAGGACGGTTTATGAGCAATTTATTCCCGCGTTCGAGCGGTATTCTAGTACATCCAACCTCATTGCCGGGCAAATACGGCATCGGTGATCTGGGCGATGGGGTGTATCAATTCCTCGATTGGCTGGCGGATCATGGACAATCGATCTGGCAAATTTTACCTCTGGGGCCTACCAGCTACGGCGATTCACCGTATCAGACGCTCAGCGCCTTCGCAGGCAACCCGAATCTGATCGCGCTCGATAAATTAGTGAGCGATTATGGCTGGTTGAAGCCGGATGACCTGGATGATGTGCCTGATTTCCCGGATGGGCATGTCGATTATGGTTGGATCATCCCCTATCACGACGAAAAGTTATCGCTGGCATATGAAGGCTTTAAGACGAAAGGCACGAAAGAACAACGCGAGGGCTTCCAAAATTTTGTGAAGGATAACGCCTCCTGGTTGGAAGATTATGCACTGTTCGCGGCACTCAAACGCCATTATGGCGGTAAAGCCTGGGTGGAATGGGATGATCCTGCACTGGTGCGCTACGAAGCTGACGCACTCAAGAAAGCCCGCAAAGCACACGCCGATGCCGTCGAGGAACAGCGATTCCGGCAGTGGGTGTTCTACCGTCAATGGTACTGGGTGAAATATTACGCGGCGCAAAAAGGCATCCGCATCTTCGGCGATATTCCGATCTTCGTGGCGCACGATAGCTCTGATGTATGGGCCAATCAAGACCTGTTCTACCTACGCGATGATGGTCAACCGACAGTGATTGCAGGCGTGCCACCGGATTACTTCAGCCCGACAGGGCAACGCTGGGGCAACCCGCTCTATCGCTGGGATGTGATGAAGAACAATCAATATGCGTGGTGGATTGAACGCTTCAAGGCGGCGTTCACTTTAGTCGATTACGTGCGCATCGATCATTTCCGCGGGTTTGAAGCCTATTGGCAGATCAACGCCAGCGAACCGACTGCGATCAATGGTGAATGGATTCCGGGACCCGGACAAGATTTCTTCAAAGTGGTCAAAGCGGCGCTGGGTGAGTTGCCGATCATCGCAGAAGATTTAGGCGTGATCACCGAAGGCGTGGAAGCCCTGCGTGATAACTTTAACTTGCCTGGGATGAAGGTGCTTCAATTTGCGTGGAGCGATCCAAGCAACCCCTTCTTGCCCCACAATCACGTTGAAAATTGCGTGGTGTACAGTGGCACCCACGATAACAACACCACTATTGGTTGGTTCCATGATGAAGTCGATGAGGGCACGCTCGACTTCATGAAAATGTATCTGGAACGCGAGATCAATGAGATCAACTGGCGCATGATGCAGGTGGCAATGATGTCACCAGCGCACACAGCCATCTTCCCGATGCAAGATGTCCTCAACCTCGGTAGTGAAGCGCGTATGAACACGCCGGGCAAAGAAGGCGGTAACTGGACGTGGCGCTTCACCGAAGATGCTTTCGAGCATGAGGGAAAAAATCGCCTCGGTCATTTGACATGGCTCTATCGCCGCCGCCCTGATCAGCAAGATAAAGTCTATGGTGACGCTGCAACCAAGAAATAGCATCTGCACCCTATACGGCAGAAGGAATAGGCTTCTTCTGCCGATTGTAACCCACTTACCTACTCAATTTCCTGAGAGATAAACAACCTTATGACGATCCATTTACCCGACTGGACACGCGGGATTCATCATGATAGCTCGGAGGCATTTGTCACGCCTGCTCTGCCTCAACTGGGCGATACCGTGCAATTTCAACTCCGTACCCCAGCCGATGCACCGATCAACGGCATTTACATGCGGGCGATGATCAACGGCGAATTTTCGTATCAGGCGATGAACGCCACACCTGCCGACGGGCATCAGGTTTGGACGGTGAATTATGTGATCAAGCAACGGCGCTTTGATTACCTGTTCATGCTGATGACCGATGTTGGCGCAATCTATTATCATGCACGTGGAGCGAGCTTCGCCGATGTGCCTGATAGCGATGATTTCACCGTGATTGCTGATTACGATGCGCCGTTATGGGTGCGCGATGCGGTCTATTATCAGATTTTTCCAGAACGATTCGCCAATGGTGATTCGGGCAACGATGTACAGGATGGCGAGATCATCCAGCGCGGGTATCCATCCAAAAAACGCACATGGGGCGAACCTCCGCTTCCATGGAAGCAATCAGGCAGTATGGATTTCTTCGGCGGCGATCTCAACGGCATCACGCAGAAGCTGGATTACCTAGAAGCGCTGGGCATCACCGGCATCTACACCACTCCCGTCTTTGAAGCTGAGAGCAACCACAAATACGACATCACCAATTTCTTCAAAGTCGATTCACATTTTGGCGGGGAGGAGGCACTGATTGAACTGCGCGAGGCAAGCCGCCAACGGCAGATGTCACTGATGCTGGATATCACCACCAATCACTGTAGTTATAACAACCCGTGGGTCACTGATTTTCACGATCATATTGATGGCAACACCGCCGAGTTCTTCTTCTATGATGAGGAAAACGACGTGTTCGAGACGTGGCTCGGTGTACCATCGCTCATCAAACTCAATTACAGCAGTGAAAAATTGCGCGATGTGATGTACCGCAACAAAAACTCTGCGGTACGCAAATGGCTGGAAGCACCGTACAGCATCGACGGATGGCGCCTGGATGTCGCCAATATGACCGGCAATCAGGATCGCGCACAGCTTGATCATGAGGTGTGGCGCGAGTTACGCGCTCACGCCCGCGAGAGCAACGCGGATGTGTATCTGCTGGGCGAGTATTTTCAGGATGGCACGGCACATCTGCAGGGCGATGAACTGGATGCTGGCATGAATTATCAGGGCTTCAACATGCCGATGCGACGCTGGTTGGTCTCAGCGGATAAGCCAATCCCCGAAGATAGCCCTTACGCTTATAAACCACGCATCCCCGCCGAGGTCATGGCGGATCAGTGGCAGATTTTTATGGCCAGCGTGCCGTATACCATCGCGCTCCAGCAATTCAATCAGCTGGATAGCCACGATACCAGTCGTATCCTGCACGAGACAGGCGGGGATAAGGCGCTGGTACAACTTGGTACCGCACTGATGCTCGGCTTCCCCGGTGTGCCCTGCATCTACTATGGCACGGAGATTGGCATGGATGGCGGGCATGATCCTGACAACCGACGCTGTATGCCGTGGGATGAAAGCGAATGGGATCAGAATATGCTGGCATATTTCCGGCAGATCATCGCCATTCGCAAAGGGTCACACGCGCTGAAACATGGCGGGTTCAAGGTGCTGATTGCTGATGGGGATCTGATCGCTTTTGCCCGTGAGAGTCAACAAGAGCAGGTGATTGTGATCGGCTATCGTGGAACGGATCGCACAACACCAACAGCCATTAACGTGGCACAAATCGGCAGTACCGACGGCACCCACTACCGTGACCTGCTGACCGATGACATCATCACTGTTACCGAAGGCAGACTGCATTTGCCTATGCTGGCACATGGTCAAACGCTATATTTGCGTAAGATCGTGTAAAAACCCTGTTTGATTCTAGGATCACTCTAACAAAGTTGTGGTAGACATAAAATAATTGACAGTACCAGAGAGTCTATCATCATGATCATTCAAGGCTATGAAGTCGGCACAGAAGTGAAGTGGACAGATGACGCAACCGGCGCTTTCCGAACGGGCATTGTGCGTGCCCGCTATTATAACCCTGAGGTCACTGAGATTGATGGTGAGGAAATTGAGATCACAGTTCTCGGCAATTCACCAACGTATGCGGTAGAAGATACCGAAGAAGAACTGATCGTAATCGATCACACTCGCGTCACCATGCGCCATCAAAACGACCACACATAAAAACTATCCGGTAAGATGCTCTCCGCAACAGGGCATCTTTTGTTTTAGCGGGCAGATGAACACGAAAACTCAGTGTTCAATTCGGGGTATACTTGCGCTAGAATAATCTGCGGACTGGAGAGGTGACAGAGTGGCCGATTGTGCTCGTCTCGAAAACGAGTGTACCGAGAGGTACCGAGGGTTCGAATCCCTCCTTCTCCGCAGAAGCGGTAACCCTATGGCACAATGGCTATAGGGTCTTTTTGTTCCTGCTAACGATAAAAACATCAGCCAGGCAAAATAGGAGCGAACAGTGAGTAAGGTTGTCGCGGTGTTTGGGAGTGCGCGGGTTGAACCAGTGCACGCGGTATATCAGCAGAGTTATGCCATCGGCGAGGCGCTCGCCCGTGCAGGATACATCACCATGACCGGTGGATGCGGAGGCGTGATGGAAGCCACTAGCAAAGGGGCATGTGAAGCCGGTGGGATAGTCTACGGAATTACTGTGGCGCAGCTGGCGTCTATCGGCGAATCCGAGACCAATCAGTGGGTGAGTGACGAAGTACAATGCGCGACATTGCCGGAGCGCGTGCAATACCTCGCCGAACGTGCGGATGCCTATCTGGTGATGCCCGGCGGGTTGGGCACTGTACAAGAATTAGTTGAAGTGTGGCAAGCGATGCGCCTCGGCGATTTGCCCACCAAGCCCCTGCTTATTTATGGCGATTTCTGGAAACCGTTAGTGACCACGCTCTTACAGGCCGGCTACATCAACCAGCGTGAGATAAAATTGGTGACCTATGTCGAGACACCGCAACAGGCGCTCGATGCGCTTGAAGATCAGTTCAATCAAGGAGCTTAATCGGTTATGGAAACAGGACGTTTGATCGAATTACGTGCTAAGAAAGACGAGTTTTTCAAAAAGCACGCGCAATCTCCCCTATCACCGGAACAACAAGCGCAGTTCAACGGGTTAACCTATTTTATCGCTATGCCCAAGCTCAACATGGTGGTTGAAGTCACACCCTTTGAGAAACCGGAGAACGTGCAAATTCAAACCACCACAGGCGATACGCGCTGGTATTTGCGCTGGGGAGAGTTCCGCTTCAAGATCGGGCAGGAAGAAGCACGCCTGACAATCTTCAAGATGCCGCCTGATCAGTATTTTTTGCCATTTGTCGATGCGCTCGCGGGGGAAGAAACCTACCCTGCTGGACGTTATCTGGAACCCATACAATTAGAAGGTAACACTTTCCGCATTGATTTCAATCAGGCGTATAACCCGTACTGCGCCTATGGTGATCATTGGTCATGCCCGATCACACCGCCGGAAAATCGCCTGAGCGTGCCGATCCGCGCTGGCGAAAAATTACCACAGGGCGCATGGGTTCCGTGACACCTACGCGCTAAGCTGACCCTGCCCTTGTTAGCGGAAGATCGTTACAATCGGCAAAGCAACTAGCCAAACGAAGAGGATGATCTATGCGTGTTCGTGCCCTGAGCTGCATTGTGTTTGTCATGATGCTGCTATCAATAACAGCTATCAGCGCACAAGAGGAAGAAGAAGCCACTGCAACGCCACGCCCACCGATTGACATCACCATCTGGTGGCCGGATAGCTTTGCACGGGTGGGCGATAGCAATATCAATCCCTTGCTCATCGCACAGACCAACGCTTTTCTAGCACAGACAGATGAAAATGTCAGATTTGAACATCGTCTGAAGTCTGTCGGGCAAACGGGTGGGATCATGTCGACTTTACGCTCGGCATCGATCGCGGCACGGGGCGCATTACCCACACTGACACTGGTGAGACGACAAGATCTACTGACCGCACAAGCCGCCGGTTACATTCACCCCATGGAAGATTTCTCGATGCGCTTACAAAATGAGTTGGGGAATACCTTGCAGATCGGACAAATTAGTGATGAGCTGTATGGCATCCCTTATCTGGTTGACCTACAACATATGGTCTATCGCCCCAGTGAGGGCGTAGATTACAGTTCATGGACATTCGATGCGGTGCTAGAACGCGGAGAACCGTTCTTGTTCGTTGCTGGACGCCCCAATAGCCTCAATGATGTGCTTGCTTTACAATATATTGAAAGTGGTGGTTTGCCAACCTTCAGCGATGAGTTAATCGCTTCAGAGGCGGCGCTGACAACAGTCTTTGAGTTTTACGAGACAGCCACCGATCGGCAGATGATCACCGGCGCAGCACTGAACATCTTACAGGTGGAGGGCTACCTGGGCGATTTTGTCAACGGCACGATCAACTCGGCGGTGTTCAATTCATCGCGTTTTCTATCGCTCTATGCTGAAGATGATAGTCTCGCTATTGCGCCAATTCCGAGCGAGACCGGTGCGCCGATTAGCTTCATGAACGGTTGGATGTGGGTATTGGTGACGCAAGATGCCGACGAGCGCGACGTCGCCCTTGATTATCTAGTTTGGCTGCTCGATAGCGAACGCCTATCGGCAGTCGGGCAAGCGGTACGGATGGTACCTGCTCGCGAGAGTGCGATTAACCTAGGGCTAGCCAATGACGCACCATCTAGCCTCTATATCAACTTGCTCAATAACGCAATCTTGCCCCTGTCAGAACGGCGCATCGGACGAATAGGGCGCGAAATTCAGACGCAGTTTAGCTCAATCTTAACGCTAGAGCGCAACGCATCACAAGCCACAGAGGCGGTACTCAACCTCGATGAATAAGGACATTAGTCCAGCGCCTTCTCATAGTAGCGATGGGTCTTGTACGGCTCTGCGCCGAGCTTGATGCTCATATCATGGAGCGGGTTAGTCTTGAGAACCCATCCACAATCAATATGGGTGTATTGCTCCGGCATATTATCGTAAGTGGCACTGAGCAACACAGTGTGAATCCCCATATTGCGATATTGCTCTTTGACCCCCATGAGGGGTAAACGCATACCCCGCGTATTCCCGACAATCTTCCAGTGCCAGGCAACCTGTAACAGCGTCCACCACTCCGGCACGCCGGGGCGCGGATAGGCGCGTTTAAGCATCTCATTGAAATCCGGCACAGCCAGCGAGAAGCCTGCTAGCTCACCGTCTACCTCAGCGAAGAAGACCATATTCGGCTCAACTAGCATCCCAAGACTATCGATCAAGTTCTGTAATTCTTTGTCCGTCATAGGTACGAAACCCCAATTGGCATCCCAGGCGCTGTTGTACAAATCGCGCACGAGGGCGAACTCGTCTTTTCGGCGACGAGGATTCATCGGACGAACGGTGATGTTGTAACGCCGTTTGGAGAAATCAGCGAGCTTGCGCAAACGCGACACCATATTTGATGCATCTTCCATCTCACGATGAAAATACATACTGACAATATCCATGCATGCATTGTAACCCGCAGACTTCAACAACTGTTGATAATAAGGCGGGTTATAGGGCATCTCGATAACCGGTGTAGTGAAGCCATCTACCAGCAAGCCGGTCTCTTGATGGGTGGTGAAACTCTGAGGGCCTCGAATTGTTGTGTAGCCCCGCTCGCGCACCCACGCCTCAGCGGTAGCGAGTAAGACATCGGCACTAGCTTGATCATCATAACATTCAAAAGTACCAAACCAGCCGATGCGCTCATCCCATGTTTCATTGTGGCGATGATTGATATAGGCCGTGATTGTACCGACGAGCGTATCACCGCGCCACGCGCCGAAGTATTGTCCTTGCATGTAATCCCAGGCCGGATTTTTCTTCTTGTCGAGCAAATCACGACGCATGGAGAGCAACATCGGCACCCAATGTGGATCATCCTGATAAAGTACCCAGGGAAAGCGGAAGAACGCGTCAAACTCGGTTTTATTGGTAATAGGGCGCACACTCACCGCGTGGGTGTGTGAGGTATCGGGTAAAGTGGGCATAGGCTCGCTCTCTATCATCATTGTTCACAAACGCGTATCATCATAACGCAAAGGAGTCAATTGAGCGACAGCATAATGAACATGATAGGTGTGCATATAGACGCAACAGATGCCCGAAAAATCGGACTTTTTATGATTTTGTCCTTGACAAGCACACCCCCCTTTGATACTATCTTGAACAGTATTAATATTCCACCATAGCTCAATGGCAGAGCGGTCGGCTGTTAACCGATAGGTTCTTGGTTCAAGTCCAAGTGGTGGAGCACAAAGGACCTCACTAACGTGGGGTCTTTTTTCTTTTATGCAGATTGAGACGCTCAAACTGATGACTGACAATACCTAACTCCCCCATTATAATGTGCTGGCAGATGGTACAGCCTCACAACCAACAAGGTAAACACATGACACCATTGCTCGATCTATCGGTGGTGATCCCGGTATACAATGAAGAAGATAATATTCCTCTGCTATACGACGAGCTGAGCAGTGCGCTGGATGCGCTGAAATTGCGCTATGAGGTAATCGTGATTGACGATGGCAGTCAGGATGCGAGCTTTGAGCGTTTGCAAGCGGTACATGAGCGCGATGGACGCTGGCAGATCATCAGCTTTCGGCGCAATTTTGGTCAAACGGCGGCAATGGCAGCAGGTTTTGAAGCGGCACAGGGACAAACCGTGGTTACTATTGACGCCGATTTACAGAACGATCCGCGTGATATTGGCATGATCTTAGAGAAGATGCACGAAGGCTACGACATTGTCAGTGGTTGGCGGATGAATCGCAAAGAACCATTTTTATCGCGTCGCCTGCCGAGCATGACCGCCAACCGCCTGATCTCCAAAATCACCGGCGTATCCTTGCACGATTACGGCTGTACGCTGAAAGCCTACGATCACTTTGTGGCGAAGAACGTGCACCTATACGGGGAATTGCACCGCTTCATCCCGGCGCTGGCGAGCCAACTCGGGGTGCGCGTGGCAGAAGTGCCAGTCAATGATCGCCCAAGGTTACATGGATCGAGCAAGTACGGCATCAACCGTACTTTCAAAGTCTTTCTGGACTTGATCGCCGTCAGCTTTTACCTAAGCTATTTCAATCGTCCCTTATACGTCTTTGGTGGGATTGGCATCGTTGTCGGGACGTTGGGCGCGGTGATTCTCGGTTATCTGGGCTTCGTGCGCCTGATTTTATTGCAAGATATCGGAGATCGCCCGCTATTGATGCTAGGGATTCTGCTAGCTGTGCTGGGTGTGCAGATGGTGACAACCGGCTTGGTCGCAGATATGGTGATGCGTACCTATCACGAATCACAAAATAAGCCGATTTATCACATCCGCGAACAACTGGTTACTGAAGATACGAGCACGCCTCAATCCTGATGTACTGGACGATTGTACTGGTAGATGGCATACAAACCATCGAGCGTCAGTTCCGGTATGATATGATCAATCATATCGGTATGCTCGTTAAAGACTGTGGCTAAGCCGCCCGTCGCATAGACCGTAATCTCTGGATCTGGCATGGACGATTTGATGCGTGCCACCAAGCCTTCAACCAAGCCGACATATCCCCAGAAAATGCCGGATTGCATCGCATGAATGGTATTTTTGCCGATGGGGCTAGGCGGAGGTTCTAAATCCACCTTGTGCAGGCGTGCTGCACGGCTAACCAGCGCATCATGTGCCAGACCCACCCCCGGCGCAATTGCCACACCGATCAGCGCACCCTCAGCGGAGATCACATCAAAGGTAGTCGCTGTGCCGAAATCAATCACGATAGATGGATAACGATGATAGGCAACAATTGCCGCCGCGTTGACGATCCGATCTGCGCCAGCTTGCTCCGGTTGGTCAATATCGAGCGTGACTCCTGTCGGGGTATCGTGACGCACAACCAGCGGTTCTTGCTTCAGATAGCGCCGACTGAGTTCGCAAAAGGCTTGCGTCAAGGGCGGAACCACACTGCTGATAATAACCCCCTCTATCGCATCGGATGGTACATCTGCCGTTGAGAGAAAATTACGCACCAGCACCGCATATTCATCCGGCATCTTATCGGCAACAGTGCGTGCCCGCCATGACAAGCGCCAACTGCCCTCATGCCACACCCCCAAATGCACATTGGTATTGCCTATATCAATTGCTAAAAGCATGATTTACCCCTATTTAGCTGACAATCAGCCTCCAAATAATGCTCAAATTCTAACGCATTTGGGCGACAAATGTTAAACTACAGGTATGACCATTCGACAATCATCGAGGATAAGCATGACCGATTTACTCGCTCGCCTAAAAACTGAAGGCAACCCGCTCATTGATGAAGGCGGGGTGCTATTTGTGTGGTCAGGCGATAGTGCTCCGTATTTGCATCTTGAGACAGAATTATTTGAAGCAGTGACGATGGAACAGCACGCCCCTGATCTCTGGATATACCGCCTCCGTTTACCGGATGATGCCTATATCGAGTACAACTTCGCCACCACAGCAAATGATCCGGATACCATCGTGCAAGACCCGTATAATCCGCATCACGTTGATACCGGTGTAGGACATCATAATCACTATGTGACAATGCCGGCTTGCATACACACCCCTTATCGCATCGAACGTCAGGGCATCTCTGCCGGCACGGTAACATACCACAGGCTGAGTGATCCGCGCTTCTGGCAAGCCCCCCGTGATCTATGGCTCTATCAACCACCCACCGATCAGGCAGTGCCTCTGCTGGTGGTGTTAGACGGCAAAGATTACTATGAACGTGGGGCAATCACCACCATCGTCGATAACTTGATTGCTGATGGGTTGATCACGCCGATTGCACTGGCACTCATCGACAACGCACAAACCTATCGTATGATCGAATACAATCAGAACGAATCGATTCCGATGTTCTTAGATGGGTTGATCTTGCCCTTTGCGCGGCAACACCTCAAGCTGAGTGATCCACAGGGTGAGCAAACTGGCACCTATGGCATTCTCGGCGCGTCAATGGGGGGCTTGATGGCGCTATATATTGGTTTACGTATGCCGGATATTTTCGGTAAAGTGATCGCACAGGCAGGCGCGTTTTTCATGTATGAGAATGATCGTCCTGCACTGATTCATCTGCTGGTCGATAGCCTGCCCCCACCCACATTGCAGATTTGGTTAGATTGTGGCACCTATGATTTTCTGTACGATGATAATCGGGATATGCTGAAACGCTTGACTGAGCGGGGGTATCAGCGACGCTACACTGAGCATCATGGCGGACATAATTATACCTGCTGGCGCAATCTACTCCCTGACGCACTGATTTATCAATTTGGAGTGTGAACGATGATCATCCACACAGCAACACTGGACGACAGTAGCGCAATCAGCACATTATGCCGTGAGCGCATTCAACGCTGGCAACGGATGGATGCTGATGGTCAGGTGCATGACCTGCCTTATGAGCAACTCAGCATTTACGAGCGCTGGTTACACGGGGGCGCGTGGATGAGTGTTGAAACGGGCGCAATCTGGCTAACGCATCTAGCAGGCGGTGCTGGCTTGACATTTGTTGCCAATGACGATCATGGCACAGTAACCGGTTATGCGGAAGCCTTCATCGGGCAAGAGAGCGATCCTTATGGCTATCATCTGCATATCGGGCGTTTGATCGCCAATGACGACAACACACACACCACATTAATCACGCACCTGATTGAGCAAGCAGGCGGTATCGGGCGGGTAACTGTAGCCGTCAGCCCCTATGATACCGAGACACTCAAGCGTTATCAGGGATTGGGCTTCAGCACACTAACACAAATTCAGCAAGTGACCGTACCCGCGAACGGCGCAACGGCTGGTTTTTATCAGGTGACGGAACATCCTAAAGCCGATGCCGGACAAATTGCTGACTGGCAGATGCCGATTGGACGCACCGAAAGCGCCCGACTACACTGGGAAACGCATTGGCCCCGCCTATGGCACGCGATACCGCGTTTAAGCGAACAACGTCAGCATCGCTTGCGCTTTAACACCGGTGGGCAGGATGCGTTGGTCTTTGTGCAAGAGCAATTGTACAATCCACGCCATGCAACCGTGTTATGCTGGACACCCAAAACACTCAGCACCAACCTGATCGGTGCCATACGCGACTGGGCATATAAGACCGGCTATCGCTCGCTACAGATGGCAGTCAGCGAGAAAATCGCAACAACACTTGATACCAATCTAGAAAAAACACCCTATCAAACGATAATCCTTGCGCGAAAAGTATGAGCTGACGCTATCGGCAAGCGTAACTTACGTTATAATGATGGAAACAATCGGACTAACACGGACGATCAGCCATGCCTTTACACAATTCCAACCGCGTCGAATTTGCGATTGATAGCGGACATATTAACATCGTGACGGACGAGGGAAAACAAGTCCCTGCGTATTGGGCACACCCACGCATCGGGCATCGCTTCTCCGGCATTTGTCTGTTGCATGATTGGTGGGGAATGGATCAGATCAGCCGAATGCTGACGAACTTCTTCGCACAAATGGGTTATTATGTGATCGAACCGGATTTGTTCGGGGGCAAACTTGCCAACAGCCCACAAGAAGCCCTGCGCCTCTTGGAGGAGACCAAAGACACACGCTATGCGGCAGTCGATGCCACCTTGAGCGTGCTTGAATCGCATCATCGCGTCAATTCGAGTGTGGCGGCGATTGGTCTGGGTATGGGGGGCACACTCGCCTTTGAAGCCGCCATCAAACGCGATGACCTCGAAGCAGCGGTAGCGTACGCAGGCTTTCCGCAACAGTATTTAGGACAGTTTCGCAACGCCCGCACGCCGATTTTAGCACTTTACGGCACACAGGAACCCTACACAAAACCGGTGGTGATTGATCACCTGAAACAAGAGCTGGCACAATCAGCACTCAGCGCTCAGCATCAAGTGGTATTGATTGAGGGTGGCAAACATGAGTTATTCAGCTTACCCAAAGACTCCGAACAACAACAGGTGAGCAACAGCGCGATTAATTATACGCTCGCTTTCCTCGAACAACATCTTGAACAGATTGATCACGGTCAACGACGCCGATATTAAGGCAATGGAATCCCAAAAATCCGCATACAGAAATTAAGGACTTATGCTAAACTGTGTGAAGTACACAAATTAGCAAAGGTTTTTTTGTATGGTTCAGACAATATCTCCCCCCGAGCATTCCTTTCGTAAGAATGTTAACCGCATGGTCAATCGAGCACTTGAATACATTGCCGTCGATGATGGCATGAAAGAAGAAATCAAAGCTTGCAATAGTATTATTAAAGTAGCTTTCCCTGCTCAGCTTGATGATGGAACCTATAAAGTATTCACCGGTTATCGAGCTACACACAGCGATCACCGCTTGCCGGTTAAGGGGGGCATTCGCTTTGCATCGAATGTGACCGATGATGAAGTCGAAGCACTCGCTTCTTTAATGACTTACAAATGTGCGCTGGTCAACGTGCCTTTCGGCGGGTCTAAGGGTGGTTTGCGCCTCAACCCGCGTGATTATTCTGAAGGCGAACTTGAACGCATCACGCGCCGTTTTGCCCGTGAGCTGATCAACAAAGGCTATATCAGCCCTGGCGAGAACGTCCCTGCGCCAGATATGGGTACGGGTGAACGCGAGATGGCATGGATTGCCGATACCTATCGTCAGGCGCGCCCGCATGACATCAACTATCTCGGTGCGGTTACCGGGAAACCTGTCGCTACAGGTGGGATTCGTGGACGGACAGAAGCTACCGGGCGGGGCGTGCAGTATGTGATTCGTGAATTTTTCCGTCACCCAGATGACATGCAACGGATCGGCTTCACGGGTAAGATTGCCGGCAAACGCTGTGTAGTGCAGGGGTTAGGCAATGTGGGTTATCATGCCGCGAAGTTCTTACAAGAAGATGATGATGCGCTGATCATTGCTGTGATCGAATATGACGGCGCGATTGTCAACCATGAAGGCATCGACATCGAGGACTTAAAAGCGTGGATGATTGAACACGGCGGACTCAAAGATTATCCCCATGGGCAATACGTCGCAGATGGTAACACATGCCTGGAACTTGAATGTGACATTCTGATCCCGGCAGCGCTGGAAGCACAAATCACGAGAGAGAACGCTCATCGTATTCAAGCAAGATTGATCATTGAAGCGGCAAATGGGCCGGTGACAGCCGCCGCAGACGATATCCTCAAACAAAAAGGGGCACTGATCATCCCTGATTTTTATGTGAACGCGGGCGGCGTGACCGTCTCATATTTTGAGTGGATCAAGAACCTGTCGCACATTCGCTTCGGGCGGTTGCAACGCCGGCTTGATGAATATCGCGCTGATGCCACGATACAGGCTCTGGAGGAATTGACGGGCAAAGTCGTCCCCGCTAAATTGCGAGCAGACATTATGCGCGGGGGCGATGAACTGAGTATGGTGCGCAGTGGTCTGGATGATACCATGCGCGATGGGTACGCCGAGATTAAAGATGCGATGTTGCGCCACAGCATCGAAGATTACCGAACAGCGGCGTTTGTAGTCTCGTTGGAGAAGATCGCCTACACCCACAAACGCATGGGTCTGTGACACAGTTTCAAGGCACAAAATAGCCCGCACCCCTGCCCAGTTTGGCGGGGATGTTTGCGTTATGTGCTCATCACAAGCGGCGGAAATTCACCTTGAGACCGCTCAAGGGCAGGAAAGTCGGGAAATACATCGTGCGTAGACTCTGGCGTTGATCGAGTTCCCATGTGTAGTGACGCAGTAAATAGGACATCAGCACTTTCATCTCCAGTTGAGCGAAGGCAAAGCCGACGCACACCCGCGAACCGCCACCGAAGCCTACCATACTGAATGGAACTTGCGCTTCGTTGCGCTCCGGACTGAAGCGATCTGGATCAAATTGATGCGGATTGGTGAAAATGTTGGGGTCGTAATGGGCGCCACCGGTAATCATATAAACGGCTGTCCAACCGGCGGGCACGCGGTAGCCGTTGAATTCAATCTCCTCAGTTACACCACGGAAACCAGCCGGCACAGGCGGATACATGCGCTCAACCTCTCGCAAGACCTGTTCGAGATAGGTCATGCGCTTGATATCATCCATTGTCAAGTGTTCGCCGAGGTTGAGTGAGGCTTGCTCATCGCGCAATTTTTGCCACACATCAGGGTGCTGTGGAAGCATCATCGCCAGTGAGGTGAGCATGGAGGCGCTGGTTTCATGTCCGGCAAAGAGCAAGAGTAAGGTTTGCGCCTGTAGTTCTTCATTAGTGAGCGCATTGCCTTCCTCATCTTGGGTTTGCACCAATAAGCCGAGCGCATCGTTCATCGGTTGTTGACGGCGACGCTCAATCGCCCCGTCGATAAAATCGAGGATTTCCTGACGCGCCTTGAGTGCCTTCCCATAGGGTGTCCATGACCAGTTAAACGGTATCGTCAGGAAACCTTCGGTGAGGGTGACGAACAACCTGGAAAGCCGTTCGGTTTCTGCGCCGGGGACAGTACCCATCAACAACGTCGAAGCAACCTCAAAGGTGAATTGTTTGTTCTGCTCAAGGAACTTGAACTGTTGTAGGCGTTCGAGTTTTTCGCCGAAGCGTTGTGCGATGCGTTCCATCGTAGCCAGATAGTTATGCAGGGCTTCGCGGTGAAATGCTGGCGTAATCAGGCGACGTTTGGCGCGGTGTTCATCCCCATCCTGCACGAAGAGCGATTCGCCGAGCAACTCCACAAAAGTTGGGGGCCAGCCATCGCGCCATGCAAAATGCTTCATGCCCGTTTGTAAGACGAAGCGGTTGGCTTCCGGGCCAACAAAGATGGCGACATTTCGCCCAAGTACGCGCGTTTTGAAGATCGGCCCGTGTTTTTTGTATTGCCATTGCAGATACCGCTTGCTCAAAACGAGCGGGGGCATTCCAATAAAAGGCCACCCCATGAAGCCCGGTGGCAAAGGCAATTGTTTGGTCTCGTTTTCAGGCATGTAATGCATACTCCTCATACGCCAAGCGCCCATACGCCTGCGTCGTGATGCGATCAAAGTATCGGGTAGTGTAGTGTGCCAGACGATGATGAGTGTGCCCTTAAACGACCGGTTTTATACGCTGAAAGAGCAAGGATGGTGTGACAATCCCCACTGCTAGCGATGCAAGAATAACACCGGTCTTGATGGCATTGATTGATACATCCACTAACACGGGCATAGTCTCAGTGGTGTTGACATCTGTCATTTGCAAGATGCCGATCATGGTCTGGTAGGCAAAAACGCCAGGAACCATCGGGATCACGGCACTGATAGCGATCACCATCGATGGCAACTTTAGATGATGTGCGCACCATTGTGCCCAGAAGCCAACAAGCACAGCCCCCATCAACGAGGCGAGTTCGATGCTCCAGCCCCAATATAACATCAAAGCGGTGCGCACGGCATGACCAACTGCCCCGCCAATCATGCAATAGATGAGCGAACGACGGGGCACGTTGAACAAGATAGCAAACCCCATCGAGGCAATCGCTGACCAGAAGCCATCGGCGAGAATAGTCAGGGCGATGTCGTTCATACCGATACCCCTGTCAGCCAGAATGAAAGGATGAGACCGAGCGCAATCGAGAGCGCGATCAGCATCCCCAGCACGCCACGCAATACGCCTGTTAGTGGATAGCCATGAAGCAGATCTTCGGCACTGTTGATGAGCGGTACACCTGGCACCAGCAACAGCACCGATGAGACGATGGCTGTCGTCGGTTGGGGGCTGAGATTAAACAAACTGGCAAGACTGGCGATTGTCCCCGCAACAAATGCTGTGATGACCACGATCACAAAATCGTTGAAATGACGGTTGTGCAATCCTTGGCGCACCCACATCGCCAGTGACGACGCACCCCACGTCACGGCAAATATCGCCCAATCTCCCCCAAACAAGCGACTGAATGAGGCACACGCCAGACCGACTGCGATCACCACCAACCAGCGCGGATAATTACGGGGCATCTGATCAATACGGCGCAATTCCTGACGTAAACTAAAGCGATCTAGCTCGCCACGGGTGGCACGGTAGCTCACGTCAGAGATGGCGCTGATCTTCTGCATATCCACCCCGCGTCCGGGCGCACGACGCACTTTGGTGCGAAAATCATCATGATTGACGGTACTAGCGATGATGGCATCAGGCAAGATAACAATATCCAACCAATCACAACCGAGAGCTGTCCCCAGACGATGCACAGTCTCCTCAACGCGTTGCGTGTTCGCTCCATTTTGTAAGAGCATCTGCCCTGCCCACAGTGATAAGCTGATGACATCGCGCAAGGCATCGCGATCCATCGCCGGTTTATGATGTGCGGTTGTAGCGGTCACATCTGCCATCTTAAGACCGAATCCCTTCTACAAAAATGACCGTTGCTCATAAACAATATTTTTCGCAGAGATAAGCGTCTCAATACGGAATCAGTCTGTTGTGTGCTACACATCGCCACTATAATCCCATCAAGGTGCTTGATAAAAGGACATCCGTCACAGAAAAGCGCCACGTTTAGCATCCTATTCATGCCCAATGGAGCCAACATCATGAGCGATCACCCTTTAGACCACCCTGATATTTTGTTCAATCTGTTTCATGTGCGCAAGACCGTACCCATTGCGCATCCTGATAACAAGATCAAAGATGGTATTGTGCACATTGATGACGAGGTTGAGCTAGGGTATCGCTTGTACGTCCATCATAGCAACGCGCCGATTTTGCTGTATTTTCATGGGAATGGCGAAATTGCAATTGACTATGAACCCATCGCACCTTTTTACCACACCGCCAGCGCTTCTTTGCTGGTGGTGGATTATCGCGGATATGGCTGGAGTACAGGCACGCCCCTGACCAGCACCCTATTACCGGATGCACAGGCCGTGTTGGATCACATGCCGTCTATCGAACGTGAACAAGGCATCGTGCCAGATCGCCCATTGTTTGTGATGGGGCGCTCATTAGGCAGTGCGCCGGCGATTTATCTGGCGATGAACAACGCAGACCGTCTGCGCGGATTAATCATCGAGAGCGGGTATGCCGATGCACCCTCACTGTTCCGGCGCCTGGGAATTGTGATCCCCGATAATCTGCGCAACGATGACAGCTTGCCACTCGGCAATGATGAGAAGATTATGCGCGTCACGATTCCCACACTCATCATTCATGGTGAACGAGATATGCTGATACCCATCAAACATGGGCAAACCTTATATGAGAAGGCTTCATCGGCAGATAAAACACTGGTGA
This sequence comes from Anaerolineae bacterium, assembly GCA_051117475.1. Classification (GTDB taxonomy): domain Bacteria; phylum Chloroflexota; class Anaerolineae; order Aggregatilineales; family Phototrophicaceae; genus JAUZRW01. The sequence continues at coordinate 136,415 of JBNPEE010000045.1, read as the reverse complement.
CGATCCCCAATGCCGGACATAATGACGTGAGCTTCGTCGATGTGGCGCGGTACTTCAGCGCGATTCGGCGTTTCTTACAGGCGCACACATGAACGCGATATGTTATTCCTGACTGTCATCGCCAGAAACGATTTCACCCTCTTCATTTAAATTTTCGGTGGTTTCGCTCAAGAATTTCCATATGCCATCGTGTTTTTTGAAGGTAGCGGTATGTTGGCGATAGACAACAGGCGAGTTGTTGAGCCTTGACTGTACTACCGTATTGTAGACGACCTGATTGCCCTCAGCAGATTGAATCTCCATCTCAAACATCTGAATCATCAAAAATTGACGGTACAAATATGCTTGCCACTTATTCTCGTTATCGAAGTAATGTTCACTATCCGGGTGCGTGGTGGTCATGATGAATTGTGAGTGGGTAATCGCATATGCTGTCCAGCGCGCACGTACCAGCACTTCGGGTGTGGGGACTGGCATCCCTTTCAGATAGGGACGACAACATTTTTTGTATTTCTTTTCCGTATCACACAAGCACGGTTCGTTGGGTTCAAGTACTAAGACAGAATCAAACATAGCGCTTTACTCCTGATAATCCAGGGTTATACCCGTGATATGAGCAGGCGATCAATCTTGTATTCTATTTTATCCCGGTTATCAAGAAAAAACAGCAAGTCAGGAAGGATTACGCGGTATAATCGATGTGTTATTTTTCGCCCCGTGCACGCAACATGCGGAAGAACGAGCGGATTTGCTCGGAGGCTTCGTCGGCGAAGATACCGTATGTGACCTCGACGTGGTGATTGAGGGTGGGATGGCGCGTGATATCCATCACACTACCGCCCGCGCCAGCTTTGGGATCGGTGGTGGCATAGACCAAACGGGGCAACCGTGCCAACACCATCGCGCCGGCACACATTGCGCAGGGTTCAAGCGTGCAATAGAGCGTAACCTCCTCCAAGCGCCAGTGCCCGATGACCTGTGAGGCTTGCCGAATGGCGATGATCTCCGCGTGGGCGGTGGGGTCTTGATCGGCTTCACGGCGGTTGTAACCGCGCCCGATGATCTCACCGTGGCGCACCGCGATTGCGCCGATAGGCACATCTTCGTACTGGCGCGATTTTTCGGCTTCTTGTAGAGCGATGCGCATCCAGTGTTGATCTTCAGCGGTAGCGGGCATCACACTTCTTCTTCAGGGTCTTCTTCGATATCAATCTCTATGTCGATGCGTCCATTGGCTTTGACCACATATTCTTCCGCCTCGTGCATAGATTCCACCGTCTTTTCCAGCACTTTGGGGTAGATCACTTTGGTGGAGCGTGGCGGTTCTTCCGGTTCAGGGTGTTCATAGGCATTGGATTGACGCATATCGAGCAAAGTAAACATGCTTAATAATCCACCGGCAAGCATGGCAATCCATTCAATCGCAATTGGTAATTCGCGATCAAATTCAACGATATTGAACATGATTAGTACAGTTCCTACCAGCACACCTATTAGGGGCAAGTACAGTAAACGACGTATCCATTGCATGAGCACAGCTCCTTAAGTTTTTTTATCGTCCTCGTCATTCGTGGAACGCTTGCTGAGGCGCTCCATCCGTTGTAAGTATTCTTCGGTCTCTTCGATGCGCTCTTCAGTCTTGCTGATGTCCTCGTACGGATCACGATCATTAGCGAGAGTCTCTTGCCGGGCACGAAAAACGTGCCAGAGCAATATCCCACCGGCAATAATGAGCACAATTACAATGATACTATTTACGATTGAACCAGTCACTAGAATAAACTTTTCTGCTTGGGCAAATCGTCATCAGGCTGATCCGCCTGTTCTTGAGGCTCGGCAAGCGGTTGTCCGTCTTCATCGTGCCCGATCTCCAGCACCTGATCCATACACGATGGGCAGGTACATTCTGCCTCATGGGTGATGAAGGTTGATTGTGGTTGTTGTACTACTTCTACGGATTCTGTGGCGGGGGGTTGCATATCCGGTACAAAATCGTCGGGCATGTCATCAGCACGGATAGTAGCTTCGATCTCTAGTTGACGCAATTCATCCGAACGAAAGCCGAAGCGTTCGAGAATGGGCGTTAAAGTGGTCGCAGTCGGAGTATCGTTGGTCTTAATCACGTATTTGTAATGTTCGCGCAGGCACCGTCGCCATTCATCCGCGAAGACACTCTCACGTTTAGCCATGATGAAATCCTCTACTGTCTATTGACTCTTTACCCTCATTATAATACAAGATTGGCTGCGGGTGGGGCACATTTGACGATTCACATCTGCGCCTCACCCATTCCCCCGATCATTCGAGCGTGGCGACGACTGTCAGCACATCCACGCCATACGCCTGCAAGCGCCACGCGCCGAAACCATCGATCTGTTTAAGTTCTTCGAGCGTGTGGGGCATCTGATAAGCAATATCCCACAGCGTTTGTTTAGGGAGGATCAAGCTGGAATCCAACCCGCGCTCGATAGCGCGTTGTTTACGCCAGGCGTGGAGCGTAATGTAACGCTCGGATAATAGCGGATCTGGATCATCACGCGGCGGTTGCTGGGGTGTTTGGCTAGCACGCCCCTTCTGGATCGCTTCGATGATCTCATCGCCGTAGCGGTTGATGAGCTTATAACTCAAGCCATTGACATGCTGTAGGCTCTTGTAGTTGAGCGGTTGCTCGCGCACGATATTAATCAGCGTCTTGTTCGATAAGACTTTGAACGGCGGTTGATCTTCCTGCTGTGCCAGACCTTCGCGCAAGAGATAGAGTTCTTTAAGCAATGCCATCTGCCGGCGTGTGAGGCGGTTCGGTTTGCCCAATTTCCAGAAGCCATGCGGGTCAAAGCTCTGTTCGCGCACGTCAATGCGAAGCACATCAGCAAAGACTTCTTGAGCTTCTTCAAGCTGACCGCGCTCGGTCAAGGATTGCTGGAGTTGATCGCGCAGGCTATGCAGATAGTGTGTGTCCATCTGTGCGTAGATCAAGCTATCTTTAGGCAGGGGACGTTTGCCCCAGTCATCGCGCTGGTGGCTCTTATCCACCTGCACGCCGAAATAGTCTTCCAACAGATTACCCAAGCCAAATTTTTTGATCCCGATCAGACGGGCAGCTGCCATCGTATCGAACAGATTATGCACTTCAAAATTAAAATCACGCTTGAGACAGATCAGGTCATACTCGGCGGCGTGGAAGATTTTCTCAATGCGTTCATCAGCTAAGATCACCCCGAGGGGTTGAATATCAGTCAGGCTGAGGGGGTCAATGATGTAATCCTGCTCACGGGTTGAGAGCTGTATCAAGCAGACCTGCCCGTGATAGGCATACATATTGTTGGATTCGGTATCGACAGCGATTTGATCTTGCTGTGCGATGTCGCCAATGAGCATCTGAAATGCGGATGCTGTATCGATGTACTGTGCCGGGGTTAATTTTAAAGCCAACCGCGCCTCCGAAAATATAACAACAAGCCCAGACCTATTAGCACCATACCGATGGTCAGCGCCCAGAATGGCTCGTCACTGAGCGAAAACTCGGGCTGTCCGGGCAATGGGACGTTCATCCCATAAAAACTGGTGAGTAACGTGAGTGGTAACATGACCACTGAGATCACAGTGAGGATCCGCATCACTTCATTGATGCGATGTGTGGCAAGCGTATCAGCTGTATCTGCCAGGCTATTGATGACTTCGAAGTTCTCATCGACGATATCACGCGCTTTGTAGAGGTGATCCGCCACATCGCCGAAATATTCCTCCAGATCATCGTGGATGATGGGGTGTTCGGCGCGTTCGAGGCGTTCGATAATCGGTACTTGCTGACGGATGATACGCCTCAACGCGATGATGTCGCGTCGTACCAGCGCAATCTCCCGAATGATCTCGCGAGTTTCGGACGTGAAGATGTCTTCTTCAATCCGACGGATGTTGCCATCTACCTTGCGTAAGATTGGCAAGGTATAATCAACGAGTTGATCGATGATCTGATAGAAGGTATAGTTAGCACCGCGTCCAAGTGTGCGCTCACGCTGTTCTTCGTCGCGCTCGCAGGCATTCCAGAGGTTGACGAGTGGACGCAAAACACCATCGTGGATCGTGACCACATAGCCACGCCCAACGAAAATATCCAGTTCACGCGGGCGCGAGAGCGACTTTTGTGCATCCCATTGTGGGAAGTGCATCACGATGAACAGGTAATCTTGATCTTCATCTATCTTGGGGCGTTCCATGTGGCTCTGAACATCTTCAAGGTTCAGCGGATGGATATATGGATAGAGTTGGTGGAGTTCGTTAACATCCGCCGGAGTCGGATGAACGATGTTCACCCACGTGACGCGCCCATGTGTCATCATTTGTATCGTCATGCTTCTTATTATGGTTGGTAAAGCATCTACTGACAATGGTCGTCAGGTACGGTTTCTAGCTTTGACACTCAAAAGTGATTGTGATATATTTTACACATAGTTTGTGACATTTTTCGCATATACCTTAAAATTGGATGAAATAAGGCTTATATGGGGGTAAAAGACCCTCGATAAGATGCTGTGAAACAACTTGTCACACAAGCGCAGTTCTGGAGGAGCTAATTTATAATGGCTACAGCAACCAAGGGTGATCGTACAAGTATTGCCCAACCCAGTGTGCAAGAACAATCTGCACCACAAGTCATGGTGGATGCCCCTAGCCGCCGTGAATTTATGTACTATATTTGGGGGGCTTCGATGGCTCTGTTGCTCGGTCAACTGACAGCAGGGTTACTATGGTTTGCATTTCCACGTTTTAAAGAGGGGGAATTCGGTGGGGTTTTCCCATTTGATCCCACTGCCCTGCCAGAAGCAGGCACCCCGCCGGAATGGGTAGCGAGTGGACGCTTTCATGTGAGCAATACCGAAAACGGCTTATTGGCGCTGTACGGTGTCTGCACGCATTTGGGCTGTCTGCCTAAGTGGGTTCCGAGCAATGATCGTTTCGAGTGCCCGTGCCATGGCTCGAAATTTGAAGGAAACGGTGGGTACATCGAAGGGCCAGCACCGCGCGGCCTGGATCGCTTCCCAGTGGTGGTGACGTACACCGACGGGACAACCGTCAGCACACCCTCCGAAGGTGGGCCTGTTGTGCTTGAACCCAACCGCACCATTGCCTCCATTGAGGTGGATACGGGTTCACGTATTTTAGGGCCCAGTGTCTAAATGAGTCTTATTGGTAGTTCAAGTTTTTAAGTAGGAGAAGTTCATGTCGTTACTTCCGTTTCCATCATTTTTAGATGATGTGCAAGAAAAAGGCTGGCGTAAAGCCGTCATGGAAGGTGTCGATGAAGTCACAGAACGCGTAACAGCGGGGATGAACATTCAAGACATTCGCGAGGCATTACGTGGTGAAGACCCTAGTCGTCGCCCGAACCCGCGCCTGTCACCCCATGCAGATGGCTTCTGGTTACATATGCGCCCGGGTTATTTCCATAAAGATATTACCGGCGTTTATCCTACCTTTCGTTTAGGCTGGCTTTCGACGTATTTCGTAGTCTTTGAGACCATCACCGGTTTGTTATTGATGCTGTGGTACACCCCTGCGCCAGAACTCGCGTATGGGAACATGCTCAGTATCTTGAACAACGTGCCATTAGGTCAGTTTGTGCGTGATCTGCACCGTCTGGGTGCGGAAGCCATGGTCTTGATTGTGACTTTGCACATGCTCCGAACGTGGATCACTGGCAGTTATAAGAAACCGAGACAATTCACATGGTTCACAGGTGTGTTGTTGTTGGTGTTTACGGGCTTGTTATCATTCACCGGTTATCTCTTACCGTGGGATCAGCTGGCACTGTGGGCAGTGACCATCGGTGCATCAATGGCAGAAGCCACACCGGTCATCGGGCAAGAAGTCAACTTGCTCGTGCGTGGTGCGCCGGAACTAGGCGCGAACGGTCTGCTTCGTTTTTATTTATTGCATGTGTTAGCATTACCCATTTTCTTGTTCATCTTCACCGGCGTGCATTATTACAAAGTGATCGTACATGGTCACAGTTTGCCCCCACAGAAAGAGAACATCGGCGAAGATACCGCCAAGCGCGTCCCGCTTGATAAGCGCGTTTATTTCATTCCGGATGTACTAACCAACGAGCTACTATGGATTGGTGTGACAACCTTCATCTTAACCGTGCTAGTTGTCTGGTTCTATCATGCGCCACTTGAAAATCACGCGGATCCGCAGGTGACACCGCTCGGCACAACTGCACCATGGTACTTCCTCTGGATTCAGGGTGCGTTGAAGCTGGGTGATAAGTTCTTCTGGGGTATCTTGTTCCCGACAGTTGTTGTGGGCGTGTTTGCGGTGATGCCATATCTGGATGTGACCCCGAGCCGTCGTTATGCACATCGTCGCTTCATGCTGACGCTGGTCATGGTGACGATCTCGGCAATGACCATCCTCAGTTATATGGGCTTGCCCGAATTTGCCGTATCCACCTCGGCTGAGGCTGAAATCCTGCATGAATTGACCTTCGAACCCGCACATAGCCATGTGGGCGTGGCGCGTACTATCCCCTATGATCAGTTGGTTGCGGGTGGTTATACTACAGTACAAATCGATGCTGAGAGTCCAGCATTTGCTATCGAAGACTTCGAAGCATTTATTGGTAATGGCGATGGCGGCGGTGAACGCATCGTCTATGATTCGCCAACCAACACCTTCATCACCGTTTATGCTTACATGGAGAATGTGCTGGTCGGTACGGATCATCTGGACGGCTCTGATATGCCGAACAGCTTCCGTCAGGTACCATCCGATGCACCGGTACTCGGTGAAGTGCTGGCTGAACTCGATCATGAACTGCACCGCTTCGCAGATCAACTACCGGAAGCATGGGGCGCGATGATTGTCAGCAATCAGCAAGATGGTCTACGCCGTGTTGATCTGGTGATCGGTTGGGAAGGCGTTGAGATTGATCAAGGTCAGGTTATCACCGAAAATGGCGAACCTGTTGAGCAAGTCTACACACTCAACGGTCAACCCCTGTACTTTGAGATGGATGTCGACGGTAACCTGATCTTCGATAGCAACAACTCGCCAAATCTGGCTTATGCTGTCGAAGAAGACGGAACAACGGTTTACTATGCCATCGACACCAGCGGAGATTTTATGCTGGATACTGCAGGAAACCGTATCCAATACGAGAATGCTGGCACGATGCGTGAGATTCGTATCGCGACAGATCACATCTACTTGCACGAGAATTCTGCTTACTTTGACTAAGCATTCAAGGACGGAAGACGTTTTATGGATCGTTTAATCATCGAGAGCATTGAAGGTCGCATCATGCTCGGCATTACAATGTTCGTGGCAATCATGATTTTGATTGGCTGGGTTGCTATCAATGAACCTGCACGGATGGCTGAGTTTGAACGACAACATCAGGGGCGTGCGATTGAGCGCGGTGCTGAGTTGTACGCGGCAAATTGCTCTTCATGTCATGGAAATAACGGGTACGGCATCGCAGGCCGTGCCCCGGCACTCAATAGCCCGCACTTTTTTGGCTATAACTATCTGGCGACTGTCAACAACGAGATTGCAAGCTTGCAACGCGAGTTACTTGACATCACCGGCACATCGGATCAAATCGGCACTTTAGAGTTGTTGGAACTGCGTCGTGAGGAATTACTCTCCGACATTGCAGAAGCCAGCGCAGATGAAGCGCGAGATCTGCTGGTTGAATTGCTTAATGTGGAAGCACAACTGAGCGAGGACCGCGAGCAAGTCGCGCAACGTATCGAAGCGATTAATGCTGGCGAGCCCATCTTAGATGATATCAACCCTGAACTGAGTAGCAGTGAACTGGCAACGCGTTTAGAAGCGCTTGAAAACAACCTGCCGGCACGTCTGGTGGAAATCACTGACGCGCTGGAAGGCGAAGACGGTTTACTCGCACAGCGTGATGCCTTACTCGCAGAAATTGATGGCGCTATCTTGCGTGGCTACCTGCCCCGCCTCGACGCAGTGCGAGCAGAAGCCGAAGAGAACAATAATCCTTTGTTGTTCACCAATTACATCACCCAAGATTCAAGCCGTCTGGCACAGATTGAATTTGGTGGATCGCTGGAAAGCTACATCACCACCACCCTGATTCATGGTCGCCCCGGTAGCGGTGATGTGTGGAACGGCAACGTGATGGTATCGTGGTCACAACGTGGTGGTGGCCCACTGCGCGATGATCAAATTGGGGATCTCGTCGCCTTCATCCAGAATTGGGATCGTGGCGATGCATGGACAGCCAATGACTTCAACGCAGTCGCGCAATATGCGATCTTGCACGCACCTTTCACCGGTGAAAGTGAAGGTGGTGCGGAGACTGTCGGCACGGATGTCGAAGAAATTACGGCAAACCTGCCGGAAGGTGATCCGGCACATGGTGAAGAACTGTACAACGGTACGGCACCACTCGAAACAGGGACGGTTCTAGGATGCTCCGGCTGTCATACGAACGGTGCAGTCGGGCCTGACACAGTTGGCACATGGACACGCACTGTCAATCAGCGCCTGACTTTGCCTGAGTTCGCAGATTACACACCCGAACAATATCTGATTGAGTCAATCGTCGCACCGAATGACTACGTCGTTCCCAGTTACTCTAGTGGTGTGATGAATAACAACTATGGCGAGCAACTGAGCGCACAGGATCTGGCGGATATCATCGCCTATCTAGCCACACAAAACCAATAAGGTACGCTCAACCTACCATCAAGAAGCCTCCGTACCATACGGGGGCTTCTTTGATTAAGATACAAGCATTGACCATATAATCAGGGATTTTTTGATGCACAGAATACGTATTCGCTCATTCATAATACTCACCTGTCTGATGCTATTCGGCGCGATGGTTCACGCACAAGATCCACAACCCGATTGTAGCCTCGATGCGCTAGAAACGCGTATTGCTGACATCAGCGACGATGTAGAGCGCGATACACCGGCGTATTTCTATCAACTCGGTGATCTCTATACCGTATTTTCGCTGGATTGTGGTTATCAACCTACGCTAGACCAGATCACTACCCAAATTGACCGGACACTCAGCCTCGCACCCTTGCCGATCATCATCGCGCAGTCGTCTGTGGGGGACAATGTCGAACAGATCGTGAGCGATCTGCAAACGGTCAATGGCGATTCGTTCAATGGACAATTGCTCTATAACGGGCTTGAAATGGGCTTAGATGGCACCGAGTTAGGCTGTGCAGGATGCCACAATGGCGAAGCCGCCCCACTGACCGAAGCCACTTATACCCGCGTAGAAGAGCAACGCCTGAGCCTCGATCAGTTTGCGGATTATACCGTTGAACAATATCTGGTGGAGAGCATCTTACAACCGGCGGATTACATCGTGCCAGAGTATGCCTCGGTACAAATGCCACACAATTACGGCACACGGCTCGATCTAGAACAACTGGCCGATCTGGTAGCTTATATGATAAGTCAGGATCAGTTGTTGGGTGAGATGAGCGATCCGCCTATGGATGATGCGCTGATGTGTGATGATCTCAGCAGTATCGATTGTGATACGTTACTCGCCGATTTCACCGGTGATCTTGAGCGCGGTGAGGCGCTCTACAATGGCGCACAACCCAACGATGATGGACTCTATCTAGGCTGTGCAGGCTGTCACACTGGCGGAGTAATTGGCCCCATGACGACTGGCACATGGCAGCGTATCATCGATGAACGATTGACATTGCCGGAGTTCGAAGCCTATACACCGGAACGCTACTTTGTCGAATCTATCTTGATGCCCAACCAATACTTGCCAGATGGCTATGTCGCGGGCGTGATGCCCCTGAATTACAGCGAACAGTTATCTTATCAAGACCTTGCAGATCTGGTCGCATATATCCAACAAGCTGAGTGATGCTGTAACAGATGCCGTTTATGCGGTACAATCAGTGCATATACATATAATGAGTATGGGAGACTTTATGATAGCACGAAAAACATTCTATCCGATGGTATTGAGTGTACTAATCGGCTTATTTACCGTTGGCAGTGCGCTGGCACAAGAAGAGACCACAACTCAGGCTGGCAGTGATGGTTTCATGCTGTTCGTGATTGGCTTCGGTGCGCTGGTGATCTTCGGACTGGGTGCGGCTATTGCGGCACAGAATAGCGATGACGCACAAACACAAAACTGAGCAAGATTAAAACAGTCAGCATGTCGCCCTACACTCATTATGATGCGGGGTGTAGGGCGCAACGAAAACTGTTTATATACCTGTAATCTTCTTAGATTAAAATGCGATGAGTAGGAAAAAGATTGTGATAAAGATCACAATCACATATAATATCCTTAATTAGAGCGTTAATTTTTTGGGAGCCGATAGATGGCAACTGACTTAACTTGGGAAAAACCACTGGAAAAAGCGAAACATCAAGCGCTTACTAACCGCAGTCAACGCTGGCAATTCTTGCTAGCTGGCTTATTAATTCTCGGTGCAATTGTGTATCTGGTAGTGACCAGCACGGTCAACGGTGCGCGTTTCTTCATCACCGTCGATGAAGTGGTTGCCAGCACGGATTATGTGGGGCAATCAGTACGCCTGACCGGTGCTGTACTCGGTGATACTATTGAGTATGACTCGGCAAGCGGCGATTTGACCTTCACTATCGCGCATATCCCGCAAGAATTTGAGGATCTCGCCGAAACCCTGCACCTGTCCGCCAACGATCCAAGCATGACGCAATTGGTGATCGTGATGGAAGATACCACGATGCCGGATCTGTTACAGCACGAAGCGCAGGCGATCTTAACCGGCACGCTGAACGATGATGGCACCTTCTACGCGACGGAGTTGAACCTCAAATGTCCGACACGCTTCGAGGAACACACACCCAATATGCTAGCTGACAGTAGTGGGAGTTAACATATGTTAGCTGAAATTGGATATGTGGCGCTGGCATTATCATTTGTGACATCGGTATATGCGATATTTGCATCAGTCTATGGTGAGTGGAAAGTCTCCAATCGCGCTATCCTCAGTGGGCGCAATGCTGCGCTCATTACCTTCCCCCTGCTAACAATTTCGACAGTGGCGCTGTTGATCGCGCTGATCATCGAAGATTACCAGATCGCTTATGTGTTATCCGTCAGTGATCCGACTACGCCGATGTTTTACCGCGTGACGGCGCTATGGGGTTCACAGAAGGGTTCGCTATTATTCTGGGACTTCCTGATGGCATTGTTCGCCTTCGGGGCGATCACCTTCAACTGGAAGAGTGACCGTCGTCTGATGCCCTACACCATCGCTTTCATGATGGCATCAGTGGCGTTCTTCATAGGGATCACATTATTTATCGAAAATCCTTTCGTGCGCGTGTGGGCAAATCCCAACACGGGCGAGGTCTTTGAAGCGATGTTCATGCCTGCTGGCGCAGTATCACCCGGTACGCCGTGGTTAGAGAATAACGCACAGGGCTTGAGTCCGCTGTTGCGGCACTTCGGTATGATCATTCACCCGCCGATGCTGTATCTGGGTTTTGTGGGCTTCGTCGTGCCTTTCGCCTTCGCGATGGCAGCACTGGCAAGCGGTGACCTCAGCACCAACTGGATTAAGGCGACACGACGCTGGTCTCTAGTGGCGTGGTTGTTCCTGAGCCTCGGTCTGATCCTCGGCGGTCGCTGGGCGTATGATGTCCTCGGCTGGGGCGGTTACTGGGGCTGGGATCCCGTCGAGAATGCGGCATTTCTGCCGTGGCTAGTCGGCACAGCCTTCATCCATAGCGTGATGATCCAAGAGAAGCGCGGGATGCTCAAAGTCTGGAACATGGTGCTGGTGATCGGCACATTCAGCGCGGTCTTGTTCGGGACATTCGCCACGCGCAGTGGCGTGATCGAGAGTGTTCACAGCTTCGCCCGCTCATCGATTGGCTTCCCGATGTTGACCTTCTGGGGCGCAATGACGCTCATTGGTGCGTACTTGATCGTGTATCGTTGGCAACGTGGTGAACTGCGTGATGAACACGAATTCGCCGGCATTCTCAGCCGTGAGACGCTGTTCGTGCTGAATAACGTGATCTTCATGGCGCTGACGGTCACGATCTTCTGGGGCAGTTTTGGCGCACCGATCATCTCCGAATTGGTGATTGGTCAAGAGATCACGCTCGGCGCAGAGTACTTCTTACAGGTGACGACTCCCCTCTTTGCGGCGTTGTACATCCTGATGGGCATTGCGCCCCTCTCAGCATGGAGCGCGACGAGCATCAAGAAGCTAGGTGAGTTAAGCCTCGTGCCTTTGGCACTGACGATTGCTTCGGTGGCGGTGCTGGTGTTAGTTACGGGGCATCTCTCAGTCGGGGCGATCTTCGGTTATATCATCGTGATCCTCGGTGGTTGGGTGGTCATCTATGAGACCTACCGTGCTGCCGCTGCACGGGTGCGCACGCGCAAGGAATCCTGGTTACAGGCAGTTACCAAGCTATTCGCCCGTAATCAGCGTCGTTATGGCGGGTATCTGGTGCATTTGGGCATCGTGGTGATCGGTATCGGCGTGATTGGTAGCACCTTATTCCAATACGAAACCCGTCGCTCGATGAGTGTCGGTGATACAATCGCCATCCGCGACGATTATCTGATCCGCTATGAAGGCATCACACAGGGTTATGAAGTGCCGAACCCGCGTCCTAATGATCGCATCTTGACACGAGCCACGGTCACGCTGATGGATAGCAATGGTAACGTCATAACGACGATTAACCCGCGCATCGATTCCTTCCCACAGATGAATATGATGATCGCCGGTGCACATAGTACCTTCGCCCGCGATTTTTACATGCTGATGAACGATTACAACTTAGACCGGGATACCGTCTCGTTTGTAATTTACATCAACCCGCTGGTGAATCTGGTATGGTGGGGTGGCATCATCTTGATTTTCGGGACAATCGCGTCCACCTATCCCAAGCAAATCGTACCTGAACATGTGCGTACAGGTAACAAGCCAAAGGAGGTAAGATGACCCGCTATCTAACCCTATTCATCCTCATCTTCGTCAGTGCGTTAGGCGTCTACGCACAGTCTGATGTCACTGCTGATGATGTCGATGAGGTGGCTTCGTTGATGTTCTGTCCGGTCTGTGAGAACGAACCGCTCGACCAATGCTATAACCCGACCTGTTTGCAATGGAAAGCGGAAATTCGTGATTTGTTGGCAGAGGGTATGAGTCCTGCTGAGATCCGTACCTCGTTTGTAGAACGTTATGGTGAACATGTCGTCGGCGTGCCACAGGATCCTTTCCTGCGCTGGTTATCGTTCGGTGCGCCGATTTTAGCGACGATCTTCGCGGTAGCGGTGGGTGTGTTCACCTTCCGACGCTGGCAGAGCAACCGCGAGAGCGCGTTAACACCGAGCGAAGCACGTCTACAGATAGATGATAATGACCCGTATCGTTCGCAGATAGAACGGGATTTAATGTAATGGTACAAGAACCTGAATTCCTGCAAGATAAACCGAAAGTCGATCACCCTGAGGCGAAAGAGATTCCCTTCGGGACGATCAGTTTGATGCTGGCAATTGTCGTCGTGGTGGCGGTGCTGGGCGTGCAATTGTTCCGACAAAATCAAGTGCAACCCGTGCCCGGTGAGCGTGCGCCACAGTTTGAAGTGGTGAGCTACGACGGCGATACGTATACGTTGAACGACCTGCGCGGTCAGATCGTGATTGTTAACATGTGGGCGAGCTGGTGTGGCCCCTGCCACGAAGAAGCCGACGATTTACAACAAATTCATGAAGATTATGCCAGTGAAGGCGTGTTGATGCTGGGCGTGAATTGGCTAGATATTGACAGCGAAGCGCTGGATTTCATCGATTACTACGGCATCACCTATCCCAATGCACCGGATATGGGCGAGCGCGTTTATAATGCCTTCAATGTGCAGGGTATGCCAGAAACCTTCGTGATCGGGCGTGATGGCATCGTGCGGGCGACATTCCTCGGTGGGACGAATTACGAAGCACTCGCCAGCGCAATCGATGAAATTTTACTGGCAGAAACGGAGGAGGCATCATGAGCCTACCCGGATTACTCTTAGCTAGTCTGATGATCGTGCTGGTGCTAGGGGTGACGATCTATCCCCTGCTTCAGCGCGAGCAACGCAGTGGCTCATCATTCCGCCATAAACAACGCGAACGGGCGCTAGCATACTATGAGCGCGTGTTGCGTAACCTGCGCGATCTCGATGATGATCTCGACACAGGGAAAATCATCCAAGCTGAGTATGAACTCGAACGCGAACGATGGATGGCACGCGGGACAGAATTATTGCAGATGCTTGAACAACTCGATCAGGCACACAATATCAACGATGACCTGAGTGCTAGTGCCACGGATGCCGATATTGATGCGAAAATTGAGCAGATGCTCACCGAGCATCAGGCACGGGCAAGCGCCTCCTGAACATATGATAAACAAATTGAGGTAAGTGTATTTTCATGGTGATCTTCAAACGGTGGCGCTTGCTGGTACTCGCCTTGATGACAATGTTGCTAGTAGCCTGTACGGATTTAGCGGGCGAAGTCGCAATTGTGGCAACTATCCCGCCACAACGTCCGGCGGATGCTCAAAATCCCCCCCTGCCTGATACCCCGCCTGATCTTGAGAACGGCGCACAGATTTATCAGCAGAACTGCACCCGTTGTCATGGCGAAAACGGCGCAGGTAATGGTGAACTGGTAGAAAGTGGCGAGGTTCCGCGTATGCCCTCTTTCTTAGAGCCGGCCCACATGCGCCAGCAAACAGTTGCCTATTATTATGACATCATCAGCAATGGCAATCTCGCTAACCTGATGCCGCCGTGGCGCGATGCCTTGAGCGCTCAGGAACGTTGGGATGTGGCGCTTTACGCCTATACCCTGCATTATGAGGAAACCTTGATCGCACAGGGTGAAGCGCTCGCACAAGCGGATGATGTATCGGACGCGCTTCAGTTAGCCAGCGACGCTGAACTGGCAGAACGCACCACACTCACCGGAGAAGATGCCTATGCGCTGGTTGCCTATCAACGGATGCAAACAGTACAGGGTACAGTCAGCGATGGTGAAGCATCTGCCCCTGTGCCGGCGTTAGAAAGCGCCAACTTCAGCGGTGTCATCACGCAAGGCTCACCTAATGCAGATTTACCCACGACTATTCGCTTACAGTTACAATACGGTGACTTCAACCAAAACACGGAAGTATTAGATGGTACGGTAGACGCTGACGGGCGATTCAGCTTTGAGGATGTACCGGTTCTGCCGAATAGCAGCTACTTCGCGGTGGCTTTTTACGATGGACGCGCTTTCTTGAGTGATCCCCTGACCACCAACGCCCTACAAGCGGAAAACTCACTTGATGTGACTGTCTATGAAACCAGCACCGCACCCAATATCGTCAACCAGACCGGCATGGATATCATCATTGATTATGTGACTGTGCCTGACTTAGGCACAGGGTTGATGGTGAATCAGGTCAACACATACGAGAACCCGACGGATTACGTGTTTCATCTGCAACCGGAAGGGCAAGATGTGCGCGTATCTTTGTTGGTCTCGTTACCTGTGGGCGCAGTAATCCTTGACCCGCCCGAACAAACAGCATTCATTCCTGTGCAAGATCAATATGCGCTGATTGATACCCGCCCAGTTTATCCGGGCGAACATATCGTAGAGACTGACTATTTCATCCCCTACGATGGCAACGCACAGACCGTCGATATTCGCTTGAATAACCGTTTTGATGGCGATGTGACGATCATCGTGAGCGTACCAGAGTTACAGGTTGCCAGCGATACCTATCGCTTCGAAGAAACAATTGCCATCGGCTCCGAACAGAACCCACTCAGCGCAACAGTCTACAGTGGCAGCGTCGATTTTCAGGCAGGGGCAAGTGTAACTTTCGATATTGAAGGGCACATCAGTGACGACGATACCAGCGTGGTGCTGACACGCAATCAAGTCGTACCGATCTTGATTGCGGTCTTCATCGCCACAATCCTCGTGATGGTGGGCGTGATGCTATACTTACGGCGCAATCAGGACCGCACTCAGCGAGAGATTGACCTGATTATGGCGCAGATTAGCCAGCTCGATCAACAACACGATGCAGGTGAAATCAATCACGATGCCTATCAGCAACAACGCGCTGAACTGCGCCAGCGACTAGCCCAGCTGATGGATGAAGGCAATACTGAATGAGCGAGCAAATCGTGCCGATCATCACCGTGCATAACCTGAGCAAAGCCTATGGGTATCTACCGGTACTCAAGAAGCTGTCGTTGGATGTAGAACGTGGGCAATTCGTCGCGCTGTTGGGGCCTAATGGCAGTGGCAAATCGACCCTACTCAAGATGATAGCGGGTTTGGTCAAGCCAACTGCCGGTGAAATCCGCGTGGGCGGGTGGCAGATGCCCGCAGAAGCCGAAGCGGTACGCGCTCAGATTGGCATGGTCAGTCATAAGGCGCTGTTATACGACAACCTGACCGCCCAAGAGAATCTGGTTTTCTTCGGGCGTTTGTATGGTATGACCGACGAAGCGCGCATCGCTCAATTACTGAAACAGGTTGGCTTGAGCAGGCGGGCGGATAGTCTGGTGCGGACGTTCTCACGGGGTATGCAACAACGCTTGAGCATCGCACGCGCTCTGCTTCACAATCCGCATGTGTTGCTCTTTGACGAACCTTATACCGGACTGGATCAAGATGCGAGCGCGGTGCTGGATGGTCTGCTGGTAGACGCGCATCAAGCCGGGCATACCATCTTGATGGCGAGTCATCAGCTTGAACGCGCATCGCGCTTGGCAGATCGCATTGTGATTATCAGCAAGGGCACGGTGTGCTATGACGATACCCGAGCACTCGATCCGGCTGAGATCAACAACCTGTACACCCGCATGACAGGAGCGACGACAGCGCGATGACTACCTCATTTTGGACCGTCTTACAGGCCATCATCCAAAAAGACCTACAGGCTGAGTTGCGCAGTCGCGAACTGGTGGCGACGATGTTGCTGTTCTCCTTGTTGAGCGTGCTAGTCTTCAGCTTCGCACTGGAGCTGGATCGCTCTGCAGAAGAACAGGCGGTGAGTGGCGTGTTGTGGGTGACGATTGTCTTCGCGAGCTTGCTCGGCTTGAACCGCAGTATGGCGATTGAGAGCGAGAATGCCAGCATTGACGCACTCTTGCTCGCGCCTATTCATCGTGGGGCGATCTTCGTCGGCAAGCTGGTCAGCAATCTGCTGTTCACACTGGCTGTCGGCGTGACTTTACTGCCCCTGATGACCCTGCTCTACAGCATTAACATGCTGGGGGGCTGGTTGTGGCTGGTGCTGATCTTAGGGGTTGCGGGCATCTGCGTGACAGGCACCCTGCTGGCAACGATGGCACTACAAACCCGTGCGCCCTCCGCATTATTAGCGATCGTGCAGTTGCCGGTCGTTTTGCCGATATTGCTGGCATCGGTGATTGCAACCAACGGCATCATCGGGCAATTGCCCATGTCTGATTGGATCGGTTGGATTCAGATTCTGAGCGCGATCAATTTAATCTATCTGGTGCTGTGTTTCCTGATGTTTGCGTATATAATCGAAGAATAATGCAGTTTTTGGTATAATTTTGTAGGTTTTTAGGAGAATTAGCCAATGGCAACAACAATGAATCCCAAAGTCAAAAACCTCGACATGGAGATAAGACCCATTCCGAACACGTTATGGGGACTCACCGCATTGACGGTGCTGGGCTTACTCGGCACGCTCTATCTGGGTCTGGGTTTTGTGGGCACCGATCTCGAACAGGGTGACGTACAGCGCCTATTCTATATTCACATGCCGGTATTTTTCGGGGCATTCACGGCATTTGGGGCAACCGTGCTCGGTGGCATCATGTATTTAGTCAAACGTGATCCAAAGTGGGATCGCATGGCGGTAGCGGGCGTTGAGATCGGGTTGGCATTCTCGGCAATCAACCTACTGACCGGTATCGCATGGATGCGCCCGATCTGGAATGCATGGTGGTTATGGGATCCACGCCTGACTTCGGCGGCAATCATGGTGCTGACTTATGCGGCTTATCTGATGTTGCGTGCTGGCATCGAGAACCCGGATACGCGCCGACGCTTTGCCTCGGTCTATGGAATTCTGGCGATCACCACTGTGATTCTGACGCTGGTCATCATCCGTATTCGCCCTGATACCATTCATCCAGCCGTGATCGGCCCAAGCCCACAGGATGCACAGGGTGAATTTGAAGCGACAACAGGCGTGATTATCGCGTTGATTCCGGCGTTGATCTTCTACAGCACGATCTTCCCGATCACACTGATGTGGTTCCGTATTCGCCTCGAAAATATGTTTGACTTGATCGCGCAAAAGAAAGCACAGGTATTGAACTGATGAAGATTCGACTCCTTTTGATCCTGTGCGGTCTATTGCTCTTGAGCGTGCCCGCTTATGCACAGGACGACACCGGCGAAAGTGACGAGGAAATCGCCTATTTGCGTCTGAACAGTACCTTCAGCGTGCCGGAAATACGCGGATGGGCAGTCACCGCCGAGAACGAGACCGTGCTTTTCGAGCGTGATGACATCAATGCACAAATCTATGTGCGTATCGTGGATACGCTGAATACTGACGAAGCGATTGACACGGCCATCACCGACATTGAAGCGCTACAGATCGACACGGCCGAGGTTCTGCTGACAGGGCGCATCGGGCGCAATAACGGCACATGGAATTATCGCATTCTGCAGGATGGCAATACCAGCGTCACCGCCTACGCGCTCTTACAGAGCAACCGCGTCTATGTGGTGCTATTCGCCGAAGATAGCGCCGATTATGACGCCTATCATCTGGCGGTGCGTAGCACCAACAACAGCCCGGAAACTGACGAAGCCACTACTGAGGCAATCAACCTCGCCTCGATGCAGACCATCGCCAGCTTGCTGGATGCAGATTTCGAGGGTGAGCCAGAAAGTACGCGCTACCCTGCCGAAGATAACACGCGCTGGTTAGAGGCCGTTTACAACGATGAGACCAGCACCGCATCGTATTTGTTCGATGGTATTATTTACGTGACCTTAGTCCGTGGTGATGAAAGCCTGACCGCCGAATTATCCGATGCTTTTGATTCCGTGTTTTTGGGATTTGTGATCACGCCCAACAATATCGAATATCTGTATCTAGGCTTAGCCTTCAGCGCGGTGATTCTACTAGGTTTATTGGGTAGCATGATCTTGCGTTACCAGAACCTCAAGAAAGATCTGGCGGTGATCGAACAACTCGCAGACGATAACTAACAGGAAATAGCACAAGCGCAGGTCAGCGTATGACCTGCGTTTGTGGATGTTTAGCCATCAGTGCAATCTTTACGCATGATGAGAACGCGCATGCCGAACACGCGCAGGACAACTGTTGGTAGCACTTTCAGCTTGAGGAACCACGGCGCAGACCACCAGCTGATGGTGCGATAGCCGAAACGATCATAATACGGTTCCATATAACCCGCACAGAGCAAATGCACCGGGCATTCTGTACGATCTTCAAGTGCTTGCAACAGGCGACGTGCCACCCCGCGTCCACGATATGCCGGATGCGTGATCAAACTGCCTAATTCTTCACAACCCGGAAGTGATTTCACTTGCCCAATGCCCACGATGCGCTTCTCATGTTCAGCAACGAGAAAATTTTGCCATTTGAGCGATGTTGGATCAAGGCGGGCACGCCATACCATACGGCGAATCATCTTTTGATCGTCGGGAGTAGCCGGACGAAACACAATTGGTAAATCGGACACAGATCACCTCTAGCAGAGTTCAAATAGGTTGACTATACTCATCAGCATGACTACGAAGATGCTATTACTCATCATTGTGCTGTTCGCGATGACAGCCTGTCAACCCGTAAGCCCCGCCGGCCCTGCCACCGACATCCCTTTCCCAACGATGACGGTTGGACAGCGTGTGAGCGGTGCATTGAGTACGCCCAATGTACGCAGTGGCTTGTTGCCGGGACAGGTCAGCAATCCACAGGATAGCGCATTAATCAACCGCACTACCCCCACACCAGATAGTAGCCGCTGCCCATTTGCGTCCGAGGATGCGACACTAGATGCTTTCCCGGATACGCGCATCGAGGCAATTAACCAGATCACGCAATTCTTGAATGACGGCGGACAGGCGGAAGCGCTACAACGCGCTATCTTGAGTGAATGGGATACCTTCGGCGAAGCAGGCTTTTTTGAAACGATAGATCTCACTGGCGAAGGCACGCCGGAAATCATCATCGGCTATACGGCACCCGGCGATGTGGGAACAATGCTGGTGTTTGGATGTCAGGCGGGGCAATACGTACAATTGTATGAGAACAACAGCGATGGCATTGACCCGCCCGCCTTGCTGAGTAACGATGATCTCAACAATAGTTCGCCTGTTGAACTGGTCATTGTACGGCGCGTGTGTGTTGACCCACAAGCCTGCGAATTACAAACACAGATCGTGAGTTGGTCGTATCAGCTAGGGCGCTTTGTCAGCCTGCTGGCGGACACAGTGCGCACGATTGATCCGCCTGAACTGCGCGACATTGATAACGATCTCGTCGATGAACTAGTGATCAACCTCAATAGCAACGGCACGACGGCCACGGGGCCGCTACGACAAGGGACGATTATCTATGATTGGGATGGTGAGTTATACGTGCGGTCGATCATCCAACTGCGCGAACCGAGCTATCGGATTCAGGTCATTCATGAAGGAGATCGCTTATTCTCGTTACAACGCGTGTCGGAAGCTATTCAGGCTTATAACAATGCGCTGACCGATGATGATTTGCGCTACTGGTTCAATGATGGGCCGGTCAATACCCTCACCTATGCTCAATATCGATTGATTCTCGCCTATGGTTTTCTGGGCGATAGTGCCGGTATCATCACCACACTGGATACGATCAACAGCAGTTATCCACTAGAAGAAGAGCAAACACTCGCCAATTTGCCGGTGTACGCCCACATGGCGAATGCCTTTGTACAAACCTTGAGCGAAGTCGGCGATCTGCACGAAGCCTGCCTCGCGGTTCAGGAAATCATCAGCGAACGCGATGAGGCTTTAGGCTTTATCAACCGCTATGGCAATCGTAATCCGACCTATAGCGCTCTGGACTTATGTCCGTATTAATTTCACATACTCAGGAGTTTTGAGAAGCGACGATGAAAGACTATTTTAACCATAAACAGCAAACGATGCTGGACTTGCTGATCGAGTTAGTTAACCTTGAGAGTCCCTCGCACAATAAACAAGCCGTGGATAAGATGAGTCGGCATATCAGTGCTTTATTTGCAGAACGGGGCGCAGAAATTGAGCGTCATCCGCGTGAGGAAGTTGGCGATATTATCCTCGGCAAGTGGAACTCGCAGGCAACAGGTAAGCCGATATTAATCCTCTCGCACATGGATACCGTCTGGGAATTGGGCACGCTGGCTGACCGTCCGCTGAGGTTAGACGATGATGGGCGGATGTACGGGCCGGGCATCGTCGATATGAAAGGCGGGATTGTGATCGCACTCAGCGCAATCGACGGTTTGATCGAACAGGACACCTTGCCAAACCGCCCGATCTGGTATCTGGCAACCTCGGATGAAGAAATTGGCAGCAAGCACAGCCGTGAATTGATTGAAGAACTCGCAAAAAAGAGTGCGTTGGTGCTGGTGACCGAACCACCCACCGCCGATGGATCGCTCAAGACATGGCGCAAAGGCACCGCGAGTTACACGCTGACCATCACCGGTAAATCTGCGCACGCGGGAAATGAGCCGGAGATGGGAATCAACGCCATCATCGAGTTCGCCCAACAGGCACTAGAGCTGAACCAGCTCAACGATCTAAAATATGGCACATCCGTCTCGGTGACAGTGGTCAATGGCGGTGGAGCAACCAATGTAATCCCCGACAAGGTCGTTGCCCGTCTAGATGTACGCGCTTTGAGCGTGCCAGCGTATGAGAAAGTTCATCAACAGTTGATGGAGCGGATGCCATTTATGCCCGGCGCACAGGTGGAGATGGTACGCAATCATCACCGCCCGCCCATGGAGCGTGACGGTGAGGTTTTCAGCAAAGCACAGGCTATCGCCAAAGCCGCTGAAATCACGATCCGCGAAGATGGTGCGGGTGGGGGCAGTGATGGCAACTTCACAGCCGCACTCGGTATACCCACGCTGGATGGGCTTGGTGCGGAAGGGGGCGGTCTGCACGCGCTCCATGAGCACGTGCTGATCAACAGCTTGCCCAGAAAAGCCGCGTTGATGGCTGTCTTGATGCGCGATTGGGATGCATAACACAACGACAAACGATGAGGCGGGATGATTCCCGCCTCTCACACATCAGTCTATATCGGACGACAGTAACCAGTTCTGTGCTTCGATCTCTGTGCCACCTTTGATGAAACGCCGGCTGGCTTTCATGCCCAGCGCGTTGAAGAACATCTGCAATGCGGATAGCATCACGCTCTCCTCATAGATGTAGGCTGCGCGCACTTGTGGCAATTGCTCGTAACTGCCATATAGCTTACGTAACTGTGTGAAAAAATATTGCAACGGTGGCACGCCTGCCCGCGCATCAATCAGCAGTTTTAACTGCTCATTGTTGGGATGATCGTCTAAGATAGCTTTGAGATGTGCTAACGCATCATCCACAGCATGTTTGCTACTATTTTGCAAAATCAACTTGTGAATGTGGTTGGTCAGATAATACTGATGTTGACAATGTAGCTCGGTGTGAGCCATTCCCCCTACTCCATTTCTAGTACAACACTGATACTGTATCTATCCGAAAATGACCTCGTGCAGATACATCTCTGCTGATCTGCATCGCTTCAGGTAGACACAACGGATAATTTGCACAGCATTGTAACAAAATTGTGAGGAAATTAGCGTTTTAATTTTCTAACGCAACATCTTCTTGCAATCGCAAGAGTCCCTCACGGGTGGTGATAGTGCGCATCTGCACGATGAAAGCATGGATAGATTCGCTCGACTCGCGGATCGCTAATACCGCAGGCCCAATAGGATCCGCACCGCCGGCGCCAACCATACCACCGCCGGCTTGATACCCACCATAAAAAGCGAAGAAGGCTTGATTGATACGGCGCAAACTGTAGCCATTCTCATAGAAGAACGCACGACGCGCTTCCATGTAGGCTTCAGCACGGGCGACTTCTCCCTGTGCCAGTAACGCATCGACTGTCACCCGCGTTTCGTTCATGGCGCTTGCAAAGTCGAATGTGTCAGGATCAGGCGTGGGAGTCGATTGTCTTGTAGGATTATACGTTGGCAATGTTGGCGGTGTGAGTTCAGGGTAATAACGGGCAATCACCAGACTGGCGATCTCCTTACCAAACAAATCGGCGGTGGTCTCGTTGATGATACGCGCTTCGCCGGCGAAGCCTTCACCAGCAAAATAACTCAAGCCAAGCGGATGAAAATAGAGATAATGGTGTAGCCACTCATGGGCGAAGGTCTCAATCACAAAAGATAGATTCGACGACTCATGAATCATTGCTGGATAGAGTGCAATCCCACCTAGAGGAACGACTAACGCCGAGACATCATATTGCGCCATGAGTTGATCTTCAAGCTGAACGCGCTCATCAATCGGCATAGGATCAACCACCAGTGAATTCTCCATGCGGATGGCAGAGCGGGGAGACGTCACCAATAGATTGGGCATACCGGTGAAGCGCATCGCCATCGGCGGTAACAACTGTCCCAACACGCCGAAGCCCTGCTCGACGAGTACAGCTGCCACCTGACCTTCAAGGATAGCTTCGGCAGTGGATTGGCGCGTGCGTAAATCAGCCCGTTGGTGATCACGCTCTTGTTGTAGCGGTTGGAGTTGTTCGGGTGTTGGGGTTTGTGTGGGATCTGTATACAGGGTTGTGATACGTGCTTCAAGTGCTTGTAACTCTGCAAGATCGCGCATGTAAGCCTGCACGTAATCACTGCGGTCTGCTTCGGTCATATATGCGGATTGTCCGAACAGTAGCGCATCGGCTTTTGCACCGATTGCACGCCATTCCCATTGTACAAAGTCAAAGTGTTGTGGTGAGGTGGCGAAAGCGACGCGATCCCACACGGTGCTAAGTTGGATGGTGGAAGCGGGGATCAGCGCGATGATCACGATACTGATCAACGTTAGTGCAATCCCGAAACGCCACCACCAGCGCAACGTGCGCTTGAGCCATCGAAGAAAGCCCGTCATAGGTGTTTTCCTGCACAATCAGCACCAGAACACGTCATACTTATCTGTGATCAATTACCCATGTGCTGATAATTCACCAATTGCTGATAATTGTTGTTGTAACCAACCGATCTCACAGTCGAGCGTTTGCAAATTACATTCAAACGTCAGCAAGCGCATCTTATACACCTGATGACCATTCATAGTTTGCTTGAGTTCATGATAGGCTGTTTCTGTGTGGCATCGAAATTGCTTAACTTGTTCAAGACGCTCCCTGAAGATGTGTTGAATCTCATCTTCACGTAGATCTCGTCCCAGATAGAGTTTCGCCATCCAGATATTTGCTGGCGGATTCTCTAGCGTATCTTCTCGTAACCACGCCTGCAATTGCGAACGCCCTGTTTCAGTCACATAGTAGACCTTTTTGTTCGGACTATCTTTTTGAATGACTGTCTCATAATAAACCCAATCTTCCGATTGCATCTTATAAAGTGCCCGATAAATCTGGCTCTGATCAGTCGTCCAAAAATGTTGTCCCTCAGTCTGCAACCGTTTGTTCAAATCATAACCTGAGCCTGGCTCGTCAGCCAATAACCCAAGCAGTATGTATTGTAGTGACATATTTCTCACCGTCCTCGTTGCTATGCAATATGATGTCCCCCAATGAAGAATAATTTTTATAACTGCTTATACAGATAGTTGTATTTGCAATCAACATAAATGGGTATCTTCTTAATTCTATTAGACCATAGTCAATGTAGTAGAAGATGAGTTAATAATGAGAATTTTGTTTTAACAACATTAACTATTGAACACATATACAAAGCAACACCCCACCTGCGCAGAAGCAGGCTGGTGCTACTGTGTGGTTGAGGTAGATAGGATTGTTGATTGTCGGTAGCGGTTATACTTCGATGTACCGCTTCCAAACGGTGGGGCCTGTGCCAAGCGCGATGACCAAGTAACTGGTACGCGGGGTTTTGGGTTCCCACAATAGTTTCATACCGGCTTCGTGTGGTAACCGATTGCCCTTCTTATGGTTGCAAGCGGCGCAAGCACAAGCCGTATTTGACCAATTATCTTTGCCGTCACGGGATTTTGGCAAGATATGATCGATGGTGAAATCCGTTTTGGTCAATACTTTACCTTTTTGGATCATGCCGGGGGTGATGCCACAGTAAATGCAGGTGTGATTATCACGCACCAACACGCCTTTACGGCTCCAATGGGCGCGCCTTCTTGGCACATTAATATACGTACGAAGGGCTATAACAGACGGGACGGAGAACTTATCGCGCACTGTGCGGACAAACTTGCCACTCTCTTCCACTACAATCGCCTTGCCAGCTAATACAAGGTTGATTGCGCGAGGAACCGTGACAACGGATAGCGGCTCCCAGGTGCTGCCATTGAGTAACAACACTCTTCTTTGCATTACAGAACTGGCTGACACGGGATACTTTACTCCCTAACTAACCAATTATTATACCGATTATAGCGCAACACTTTACAGAACGCACCTGTAAAAAATTGCTTTCGTTTATCGTACTACAATGTGATGATTCATGTATTAATTTTCGTAGCGGAACGGTTAAGAAATCGCTAGAAAATATCGCATGACCACATTGTTGATTGTTTATCACGGGCAGTTGGTGCGCGCAGTTGCCAACTACCCCATGTTTTATCAGGCTATATTACTGTGGATGAAACGGTCTTGCACATGCCTATGGGACACTTGAGATTATCTTTTGAGATTTTAGCGATGGTGTCCCGAAAAAATTATCGTGAGACACCCTTGTGAGTTGCTGGCATCGTCTTGTCGATGCGCGGCGGGTAGATCCGTATTCTCTTTTAAATACGACATCGCCCTGACTCCTTCGGTCTCTATGCGGCTGATGGTATGTGCTAACCGGCTTTTTCTACTTTGGGCACAATGTGCAGTACCGGTCTAGCTCGCTTGCTCGCACGAGTGGCTTCCAGTTCGATGATTGTCTGTTGCGCGGTATAAACGATCTCGCGCAAGAGATTCATCATCTGGGCTTCGTCCATCTCAGCGAAATTCGGTAGATCACCTTCGCTCACCACAGTGTGCAACATATCGATGAACTCCAGCATATCTTCCAGCTGGTGCATGTCGCCTATGGCGTGTTCGGGATCGGTGACGGTGATATGGTTCATGTGTTCACCTCAAATCGAGTGCATCTAATAAAAAACTAAAAAGGGGTACGAGACCGTTACTTCTTGGCCTCG
The DNA here is from genome assembly GCA_051117475.1 of Anaerolineae bacterium. Lineage (GTDB taxonomy): Bacteria > Chloroflexota > Anaerolineae > Aggregatilineales > Phototrophicaceae > JAUZRW01. Next base: position 109,948 of record JBNPEE010000045.1, on the reverse strand, counting down.
TACCCCTTTTGTAAACTAAGTTACTGTGGAGGTATGTGTTAACTCTTTGGCGTTGTCAGAGTTGTGGGTATACACCTCCTCTGCTTCGCCATGAGTTATGAGACCAACAGGTATTGCGTCCGGCATCAGCATCCGGTTGACTGCCGATGAGTTCGGTGGCTATTAAGCCCACTTCACCCATGTACGGTGCATTGCTGAATGCTAGCGTGCGTGGTTCATCTGCGATGAAGCCATCACCAAACAGGTCAGGACGCAGATTATCTGACACGACACAACCATTCTCTCCATGCGGCGCGATGATGCTCGCGGCAGGAGACAACAGCATAGTGGGCCACGACGCAATGCGGGCTTTCGCTGTTTGGTATGTCGGGTGAGTGATAATCATTGGTTCTTGTTTATGCGCTTGTGGCGCATCCTCCTCATTTGGATGGTTGTTTTATATTTTCCGTCACTGTGGTGTTTATTGATGTGGGCACACCTAAGCCCTAAATAACATGGTGTGAGTAAATTGTACTCACCTTTGCTATTAAATCACCTTTTGGGGTGCTTTGTCAAGCAATTCATGCGCCACGTTCAACTTTAGTTTGGTCAAGCATCGCCTGGATACTCTCGCCGGTGATAAATACCCGACGCATCCCGGCTGGCTTGCTGACTGTGAGGTGACCTTTTTTAATCAGGCGCTTGAGCGTACTCAAGCTAATACCTAAAGCTTCTGCAGCTTCCTGGCGCGAATAAACTGCACCAGCTTCTATGTGTAACTTCTTAGTCTCTTCACTCATCTTCATTCTCCTTTTATAAACTAACATGGCTTGATAGGGACATCAAGAGTGTACTTCTATTTTAAACAGATTTTAAAGTGTCGCAAGGGTTCAACAGGGTTATTTGATTAGAAAATCAATACTTGACACAATCCACCGCCCCCATATATAGTTTTCACACATCAAAAAAATCACATATGACCACATAAAAGCGATGACGAAGACAGTTCACAAGAGCGGTTAATCGTTCATCATAACAGGGAGCCACACGCCATAGACTGAGAGCGTGAGCAGTGATGATTGTGAAATTCCCTTCCGAGCCGGGCGGTGAAAATGCGTTGTGCGCATCAGTAGTTGACCCCGTAAGCCGAACGTCACGGGCGAGATAAGTGCGGGGTGCTTGAGTATGCACGCCGAATTAGGGTGGTACCGCGTGAGCGATTATTGGCGCTCTCGTCCCTAGATTGTGGACGAGGGCGTTTTTTATTTGTCAGTGCAAATTAGCGCAGGCAAGACGGATAATTAAGAAATCAACCAGTGAATGATGGAGAATCGCATGGCAGAGGAAGCACAAGCAATTGACGTGGTTCAAGCCGAGGCATTAGACGCCTTAGCCCAAATTCAAGATACCGAAAGCCTGAGCGCGTGGCGCAGTCAATATCTGGGCAACAAGGGCGTGATCCGCAATATGTTGAGCAAAATTGGCAGTTTGCCCAAAGAAGAGCGTGGTGCTTATGGGCAAGGTGTGAATGCGCTCAAGAACCACCTCACAGAAGCCTACGAAACGCGCCAGACAGAACTTGAAGAAGCCAAACTCGCAGAAGACTTAGCAAGCGGGCAAATTGATGTCACGTTACCAGGACGTCCGCGTCCAGCCGGGCGGGTACACCCAAGCACGCATACTCTGCGCAACTTCTATGATATTTGGGCAGATATGGGGTTTCAAGTATTCCAGAGCCGTGATGTTGAATTGGATGAGTACAATTTCACCAAGCTCAATTTCCCGCCTGATCATCCGGCGCGTGATATGCAGGATACATTCTACACCACAGAAAAAGATGTGATCTTGCGCACACACACGTCGCCCGGACAGATCCACGCGATGGAGCAATTAGGGGATGGTGGCACCAAGCCGATTCGGGTCATTTTGCCGGGGATGTGCTATCGCTATGAGCAGATTACCCCGCGCAGTGAAGCACAATTTCATCAGGTGGAAGGGTTGGCAATCGGGCGCAATATCCGCATGAGTGATCTCAAAGGCACGATTGCCGAATTCGCCAAGCGCATGTTCAAGCCGGATGTGGCGGTGCGCTTCCGTGCGTCCTACTTTCCTTTCACCGAGCCGAGCATGGAAGTCGATGCGGAGTGCTTCTTGTGTGATGGTGCAGGTTGTCGCGTATGCAAATACACAGGTTGGTTGGAGATCGCGGGCAGTGGCATGGTACATCCGAATGTGTTACGCAATGGCGGTTATGACCCGAGCGAGTGGAGTGGCTTCGCCTTCGGCATGGGGCCAGAGCGCATCACCATGTTAAAACACGGCATCGAGGACATTCGCTATTTCTGGAGCAATGACCAGCGCTTCCTGCAACAGTTTTAGGGCGCACAGCACAGACACATAACCCCAATAGATGAGGAGAGAAAATTTACCATGCGCGTACCTCTTTCATGGTTAAACGATTATGTCACGATAGACATCACGCCAGAAGAACTGGCAGAGAAGCTGACGACTGCCGGTTTTGAAGTCGGCAAGATTGACTATATTGGCGTGCCACAAAATCAAGTCGAAGGCATCCGCGTGCCACCGAGTGAGCATCTGGTGTGGAATCGTGAGAAGATTCTGCTGGGTGCCATCCGCGAAGTGAAACCCCATCCTGATGCCGATAAGCTGGTGTTGGCGATGGTGGATTATGGCGCAGACGAGCTGGAACAATGCGTCACCGGTGCGCCGAACCTATTCGATTATGTGGGCAAAGGTGAGTTGAACCCGCCCCTGTGGACGGCATTGGCGCTAGAAGGCGCTGTTGTGTGGAACGGGCACAGCGATGAACCGGAGTTGATGACGCTCAAAGGCAAAAAGCTACGCGGAATTTACAACAAGAGTATGGTCTGCTCCGAGAAAGAACTGGGCATCACCGAAGAACACGAAGGTATTTTATTGCTCGATCACGATGACGCCTATGTGCCAGGCACGCCCTTCGCCGATGTGCTGGGTGATGTGGTGTTCGATATTGAACTCACACCCAATTTAGGGCACGGATTCAGCGTGCTGGGCGTAGCGCGGGAAGTTTCCGCTTTGCTCAACCATGAATTGTGTGAGCCGGATTATTCAGTGGTGATGGGTGGCGCACCCATCGATGGACAGGTAGCGATTGAGATTCAAGAGCCGGAGCTCAACCCGCGCTTCACCTTGAGCTTGCTCAAAGATACAGCAGTAAAGCGGTCGCCGTTCTGGTTACGCCACCGTTTGAAGTTGATCGGTCAACGCCCGATCAATAACATCGTCGATGTCACCAACTACATCACTTTTGAGATCGGGCAACCCCTGCACGCTTACGATTATGACGAACTGGTCAAACGCAATGGCGAGAAACCGACACTGGTCACGCGCTTAGGCGAAGGCGAACAGATCGAAACGCTCGATGAGGTCAAGCGCACGATTGGCGCGAATCAAATTATGGTGGCGGATAGTCAGGGCACGCTAGGCTTCGGCGGTGTGATCGGTGGTGCAGAGACTGAAATCAGCGAGAACACGCGCACCGTGCTGTTGGAGGCGGCTGCGTGGAATTTCATCAACATCCGCAAGACACAACAAGCGCAGAAAGTCTTCACGGAAGCCGGCACGCGCTTCAGCCGTAATGTGCATCCCTCACGGGCGATCTTGGGCAATAAACGAGGCATCGAGATGATGCGTCAACTAGGAGGTGGCACCATCGCTGAAGGGATCATCGATGCGTATCCTCTACCGCCGGAACCGGTGACTGTGGCGTTGCCGATCAGTGAAGTACAGCGCTTGCTAGGGATTGAGGTCAGCTTACAGCAAGCCGCCGACGTGCTGAGCCGTCTGCAATTTGACGTTACAATTGATGGTGAGGTGTTACAGGTGACTGTGCCAGATTACCGCACCGACATCAGCAACGGTGTTGTAGGCATTGCTGATCTGGTAGAAGAAATTGCGCGGGTGATCGGTTACGATCAAATTCCAAGCACAATCATGGCCGATGAGATGCCTGAACAGAAGCGTAATCGGCGCTTAGAACTGGTCGAGCGCATCCGTGATTTGCTGGTGACGTTAGGCTTGAATGAGAACATCAGTTATCGCTTCACCACACCACAAGCCGAAGCACGTCTCACGCCAAAAGGCGCGGTATCTTCGCTACCAGATGCCGATTACGTCACGCTAGCCAATCCGATTGCTTCGGACAAGACAGTCTTACGCCATACCCTGCTGACCAACCTTTTGATCAATGCCGCCAGCAATGCGCGTTTTGTCGAACGGCAACAGGTGTTCGAGATCGGCAGTGTCTATCTCAAACAGGGCGCGGGCTTACCGGATGAACCCGGACGACTGGCGATCTTGATGATGGGTGCACGCGATGCACAGGACTGGAGCGGGTTCGATAACGCGCCGGTAGATTTCTACGACATCAAAGGGGTGATCGAAGGCTTGCTCACGGGCTTGCACATCAGCACCTATGAAGTGACACGCGGGGAGCACAGCAGTTTCCATCCGGGACGCAGTGCGACTTTGCACCTCAACAATCAAGCGATTGGCACCTTTGGCGAATTGCATCCGCGAGTGGCGCAAGCCTTTGACCTGAGCGAACAGACGGTGATGATCGCCGAACTGGACTTAGACGCGCTGATTGCCGCCACACCGGATCTGTATGGGGTACAAACTCTGCCTACCACACCACCGGTGCTGGAAGATATCGCGCTGGTTGTGCCAGAAGGCACTGCCGCCGCCGAAGTTGAACAGGTGATCCGCAAAGCAGGCGGTGAGTTATTGCACGATGTGCGTCTATTCGATGTCTATACCGGTGGTAGCATCGAAGCCGGGCATAAGAGCCTCGCCTATTCGCTGACCTATCAGGGGGATGAAACGCTCTCCGATAAGAAGATCAAGAAATTACGCAAGAAGATCATCAGCGCCGCCGAACATCAACTCGGTGCTAAGTTGCGCGAGTGATCGCTACTATGTGGGGGACGATCATGTCCCCCACACCCCTGCTAGCCATTGGGCGATTGTATCGTCTAAGTTGGAGTTGAGGGATAATAAGCTGGTACCACGTCCGGTGCTTTGTTCAATTAAGCGTGAGCCTTCCGCGAAGCGCCCCGCCAATGCCGATGTTGTCGCATAACTATCAGCATCGTTGAGGCTCGTGATCAACAACATCGGGCGCGGGTTGAAGTTCGGCAACACATTGAGCAGGGCATCACGGCTTTGCGGGCTGAGCAAGACCACCGCATCACAAATTTCATAGACCGCACAACCGAGTAATGTCATATCTGCCGTCCGCCCCGCACCAATAGCAACAATCCGCCCCGGATCCACCGAACCCATCTCACTGAGTGATGACAACAGCACATCCATATCCGCCGCCCGCAGTTGAGCCGATGGTAAATCCACCAGCAACACGGTATAACCTGCATCGCGCAATGTCGGTGGCAAGTTACCCCATGTTTGTTCGGTATCGCTGACGATCAACACACCGGCGACTCGTCCAGCACGTTCAAGCGGTTCATGAAGTGTCCCCGTCACGCTGGCACCATCCGCGAGAAAGATTTGAATGGCCTGTGCGCCGGTTTCGCTCAGGTTGCCGGATTGCAGGGGCGGTAAGGCTGAATCAACGGGCAACGAGGCGGCGGTGGCGTTGCTCTGACCATCCGCGATATTATCACCGTACAATTCTTCTGAATTTTGGATGATGACCGGTGCAGTCGGCACCTGTGTTGCGCCTGTAAATTGGCGCGTGGGCGTGGGCGTGGGTACTTGTGGTAAGACAACATTACAGGCAATCAGGCTGAGCGCCAGCACGATAAACAACATCGCACGGGTAGTCCAAGAATAGAGCTTGCGGAGATTCATTAGGTCGCATCCATCCGGTTTATTTGACGGTCAATCCAATTACACGTATACGGCAGTTACGTTAAAATAGCAATGATAGCATAGCGAATCGCACGATAAGCGTCAGGATTAACTTTCATGAATACGTCAGAACAGACACAGCTTCACGCGATTATACACGGACATGTGCAGGGCGTGAGCTTTCGCCATTACACCACGCAAAAGGCGCAAGAATTAGCGCTGGTCGGGTGGGTCTACAACCGCCCGGATGGCACCGTTGAAGTGCTGGCAGAAGGCACACACGGGGCGCTCACCGAGCTGGCACAATGGCTCGAAACTGGCTCACCCCATGCCAGAGTTCAACGAGTTGATGTGACATGGGGTGAAGCAGTCAATGACTATACGCAATTCAAGACGCGCTACGTCAACGAGGGCTAGCGTAAATGACCATACGCTCGCACCCATCTTCGAAGGGATCTTCATCCGTACTGCCATACACACCGACTACATCAAAGCCACAACGCTCTAGCAAGAGTTTGATCTCCGGAAAGAAGAAATAGCGCAAGATATGCGGGACACGCAAACGCTTGATGGTGCCATCGCCGGTCACTTCGTCGTAAATCCATGTGACGTGCAACAACTGCGTGACGCGGTCTAGATAACTATGCGATTGCAACATGATCAGATGCCCGCTCTCCGGCTCAATGAACTCCCGATCAAGCAGGAGGGCATCGGTCTCTTGTGTAGCGAAAGTCTCGCCGGCGTTAGGCAAATCAAGCACCAATAAGCCATCCGGCGCAGTGATGCGGTGCAGATTCTCCAACATGCGAATTTGCTTCTCCTGCTGGTGAAAGTGCATCAGTGCGTTATAGGTCAGCAAGACCAGCGCATATTGTTCATCCGTCTCAAAATCCAGCACATCACCCTGATGATAGTTGACATAAGGCTTGAGATGAGGCATCGCTTCAAGCTTATGATCCAGACGATTGAGCATCTCACGACTATCGTCAATACCACTGACGCGGTATTCTTCCTGCGCCAGATGCAACATCACACGTCCCGTGCCACAGCCGACATCGAAGATCGGATCGCCATATTCATCGGCTAGCCGGCTATACAGTTGTAAATCATCCACCCGATCCCCGACTTCGGCATCATAGTAACGGGCGGCAGTCTCATAAAATGCGCTCACAGCATCCTCACGATCTCGGTTATCACATGATTATCAAGTTACGGCTCATTCGCGATCAGCACGCTTTGCTGCTCGTCGCTTGAAGAAGGCTTCGACAGCATCGAGATGAGGTTGATCCACCCACAGGGGTGGGAATAAATCGCGCTCAACCTGACGCGCCTGAACATCGGAAAGGGTCACGCCGGCACGCAACAGCGCCTTAATTCCACGCACTACCTTGGGCGGGCGTTCGGCGATAGCATCGGCGAAGGTCAACGCTACCTGCAAAGCTTGCCCGACAGGCACTTTCTGGTTTGCCAGTTTGAGCGCCAGCAAGGCATCAGCGCGGAGTGGCTCGCCTTTTAGCAACAGTTCTAGCGCGGTGCTATAACCCACGATCTGTAACAGGCGTTGTCCAGCGCCCCAACCGGGTGTTAAGCCCATGTTGATCTGTACCATGCCCATGCGAGCATTCTCATCGATAATACGTATATCACAGGCTAGCGCGATCTCACTGCCACCGCCGAGCGCATATCCATTAATCGCGGCGATCACCGGCACGGGCAAGTTTTCCAGCGTGTGGAGTGCATCGGTCATGATGCCGGTAAAATAACGCGCATCATCTTCGGAGGTGCGCCCGCGCAATTCGACTAGATCCCCGCCACTGCAAAAGGCTCTTTCGCCAGCACCCGTCAGGATCACCCCGCGTAAAGCCTCATCTTGTGTCAGATCGTTGAGCGCGTTACGAAAGGCAATCATGGTATCAATATCGATGGCGTTGAGCGCTTCCGGACGGTTGAAGCGGATCAGCACCACCCCGTTAGGTTGTCGGTCAAGTTGTAATGTATTTGTCATGGAGGCGAGTATAGATCAAACTATAGCGATCACACAAGATGAGGTGCGCGTTTTCTCTGAATAATCGGAGCGTAGGGTAAACGCCAACAAGTAGGACGAAAATTATTGATAAACTAAAATGGGTCTGTTACAATGCCGCCATTTCATCGGTATCATATAGTGAACGATTATACGGGCGCATTATGCATTGTGCCAGCACACTCAACCAACATAAGATAACTTTTTATAGGGACAGATTCATGAAACAGATGTCTACACTACGCATCGCATTACTTGCGATCTTCGCTTTATTATTTTCGACTTTTGTCTCATCCGCGCAAAATGGCGTACAGGGAACAGTGAACAGTGATTTGCTATTGCGCTCCGGACCCGGCACGGAATGGCGTATCATCACCACGCTACCTGCGGGAACCGTCATCAACATTGATGGACGGGGTGGAACGGCAACATACTGGGTACGTGGCATCACACAGAACGGTGATGTGGGCTGGGTTGCCTCAGAGTTCTTGAACGTCAACCGTGATGCATTAGCTAATTTGCCGATCATCGCATGGGATGCCCCTTTGACGGTCAGTGCGCCAGGGGGCGGGGCAACGGCAGATGGTGGCACTTCAGCTGGCGGTGTGACAGTCAGCGGGGGCACGCCAGCACGGGCAACCGGAACGGTCAATATTCGCAGTGGGCCGGATACCGATTACCGCCGTCTGGGTGTTGCGCCCTTCAACAGCACCTTCACCATCGACGGACGCAATCCAGCGATTACATGGGTGCGCGGTGTCAATAATAGCGGTGTCGTCGGCTGGGTATCAGCAGAATTTATCGCGCTGAGCTTCGATCAACTCGCCGCCCTGCCGATTGTCAGCGTCGATTCACCCTTCTCGCTAGAGGTGAGTGGTGCGCCAGCGAGCGCCCCTCAGCAAGCCGATAATAGTGCGCCACAGGTTGCCGCACCGGCACCTATTGCCGCCAACACGCCCATTAGTGGCTTTGGCTATGGCGGACATGTCACCGGCTTGGACGATAACACGGTTAATTACATGCGTATTGCCGGCATGAGCTGGGTCAAATATCAAGTACGTTATAATCAGGGCAATGATCCTAATGCCGTTGCCGGATTGATCAACGATGCACACAGCAAAGGCTTCCGCATTGTCGTAGGCTTAGTGGGGTTACCGTCTGAACTGAACAACGGAGGCTATTTTGAAGCTTACGCGGCCTATGCGGGCGGTCTGGCGGCGCTGGGGGCTGATGCGATTGAGGTCTGGAACGAGCCTAACCTTGACCGTGAATGGCCTTTCGGGCAGATTGACCCGGCGTTCTACACGCGCTTGCTGGCACAGAGCTACAATGCGATCAAAGCCAATAACCCGAACACCTACGTGATCAGCGCGGCACTGGCCCCAACCGGTGCAGAAGCCGCCTTCCCTGGCGCAGTGGTCAACGATGATAATTATCTGCGCGGGATGGTCAACGCGGGCGCACTGAGCTACATGGACTGTGTCGGCGCACACTATAACGAAGGTATCGTCCCGCCCACATGGAACAGTGGCGATCCACGCAGTGAATACTATACCCGTTACTATAACGGCATGGTCAACACCTACTGGAGCATCATCGGCGGGCAACGTCCGCTGTGCTTCACCGAGTTGGGTTACCTGACACCGGAAGGCTTCGGCCCCTTGCCGGGCAACTTCAGCTGGGCATCGAATGTGACTGTGGCGCAACAAGCTTCATGGCTTGATCAGGTGATGACGCTAGCGGCACGTAGCGGGCGCGTGCGGATGGTGATTATCTGGAATATCAACTTCACCAATTACGGCGCTGATCCGATGGCAGGCTTTGCCATCATCCGCCCCGATGGTGGGTGTCCGGCGTGCTTCGCACTGGGCAACTGAGGTTACGCTTTGCCTACGTTCAGGGGGTGATTGTACGATCACCCCTATGATTTTGACACAAAAACACCTATCTTTCCTACTATAAGCAAACGATAATTCTGTTCATCGCTACCATGAACATTCACAGGCTGTTTTGAAGGACAACACATGGATCAATATGCAGATAACACGTCACGTCAGGGCAACCGCGCCGGTTGCTGGCTGATCGGTATCATCACAGGTTTTATCGCGATGTTACTGGTGATTGTGGCGCTGTTTTTACCTCCGTTCAATCTTTATAGCACCTTGATCGGCAACCCGTACACGATCATTCAAGCAGAGGGCGAAGCTGTGCCTTCGGCAGATGGTAACTTCATCATCGCTGCTGCTAGCAACGTGAACGGAGAATACGGCGTACAGGTCGATGTGATTAGCCTACAAGCCTTCGAAGCAGGCGATAGTAATCAGGGCGACTGGATTCCGGTGGCACGCTCGGCTGTACCCTATTATCTCGCGCTTCAGAGCGCAGTTTATTCGCTCGATACAGTGGGCACAGCGCCGAATAGCGTATTATTGAGCGTCCAGAGTCCGCCGCGCGCAAACAACCCTGACATCCTCGATTTGTACGGTTGGTATGAGGATGAATGGCGTTTCATCCCTAGCAGTAAGAACGACAATCGCTTTGAAGCCGTGACCAGCGGTGACATCCCGCAACACATCGCTATCTTTCAAGTAGCGCCTGATGTGCCGGAGGTGCTACTCAGCTATGACGTGAGTACCACGCTGACCAGCGATGCGGCGACGGTGGCATCGATTGTTGCGCCAGGCGGCTTACAACCCACCAATCGTGGCACAGTAACGGGCAGTTTGGCGGCAGGTTTCGATATCAACGCCAGCTATCGCGTGTTGCCGATCATTCGCAATTTCAGCGATCCCCGCGCCACCGATCCGGATACAGTAGTTGATATCATTAGCAACCCGACCCTGCGCCAGACACACATCGCAGAACTGGTTAATATCACCAGTGCTGAAGGATTCGACGGTCTGCTAATCGACTATCGCGGTTTGCCTGCCGATCAACGCGACAATTTCAGCGCGTTCGTGGTGGCGCTGGCAGAACGCCTCGATAATAACGGGCGTTCGCTGGGAGTTATCGTACCGCCAGCTGAAAACATTGATGGTATCTGGCAGACCGGCGCGTATGATTGGCGGGTTTTGGGTGGCGCGGTTGATCTGCTTGAGATTCGCTTAGGGCTCAATCCGCAAAACTACGTCACCAATCAGAACCAATTGGTTGAGGCGATGTTGCACTGGGCAGTGACGGAAGTGGATCGGACGCGGATTGTACTAGGCTTGAGTGCACTCTCGGTGCGCGATATTGCCGGCAGTTACAGCACCATCGGCTATAACGAAGCCTTAGCCGGTTTGGGTAATGTAACAGTCGATGCGAGCAGTATTAGCGAAACCGGCACAATTGAACCCGGTTCGCTCATTCGAGCATCGCTCGATGGACGGCGGGCAGTCGGCGGGCTAGATGACGCACTTGATACGCCATATATCGATTATGTGGATGCCGACGGTAACCCCAGCGCACGCATTTGGATCACTACTGGCAACGCCCTACGCTATCGCATGAACTGGACAGAACGCTTTGCACTGGGTGGTGTGGGCTTCAATGATCTGCTGGAAGATGGCGTGGCACAGGGCGTGTTGCAGACTATCGGCTTGTACCGCACGCAGTTACCGACACCGGACACCGTTGCAGAATGGGCGTTGCGCTGGCGCATCGTGGGCGCAGATGGCGAGATCGTACAGAGCGAGACCACGGCGTTAGATGCCGACTTAGAAGTGACGCTTCAAGCGCCTGATGGTAACTATGCTGTCAATCCGGCAGTCGTGCTGATCGAAGAAGACATCGAACAAGAGAGTGCCCGCACAGGCGCACAGGTGGCACTATTCAGCGCGACGAGTACACCTACCCCACGCCCGACGAACACACCGACACCGGTGCCCACACTCACGCCGACTATCGCGCCGGTTGTAGCAACTAATCCGCCAGTGGTTGAGAACGTCGCCCCCGCATCAGGCGGGGCGGTTAATCCGGGGGCAATCAATCTAGGCAACTTCACTTATGGCGGGCACGTGACCAGCGCCACCAGCCCACGCGCAATTTCAGCGATGCAATCAGCCGGAATGACGTGGCTGAAGATACAGGTGCGTTACACGCAGGGCAGTGATCCGGGTGGCGCAATTGCCGCCGTACAAGCCGGACAACAAGCCGGCTTCCGCGTGTTGATTGGCACGGTGGGCAACCCGAATGAACTCGCCGCCGGTGGGGATGCGTATATCAATAACTATGCCAATTGGCTGGCAGCCATTGCCGCCGGTGGCGCGGATGGGATTGAAGTCTGGAATGAGCCAAACATTGACCGCGAATGGCCCCGCGATCAGATCAGCGGTGCCGGTTACGTCAACATGTTGCGGCAAGCTTATAACGCCATCAAACGCGCCAACGGTAGCACCATCGTGATCTCCGGTGCGCCCGCGCCCTCCGGCGCTGAAGCAGCATTCCCCGGTCAAGTGGTCAACGATGATAACTGGTTGCGGCAAGTGGTCAACGCCGGCGGCTTACAATATCTGGATTGCGTCGGTGTACACTATAATGAAGGTATTGTGCCTCCACGCGCCACCAGTGGTGATCCGCGCGATAACTATTACACGCGCTACTTACCCACGATGGTAGCAACTTACCGTAATATCGTCGGCGGGGCGCAACTGTGTTTCACCGAACTGGGTTATGTGACATCTGAAGGTTACCCACCCCTGCCGGCATTCTTCAGCTGGGGTGAAAATACATCGGTGCAAGAACAGGCGACATGGCTGGCAGATGCCGCCTCGTACCTCTCGCAACAGAGCGATGTGCGTATGATGATCGTCTGGAATGTTGATTTCACGCTGTATGCGGGCGATCCGCAAGGTGGGTATGCCATTATCCGCCCCGATGGCGGGTGCCCGGCATGTAACGCGCTCGCCGGTGCAAGATAGAGAAAAGGACAAATACACCATGGCAACACGTTCACAAGTACAACAAACGCGCAATCAGGTTCGCAGTTTCGTGCTGATCTGGACATTCATCACGCTGGCGATGGGCATGGCGACTTTCCTCGCGATCTATTATGCCTATCAGCCCAATATTGAATTGCCATCACAAATTGTCGCCGGGAACAACAGCAATAATTCCGGTGGTGGGATAGTCGTCATCGAGAGCCAGACCCCGCTCCCTGCCACCGAGACACCCCTGCCACAACCTACAGAAGTACCACAAGAAACCGAAGAAGAAGCGGTTGCTGTGGCACAGGCGGCAACAGAAATCCCAACAGAAGCGCCAACCAACACGCCCGAACCCACACCTGTTCCGCCGGATGGTGATGAGACTTTCCGTGTGGGCACACAAATTCAGACTGTGCCGGATCTCAACGAAGAAGCCATGACCGGTTTTTATCGGGCGGCACAACAGATGAACGTACAATGGGTAAAAGTACAGGTGCGCTGGGAAATCATCGAACCTGAGCCGGGCGTGTATAACTGGGAAGCGCTCGATCTGGCGATGTTCAACGCACGCTTCTTCCAGATTCGCCCGATGCTCTCAATCGTGACTGCACCGGATTGGTCGCGCCAGACCGGACGCGAAGCCGGTATCTCGCTCGCCCAACACGGGCCACCGAGCGATAACGCCGATTACGTCAACTTTGTGCAGGCGATCTTTGACCGCTATCCGGGACAAGTTTGGGCGATTGAAGTCTGGAACGAGCAGAACATCAGCCGTGAGTGGACATCCATGCAAGGCTTGAGCGCCAGCAATTACGTCTCGCTCTTGCGCGATACGTACAACATGGTGCAAGAAGTCAGCCCCGGCACAATCGTGATCTCCGGCGCACTCTCACCCACGGGTGTGGATGATGGCATCGGCGCGATTGATGACTTCCGCTATATGCAACAGATGATCGACAACGGCATGTTAGATTATGCCGATTGTGTGGGCGCCCATCACAACGGTTATAACATCGGGCCATTGGTGCGCTTCGACGAAGTACCCAATGATCCGACTGCCACCTTCCGCGGGCCTTTCGACAACCCGCACCATAGCTGGAGCTTCCGTAGCACGCTCGAAGGGTATACCTCGCGCATCCGGGATGCCGGTTCGGATATGAAACTGTGCGTCACAGAATTCGGCTGGGCAGTGACCGAAGACCTCGACGGCTTCCCACGGGGCTTTGAGTTCGCCAATGACAACACGCTGGAAGAACAAGCACAGTTCTTTGTTGAAGCGCTGGATTGGATGTCCAGCGGGGATGATGTCTGGCTGGCGTTCGTGTGGAACTTGAACTATGGGCCGGGCGCAGGCTGGGATGCCACCAACGACAACGTGCCCTATTCACTGATCGGCCCCGGTGGAACATTCCGCCCGGCATACGATGCAATCCGTGACTGGAATGTCAATTACCGCGAGCAACTGGGCGAGAGCTAAATCAACGCAACACAGCGAGGGGTGCATACCCGCACACCCTCGCTTGATTACCTATCCATGCATGAATCAGGTTCAACATGTTCAGTAAATTCAACCGTCTGATGTCAATTGTGGCATTGCTGGTACTGGGTGTCGCACTCGTGAGTGTCGGCGTTTTTTTGTTCGCACGCTGGCAAGCTGATCCCTTCGCGGGGGATGCCATCAACGATCCACCTTTTACACCACTCTCTTACAGCATACAGACGTTCTTATGGTGGGATGAAGGCAACGCCAGTTCACAGGCGGGGATGGTCAACCGCGTGTTAAACTTCAGCTATATCAAGCAGACCTTCCCATGGCGCGAGCTAGAGCCGCGCCCCGATGAGTGGGATTTCACACAATCCGATCGGATTGTGGCGCTAGCGGAGCAATGGGCGTTACAATTGGTCGTTCGTCTGGGGCAAAGCCCAGATTGGGCGAGCGGGTTATCGTCGATTGATGACGACGCACACGATGCGCCCCCGCTTGAGCTCGATGATTGGGCGGCATATTGCGCGACGATTGCCGAACGCTATCAGGGGCGGATTGTGGCTTATCAGATCTGGAATGAGCCGAATCTACAGCGCGAATGGGGCGAGCAAGCCCCCGATCCGACAGCTTATGTTGATCTGTTAGCCCGTTGTAGCGACGCTATCCGCGAAGCTGACCCACAAGCGATTGTGATCTCAGCCGGTCTATCGCCCACCGGAGGCCCGATGCCGATTGCCATGCCGGACGATCAATACTTGGACGCGATGTATCAAGCGGACTTTCAGCAGTATGTCGATGTGGTGGGGGTACATGCGCCGGGCTTCGCCCCACCGAGCTACGGGCCTGACGACGCTGAAGCAGACAACGACCCGCGCTGGGCGAGCTTTCGGCGTGTCGAAGACTTACGCAAGATCATGATCCGCCATGATGATGCAGGACGACAGATGGCAATCTTAGAATTTGGCTATACCACTGATACCAGCAACCCGGATTATTCGTGGTTTGCTGTCTCTGAAGATTTGCAAGCGCAGTATATTGTTGAGGCGTATCAGTACGCTTCTGAGAACTGGCGCCCGTGGATTGGACTGATGAACCTGATTTATCTGCCGGATTCGCAATGGACAGCCGAGGATGAAGAATGGTGGTGGGCAATCATAACCCCTGATGGACGCGCCCGCCCGGCATTCTTCGCGCTGGCGGAGATGACGCGCTATTGTGGCGAACGCACGGTATCCGGTTGGACAGATGCCTATGTGAGTGAGGAAGATTGGCTTGAGCGACGAGATACTTGCCCTTAGTTTATTCATACATTTGACTGCTACTGCGATCTGGATTGGTGGCTTGCTGATAACCATGATCTTAGTCTATCCGGAGACAACCCGCGTGTTGCAGGACACACCGGCGCTCTATCAGTTCTTATCACGGTTGCGTCAGCGTTTCTATCCGATCAGCAACCTGAGTTTAGTGGCGCTGATTGTCACCGGCTCATTTCAGATGACGGCGGATCCATATTACGATGGCTTGCTCACTTTTGACAATGCGTGGAGCCAGATCATGCTGGTCAAGCATATCCTGATTGTGGTGATGGCGCTGGTGGGTTTAGGCTTGCAATATGGCATCGCGCCCGCATTGGAGCGCACATCACTTTTGCTGGCAAAGGATAAAGGGCAAGACCAAACCGCCGGGCAATTCCGCCAGTTGCGACGGCGCGAGGTGCTCTTAACATGGGCACTGGGCTTGATGGGTCTGACGATTGTCGGCTTGAGTGCATGGTTAGGCACATTGTGAATTTACAAGAAATCTGAAGTTTTTGTTTTATGGAAGAAAGACGATCTGACTTGTCAAAGCGTAGCTATTATGCGTTAGCAGTGGTCATTTTACTGATCTCTGCTGGATTACGCATCTGGAATTTACCGACACTGCCCATCGGGTTCAGTGATGTTGAGCTATCTCATATTGACGTGATGCGCGACAGCATCCAACGCGGTGATATTCGTGTATTTTACGAACGCTACCTGCACACGGATACTAGTGCTGTCGTCGGGCAAGAAGGATTGTATCATATGGTGCTATCCGTCAGCGCTGTGTTGTTCGGTACAGGCACATTGGGACTGCGTGTGTTGTCAGTATTGCTGGGGATGGTCACACTTGCCTCTATTTATACGCTAGGGGTGCGCCTATTCAGCTACAAGGTCGGCTTAATCGCCATGGGATTCTACGGCATCCTATTATTTCCAACGCTATTATCCCGTCTGGTAATTGTTGAGACAGCACTCCCCCTGATGGTCACAGCGATCTTGCTCTCGCTGGCGCGAGCGTTGCCGGTTTATCATCGTACCCGTGTCGAATCCAGCAACACGGTCGATTATGCGGTGATGGGTGTATTAATTGGTACCAGCCTGTATTTGCATCAATCGAGCTTGTTCATTGTGCTGATGGCGATGGGCTTCATCACTTATATTTTGCTCACGCGCCGTCCGAGCATCCTGCGTCGCTTGAGTTATATCGGCTTTGCGATATTGATGCTGATTATCATCGCCATGCCCTACTTGCTATCTACCTTCCGCCTGCCAGAACTGGCGGCGGGTGGGCGTATCCTCGGTGTGTATGAAGGCATCACGACCTCAATCGTAGATAGCACGCTGGGTTTGATGTGGCGGGGTGACGCGCAAGCGCAACATAACGTGCCTGATCGCCCCTTGTTCGATCTGGTCAGTGGCTTGTTGATGCTGATTGGTGTGGTGTTATGCGTGCAAAACTGGCGCAAGCCGAGCTATGCACTGCTCTTGATTGCCGTATTATTTCTAGGACTGCCGGCAATCTTAGCCGATAGCTCGCCCAACTTCATTGGTATGAGTATTGTCATGCCGGTCGTGATGCTATTGCTGGCATTAGGGGCCGGCACGCTCATCGAACAATTGCCCTACCAGCGAGTGACAGTCGCAATCATCCTGCTAATCTGGGCGGGCAATGCTGGCATGACAATTGACGGATTGTTCAACCAATGGGCAAACAGTGAGGATGTACAGACGATCTATAACGGTGAGATCGGGCGCATTGCGCATCACCTTGACCAAACTGCCGATGACATCCCGACTGTGATCTGTAACCCGCGCTGGGATCAACCCCGCTCACGCCATGAGCCATCAAGCGATGTCGAACTCATCTTGCTCCACATGAATCACGATAGCGCTCTCTTGCGTGAGGTGGATTGTCAGCAAGCCTTCTTGTTCATCAATGCCGGACGACATCAGCAAGTGGTGATCGTTGAGCCGATGAACGCGGGTAATCTATATCCTTCGGTGGCAGATTGGCTCTCGCTGGGCACACCGGTTGCTGGCTTGCCAGAGGATAGCGTGATTGAACTGCGCGTGCAAGATGAATTAGAGAACGCGCTGGGCGTGTTCATCACGACCTCACCGGCAACCTATGCCACTATAGCCGATGTCAGCACACGCGTGCCCGTCGCGCCGCCGATCCGCTTCGGTGGCAATGTGACGTGGTTGGGCTATGAGACCGATCCCTCACCGGAATATAGGGCAGGAGATACTGTATCGGTGGTTACCTATTGGCGTATTGAGGGACTTGTACCGTCTGATCTCTTGATCTTCACACACTTGTTATCCGACCCATTGTATCCATCAGCACAAATTGATACCATTCACATTGATCCGACACAATTGCGTGAACGCGATGTCTACTTGCACAATGCCAACATTCAGCTTGATAATACCGTCGAATCTGGCGATTATACTACATCAGTCGGGATTTATCAGGAATCGAGTCAGGAACGGTTAGAGGTCTTTGTGACAGAATCGGCGACACAGGGCAACCGTATTTTCCTATACGGCATCAACGTACGAGTACCGGAAAGTTTAGACAATTAAGCCATGTTTGATATTGTATTTCTCGGCACATCCGCCGCCGCGCCCTCTATCTATCGTGGATTATCCGCACAGGCGATCCTCGCTGGAGAAGATCGGTTCTTAGTGGATTGTGGCGAAGGCACACAACGGCAAATCTTACGCAGTGGCATCGGCTTCAAGCGATTAAACCGTATCTTGTTGACGCATTCGCACCTCGATCACATCTTGGGCTTAGGCGGTTTAGTCTCCACCTTCACGCGCTGGGAGAGTATGGATGAGATCAGCATCTGGGGCGGGGCATCGGCGCTTGAACGTGTACAGGCGCTATTAGAGGGCGTGGTGATGGCTGGCAACAAATCACCCATTCCCATCCATCTCAATGTGATCGAAGATGCGGTGACGGTGCATGAGGGCAAGAATTTCGACGTGCGGGCTTTTCCGGTGACGCATCGCGGGCGTGGATGTTTCGGCTATATCTTTGAGGAACATGCACATCGTCCGTTCTTAGCCGAAAAAGCCGATGCACTCGGTGTACCTGCCGGGCCGGAGCGCAGTCAGCTTGTGCGTGGAGAATCGATCACGCTCAATGATGGCACGCACATCACGCCCGATATGATACTCGGTGACGCGATCCCCGGCGTAAAAGTATGTATCACGGGTGACATCGGACGCACCGATAATATCCGCGAGTACGTCGCCGATGCTGATGTACTGATCACTGAAGGTACATTCCTCGATAGTGAGCGCGATGAGGCACGCAGTTTTGGTCATATCACCGTTAAACAGGCGGGTGAGCTAGCACATGAGGTCAATGTCAAGCACCTATTGCTGACGCATGTCTCGCGCCGTTATCGCGAATATGACATCATCAAAGAGGCGCAGGATACGTTTACAGATAGCCGTGTGGTGCGGGATTTAGAGCATTTTCGTATTCGGCGCGGGCAAGCCTTAGAGCAAGTGACCGAGCAAAGCGAAGAGTGAGCCATCCCCCACGTTAACATGCGCGGGGGATTGAGCGTCTATTAGTCGATTTCGTCGAAGGAGATCATGCCTGCGCCATACACCTGACCGGGTTGGATGATCTGTGGGGCGCTGGTATCGACGGTTGCAATCAGATCATAGGTTGTCGCGCCTGTAATGCGTACCGGCACAATCTCCCCGGGAGGCAACTCGCCCTCGACGATCACGTAACCGTCAATCTCCGGCGCATCACGATAACTACGCCCGACGCTAATCACGCCATCAAGGGCTTGACCGTCTTCATCTTCTGCGATGCCGTGTCCTTCTACCAGAATATCGAGCGTCTGCCCCACATAACTCTGATTCTTCTTGAGGCTGATGCCCTGTTGCAAAGCCATCAAGCGGTCATAGCGGTCTTGCTTGACAGCATCATCGACGTGATCGGGCAAGGTGGCGCTCGGTGTGCCGATCTCATAGGAATATTGGAACGCGCCGACACGGTCAAACTGCAAATCTTCGACGAACTGCATCAGTTCCTCAAATTCAGCATCAGTTTCTCCTGGATAACCGACAATGAACGTGGTACGCACGGCGAGGTTGGGGATCATCTGGCGCAGTTTGCCGACTGTCTCATAGACCCATTCAACTTTAGCGGGACGCTTCATGCGCTTGAGCACCTCACGGCTGGCGTGCTGGAGAGGCATATCGAGATAGGGCAAGACTTGCGGATGCTGTGCCATCGTCGCCATCAGCTCCTCGGTGACGTAGCCCGGATAGGCATACATGATGCGCAACCACGGAATATTCGGTGCGGCGGCACAGATTTCGTTGAGCAAAGTTGCCAGCCCGTTCTTCATACCGAGATCATAACCGTAATCGGTGCTATCCTGCGCGATCAACATCACCTCTTTAATCCCCATATCTTGCAGGCGCACAGCCTCAGCAACGACATGATCAATCGGACGACTGACGGCTGTCCCTTTAATCTTAGGAATCGCGCAAAAGGCACAGGGGCGGCGACAGCCATCGGCAATTTTGAGATAGGCGTGCGCGCCCTGCACGCTCGCCCGCAAGACGCCGCGCTCATCTAAACCGACGGTCTTGGCTTCCGTTGGCAGATGATAGAGCGGTTGCGGGTGTTTGCGATCACGCAGGCGGGTGATGAGGTCAAAAATATCCATCCAACGCCGTGTGCCGATCACGCCATCTAGCCCCGGCACTTCCTGCACCAGCGTATCGCCATAACGCTGAGACAGGCATCCGGCGGCGATCACCACTTGTTTATCAGTCTTGATCTGTACCAGACTACGCAATGCATCAATCGATTCTTGCTTGGCGGCATCGATGAACCCGCAGGTGTTGACGATCAACACCTCAGCAGTCTCCGGTGTACCCACGCTTATCATGCCGTTCTGGCTTAAAACTTGTGCGATACTCTCTGAATCGACGGTGTTCTTAGAACAACCGAGGCTCATCAGAAAATACTTATCTTTCTGTGTTTGATTGGTTGTAACCATAATCTGTTGCTATTAGCTCCAAAACATCTTCTTTGTCATGATGGTGCTGATCGAACTCGAAGTCATCACGGCGCGATGCCCAACTTGCTAGCATTGGAAATATAAAGATCAATCCGCCGAGACTCACCATAAGAAACCCTAAACTATATTGACCTAGATCGCTCTGTGATGGTTCAATGCGCCATTGTACAACATTCTGCGGATTGTAATGAATGGTGATTGTCTGTCCGACGGATAGACGAAAGTATTGTTCAAAGTCGATCAGTTGTCCACTGCGAACCTGTTGTGGTGTGCCAGTTGTGCCCGGTATCTCATAGGTGAGCATCGCCATGAAGTTCGGATACTGAAAAGAACCTGTTTGGTCAAGCGTGACGACAGTCGCCGATGTTTCCAGAAAACCATCTTCAGGCGGTAAATACCGGATAAAATAGGCTTGTAGCAAAACGGTCACCCCACTGACTAGCAAGAGCACCGCGCTCAACAACCGCACATCGCGCATCAATACGCCACGCTCAAATAGAGATATTAACATCGATCAGATGACCTCCTTTCCGGCTACTGCTGTAAGCTACCTTAACCATGATAGCCGAGACTTGTGTGATTTTCATCAGCGTTTTACAAAGAACGCGATCAACTGTTCTTGGTAGGAGTAGGATTAGTAGGCGGTTGGCGCAAAGGTAAGACGGCTGCCGGTGAGGGTGTTATTGTCGGTTCATCGGTGGCAACAGGTGCAACAGGTTGTTCAGCGGACGTGGTACTGAGCGCATTCGGCGTACTGGGGGGTTCGGATACCTCATTAGTTGCCACAGGTTCAGCGTTATCACCAACGTTACTCATCGGGAATAGTGGCGTTGGGCTAGGCAGGGATGACGTTGGAATTGGCGTGTTTAGCAGGTTGGCATCAGCGACTTCGGCGGTATCCGCATTTGTCTGCGCGTTCACATCATCAGACGCATTCTGATTTGAGTCCTCCACAGGGGGCACAATCTCCGGTGTTTGTGTTGGCTCTACTTCAGCAGTGGTGGATTCAACGGGCGCGGTCTCCGATTGTATAGTTTGCCCTTCTGGTTGCGAAATTTCGACACCGACAGGGGTAAAGCGCACGGTCACCTGTTGCCCACGTGCGCCGAACGGTTGCTGTTGTACCCCGTTGAAATTGATATCGAGCGCAGCGGCATTCGCGGCGACGATCTCAACCACATCATTGGCAGTATACGTGAAAGATTCTTCAGGGTCTAATATGCCGGTATACTGCGTGACATCATCGACTGTGACACGTACCCACGAACGCTGGCGCATTTGTAGGGCAACTTGAATGCCGGAGATACTCAGCGCGACATCCGGCGTATCAGTCGCAATATCAGTGCGCGGGGTGAGTGATGGTGTGAGTGTGGGCGGTAGTGTGCCATCGCCAACAATCGGCTGCGTTGCTTCGCTGAGCATAGCGGGTGTTTCTTCAGTCGTCTGTGGTGCAAACCAATCGAAGCGTTCAGCAATGACGAATACAATCACTGCCAGTGCCGCCACTGACACCAACAGCATGGTTAGATTGCGCAGGATTGCGCCCACACTGAACGAAGATGGTTCGGAAGCTACGCGCACGGCAGGCATCGCAGGCGGGGTATCGGTGATTGTACGCGGGGCAACCAGTTCTTGCGTATCACGACGTGATAGTCGACGACGGCGTTTGGGATTACTGGTAATGGCGGCTTCGTGATATTGCAACACGCGCTCTTCGTCCAAGCCAAGATAATGCGCGTAATTACGGAGCATTCCACGCACTCGCACAGTAGAATCCAGCACGTTAAATTCGCCCTGCTCGAATGACTCTAATATGTCGCGGCGGATGCGTAACGCTTGTACCGCCTGCTCTAATGTCAATTCTTTTGCTTCGCGCGATTCACGCAGGTAGCGTCCGAGTGCCGAGGGATCCATAAATGCGTTTACACCTTAATCAGAATACAAACAGCCCCGTCATATGAGCGATCGGGGCTGATTATAGCTTAGATTGTGGGGGTTGCATACCAACGTATGCCCTACTCCACGCTCTCGATGTCGTCTACATCATCAGCATCGGCTTCCGGTGCGTCGGTGACTTCTTCTACAGCGTCACCTTCTACAACTGCCTCAGGGGACGGGATCGGTTCTTCAAGGGCGTTGGGGTTGGTATCGACAATTTCCATGTTGACGATATCGACTTCTTCATCTTCACCAGCGGCTTCGCGGGCAGCGAGGAACTCTTCAAGCTCGCCTTCGCGCACGACCACGACTTTGAGTTCCGGTGAAATATCAGTGCCGATACGTACAGGAACAACCGAAATACCCAATTCGCGAATCGCTTGCTGACTGATACGGCGACGGTTAATGTCAATCGCGCCAAGTGGATCGTCTGCGGTGGCTTCCATTAGCTTGTCGGCAATATCTTGAGTGGTCACTGAGCCGTACAGCGTACCTGTCGGGGATGCGCGGCGTTCAAAGATCAGTTCAACGCCATCAATACGGCGTGCCAGCGAATTGAGCATATCATCGTACTCATCGCGGCGAGCTTGTGCCTGTGCCATCAATTCTTCGTGTTCAGCGAGTGTCTCTGAGGTTGCTTTTCTGGCGATACCACGGGGTATCAGGTAATTGCGTGCAAAACCGGGGGCAACATCAACGACTTCTCCCGCAACGCCATGTTTATAGATGCTTTCGAGCAGGATTACTTTCATCGTCATTATCCTCACAAATAGTAGCGCCCAACAGGTGGGCGAATGTTCACAACGTTTTTCTTCTCGAACGTAACGAAATCATTATATCGAGCAAGCGATAGTGTGCCAAGTGTCAAATCAGGCGGATCACATAAAACAGGCACACACGGTCACTCCTCGATTTCAAGGATAGCATTATCAGGGTCGTTCGCGTTAGAATGCGGCGAGTTCAGGACTAACGATACCAGAAAGAGATCGTGATTTCATGAGTCAATCGCGGGCATTATCCAATTCACAGTTGATCCGTGCGGCGCTGGTGGTGCTGGCGGGTTTTCTGGCGAGTGGCGTATTGGGCTTTGTGCGCACGGGTATCTTATCGGCACAATTCGGCACGGGCGATGCCCTCGATGCATTTTATGCCGCCCAACAAATCCCTGAACTGATCTTCGTGCTGGTGGCAGGCGGTGCGCTGGGGTCATCCTTCATCCCTGTTTATGCCAAACGCCGTGAAGAAGATGAGCGCGAGAGCTGGCGGCTGGCGAGCGCGGTCATGACGCTGGCTTCGTTAGGGGCGGGTGTACTGGGCTTGCTGGTGATGCTCTTTGCTGATCCGCTGGTACAGTATATCCTCTTGCCTGCTAGCCCGCCCGATGTGCAAACCCTGACTGCCAACATGACACGCATGATGATGGTCACGCCGTTCATCTTCGCCATCAGTGGCTTAATTATGGGCATCTTGCAATCACACGGTTTGTTCTTCCTGCCAAGCGTTGCCATCAGCATGAACAGCATCGGCATCATGATCGGTGCGCTGATGATTGCGCCAGTTATCGCGAGCCAACCTTATGGCGCGCTTGATGTGCTGGCGAGCGCCAATGTCCTCAGTTCCACAAGACTGAACACCTTGCCTGTCGATCAAGTCGGTGGCTTGAGTGCCTATGGACTCGCTTATGGGGCAATCCTGAGCGCGGTCTTGCACTTGCTGGTGCAGTTGCCGGGCTTACGACAGGTCAAAGCGCGGTTACGCATCCTGCCGAATTTGCGCGTAGCCGGCGTGCTGGAAGTCCTACGCCTGATGGGGCCCCGTGTGTTGGGGTTGGGGGTGGTACAGATCAACTTTGTGGTCAACATCATCCTGACTAGCGACATGACCTCCGGCAGTTACACGGCACTGCGTACTGCCTTCACGCTGATGTTCTTCGCGCTAGGGATCATCGGTCAGAGTGTGGGTTCGGCATTATTCCCGACACTTTCGACGCTCTATGCCGAAAATAACATAGCATCATTCAAGGAACGGCTAGCCGGGGCCATGCGCAGTGTGTTGTTTCTCGCATTTCCGGCAACGGTGGCGTTTATCGTGATGGGTGAACCGATTGTGAGCATCTTCGAGCGCGGTCAGTGGACGCAAGAGAGCACACAGGGCACGGCGTGGGCGCTGGCATTCTATGCGACAGGGATCGCGGGCTTCGTGTTGCTGGAGGTGCTCTCGCGGGCATTTTACGCGCTCTCTGATACGTGGACACCGGTCAAAATTGGCATTGGGGCGATGATTAGCAACATCATCTTGAGCGTAATCTTCATTCAGATGATCGGTGATCCCAATAATCTGGCGCGGGGGCCTTATGCGGGGTTAGCACTGGCCAATGCCAGCACCACTTTGATCGAATCGCTGATTTTATGGTGGTTGATGAGCAAGCGACTCGGTGGTATCAATGACCGTTTCATCCTGCGCGGTTCGCTAAAAGCCATCGGAGCTTCGCTGATTATGGGCGGAGTGCTGTGGGGCTTGATGCGCGCACTACCGATCAATGGCGTGCCTCTGGCGCTGGTGGGCGCGATAGTCGGCGGGGCGGTATTCTTCGCGGTGAGTATCGCGCTGGGCTTACAAGAGGCACAAGCAGTACCGATGATGATCTGGCGACGCTTGCGCCGATAAAAGTCAGTATCGCTTAGCCTGCTCTGTCGCGCTACAATAGGACGCATACTTTCATATACGAGGATCGCAGTAATGCCCGACGACAGATACCGATTTACGATCGGTGACTTTGAATGTCTTGCCATCAAAGACACCACCGCCATGATTGATACCCACCAGCTATTCCACAATGTGGATAAAACGCGCTATACCAACCTCCTGCAAGCGCGTGATGAAAACCCTCAACAAGCCGAACTCTCGCACAATGTGTTAGCTGTTTTCAGTGATGATTGGGTACTGATTGATACCGGCATCGGCACACTTGATAAACGGGATGGACAGGTTGCCGAGATACTGGACGACGAAGAGATCCGCCCAGAACATATCATCCTGACACATGCTCACGCCGATCATTACGGGGGCTTGATGACGGAAGATGGTTCCGAGACATTCGGTAACACACCCGTTTACATCTGCCAGAACGAATGGATCACGTCCGTTTCAGGCGATTATGCCGATCATCATCCACGCCGAGCACAGATGCTTGAACAGTATTTGTTACCTGTCGAACGACAGATTGAGCGCATCGAATGCTTGAACATGAACGAAATCCTGCCGGGATTCAGCGTGTTGCAATTGCCCGGTCACACCATGCATCATATCGGCATCTTGATTGAATCGCGTAATCAGCGTTTGATCGTCGCCGCCGATGCGCTGATTCATCCGCTGCATCTGGAAAATCTGGATTGGCGCTGTGGCTTCGACACGGATCATGAACAGGCGCGTGCATCACGGGTTGAGCTGGCAGAGCTGGCGCTGGAACTGGATGCGCTGGTGATGGCCTATCACTTCCCCTTCCCCGGTTTAGGGCGCATTGAGCGCGAGGGAACAGGCTATCGCTGGCAGGCTATCGTGGACTCATGAACTGACACTCTATACTCTGCGAAAACGGATACTATGCTATATTATGGGAGTATACTGTCGTGAACCTGTGAGGCAAGGATGAAAAAGACGTTCAGAACTGCGCTGATGACACTGGGTAGTATGTTTCTGCTGATGTCATTCATGTTTATCGGGATCATCTTCACGCCGGAAAATTCACAGGTTTATGAGGCTTTATTAGGTGTGATGGTAGTGCTCTTTTGTAGCTCGCCATTGGTGGTACTGGTAGCGGCAGTCTCCGGCATCGGCGCACTGCTGGAACGCTTCGACGGCTCACAGAAGCGCAAACGAGAGTTCCACGATTTCGATCTCGATTATGATGGTGACCAACTCGCCAACATCATGCAACGCCTTACCCCTGAACAACAAGCCTACCTTGAGGAACGCTTGCAACAACAACGGCTAGGGCTGGGCAGTGATGGTGAAATTGTCTCGTTGGATGATCTATTTGAGGAAAGCAAGCAAAAGCGCAAATTCAAGTGAAGGTAAGGCGATTATGACGCAAAAAGTGGTCTTAATCAGTGGGGCGACGTCAGGCATCGGCTTGGTTACCGCGAACAAACTACACGAACTGGGTTGGAAGGTCTATGCTGGCGGTCTACAGGGCGATAACTTCCTGAAATTGCAATATGGCATCACGCAGTTACCCTTCGATATCACCGACAGTGAAGACATCGCCGGCGCAGTGAAACTGATCATGATCGAGAGTGGACGGCTGGATGCACTGGTCAACAACGCCGGCATACAGATCGCAGGGCCTCTTGAGAGTTTGAGCATGGCACAACTACGTAAGCAATTCAACGTGAACTTATTCGGGCATGTCGAAGTAACACAAGCGGTCTTGCCCATGCTTCACAGTGCGCCAGATGCGCGAATCGTGAACGTATCATCGTTGATGGGAAGCGTAACTATGCCTCTGCTGGGAGCGTATAGCATGAGCAAACACGCGCTGGAAGCCTATTCTGACGCTTTACGGTTGGAGCTAGCACCATCAGGCATACATGTTGCGACAGTTACACCGGGCGCGATTGCCACGCCGATGAGCGATCACACCAGCACATCACTGGCACAATTGCGCGACGACAGCCCGCTAGAGATGCAAAAACGTTATCATGCGCTGTTCGAAGGAATGCTGAACACGCTCGATCAGCAGAACGCCAGCGCCACCCCGCCCGAAGCCATCGCCGATGCCATCATTGACGCACTAACCAGCGATAACCCGCGCCCGCGCTATATCATAGGTTCCGGTGTGCGCGGCTTAACCACACTCCACAATTTACTGCCAACCCGCCTCTGGGATCACTTCTTGAAACGTGTGTTAGGCATCCATCATAAATGATACTAATCAGATAGCGTGCCATCCTGCTCTAATTGCTGGATGCGTAACTCGGCATCATCCAGTAATTGCTGGCAACGGGTGGCGAGTTGTTTGCCCTGTTCGGAGAGCGACACCTGCTCATCAAGGGTTAACTCGCCGGATTCAAGGCGGGCAATCAACGTTTCTAATCGTTCAAATGCCTGTTCAAAGCTCAGTTCGTCAATGGCTGTCATAGCCGATAGTCCTTTCGTATTGTGATGATTAGCGTGTGTATCAGAATAGGGTATGCTGATACGGTAACTGGCTATCCCCGATACGCGCTGATAAGTCGCCATCTTGCAAGCGGATCACGATTGCATCACCGTCGCTCACATCAACAGTATGTGTGACCATCGAGGCATCTTCAGCGCGGGTGATCATGGCATAACCACGCTTGAGTAAGGCATCCGGGCTAGCATTGTGCAGGGCTTTGCGCCGTGCCACGAGGCGTTCACGCCAGAGTGTGAGACGGTTGCGGTTGTGTACGTCGATGCGTTCAGAGAGTTCATCCACACGCTGACGCATATCCTGCACATAGCGCGTTGGTGCGACAGTCAGCAAGTCACGGTGGGCGCGAGTGAGCTTCTCACGTCGCTGGTTGAGCTGATCGGTCAGCAAGCGTTCGATACGCTCGGTTCTGAATTCTAATTCACGGGCGAGGTCGTCTGCGTCAGGGGTGGCGACTTCGGCGGCGGCTGAGGGGGTTGGTGCGCGATAATCCGCGACAAAATCCGCGATAGTGGTATCGGTCTCATGCCCTACCCCGCTAATTATCGGCAGGCGACTGTTGACGATTGCTCGGGCGACACGCTCATCATTGAACGCCCACAAATCTTCGATGCTACCACCACCACGCACCAGCAAGATCACATCGGCGACATCATAGCGGTTGAAGGTTTCGAGTGCCTGCACGATCATTGGCGGGACTTCGTTGCCCTGCACCAGAGTCGGGCTGAGGATCACTCGCGCCAACGGAAAGCGACGCGCCAGCACATTCTGCACATCACGAAAAGCGGCGGCATCGGGCGATGTGACCACCCCAATCCGTGTAGGGAACGCGGGTAGGGGGCGTTTACGCTCGGCATCGAATAGCCCTTCTGCTTGTAGCTGTTCTTTGAGCTGTTCAAAGCGCAGGTACAAATCACCGATACCCCCGGCTGGCTGTACCGCATCGGCATAGAGTTGATATTCACCGCGCTGTTCATACACACTGACCTTACCATGCACGCGGATCGATTCCCCATCACGCGGTTCGATTACTTGCCGTGATGCGCTATTGCGGAACATCACACAGCGCAACGCCGCCCCTTGATCTTTCACAGTAAAATACCAGTGACCGGAAGCGGCGGCTTTCATGTTCGAGACTTCGCCCTGCACCCACACATCACGCAGACTAGTATCCGCTTCAAATAGGTCGCGTATGTAGCGGGTTAGGTCAGTGACGCTGTATAATTCACTCATGATTCAAAAACATTCTTCTGGCTTACATTGAATAATGACTTAATGGTGACTAAACTATACAATCGTTAGAGCTTTTTGGAAACGATAGGAGTTGGCATAATGGCATTCATGAGCAAAGAGGAGCGCGACGCGCTGTTGAACGACATCAAAGACATGAACTTCAACCAGATTCGCGGGTATGTGTATCGCAAAGACCCACAAGCACGGCTGGCGTACTTCCGCAATGTGCAAGAGAGTGGACATTGGATGACGCGCTATGTGCTGGAAGGATTGGGGTCACAAGTCACGGTCTATGAGCGCATCGACGAAGAGAACAAGGGCTGGTTTAACAAGCGCGACTACGTCATCACACAAATTGTAGTCGAGCCCACTAACGATAATCGGCTGTGAGCAATCTCGTAACACCTATGCGGATAATGGGTTAGATAGCATAGAGAGATAGCCCACAGGCTATCCATTAATTTGTTTGTTGCGTTTATCAAAAGGATATAGGCATATGCTACGCACAATTGAGTTAACGCGCACTGATAATCACCTGATCCGTCTCGCGGCGATTGCATTATTCACTGTCCTGATGGTGATTTCGGCGAAGATGCGCTTCGACATCGGCGCGGTGCCTTTCACTATGCAGGTTTTTGTGGTGTTTTTATCGGGGATGGTGCTGGGATCACGCGATGGTGCATTGAGCCAGGTTGCTTACATCAGCTTGATTGCCGCTAATCTGCCGGTGGATACCAACAGCGTAGGCGCAGCGGCGTTCTTCGGGCCAACAGGCGGTTACCTGATGGGCTTCGCGGTAGCGGCATTCGTCATCGGCTGGTTGGTTGAGCATAGTCAGGATAAAGTATGGCAACGCTTCGGCGCGGGCATTGTGGGCATTATTGTGATTTACGCCTTCGGCGTGAGCGTTCTCAAGCTATGGTTGGGGATGGATTGGGCAAGCGCATGGGCAAACGGTGTAGCACCGTTCATCGTCGCTGATCTGATTAAAGCGCTGATCGCGGCGACATTGGTTGAGGGGATGCGTTCGCTCTTGCTGATGAATAGCGATCCGAGCTAACGAATAAGAATAGAAACACACAAAAACGGACAGGGGATTGCTCGCCTATCCGTTTTTTGTTAGCTGAATACTGCGGTTACATCTCATCACGCGGGCTGGTGAGACCCAGAACTTGATAACCACTATCGACATAGATCACTTCACCGGTGACCATCTTCGATAGATCAGATGCGAGATAGACGGCAGTGTTACCAACATCTTCGATGGTGATGGCTTCGCCTAATGGTGAGACGGAATCAAAATGCTTGAGCAACCCGCGGAAACCCGGAATGCCTGCCGCCGCCAGCGTCTTGAGCGGACCGGCACTGATCGCATTGACGCGAATCTTCTGGGGCCCCATATCCACCGCCATATAGCGCGTGCACGATTCCAGTGCAGATTTAGCCACAGCCATCGCGTTGTAGTCCGGGATATAACGCTCGGCGGCAAGATAGGTCATGGACATGATACTACCGCCTTCGGTCATCAGGGATTCGGAGCGGCGTGCCAGAGCAACTAAGCTATAGGCACTGCTCTCTAAGGTGAGTTTGAAGTCATCACGGGTAATATCGATGAAGCGCCCACCGAGTGCCTCGCGCGGGGCGTAGGCGATAGAGTGTACCAGCACATCTAACCTACCGTAACGCTCAGCGAATTTTTCGAACACTGCATCCACTGATTGATCGTCATTGACATCGCATTCTTCGATGAAATCACATCCAATTTCTTCGGCGAGCGGTGCCACACGCCGGCGCATATCTTCATTGAAGATTGATAGTGCAATGGTTGCACCATGTTCATGCATTTGTTTGGCGATGCCCCACGCAATCGAGCGATGGTTGGCAACACCAAAGATAAAAGCAACTTTGCCGTCTAATAGCCCCATAAAAGCCTATCCTTCTCGTATTTTTATTTGAAACTGTGTAGTATAACGCATAGAATCATCATGATTAAGATGCTATACGTTTATAACACGCTGATAAGAACAACGCTACGGAAAGAGATCAGTATGACCGACAAAGACCGTTTAAATGTGGTGATTGCTGTGGATTTTGATGATGAGATCATGCAACGCATCCGCGACGTATCCCCACGCCTGAACGTAACCCGTCATTATCCAGAAGTGCCGGATGCAGTCTGGGAATCAACGGATATATTGTACACGGTACGTCACTTCCCACAACCCGGCGAAGCGCCCCGATTGCGCTGGATTCAACTTAATTATGCTGGACTGGAGAACGTGTTAGAGCGCCCGATTGCGCGTGCCGAAAACGTGAGGATCACATCAGCGAGTGGGATACATGCCACGCAAATCGCTAACTATACGCTGATGATGATGCTAGCATTCAATTATCGTTTACCGCGCATGTTTGAGCTTCAACAGAAGCAGACCTGGCCCAAGAACAAGTTCGATATATTCACCCCGCGTGATATGCACAAACAAACTTTGGGCTTAGTGGGATACGGCAGTATCGCCCGCGAACTGGCACGCATCGCGCACAGCATAGGCATGACCGTGCTGGCCACGAAACGCGATGCCAAAAACACGGAGGAGAACGCCAGCGATTACACACCGGAAGGCACCGGTGATCCCGAAGGCGTGATCCCTGAACGCATCTATCCCGGTGAAGCGCTGGCGACAATGGCACCGGAATGTGATTATTTAGTCGTGACGGTTCCGCTGACTGACGCAACACATCACATGGTGAACGCCCATGTATTCGATTCAATGAAAAAATCCGCTGTGCTGATCAACATCGCACGGGGCGGGGTTGTCGACGAGAAGGCGCTCGTCAACGCGCTGACACACAAGAAAATCCGTGGCGCGGCGCTGGATGTATTCGAGGAAGAACCCTTACCCGCCACCAGCCCACTCTGGAAGATGGAGAATGTCATCATCAGCCCGCATGTTTCTGGTAACACGGATGATTATCATGAGAAAGCGGCCACGCTATTCATCGAGAACCTCAAACGCTATCTCAACAAGAAATCGCTGTACAATGTACTCAACCGTGATGCCGGGTACTGATCGGATTCTCAGCAAATATTTCGGAGCTAAATTTGCTGATATGCGTTAAAATACAGACAAATACTAGACAAGTCGCCCGCAACTTACGTATCATTTGAGCGTATAAGTATGTAAAGTAAGTGTAGTTGAGCGAGAGAAAAGGTAGACAGCAGATGGCTGATGAAAAAGACATCAACGTAGAACATGAAGAATTGCACGAAGATGAGATTGAAACCCCGATGGAGCGTTTCTTCTTTCATCAACGCCGTGCGCTGGAAGAAACCGGTAAAGCGCTTGAGGCACTGTTACCACCAAACTTCCGCGATCACGCCGGTGAAGCCAGCAAAGAATTCGCCAAAGGGTTCCGCGTATTGGTCGATGCCGCTATTGATGAGCTAAAAGCGGTCAGCGAACGCGAGGAGACAAAGGCTACGGAAAAAGACAAATCCGCCGACGGTGAAGACGATAGCACCGACGATGACGACCCTCCAACCACGACTGGCAAGACGAAAGTGCGCGTCAAGCTCGATTAAGGGTGTTCGGCGCATTGCACCCTGCTGATGCCTCAACCTTGATGGTGGAGGCAGATAGGTAGGTAGATACCTCAGCGCAATCATCCACGGATGAATAAGGTGCTGAGGTACGCCCCACCCGCAAGTGTAGCGGCGGCGGTAGCGATAGTGGTATCCCCATTGGTATAGAATAGCGTGGCACAGATCAACAAACTGCCGACGAGCATCATACGGGCGGTGCGCTTGTTCTGTGCTTCGATACGTTGTAATTGCAGGCGCTGTTGGGCGCTCATGCGCGTCTCGACGATCACTTCACCGTCGATAATCTGCTGGAGCATACGCTCGGTCTTGTTGACGCGCTGGAACTGACGCAAGACACGCTCGGCAACACGAATCAAGCCCTGTGGCCCATCCGCGATGATCTCATCAATCGAATCTTGCAAGATTTTGTTGAACTCATTGAAGATGTTGTTCTCATCATCGGTGGTGACCAGCGTTTGCATACGGCGTTGAATCTCAAGCCACGGGTTATAAGTGGGATCGAGTTTGATTGCCATACCGGTTAAGATGCCAACGGTACGCCCTAGATAGACGAAATCTTGCGGCAACCGAAAGGGCAATTCGGCTAAGAGATCATTGAATTCTTCGCCGATGCTCTCCACCACCTCAAAATCAAGCGCCGTCATATCATTCATGCTCAACCCATAGACCTGACCAAAGACGCGATCAGTTGCTTCTTCGATGCGCCGTATGTCCGCATTGGGCATCAGGAAACCGAGGTCTTGATAGGATTGCACCAGACGTTTGGAATCGCGGGTGATGACAGCAACTAAGGTGTTGACTAAGCCCTGTACAATCTCACGGGTGAGCGATGCAGTCATACCAAAATCGATGAAAATCAGGTAGAAGGGTCTGCCCCCTTTGCCGATATAGACCGATTCATCCTCAACCGGTAGCGGATACACGAACAGATTGCCCGGATGCGGATCCGCATGGAAGAAACGATGCTCAAAAATCTGATCGAGGTAAGTATCCATCAAGCGGTGAGCGACTTCTTCGCGGGAGATGCCGGCGGCGGCAAGGCGTGCATAATCATCGATTTTGATGCTGGTCACATCTTCCAGCACGATTACTTTATCGGTGCTGTAAGCGTGATAGACCTGTGGCACGTAAATGCCATGATTATCGGCAAACATCGCGGCGAAGCGATCTGCATTCTCGACTTCTTTTTCGTATGAGACTTCTTCGAGCAAGACGCGCCCGAACTCCTCAACGATGGTATCGGCATCGACGCGCCGCCGCACAAAGTCGAACTTCATCGCCACATGCCCGACGATGAACAGCGCCGCCATATCAGTATAGACGATGCGCCGAACGTCAGGGCGTTGTACTTTGACCACCACCGATTCCCCATCGTTGAGGCGAGCACGATGTACCTGACCTAACGAAGCCGCGGCAATCGGCTCTTCTTCAACATGCTCGAAATGTGTATCCAATGCGCCAAGTTCAGCTTCGATGACGGAGCGAATACGCTTGAAAGGCAAGGTGGGCACTTTGTCTTGCAAACCGGCAAATTCTTCGATGACTTCTTCAGGCAGGATGTCAGCGCGGGTGCTAGCGAACTGCCCCGCTTTGATCTGCACGCCCCCCATGCGTATGGCAAAACGGCGGAACTCACCGGCGTATTGCTTCCAACGGGCGTTATTACGGCGATTCACCCACTCTGGAAAGAGCTTAGCGACGTACACCTGCCAGAAGACCAAACGCCCGAACAGCCACAGCGCAAAGACCACGGTATATAAGAAGCGCAGTTGCATCATGATTGTCTTGGGGCGCAAGCGGTTAACCTGTTGTTCGACCGTCTCGACAACTGGCGGGGCATCAGTTTGTGTATCAGCGGTGGCAGATACCTTTGCAGAGTCATCTGCCATCACATCAGGGATCGAGCGCATTGCCCGTGATGAGAGTTGATCTACCTGTGATGGCGGTGCATCTGGCTTGCGTGATGATCGAATCTGCCGTGCTAAATCAAGATTAAACGGCACACCATCGGCGGATTGTGCCGGGTTTGCGCCGTTTTGCGTGGCTGATTGGGCGGTGCCGTTGGTATAGCGCTCAGGTGGGATCGGGACAACGCGCGTTTGCGTCGTCCCGTCAGTGCTCAGATCCTCACTGCGCGTTGGGGTCATTCGTATAGAATCGGACATTGAGGTTTGGTGGCTCAAATTTAGCTTCCAGTTCAAGTTCATGTACCATCGACGGCAGAACGATATTGCGCCGATAGGGACCGACTCGCAAGGTGATCTCATCGCGTGAACGGTACATATCGACATCGCCTTTGGCGGCAAAGCCTAGCGGAACGTGCATGATATACTTCGTGCCGTCTGAGGAATTTTCGACTTTTTCCCAGCTATGAATATTGCCTGTGGACAAACGCTCTGCTGGATTCTTATCACCGTATAGCTCATCGGCGAGGCGACGCAGTAGATCAAGCCCGCCCATCTCCTCACGGAATAGGGGCGCGGTGTGTACCGGCAACCCGCCGAAGCCTTCGCGCACCAGTTCAATATTCTTTGCCTGGCGATCTTTCCACTTCACGAAGAAGGGATCAGTGATCTCATCCGGGAAAATTTTATTGACTAGCACCGCATCGGTGGCATAACCGTAGAGGTTCAAATAAGTAAAAGTGCGCTGTGTCTCTTTGATGACCATATGCTCTGGATTGACTACCAGACGCATACTGGAGATTTCCGGATCGGTCAGCAAGGCGCGCACGTTTTCCAGCATATCGAATAAGCTGTTGACCTGTGCGAACACATCATCGACATCCACACCCTCTTCACTGGTATCGTCTTTGCGCCGGAAGATCTTACCTACACCGCGGACGGTATCAGAGACGACACGTAAACCACGGGTTAAGCGCATGATGCGATCTAGCCACCAGCGCGTCACATCCGGCAAACTCAGTAAGCGGATGGTCTCGGCAGTGGGGGCGGCATCGACGATTAACACGTCGAAATCACCCCGCTCGAAGAATTCGTTGATCCACAGGAGCGCCGCGCCTTCTTCCAAGCCTGGAATGATGGTCACTTCTTCGGCGACAATTTCCTCAGCGCGTTGTTGGCTGAAAAAACCCGCGAGGTAAGTCTGGATTTTGCCCCAGTACTTATCCATCGAATAGCGTGCGTCTATCTCTTGCGCCCACAGGTTCGGTGCGATTTCGATTGGCTCGGGGCCAATCTCTTTACCAAGTGAATCGCCGAGGCTATGCGCGGTATCGGTGCTGATAACCAGCGTCTTTTGACCTAATTCAGAGCAACGGAGCGCGGTTGCGGCAGAAACACTCGTCTTCCCTACGCCACCTTTGCCGGTATGAACAATGACTCGCATCGTTTGTCCTTTATTTCACAAGTTTCATTATACAGGTTTTGGCATTGATTGTGCCGTATATTCATGTACGTATCATAAACCCAAAACGTGTCACATGTTGACGAAATCATCATCAATCATTCATCAACAGGGACACGTTAATCATACGCTAGGTGGTGTAAATTCCGACTTGAGAAGTCCATAAATATATAGATCTTCGGGGTGTCCTTTGACGCAGGTATGCTGACGCAGATGCCCTTCACGCTGAAAGCCAAGCTGAGTCAGCAGGCGGATCGAGCGTTCGTTATCAGTTAAGATACGAGCATGTACGCGATTAAGCTCCATGGTATCGAAGGCATAGGCAATGACCTGCGCCATCGCTTCAACCATGATACCTTTATGCCAGTAATCACGGTTGAGCGCATAGCTGATTTCAGCATGTTTATCGTCGCGGTCAACATGAGATAGCTCACAACGCCCGATCATCTTACCATCGGCTTGATGTTCGATTGCCCACCACATCAAGCCATCATAATAAGCAGATAACAACTCGCCTAGATGCTGACGTGCTGCTTCATACGAATCATAAACGCGCCACATACCCGGTTCGGCTACCAACGGATCCTGTGCGTATTCATAAAGATCATCAAGATCACTATGCTGAAGTGGTCTCAGGATCAAGCGATCTGTCTGCAAGGTCATGAGTGCCATATTGTAGTCCTCTATCACCGATGATTAGTGCGCATAGTGTATCACAGGTGAGGTCACCTTAAGATGAAAAATCTTCGAGACGTTTGCGCAGATCATCCACCTGTTGTTGCAGGCGATCTAATGCACTCTCACCGGCTTCGCCCAATTGCTCGCGAGTTTCTTCCCCTGTTTGTGGCATGAAGAGAGCCGCAATTGCTGTACCGATCAACGCGCCAACGGCTAAACAAATGGCGACAATTGCAGTGATCTTGATACGGGCATTTTCTTTGGCTTCTTCACTGTAATAAGTACGTTGTTGTGACATGCGTATCTCCTTATGGCTTTTTATACTTACAGAAAGTATAACAGTACATAATTGGAATCCCGTTAACAGGGAAATTTAAAACAAGCGCGGGTGTGATCGTTGACCATGCCGCAGGCTTGCATGTAAGCATAGCAGATTGTCGCGCCTACAAATTTAAACCCACGCTGTTTGAGGTCTTTGCTCATCGCCTGTGATTGGGGCGTTTCGGCGGGTACGTCGGCTAAAGTCTCAAAGCAGTTGATGCGCGGTTGACCTTCGACGAAGCGCCAGATGTAGGCATCAAAACTGCCGAACTCAGCTTGCACATCAAGGAAAGCGCGTGCGTTGGTGACCACACTCTGTATTTTGAGACGGTTACGGATGATACGCGCATCAGTCAAGAGCGATGCGATCTTGGCGTCGTCATACTCAGCGACACGCTCCACATGGAAATTGTCAAAGAGCAGGTTGTAATCTGCTTGACGCTTGAGAATGGTGAACCAACTCAAACCGGCTTGCGCTCCTTCCAACGAGAGCATCTCAAATAGCGTGCGGTCATCATGGACGGGCACACCCCACAGCGTATCATGATACTGCTGATAAAGTGGATCATCAGTACACCATTCACAGCGCATTAAGTCAGTCATGAGTCATCTATCCTGTTGATATGAATACGATACACAGAATGATAGAACAAACAATCTAAATTAGCTAGTTTTAATGCAATACAGACGCGATGAAAGTGGTCATCTCAGCGATGCTGGCGCGATTATCCCCGCGTGATTGTAGGACTGGATAGATCGTATCATCGTAAATAGTCGCGCTAAATGTTGTACGTTGTAAGGGCTGTTCGAGCATAGGTGAAAGATGCGCGAACCAGATGTAAGCATAACGCGCATGAGGCGAAAGCGTCAGCAGGTCATATCCGGCATAACGCACTGTGCCCGATACGCCCTGACAGGATGCTAGCGTGCGCACCCCGTCCAGCTGATTGCAAGCACGAATCAGATCAACGATAGCTGGATCAGGTTGATGGGGATGAGGCACCATCGCGTTATCCTGCTGTGTGAAGCGCTGATAATCGGGCAACGCCATGATGGCAGGCGTATGTTCCTGAAAGAAATAGTAGGCTCGCACCAGACTACCCAGCGCGGTCAGCACCGGGTTCGGTTGGAAATACGGGTTAAAGCAATTGCGCAGAAACAGATCGTTACAGCGTGCCCAATCAGTGGTGCGGTGCAAGCTCGCCCGACGATATTCCGCATCGTCTGCGAAATGTTCACAGAATGCCTGAATCACAGCAGGGACAATGTCGTCAAAATAGACACTGCGCACGAAGCGCCATTTGTCAGCATCGGTCACGCGGTAGAATATATCGCGTTGCATCCGGCTGGCAACGTTCGCCGAATGCGTGCGGATGCTGAATTGGTACGCACCGATGGTCAGCGTGTGATCGGATAGCATAGCAACACTCAAGAATCTGGCGAGCCTGTGACCACATGGGCGTCGTTACCGAATGCAAAGACATCTACCACCTGCCGATCAGGGTATCGGGCGATGAATTGCTGACGTGA
Source organism: Anaerolineae bacterium (assembly GCA_051117475.1). GTDB lineage: Bacteria > Chloroflexota > Anaerolineae > Aggregatilineales > Phototrophicaceae > JAUZRW01. Next base: position 71,481 of record JBNPEE010000045.1, on the reverse strand, counting down.
TCCGCCAAAATCGCGCACTGCGACAATCTCACTGTTGAGATAAGGACTGGTGACCGCCATCAGGGATGCATAAGAGCGCCAGCGCACACGATTGTCACCAGAGTTTGTCCCGTTGACGATCACAAGCAGGGGCTGATCAGCAACACGCTGTGCCCGCACCTGTTCGATCAAATCCTGACTGATGCCATTGAACTGATAGAGCGCCATAATGCGTGGCGTGCTGTAATTGTAGAGCGTGAACAGGCACAGGATCAACAGCCCCCCGTAGCTCAACCAACGCCATGCCAAAGGCGCACTGCTCCCATGCCCGATCAGCAAGCGCCCGCGCCCGACGACCCACGCCAATGGCAAAGCGGTCAGCAATGCGGCTGCTGAAAGTGCCTCGTAATAATAACGCGTGCTATAGCGTTGTGAGCCGATCCAGTACAGCATTTGCACGATGACAACGCTCCCGATCAAGGCGAAGAGAAGCCATGTATATGGGATGTAACGCGCATCATCACGCAAGATATACCATCCTAATAAGGGCAAGAACAACCACCCCAACGCGACAATCACCCAGAGCCATGAGAACGTGGCATCGCTAGCGAGTGTCGGTGAGATGCCAACAGCACTCACCAGCTGGCTATCCATATTTTGCGGGAACCACACCCAGGCATAGGCCAGCACGCCCCAGATCAGTAGAGCGGGTATCTGCCAGCGCAAGGGGCGCGGATTAGCGATCAGCAAGCCGAGCAACAGCCCCGGAATCAGCAAGATGAAGCTGTATCCGCGTCCTTCATAATAGTCGGATTCTTGCTGTAAGTGAGTAATCATTGCCTCGTTGATAGGCTCCAACTGCCAGCCGAAAAGATCTACCGCCGTCAGTGAAAGATCGAAGCGGGCGTGATTGAAGCTTTTTTCGATACGGTGACCGTTGCGTCCGTAGGCTTCCCCGAAGCCGATACGGTCATATTCCCAGACCAGTTCATACAGGTTCTGTTGTGGGTCATCGGTGGCGGCATAACTGTAAGCGGGGATTGAACTGGCCAGCAGCAACGCACCCGCCGATAACAATAACAAGGGCGTGAGCGTGCTTATGAAAGACTGCCAGCGCTCACCCGCAACGGGCGGGCGCAACAACAACCACAACAAACGTACCCCACTCCATGCGATGAACGGCAGAGCAATGCCCAGCGTGGTCAGAGGCCGTGTTGCCGCCAGTATGCCCAATGCCAGACCTGCGATTAAACCCCAGCCATGCGCATGCGTGCCCTGCTCTAAGCGCCAATACGCATAGATAAAGAGTGTGGTGAGGCATAAACCCGCCGTATGAGACATCAGCGTAGCATTGAGCAGCAACGCCGCCGGCGAGAATGCCACCAGCAAAGACGCAATCACGCCGACATCTGGATTGAAGACCTCGCGCCCCAGCCGATAGACTAGCGCGACGGTCAACCCTGCTAACACGGCGTTGATCATCTGCGGATAACCGAACACCACGCCCAGTGCCAAAATCGCTGACCAGCCCGGGGTGTATTTGCTGAAGCGTTTGCCGGTCTCAGCAAAATCAACCACGAAGGGTTGCCAATAGGCATTGCTCGGTTGTGGGCTATCGATCACCACTTGCCCGCCGGCGAAGATCCGCGCCTGATAAAGATAAGCGACTTCATCTTCAAGGTGAGGCAGACGCTCAAACACCCGCTCGCTGACCAGTAAGCTCATGAAAAAGGCAAAAGCGACAATCACCAGAGCAACAACCTGATGCCAGTTTAATTGATATGAACCTGTCTGTTTTATCATGATGTCATTATACACAGCTGCGCGACACTGTGTATATAAAACTCCCTACACTTATTGCTTGAGTTGATTTAAACTTGGAGTTGATCGGCATTGTTCCCCAGTCTCTCCATCAAGCACAATGCATTCTTCATAAGTTGGCAATTCGGAGGACGCACACCATGTTTAGGGCACGGTCAACTCTCGACGAACTAATTGTTAGGACGCATATTATGGAGCAAATACTCATCATCGAAGACGATGTCAAAACATCGAACCTGTTGCGCTTGTACTTACGTCAATCTGGTTATCAGGCAGAGATCGCCAACGATGGTCAAACAGGTCTCGATATGGCACGGCGCATTCAACCGGATTTGATCGTACTGGATTTGATGTTACCTAAGATGGATGGTCTGGAGATTTGTCGTATATTACGCGATGAAACAACAGTTCCGATCATTATCCTGACGGCAAAATCCACTGAAGATGATATTCTGTATGGTCTGGAACTCGGCGCTGATGATTATGTTGCCAAGCCTTTTAGCCCGCGCGAAGTGGTCGCACGGGTGAGAACAGTGTTGCGGCGGGTGCAAGAATACAGCGAGAGTATCACCCACAAAGAACTGCTCTTCGGTGATTTACAGATCAATCTCACACGTCACGAGGTACAGATCAAAGGCGATACTGTCCATCTCACCCCGAAAGAGTTCAAATTGCTAGAGACACTCGCCCGCGAGCCCGGACGTGCCTTCACACGTCTGGAACTCGTCGAGCGCGCTTTTGGCTATGATTACGAAGGCTTAGAGCGCACCGTCGATGCCCACGTGATGAACCTGCGCAAGAAAATCGAGAAAGATCACACCAACCCGCATTACGTCGAGACGGTCTATGGTGTGGGCTATCGCTTTATGGAGCATCATATCTGATGTTTTATAGCCTGCGTTTCGGCATCTTGATGGCAATGTTAGCGGTGGCGGCAGTGGCAATCACCACTGTGACGCTATTCGTCGGGGCGATCACCTATCGTCAGTTCGATCAATACGTGCAAGCCGGTCAGGAACTCCGACAGAACCGCATCGAGCAGGCGCTTGTCGTATGGGGCGATGCGAACACAGTGACGACAGGCATTGAGGTCTTCGGCTCTTTGCAATTCCTATCGGAAGATTTGCAAGAAGATCCGGGCAATTTTCGTATTCGTACAGTGGGCACCATTGGTTATCTGGAACAGCTCAACGAGGATGTGATCGGCAGTGACGGCGAAGCCCTGCGATTGGAATTAGCTCCCGATGGTGAGATGCTGGTTTATCAAGGGCAAGAACAGGTTGGCACGCTATTTGTTGATCCGATACCGGATTATGAGCTAGAGATCGCACGGCGCGATTTTTTCGAGACCATTAATTGGACGCTGGTACTAACAGCATTCATCGCGGGGCTAGCCGCTATTATGGTGACCGTACTGCTCTCACGGCGCATCTTACATCCCGTGGCGGCGTTGACGTTAGCGGCACGCCGTATGGAGCGCGGGGAATTCGAGCAGCGGGTACAGGCTTACGCGGGTGGTGAGATTGGCGAATTAGCACAAGCCTTCAACGCAATGGCGGAAGCGATCAGCCAGAATGAGCGTTTGCGTCAGAATATGGTGACGGACATCGCACACGAGTTACGCACGCCTCTCACCAACATTCGCGGCTATTTAGAAGCGATACAAGACGGCATATTATCAGCCGATGATGAAACCATCAATATGTTGCACGATGAAGCCGTCATGCTCAACCGCTTAATACAAGATTTACAAGAACTGGCATTAGCCGAAGCCGGCGCACTCCAGATTGAAAGTCAGGAACTCGATATCAGTAATAGCATTGCACAGAGCATCGATATCAGCCAACCAATCGCACACAGTAAGCAGATTGACCTGCACGCGGATTTACCGGACGTATTACCTGCCGTTTATGCCGATCAACGGCGGGTAGCGCAAATCTTACGCAATCTGATCAACAACGCGCTGACACACACCCCGCCACAGGGCACAATCTGCATCAGTGCTGAAGTTATCGCGAAAGAAGTGCGCATCAGCGTGAGCGATAACGGCGAGGGTATCGCATCAGAACATCTACCCTATATCTTTGAACGCTTCTACCGCGCTGATCCTTCACGCAGTCGCGTGACCGGTGGCGCGGGGTTAGGGTTGGCGATAGTCAAGAACTTAGTTGAATCGCAGGGTGGACAACTATCCGTTGACAGTACACTGGGTACAGGTACAACCTTCACCTTCAGCTTGCCCTACCATACAAAAGCGCCCGCTTAAAAGCTCGCAGGCGCTTGGTTGTTGATATACGTACGTTACGTCAATCAGTCCATCGCGTTGGCGAGCACAGTTGCCATGTCTTCAGATTCAGTGAGTTGTTGCGTCACTTTATATTCATCAACAGCAATGCGCTGTAAGAACCATTGCGCCACCAACAAACCGAGGAACGCACCCCCGAAGACCACACCATATGCCACAGCGAGATCACCGGAGAAGAACAGCGCCACATCACGCACGATGCCACCGCTAGCAATACCGCCACCACGCGCAAAGGTCACAGACATTGACCAGAAGCCGAGGAATGTCCCTGCCCGCCCTATTGGACTCATGTCCATCATCAAACCAAGCGTGCCAATATTCCAGAAGCCCAGACCCACACCGAGCGTAATCAAGCCCGGCATGATGAGCGCTTCGAGTTGTACGAAGGCAACAAGCGTGAACAGCGCGAAGGTCACCAGCAAGATTGCCACACCCATCTGTGAGAGGCGCGTGTGTGTCCATGTGTTGCGTTGACGCAACAGCCATAGTGAACCGAGCGATGCGAGGATCGACGCGCCACCCCAATAGGCCGCGAAGCGATTAGTGGTACTGGCATCCATGTCGAATACATCACCGGCGAACGGTTCTAAGATCGGGTCTTGCGAGAAGGCGAAGAACATCGACAAGGTGAGATAAAACAGGAAATAGCGCATGGCTGGCGTGCGCCAGACCAGTTTCACATCGCTCTTGATAGTATGTTGAGGCGCATCCGGCACAGGGGTGATAGTGGCGCTGGCATTGCGTCGTTCTTCCCCCAATAATGAGAAAAACCAGAAGCTGAAGAACAACGATCCCGCAATGACAAACATACGCAAGAGATCAGCCGGCGCAAATGAAAAGCCGGCGAGCGTCTCATCACGGGGCAACAATATACTGAACACAATCCCACCTACTGTGAAGCCCAACAGCAGAAACGTCCACACAATCCCGACTGCTCGCCCGCGTTGCACTTCCGTAGACCGGTCATAGATCAGGGCAAGAAAGGTTGAGCCAGAGAGCGCATTGCCCAGACTGAACAGAACCAGTGATAGCACGATAATCAACCACGGGTTGAGCGCCACACCAGCGCTCCCTTGCATCAGTTCAACCGTGCCAAAACCCAAACCGAAGGTACTCAAGACCATCAGCAAGCGCCCGAACCACACCCAGGCCAACCGCCGAAAACCAAGCACGCGATGATCATCGGACATACGCCCCGCCCACAAGCCCAATGGCGCGAGAAAATAGCGCAAGCTCACGAGCAAGCTAACCGGTGTGGCACTCACACCCAGATCACTGATCATGATACGATTCCAGACACCCGTTGTCAGCACATCCGACATGCCCGAACCGAGGTGAAAGAAGGCGATTTTGATATTACGTGCAACTGAGAGACCGTCTTGTTTTTCACTCATGTATTCACAACTTTTGATAAGATTTTATAGATTTATGTGTCATTATAGACAAGTTTAGGTGAGAAACGCAATAGACCAGATACTAAGTACTCCGATTACGTCACAGTCATCATGCATTTGTGCCGTAACAGTGTTACAATCGATTCATATCAATTACAAAATAAATGACAACTGAAGGAGTTGACCATGTCCGAAGAAGGACGTTATAAGAAGATCATCGTGCCTCTGGATGGCTCTGGTTGGAGTGAACGCGCAATCCCACATGCAGTAGATATTGCGCGTAACAATCACGCCGAATTGATCTTATTGCACGTCTTCAAACCGCCGGCGAACGAATATGTGGGTGATCTGGCACTAGCAGGGCAAGATGAGAGCCTGATGGCATTGCGCGAAGCAATGAAGCAAAAGCTAATGGCATTGCGCGGTACAATCCGCGGTGAGAAGGTCAACGTACGCGTACAGGTCATCGAAGGAACAGGTGTAGCGGCGATCATCTGTGATTATATCAACGAAGAAGGCGCTGATCTGGTGGTGATGAGTTCCCATGGACGCACCGGTGTCACGCGCTGGTTATTCGGCAGTGTGGCGCATAAAGTGATGCAGGGTGTCAACGTGCCGGTGATGATTATCCGTCCGGAAAAAGATCAGGCTTGAAGATCATTAGTCTGCATCGGCGCGAGAGGACGACAGCGCATCGAACGGTGGCGCATGGTCAGCAACCAGACTCTGTAACTCACGCACAGCACGCGCCACCTGCTCGCGTTCAGTGATGGATAACGGCAACGCGGCATACTCGTCTTGATCGAGCAGGCGTATGCTGGCATCCGGCTTGACGAACATATCTAGCTCAAGATCATCAGATTTGACATGATCATCAGCGATGATTGCTGGACGGGTCAGATTACAGTAATAGCCTTTGAATAGACCGTTATCAACATCTTGTAGTTTGAACACGTTATACCAGCGATCTGCATAAAACCATTCCGTGAATAGATCCCCGTGCTTGAGCGTGACATAACCGAGATCACGGGTATGACCGCCGAAGCTCGCCTGTACACAGACCATCTTTGCGGTACGTGCAATCACCTGCCCGTGGTAATGCAGGATTTCTTCACCACGATGATCGAGCTTGTACACAGTGAAATTGTTCATGCTTCGCCCTCGGTATGCACGCACAACAACAACCCTTCAGCCAGCTTGATTTGCGCCTCACCGGCTTGTAGCACATTACTGATACCCCGCGCAGGTCCAAAAGCCAGCGTTTCATCGTGGAGCGCATACTGCAAACCATCTGTGCACACGCCTAACACATCGCCACTGATAGGAATTAGTGAGAGCGTGTCACCCACATCGCCCCGTATCGTATGTGTGCCCGGACGCAAGAGCGCCAGCGTTTGATTGCCAGCAACAATCGCCACATCACAATCGGCTAGTTGAGGTAAAGCCAGCAAGTAGACATTCGCCAGCATCTGATCGAAGCGCCCACCAATTGCCCCAATGATGCGCAACCAGTGCACACCCTGCTCCACAGTATAGATCAAAGCCAGTTCAAGATCAGTCTCATCTTTTTCCGGCGGATGACGCTCGATCTGAGCACCCTGTGACCGCGCTTTTTCGAGTTCATCAGGGTTGAGCGAATCCATATCACCGATGACCACATGCGGTTGGCGACCATAAAACCACGCCAGACGCACGCCCCCATCAACGGCGATGACCCGTGCATCTCGCGCTTGCTGGAGTGCACGATAGACCATCGCCCCTTGTTTGGGGTGACCATTCGCAAAAATAAGTGCTTTCATGATGGGTTATCGGCTACGCCGCCGCCAGCGATCACGGATTTCGATACTGCTAATGTCTGATACAGTCAGGAAATCGGTGGTCAGGCGCGGGAAAGCATCATGCTCAAGCATCGGGAAGTGCCGTGTACCCTGTAGAGGAATCGGCACAAAGACATCTTCCCGATCAAGTGTGAGGTAATTCCAGATCTCTTCGCTAGGTTGGGGGAAAATCGGGTCATTTGTGCCATGTACTGCGATGACAGGTGCCGTCACACGGCGCAGATCATCGAGCATATCGCCCGCATTAAAATCTTGTGCTGAGCGTGCTAGAACTAAATCATCAGACTTATCGACATCGACTTTGAGCTTCTCGAATTCGGGTTCTTTCTTGTCGAAACATTTCTCTAAAAGGTTGACAATTTTATGACTGCCGAACATATTTTCCAGAGCATTGGCTGAATTTTTCCTCTTATCGCGCTCTTCAGCGGCACGGCGCAAGGCATCGCGGTCAATCTTCTCGTTCTTGGAGCGATTGATTGTCGGTAATTCATGAAATGGGGTATAGATGCCCGAACTGGTCGAACTGCTGACAAGTGTCTTATCGGAATCACTGCCTGTACTCGCTACCGTCTGATCATTGGCCGCGATGATCTCATCCATGTTCGGGGCGAGTGAATAGCGCGTGTTGTTGGCGGTGAGCAGTTGCCGTGTCCCTGCGGGCACGCGCGTATCTAAATCACCCGGATCAAATAGGGGCATACTGGCTAATAACATACGCGCCACTTTATCAGGATTACGCAGAGCAAATTGTAAGACCACCATCGCCCCTAAACCATGCCCGAGCATTGCGGCTTTGGGGATACCGAGTTGATCGAGAAAGGTCTCTAACATATTGACCTGATAATTGATCGTATAATGATCAGCATTTTTGGAACTATCTCCAAAGCCAATTAGATCGAGGGTGTACACACTAAAATTAGTATGCAAGTTTTGCATGAGCGGTATCCAGTACCGCCATGAACCGATCCAACCATGTACCAGAATGACCGGACGACCCCGTCCTAATTTTTCATAATGAATCAAATCTCCGCCGATGGTAATGGCGCTCATAAGACCTACTTTGCTTCCACTAATGGGCAATGGCTGTTTATCGTTCGATATGACAGATCACACGCCCAGCTTTGCCAATATTTCTGCGACACGTTCTGTCAGTTTATCCGGCGCAAAGGGCTTAACGATGTATTCATCCGCGCCAGCATCAATGCCGAGATCACGTTCTTCATCTTGCCCTTTTGCCGAGAGGATCACAACCGGAATATGTTTAGTGCTATCATCTGATTTAATCGCCTTGCAAGCTTCGTAGCCAGTCATCTTGGGCATACGCACATCCGTCATGACAAGATCCGGCAGAAGCTCTTTCGCCTTCGCCACAGCCTCTTCACCGTTGACTGCTTCGGTGATCTGGTGACCGGCGAAGGTGAGTGTGAATTTAATCAATTCGCGGATATCGCGTTCATCTTCAGCGATTAGAATATGTGCCATAGATTAATCTCCAGCTACAGATTGTGTTTCATCAACAGTCGGTATTTCAACGGTCGAAGTCTTGTAACTCGGTTGCTCTAAAGGCAAGCGAATGTAGAATGTCGTGCCGACCTGTTCTTCAGACTCAAACCAGATTTCACCATTATGCATCAGGACGAGATCACGCGCTAAGGACAAGCCTAAGCCTGTACCAGCAATGTCCAATTCGACGGCGGTTGGATCGTGCCGTTCGAAGCGCCGCCACGCGGCTTCACGGAAATCATCAGGGATACCCACACCGGTATCTGCCACTTCAATCTGTAGCGATTGCCCATCCGGCAAGACATACGCTTTGACCGTCACCTGTCCGCCCGTGCGGGTATAGTTAAAGGCATTATCAATGATATTCGATAATACTTGCACCAGCTTATCACGATCTGCCCGAATGAGCGGCATATCGTCTGCAATATCCATCGCAGATGTGATCTGTTTATTCTGATTAGTAGGCATGGTGCTGTATTTCTCCATCACCGACGTAACAACCTCATTGATGTTGACCTGGGTCATATGCAATTTATCTTCACCGCTATCCAGCTTGGAAACGCGCAACACGTCATCCACTAAGGCTGCGAGGCGATCTGTGTTCTCTTTGATGGTACGGATCATATTCAACTGCGTCTCGTCCATATTCTCTGCCCCCATCATCAACAACAGATCCGTATAGCCTTTGATCGGTGTGAGTGGGGTACGGAATTCATGCGAGACGTTTTCGATGAACTTGGCTTTAGCACGCTCTGCTTCAACATCACGAGTGATATCGCGGAACACAGACACTGTACCAAGGAACAAATCCCCAATATGTACAGGCGATAACTGCGCTTGAATGATCTTATCACCTAATTCCAGACGTTCAGAGACCAACTGCGTGCCATTGATGATATCAACTTCTGACCAATCGCCCATCAACTGCGTGAGTTGCACGCCAGCTTGCCCGTAGATACCACCGAGACGGCTCACCGGTTGACCGATTGCTTCATCGCGGGATAACTCGAGGATGCGTTCGGCGGCACTATTGAACAGCACGATTTCACCATTGGCATCCGCGAGCATCACGCCATCGGTGATCGATTCCACGATAGCACCATGCTTCTGAGCTTCTTCTTGCTCATTGCGCAGTAATTTACCCATGCGCTCTGCCTGATCACGGATCAGCTGGTAAAGATCGGCGCTGTTGATCGAAGCGGCAACCTGTGTGGCGGCAGGAACCAGCAATTTGAGATGCGTTTCAGTGAATGCGCCTACGCGATCACTGAGTAGCACCATCACACCGATCGGATCTTCATTGTTTTCGAGCATGACTGCCAGAGCTGATCGCAAGCCAGTTTCGCGTCCTGATTCATCCCAATACTCTTCTTGATTGAGATCGTCGACCAGCACCACACTCTCACCGGATAAATCGTAATGGATTAACCAATTCGCCAGGCCTTCCGCCGGATGACGTCGCTGGGTGATATCCTCCCCTTCCAGATCACTGATATGATTCGGATTGAGCCATGCACGCGGGAAGAAGTTATCCGTGGCAGGGTCATTGAGCATGATCACACCATCATCTGCACCGACCGCTTTGCCAACCATACTGAGCGAGCGTTCCAGCAATTGCTCCATATCGAGCGTGCGTGCCAGCTCGGACGTGATCTGATAGAGTTTATCAAGGCGATCACGCTCTTCTTCTAGTTCAAGCGATTGGTCTTCAAGCTGTTGCGTACGTTCACGCACGACTTTTTCGAGCGTCACGGCTGAGGCTTGTGTCTGGCTGAACAAGCGTGCATTCTGAATCGCCGCGCCCAATTGTGAACCGACAGTAGTCAGAATGCGGTCATCGTTAATGTTAAAGGTACGGCGCTTGGTACGATTACGGATAGCCAGCACGCCGAGAATGGTCTCGCCGGATTTCAGCGGCACACCCATATAAGATTTGATATTCCCTTCACCATTGCTGATCTTCATACTGCGGCGCAGTTCATCAATGCTGAAATAGTCATCTTCGAGGCTGAGCGCGTGTTTGCGCTTGATGATGTATGAGACTTCATCATCACCAAGCGGGCGCGGCTCAATCTCGAAGTCAGTGCCATCTTCGTGGACTGCCAGGGGGAAGGTGATCATCTCGGTTTCAGGATCATAGAGCGCCAGATAGACTTCTTCGGCACGGGTGACCTGTGGCACTTGGGCACGGATAATCGGCAACATGGCATCAAGGCTGAGCGTCGATGAAATCGACTGGCTGAGCTGGTTGATCGTCAGCAATTCCTCGAAGCGAGCAGTCGTCTCTTGTGTCAGGCGGGCGTTTTCGATAGCAATCGCTACCTGTGAACCAAGTGCACGCGCCAGACGCAATTTCTGCTGGGTAATGCTCTCCTCGTTATTTGACGTTTGATCGAGCAAGATCAAACCAATTGATTGATCGCGCACGACCAGCGGCACGATCATGCGAGAGCCAACTTTAGCAGTGCGCATCTCATCAAGTTCTCGAGGATAAGGTGGGCGACGTTCTTCATCATCGACATCGACAATCATCATCACTTCACGATCACGCAAAGCCTGAAAACGTGCGCGATAATCTTCGACGCTATACGTTGAACCAACTGTCATGGTCAAATCATTGCCGGAACGGTTGCCACTGAACTGCACTTCCAGTTCATTATCGACTTCGTTCCAGATCATGATGATTGCATCTTCCATCTCAAGCGCACCGAACATCAGATCCGCCACAGCGTGGAATACTTGATTGATATCTCGCGTGAGTGAGGTGGTACGCGCTGCTTCGAGCAATGTACCGAGTTCATTGGTACGCTCGAAGGTCTGCTCGAACAAATCGGCATTAGCCAGCGCAATCGCCACCTGAGAAGCAAAGGCAAAGGCAACGTTATGCTCCTGTTGAGCATCATAGGCATGTGGTGTTTCGCGTTCGAGTACCAGCAAGCCGACGACATGTCCTTGATTGACCAGTGGCACACCCATCCAACTCTGTGCGGCAACCCGTTGACCGATAGCGATATGCGGCACATCTTCGCCAGAAACACCGATCACGCGCTGTGATTCAACCACGGCATTGAGTGCGCCGAAGTCATGGATTAACAGACGGAACCCATCTTCGATCAGGCTATCGTCAGTGAGACCTACGCCACCTTCTAAAACCATATACGAACCATTGCGTCGCCATATGGTCATGGTGTCGAAAGGAATGATCCAGCCCATCTCATCGAGTGCCAATTGAATGACCTCATCGCGCTCTAGTGACGCGGTGATACGAGTTGAGACTTCGGTCAGGGCGGCGAGCTGGTTAGCGCGGGTTTCGATTGCCGCTTCGAGCTTGGTACGCTCGGACACATCTTCGACCAGCACCACTGCACCGCGAATTTGCTCACCAGCACGCAACGGATACATATAGAAGTTACGCACGACAGCATTACGGGCATCAGTGCGGGTAGACTGACCGAGCTTCTCGCGGGGTTCACCTTCGCTGAGTACTAATGCGAGATCTTCGCGTAGCACTTCAGCCAGATCCGGCTGATAGTCGAATAAATCCATACCGCGTGCATTCTCGTCCCAATGATAGGCCACGCGCATGAACTGGTTGATGTTGATAATGTGTCCGGTATTATCGAGTACGATAATCCCCTGCTGAATGGATTCCACCACGGAACGATTCAGAATCTGTAAGTTGACCGCTTGATTGAACAGGCGCGCATTCTGCACGGTGCTGGCAACCAGTTGTGCGGTACGGTTGAGCAGTTGCAGGGTGTCATTGTCGAAGGCGTTGGGCAGGTTACTGCCGATATGCATCACGCCGAGGATTTCACCTGCGCTGACCATCGGCATATAGAGCGTTGTCTCTTCGTCTTGCATGAACCAGTTCTTGATGTCATCGTATTTTTCGGCAGATTCTTTATCATCGATATGATAAAGTTGTGTCTGACGTGTTTCGAACGTGTGACCAAGTGCGGTATCTTTGAGCGTGCTACGCTGACTCTCCGAGATGATAATATTGCCGGCATCATCGAAGCTGGCGAGAATGTGATCAAATGCCGAATCTTGCTCATTGACCAGCACCATCGTCACGCGGTCAATCGCGGTCAATTGCTTGATACCCTGCGCTAACTCTTGTGTGATCTCGCGCAGATCAAGCGTGCCACCAATCGCCTCTAGCGTATCGTTGAGTCGTGCTTCTTGCTCGGCACTGCGTGCGCTATCGCGGAACAGGCGCGTATTCTCGATCATGGTGCTTGCCTGATGCGCGAAGATTTCCAGCACTTCGATTGTACCCATATCCGGGCGTTTGTTATCGTGCGGACGATCCAGCGACATCAAGCCGAGCAAGTTACCCCCTTGCCCCATGATCGACACCAACAACATATCGCCATCACGCCACCACACTTGCCCTTTGTGGTTGATACTGCGGTTACCTTCGTAGGCAGCACTGACTGCTGGCACAGCGTCCGTGTACCAATCTTCGACTTTCTCAATCGGAAAGAAGAAGGACTCACTGCGTGCATAATCAGCCTGCAACAACTCATCGAGCGCATCCAATGATACACCAATATCTTTCATGGTGTTGAAGGCTAACAGCGGCATACCAGCTTGTGCAACGCGCTGTAATTCGTGCGCTTCTTCATTGACGAGCATCATCAATACAGTATCAAAACCGACTGATTGCTGTACGCTATAGGCAATGGCTTCCAACACCATGACCGGATCCGCATTGGTCTGTACCATCTGCCCTAGCTCAAAGATACGATTGAGCTGATCAACGCGCTGGCGCAGGCGTTCGCCACGCTCACGCTGTTGTTCATACAGGCGGCTATTCTGATAAGCTAGCGAGGCTTTGGCGGCGAGTGTCATCAAGAAGCCCGACGCACGGTTATCGAACTGGTTCGGTTTGGGATCATAAATGTGAATGATGCCGACGATCTCATCTTCGTAGATGATGACAGCCGCAACTGCTGAACGAGCTTCCGGTGGAGCGGCGACGATGTCACTCTCAGCGTAATCTTGCACGATGAACGGTTCTGTACCAACCACCTCTAGCACGCGCTGTTCGATTGGAAGAAAATCATCCCCGCCTTCTACCAGACCAATGCGCCGATCAAGTTCAGGTTCGAGGAATTCGACACTTTCTATCTGTGGGCTGAGTAGCACAATCGTCGCGCCTCTAGCGTAAGTCGCTTTGATCGCTTCTTCACGAATCACATCAAGGATTTTATCAAGATCGACAGTCAGGGTCAGCTCAGTACTGACACGTGCGATTGCATCCAATTCTTCAACGCGCCGACGTAGGTTCTCGCCGGTGGCTTCGAACAAGAGCAATCGCTCCACTGAGGGCGCGATCTGTGCGGCAACTGTGCTGAATGTTTGCAGATCAGCATCGGTGTAATTGCGCTCACGGTTGGCAATACAAATTTCGCCAATTTGCCGATCACCGACGGTCAAAGGCACAATCGCTAACGAATTAATCTGGAAACGGCGTGCTGTGCGCCCATAAGCGTTCTGTAAGCGATGGTCGGTGCTGACATCATTCGAGAGCAAGTACCGTCCTGAACGCGCTGGGATATGTTCATAGCTCGGTTGTGTCAAATCCTGAATGAGTACATCGGGGAGATTAAGCCCATATGACCAACGCGGATAAGTCACCAATGTGTTGCTGTTGTAATCAACCACGTTGATATAGACGGTGGGGCTTTCGGTCAACTGAGAGATTTGCTCCAGGACCGGTTGATAAGATTCATCAGTGGAGATAATCGAGCTGGCGAGTTCAGCAACCACGCGCAAGCGTTCTGCTTGATTGGCACGTAGTTGAATCTCACGATATAGGCGTGAATTTTCGATGATCGACGCAGCTTGTGTGGCAAAGATCAAGAGCAAGCGCACGTCCTTCTCATCGAAGTCGCTACCGTCGAGTTTATTGGAGATTTGTACCACACCAATACGTCGGCCACTCGCGGACATCACCGCCATCAAGGTTTTTTGAACGCCGGCACGAATTGCCATATCATCAAGCCCTGCTTCAAAGACCAGTGTATCTGTCTGGACACGGTTGCTGTACCAGTGATCATCCTCCAACCACAATTGCTCCATGACCGAGCCAGTCGGGACATCGATGCGGTAATCGCGTGTAATTTCATCATCAATGCCGTGGAAGGGTAACTGACTGATCAGACTGCGGCGTTCCTCATCGTAGAGCAAAACACCACACATCGCCGTATTCATCAGGCGTGCGATACGCTCAGAAATTTCGAGATAGAATTCGCCCTCATGACTGAGTGCACCAATGGCGTGCGTCATCTCTTGCAAGCCGATCAATTCGTTGTCAATACGGCGCTCGCGCTGGTAAAGGCGCACGTTCTCGACCACGATAGCCGCCTGCGAGGATAATACGCGCAGGTTCTGGATATCATTGGGCATAAAACCGCCCTCGGTGCGTTTGTTACTGATCGCCATGATACCGATGCGCTCGCCTGCAATTTGTAAGGGGAACAGCGCGGTGTTATCGACACCGGCGGCATCGACGATGAAACCGAAGTGCAGCGTATCCACTAGGGGTTCGTCGCGTACATCGTTGGAGACCCAATAGGGCTGATTACGCCAAATATCATGTTGTGGGCTACCCGTCGGTAACGGGATGACGACACGTTCAGCAACGTTATCGGGCAAGCCGAAGAACGGCAATTGCGGCACAAGTGCTTCGCGTGCATCGTCATAAATGAGCACACCACACATATCCGCATCGAGCAATTTCGCCATGCGTTCGTTGAGCAAGCCATAAATTGGCGCGGCATCGCCTTCGCCTTTAGGTTGCTCGGCGATCTGTTGCAAGCTAGCAATATCGCGGATACGATCTTCTTGCTTGGCGTAAAGTTCTGCATTGTGGATAGCCTGCCCCACTGAACGACTGACAGCCTGTAACAGCGAGACGGTCTGCGGTTGATACTGGCTCTCGTTATTGCTGAACATCATTAACGTGCCGACTAATTCAGCACCCAACCAGATCGGCACACCCACCGCACTCTCATACGGCACATTCTTCATGAGTAATTGCGTGTCGACGCGATCCCGCGTTCCACCGATCAATAAGGGTTGATTATGTGCCGCCATCCAGCCAGCAGGTCCCTGACCTTTGTTATATCCGCCACCTTGCGAGGCAATCGTCAGCAGGTAACGTGTATCACCGATCCAACCTCGTTGAGATAGGTAATTGGCGGATTCATCCCAGATACAAATTTCGCCCGCATCGGAAGGAACCGCTTTGTTGAGAATTTCGAGCAAGACTTGCAAAGCGAGTTCAACGCCCATACCTGCGTTGACGGTCTCACCGATCTCGTTGATGACGCGAATGGTAGTTGATACATCCATCACCCTATCGGATTCATTGGCAGTGCCGGTTGTACCATGCTTGAGTTCACGCATGATGATCACCATACGGGTACCTTCACTGGTCGGCAAATAGTGTGAGGTGGCTTCTACCCATCGTTCGGAGATTTCGAAAGCCGCTTCGCCTTCACCGGTCAGCATATCAAACAGCTTATCGGATGGGCGAATCAACGCCGCAATATCTTCGAGCGTTGGATCAAGGTCACTGAGCCGAAGCCACTGACGTGCCAAGGGACTCACATGTAGCAGTGTGCCCTGTTCATCGGTGACCAGCACAGCGTTATTGGCTTGTTTCTCCTCATCAGAGATACGCCGTAGCATATCGGACATGCCACGCTTACCGGTTTCTTCACGTTGTCGAATCCACAAAAAGAGTGCGCCGACAATCAAGAAACCTATGATGATGATGATAATTGAAAAGCTATCCATAATATCTAACCCAACGGCTCACTTACAGGTTAGTGCAACGTAGCAGGTCATCTACCACGCTGTGAGAATGTCATTACTGCCATCATCGGCACGTGCGTCCCCGCTCAGTTTGCGGCGGCGGTCATCGGCGGCGAGTTCGGTAATCTCGCGGATGTCAGAGAATTGATGGGTGCGTGTCGAGACAGAGCCGACTGCTAAGGTCATCAAATCTTTCTGATCATCGCCGACCAGCATATAGCCACGTTCACGGTCGATGAAAGAATAGTGCTGTTGGATCTCCTGACTGAAGCGCTCTTGCAACGCATTAGTCAACGGGGCAATATCGCCCGCGTGCGAGATCACAACGAAATTATCGTTACCCGGATGTCCGGCGAAATCATTCTGTGTGCCGTGATGTTCCAGCACATCGACGATCATCAGGGCGGTAGCGCGGATCACTTCATCACCGGCTTGCCAGCCATAGACCTCTTTGAAGGGATCGAAATTAGTGATCTTGAGGTCGATATAGCTCCAATCGACATCCTTGCGCATGAGATCACGCAGATGTTCTTCGATAGGTTCGCCGGTCGGGAAGTTGCTAGTGGGGTTGATGAGTTGTTGCGTCTTGGCGGCTTGAATGGCGTTGTTGATACGCAACTTGAGTTCTTCGATGTCGAAAGGTTTGGTGACGTAATCATCTGCGCCCAATTCAAGACCCGTGATCTTATCACTGCGTTCATCTTTCTGGGTGAGGAAGATAATCGGGATATGTTTAGTACGGGTGGTGGTGCGTAATTCACGGCAGACATCATACCCGCTCATATCCGGCAGGTTAATATCAAGCACGATCAAGTTCGGCAATTGTTTACGGGTTGAGCTGATGGCATCGCCTCCTTTGCCGGCGACTTCTACCGCATAACCCTGCCCGCTGAAGTAGATCTTCAGCATGTTGGAAATATCGAAATCGTCTTCAACGACGAGAATTGAACCTTTGCTCATGTTTGAACCCTCACTGACTTCGGGGTAAGTTGGTAATGGATACGATCTAACCACATACATCCTAAATATACACTAAGATGAGAGGTCATGCATACACTGGTACTTCGCTATTTTAACGCATTTGTTCCATACCTATTGTAACTCATTTGTGCATATCGTGCGTTAAATCTCAGGCTTCACATCTGTTCAGAGCCTGCTAAACTTGCAGTTTAACATATGTGAAAGCAGTACAACAGTTCATGATAGATCAAAACCTGTCGTGATAGCCTATTCAGATCACCCTGATAGTTAATTGTGATCTTCTTTAAGATTATAATCTTTCATTTTGTCGTATACTAATAGTCTACAGCAGTGCCGCACAGTGGGAGCCACTAATCATCATCGAGTGAGAAAATCCTGACCTATTCCTAACGAAAATCAAGCGCGGATGCAGTTTTTATCAGGTTGCCATTGTGCTGAATAACCAACACGCTCATTAGAATGAAGTTAGGTTTAATACCTATGATGAAACGCTCTTTTAACTTCACGTTTCGGAGAAGTCCTAATATGCTACAATTCGCTGCCAATTCGATCCAGGACAACATCTGTAACTGGATCACAACACACTATGAATCCCATCACACCGTACCGAGCGAGTTAATCATCAGTAACTCGGTCACAGCGAACCTGACCGCACTCAGTTATGTCGCGGAACGCTTCGACGTGGGTGACGGTTTTCATTATACAGGCTGGCAAGATCACGAGTGTGACTTAGTTGCACAGGTCAAAACTTATGCCGACGAACGCCCTGCCCAGCGTAGTGGTGCAATCCGCTTTCATTTTGAGAATGGCGACACACAGTTTGACGTATTGACTGTTTCGGCATGGGTCTATGATGCCGATATGGCGAGTAACTTGATTACGATTGCTACTGTTCCCCAACAATACGTGGAGCAGTGGCTGGCTTTCGAAAAAGAAGTCTTGCGTATCTACCGCAGTGCCATTCCTTATCGTGGGCAGGTGTACATTGTTGGCGGTGTGGAGAACACCTTTGACGCCAACGTGATGATGCAAGACATTTACTTAGAAGGCACGCTCAAAGAAGACATCATCAAAGATATTGATGCCTTTTTCAAAAAAGGGGTCGATATTTACCAGCGCCTGAACATCAAGCCGTTCCGCAAGATGCTATTAGCGGGCGTGCCCGGCACTGGCAAGACCATGTTATGCTCGGCGATTGCGGGCTGGGGGCAAGAGAAAGATTACTTCGTGGTTTACGTCAGTGGTAGCAATCAGTACGGCGCGAAGTTCTGGAAGATTCATGAAGCGCTCGATATGGCGGCAAGCAGTGACGCGCCGACTATCGTGATTGTGGAAGAATTAGATAGCTACCTCGATGACGAGAACAAGGCGCAGATGCTCAATGTGTTGGATGGAAGCGAATCGCCCAGCAACAAACACGGCACAATACTCATTGCCACCACCAACCACCCTGAGAAAATCGATGATCGCGTATTGAAGCGCCCGGGGCGTTTGGATCGTGTGTTCATCATCCCTGAGATGGAAAATGAAGACATCGCCCGCAAAATGCTCCAGCAGTATCTGGGTGAGATGTGGCAAGACGACCACAATGAAATCATCTCAGAACTGATAGGACGGCCAGGGGCGTTTGTCCGCGAAGTGGCGCTCTATGCGCTGACGATGGCGGCTTACAACGACGAAGAGCTGTTGACGCTCGATATGTTGCGCGAGTCACTCGGCACATTGGTCAAGCAGATCGAAGCCAAGGATGATTTCTTGACTTCACACAAGAAGAAAGAAATGGGCTTGATACGGCGTGTTGGCGGGAATCAGCGCAATGGGGGTAGCTCGCTCGAGTAAACGCACTCAATCGGGCGCGGGTAGTGTGAAACTGAATACACTGCCCGCATTCAGGGCGCTTTCAACGGCAACCTCTCCGCCGAGCTTATCCGCAATGCGGCTTACAATCGACAAACCAAGACCGTGCCCTTCGATATTAGCCGTCTTGGGCAAACGGCTGAAGGTCTGGAACAGCAGATCATGATCTTCGGGCGCGATGCCCTCTCCGTTATCTTTGACCCAATAGCGCACCATCCCGTGATCAAGGCGTTCTGCGCCTAACTCAATGCGTGGTGGTGTACCACCGTATTTGAGCGCATTAGTGATATAATTCAACCAGATTTCTTCCACCCATTCGCGATAACCGAGGCTATCGGGGAATTCATCCGGCAAGACAACCATGGCACTGCGCTCGGCAATCTCCAGCTCCACACGCCCTAGCACCGTTTCTACCAACTCGAACATCGGCAAGGGCTGAATATCTAATTCGCCAGCGCGGTCGATATTGGCCAGCAACAACAGCGCGTTGATCGTCTCATCCGTTTGGGCGGCAATATCGCTGACCTTATGCATGTTATTGAGTAACTCCTCACGATCAATTTGATCGGCATAACGGATGCTCATATCCGCCCAACCCATGATCGCGCTGATGGCATTCTTGAGGTTGTGCGAGACGGTATGCGAGAACTCATCTAGATCACGGTTATGAATCTGCAATTGATCGACTAGCGATTGCATCTCAGAGGCATCGAGGCGTAGTTGAATTTCCGACGCAACCGATGCGGCGAGCGTCTCCATCGTTTCGATCTCATCTTCTGCCCATTGACGCGGGCGATGATCAATCACGCAAAGCGAACCGAGGTTCCAACCATCCGTGGTGACGAGTGGTATCCCTAAGTACGCGATGATGTTCATCTCAACGATAGCAGGGTTATTCATCACCAGCGGATGTTTATGCGCATCTTCGATAATGAGTGGTTTGCCAGAACGCACCACATGACGACAAAATGAGAACTCAATCGGTGTTTCGCGTTGCTCACTGTATGGCTCTTGTAGACCAAATTGACTCTTGAGAAATTGGCGATGCGGTTCAATTAGCGTGATGAGTGAGACCGGCGCTTTCACAATACGGCTTGCCAGTGCTGTAATCCGATCAAAGGATTCTTCCGGCGGTGAATCTAGAAGGCGCGTGCGGTGTAGCTCGGCTAAGCGTTTGGCATCATTGATTGACTGTTGTATAACTTCAACCATAATCTCACATCCAATTATGCATAATGAATTTAGCATGCGCCGAATCAGAACAGCGCGTTCGATATGCGAGCAGATAAGAACTTGCCCCCATTATAGCTGTTTTCATGACCAATGAGTGATCAGAGTGCTGGTCGCCATATTTTGCGATTAGCAAAGGCTCGCTCACGTATGGTATCGATGGTCTCTTGTGTGACTGCTCGCTCAAAGGCGCGAAAACCACTGAGTCTGAAGCCATGTCGCTGGCAGATGGTGCGTATCTCGCGTACTTGCTCGGGCGCAATGTCGCGCCCGATGGTGAAATTCTCATAACGTCCTTCCATCGCCAGCGCGATGGTTTCTACCATACAAGCGAAGGCTTTACGGGGTGGAAAGCCAAAATCAAAGTTGAAGTTCGCCTGAGCGCCCGGCACCTCTACCATGCCCCCTTCAATCACCAGCACATCATCACGCTGACGAGCAACCGCCACCGATACATCACGGGGACGCGCCACATCCAGTACCACCGAGCCGGGCTTGAGGTGTTGCGGTTCAATGATGGCATCAATTGCACTCGAGACGGTCAGCACCAGATCAGCCTGATAGATGGCGTTGAGATCGGTCGTCGCGGTGAGTTGCGCACTGCCCCCTTCACACAACTCGCGCACGTGATGCACACGCCCGGCATCGCGCCCGACAAGTATTAATTCAGCGCACAAATCAGAGAACACGCGGGCGCACGCCTTGCCAATCGAACCTGTTGCACCGACAATCGCCACCCGTGCCGCCTTCATCGGGATGTCCATGATGTTAGCGGCTTCGATCATTGAATCAACCGCAACAGCAACTGTGTAACTATTACCCGTGGTGACGGGGATACTGACGCGCTGAGCAATAGTTGCGCCGGCATCCCCAACAACGGCAATATGTGCGCCTAAACCCATGATTTTCGCGCCTTTGCTCTCGGCAAGGTTGATGGTATCAACAATCTTGCTGTAGACCTTCTCTAGAGGTAGATCGTGCATCGCTTGTGGGGTATAGGGGGCAGCAACAAACCATCCGCGCAACGCTTCACCGGTGTCTTTGGAGGTGATGCCGGTGATTTCGCTGATGTATTGTGGCGGAAAGAACTGGCATGCCCAGTTAATCACCGGAATAGGCAGAATGGTTCCCAATGGTGGAAACTTCTTGTTAACATGCTCGCGTATCAAAATCGGATGAAAGATGAATCCGAATGTATTCTCAGACATATGATCTCCCTGTTGAGGTTAAGTGTATCAGGAGAGTTGATCCTCAATTAAACTCAAAAATTGTTGCTGACCCAGGTTCTGGGATATACGCTTGCTCATCGGTGATCAGGTCACATGCTGAACAGATCATGATCGACAAATCTTACAAATCGCAATCGCGCTGAAAGGTATTGTTGATGTCAATAACGGTCACCATGCTTCCACTTCACTAGATTCTTCACCCTGTTGTGGGAAGAAGCGCCGATGCATATGACTACTATAAAGGTGATGATCGCTATCAGCATAGGTGACATTACGACTGATCACGCGCCGTTGGGGCGAGGCGACCAGCACCACGTCCGATTCAATCATGCGTCCGGGCATGACGACCATCCCCGCACCGATACGACAATTGTGCCCGACCGCTCCACCCAACACCACCTGACCGACTTCTTCGAGCGTACCCTGACGGGTAGCGGCTTTGATCGGCACGTTACCAAACATGTTGAAATCGGTGAAGGTGCTACCCGCACCGACAAAGGTATTACGCCCAATCACACACATTTGTAAGCAGGTATTCTGTGCTACGATCACATTTTCCATGATGGTTGTCAGGTAAAGCGCCGCCCGAAATGGCAGAAAGCATCCATCGGCGACAGTACTCTGAAATAGCATACAACCCGCATCAATATTGACATTGTTGCCGATGGTGCAGTTATCGATGACCGCGCCCGCACCAATCGAGACGCTATCACCAATCTTCGCAGGCCCGCGAATAATCGCCGTAGGATCAATCGAACAGTTGTTGCCAATTTCAACCGCCCCCGACGCGCTCAGGATTTGCTTTTGCTCCATCACAGCACGCCACAATAATTTGAGATTGGCAAAGAAACTACGCTCAATCGTGGCATCCAGGCGCCCCGACCGAGCAAACGTGCCAAAGATAATGCTGGCAAAATAGAGATGCACCCAGCTTTCGATGCTGACGACAGCGCGCATCGGTGCATAATGTGTCAGATCGCCCTGTTCCATCGTCATGTAACCGGGCACCGCGAAAAATCCAATCTCACGCGCTTCACTGGGAATGATGATCGGTAGCACGTCGCGCGTGTAGCCGTTCGGAAAGTACCACAGATCAAGCATATAGATCATATTGCCGTCTTCATCCACATCACGCTCTAAGTCGTTCGCCAATGGGAGCGTGTATGTTTTGAACGCCGGATCATCAGCGCGGATTGCTGCCCGTGAAGCACGATTACTAGCGCGAGCATGTGCCATGAAATATTGAATGAATTCTTGATCGAACCATAGATTGTTGCGATAGACGACGGACTCACCGACGACATCAATCAGGCGACTGCTATCTTTGAACACGCCCTTGAGTTCCAGTGATTCGCCGATGTAATCTGCGAACAACTCCTCTTGATGAATCTTGAGCGGACGTACCCCGACAGTCAATTCACTGGCAGGTTGATTGAAAGGCGGCACAAAATGTTCATCTTCGATATAGTAACGATTCATAGATTCATGTCCTCGCATTGGCGATTACGCGCATGGATCATACGGTGATCCTGTACTGTTTCATTAACATTATAGCGTTAAATGCGCTGTAACGGGCAAATTAGCATAGAAGCGGTGATCAACCGTTGTGGAGAAAATCGTTGATGGTGCTATGAAAGCGTACCGGCTCATCACGCATCGGGAAGTGCCCGGAATTCTCGAACCAGGCTTCGCGGGCGTTGGGTGCGTGCTTGAGCAACATCTTACCCTGCATGGGATGCACGATGATATCCTTGCGCCCGTAAATGCCCAAAATGGGCATGGTCATCTGGGGCAATTCCGGTGCGATATTGGTATCGCGTAAGGTGCCTATACTCTGGAAGAAGGAATCAGCAGTCGTTTTAGCGGCATCAGCGGCGACCATCCGATGCAAGGCACGCCCATCATTGGCAGCAAGATGGGTGATGCCAAAGATGAAACTACGCAGTAAAATCGGCACAGCAAAGACTAAATCTGCGATGGGTTTATAGCCACTGAGTTTGAGGAAAAAATTGAGCGATGCGCCGTTGATCGGTGATCCAATCACCGCGACTTTGACGACTTTCTCTGGATAACGGGCGGCAACGCCTAACGATACCGAACCACCCATCGAATGACCTACAAGAGGCGCTTTGACAATGCCAACGCGATCCATGAACTGATAAACTAAATCAACATAATTCGTGACGGAAAAATCAGCGCTACGGTCGAGTGAATCACCAAAGCCAAAGAAGTCAAGCGCATAGGTACGAAAATATTTGCCGAGTTCTTCGATGGTCTCGCGCCATAAAGCCCACGACCCCAACCATCCATGCAACAAGATGACCGGTCGCCCCCGCCCGTATGTCTCGTAGTGGACAATACCCTGTTCTGTAACGAGTGCCGGCACAGTGATTCGTCTCTCAGTGTATGATGGATCTCTCTTGCAAATCAGGGTCAGCACATGGGATCAAATACCAGCAGAGGACGAACACAGTCGTTCGCCCATGGGCATTGTGACAACACTGACCAGGCTTGTCGAGTTAGCCTTCCATCTCTTCAAGGATGGTATAGAGTAATTCGAGCAAAACATTGCGCACGCTGTCTTTTTCTTTGGCGATGCAGGGGAGCAATTTCACCTCGGGTTCGAGGCGTAATGCGATCCGCAGATCTTCAGGATCCCATGCATCAGGGTGATCTTGCTTATTCGCCGCCACCACATAAGGAGTGGGGGCATAAGCACGGAAAGTTTCCAGAATGCTCTTGGCTTCGCGGAAGGTTTCCGGTTTCGCGCTATCGACCATCACGATGAAACCGAGCATCCCCTCTGCCAGAATTTCCCACATGAAGTCAAAGCGACGTTGCCCCGGCGTACCGAATAGATACAATACCAGATCATCATCGACCGTGATACGACCAAAATCCATGGCAACAGTCGTGTTCTCTTTTTCGAGTGCTTCGGCTGTATCTTTGCTGATGCCGGATTCAGTCGAGACCACATCAATTTCAGAGATGGATTTGATAAATTCGGTTTTCCCTGAACTGAACGGCCCTGTTACAACCATTTTTACTGTCTGCATAATGCCCCGCTCTTTTTGTTATGTTGTATAACCGGATAGACATGTCCTGATATTCTATCAGGATGCTCAATGATCTGAGCGTAAACGTTTGCGCCTATGGCGACTAAAGCCTGATTGCGCTTGTGATAACTTAAATGGATTTGAGCTTATCAATCAGCTTATTGATGACTTTCTTATCAGGTTGCTGGCTTGCTCGTCTACGTCGCCGTGATGTTGACTTTGACGGTTGTTCGGCGGCAGTCTTGCGTACGAGTTCAACCAAGCCGGCTTGATGCAAAGCGAAGATCACTTTTTTGATCTCGGCTTCGCTCATGTTAAGCACTTTCATAATCTGGCGAATGGTATTCTTGGGGTTCACATAAGAGACCACTTTCCATTCGTCCACGCTGAGATGAATCCCCTTGAATTTCTCTTTAGGATTCTCAGGAAAGCGCAGTGCCATATCGAGATCATCGATGACAGCGTTAATTTCTGCCATTTTCTGCAACTGACGCGAGCCTTTGATGATCACGTTTTCGAGATCAATGGGCACTAAAATATGGTGATCACCGGGCGCGGCATTGTCGTCAAAACGAAACGGCCCTTCCGTCCATGTCATCAAACTGAAGACGACATCAAGAATATGCTGCTTGATACAACTGACGATATCTGCCTGAGAGACATACTTCGCACCGATCAAACGCATTGCCAGCGCTTTATCCGATGTATTCTTGGCGCGCTCTTTCAAGATTTTGGCTTGATCGTCGGTGAGCTTACCCGCTTTATTCAAGACAGCTACCAGACCATCATCCTCTTCTGAAAATGCGGCATAAACGAGCTTTCCCTGATTAAATGCGACTCGTGCACGCTCAGATCCGGCAGCCATTTTTTCATTTTTCATGGCATCTTTTTCACCAGTTGGCACCGCTTCAAAGATGGTCAGCATACCAGTACGGCGACTGAGGTTGACCAGATTGAGGAGCTGGGTTGTGCTAAAGTCACGGATATTACCTTGGAGTGGCATTGACGCCCCCTGAATCCAAAAAATACAGTAAATATTCAGGATTGTTTGATTTTCGTTAAGATAACCCTGATTATAACTTGACGGTCAGTGACCGTCAATGAATCGCATATGATTGCGCAATGCCCTGTTTAGCTTGCGACAATCAGATGACACGAAACAGTATAGCATAAATTATGATACGCTGTGGACTATCTGATAGCAATTAGATATAGACCCTTTTGCGCGTTTGAACCTGCTAACGGTACGTTAATCGTGAACAAGCGCACATTACGACCGATTGCGTCGGTTACATCACACATTCTAAAACATATTGTGTTTTCACACAATTGATTTTAGCATTCGTTCAAACGAATTGACAAAATCAAAGGGTCAATGGTACAAGCATGATGCCATTTCATCGTACTCAATTAAGAACGCTTACCCTATTAGGGTTCATCGGCTTACTGATACTCAGCCCACTGAGCGCACAACAAGCCCCGCCAGAAGCAACAGCAGAGATCACGCCTGAAGCTACTACTGACGCTACGCCTGCGCCCTGTGTGCAGGTAGATGGTGCCAACGGCCCGTGCACTTACGAAACACTGATCAATCCGCTCACAGGTTTGCCTGTTGCTGACTCAGCCATACTGGCACGTCGCCCGATTGTAGTCAAGATTTCCAACTCACCGGCATTGGTACGTCCGCAAGCAGGTTTGAACGATGCTGATTTAGTCTTTGAGCATTATACGGAGGTAGGGATCACACGGTTCTCAGGAGTTTTTTACGGCAACAGCCCTAGCCGTGTGGGTTCGATGCGCAGTGCGCGTCTGATCGATTACGAACTCGTGCCGATGTATGATGGTCTGCTGGCATTTGCTGGTGCGTCCATCGGTGTGGACAAGCGCATCTATGGCAGTGAAGCAGTGATCGAATCCTTATGTGCTACCCGCGAAGATTACGAGCAATGCCGCCTAGAAGCAGACATCATCGGCCCGCCGGGGTTCGCCGCCCCATCAGATTTTGTCGATCAAGCGTATAAAGCGGTGCTGTTTGGTGCGCCGTCGTTCTATAGAGATGAGACAATCCCCGTGCCGCATAACCTATTCGTGGATTTAGAGGCATTATGGCAGCGTGCCGAGCGGGACGGCGTTGCCACCCGCGAACGCGATCTGCACGGCATGGGATTTCATCCAGAGGTGCAGAACACACCTGATGGCAGTGGGGTTTATGCGCAGGTGCGCTACATGACAACGCTCGTCGAATGGCACTATGATGTAAACAGCAACCGTTATTATCGCAGTACCGATGGTCAACTGCACTATGACGCAAACATCGATGAACAGGTCAGCGCCGCCAACGTGATTATAGTTTACGCCGGACACTATCTGACCGACATCATCGAGAGCCAATATGCCGATACCATCCATTGGAGCGCACAGATCACCGTGTGGCCGCAAGGTGATGCGATCATCTTGCGCGATGGCTTGCGATTTGAAGGGCGCTGGTTGCGCCCGACACGTACCGATCAATTGACTTTCGTCACCGATGACGGCGAAACCATCTACCTGCAACCGGGAAACACATGGGTACAGTTGATGCCCTTACCGGAGCAACTCAACCCTGACAATGAATGGGTAATTGTGGAGTAATCGTGCTCAGATTGTTAATGTTTTGCAATGAGTTTAGGGGCACACTAGATCGTGTGTGGAGCGCGTATCCCACACACTGGTCTTAACTATTGAACACACAGGACGATCACATTGACGACTAAAACTGCCACATTGCGCCAGCACAGCGCCCGATTGCTCCGTTTTGTGCTGAGTTTATATGCCATCAGCACACTGATAATCACCGTGTTGCTATTCTTCGCCTTACCGGACAACGCTGTTTTCGCGTTCATCCGTACTGGTTATATCATAGGTTTGGTTCCGAGTGCGCTGATTGCTCTCGCCCTCAGTGTCAGCGTGAAGCAAACCCACGTTAGTTTGCTCATCGCACCCAACGCATTGATCGCACTGTTTACGCTCGCGCCGTATATGATCCCTGTGCATACCACACCTCAGCCGGACGCGCCGATGGTTCGCGTACTGAGTTACAATCTCGACAACACGGACGACCATACCATCCTCGATGCTCACGCCGATTTGATCCGTGAGACACAGCCGGACATCATCGCCTTTCAGGAATTATCACAACAGGGTCATGATCGCCTGCAAGATCGCATTGCACAAGATTATCCTTATATGGTTGTAAACTTACCGGATGAATGGTGGAAAGCCGGTCAGGGTGTGTATAGCAAATATCCCATCCTGGAAGAAGTCCTGTGGGTTGATGAAGATGTGAACATGATGCATCGGCTTCAAGAGGTCGTGTTAGATATCGCAAGTACTGAGGTCGCTTTCTATAATGTGCATCCCTACCCCCCGATTGAGTGGCAAGGAGGATTGCGTTTTGTCGTCAACCCTGATGAAGTGCGTACCCATTCGATTGCCTTGCACCGCATCATCACACGGGTGGAGTTAGAGACAATGCCGGTAATTCTTGCCGGTGATCTCAATATGAGCCAGCAATTCCCTGAATATCGACGTTTAGCCAACATTCTCAGTGACAGTGAGCGCTGGTCAGGGTCGGGAGTAGGTTTATCCTATCCTGCAAATAATATAATGCCTGCACTGATCCGACTCGACTATATCTTTCATAGTGACGAGTGGCGAACGGTGCAGGCACGTGTTTTGCCTGATACCAATACATCGGATCATCGCGCTGTGATGGCGACGTTGATCCTCGATAGTCAGCCTTGATTACGGGCATCACTGCCTTTGAACGACCCGCCCAATAGAGGCGCGAACAAGCAGACATCGAAGACACCTGCTAACAACGGAACCAGACCGACTGCCATCACTATATAGCTCGTGACACCTTCTAATGTCAGAAAACCAACTAAGATCAGTGCAATGCCAGCTACCACACGCAGACCGCGCCCTGTCATACTTGCCATGAATTTTGCAAAGCCCATATCCCTAATCTCCTCATTTGATTGACGTCAGTGACTTTATCATACGGTGAAACAAGTCGATTGACCTCGCCCCAGCCTTTTATACAAGTGATAAGTTGTGCTTATGGCAGATTCAGCGCATGAGCCAATTTTGTCCCGCGCGCATCAGGGATACTGAATCGGGCAACTGTGCCTTGACTGTGGCATAAATCGTGCTGAGATCATCGTAGGCTTTGATGACACCCTGTGCATAATTAGTCCGTCCACCACCGCGCCCGCCAAAGGGTGTGAGGATCGCCTGTAAGAGCGCGTTAGCATCGTATGTATTCGCTTCGTCAGAGGCGACAATCAAGGTTATAGCATCATCATTCAGTTGTAAGAACACCACCACCTGCACAGCAGAATCTGCCAGCAGATGATGCGCTAACGTGCGCAAATCATCCGGCGAGCGCTCACCATCGGTCAAGATCAGATGGGGGTGTGAGGTCTTTTGCAAGAGAGCCTGCGCGTCATGGGCGAGCAAAGCTTGCGCTTGTTCGCTGACCTGTCGTGCGAATGTAGCGCGTTCGGCTTGTAATTTCTCGACTAATTCTGGCACTTGCTCCACCCCGCAAGAGAGCATATTCGATACAGTCTCCAGCACTTGATGCGTGAGATTGTAGTGCGTCAGTGCCTCTTGCCCGACGACAAAATGCAAGCGTGATCCGCCTTTGTAGTTCTCGCTCTTGAGGATTTTTAGCAAGCCGATCATGCCGGTATGCGGGACATGAGCGCCAGCACATGCCGACAGATCAAAATCGGCAATTTCGACGAGGCGCACATCACCGTACACCTTATCTGTTTTCACCGGACGGCGCAAATCAATTAGGCGGGATGAATCCGACGGGACAATGTGCGATAGCACCGCTCGATTATCCTGAATCATTTGATTTGTCAGTGCTTGCACCGCGTCAATTTGATCGGGTGTGAGTTGGGCGCGGTCAATATCCACAGTGGATGCGCCGTAAGCGTTCATCTTGACCGCTAGCGTATCGGCATCTAGCACCTGTAGGGCTGAGGCGGATAAGATATGCTGTGCGGTATGAGCGCTCGCCGTCCGTAGACGATACGTCCAATCAATCACCCCGTCAACCTGTTCCTGTGGTGGCTCACCGGCAATCACATGAACCACCTGCCCCGCTTCTTGATACACATCCAGCACATCCTGTCCGTTCAGCGTGCCACGATCATGTGCCTGACCACCCCCCGTCGGGTAAAAGTAGGTCTCATCGAGGATGACGCGGGCGCTGTTTGCGTCATGGATATGTGCCTCAAGCACCTGGGCGGTAAAAGTGACCGTCAGCGGCTGGTCAATATAACGTTTGTGCGTCATAGAATTTTGATCTCTAACCAATGCGTCGCATTTTTAAAACGTGGAGAATCCGAAAAACCAAGTGATTTGTAAAAGGATTGTCCATGCTCAGTTAGCGTTCTTAGCGTAATAACAGAAAACTCATGTGATGCATATTCAACTAACGCCTCTACAAGTTGCTTACCCGCACCATTTCGACGATAGGCTTGACGCACATACACGTGCCGTATGCGCCCGCTGGTAGGTGATTGAAGATATGGATCTTTGTGGACACCGCCAATCGCAATAAGTTGATTTTCTTCTGATATGCTCAGAAGTGTTTCTCCCTGACCATTGAATGTCGTTTTACCCGACTTATATTCATCCCATAGGCTCTGGATAAAGTCATATCCTTCTTCAACGCTTTCCTTAAGCAGAGGGGATAGTAGATCAAAACTCAACGGTTTAGCGGGTTGAATGTCCATGAATGTCTCCATTAATGAGTTTGCCCGTTCATTATATCAAAGTCCTTAACAGATCGAACAGGTGGGGCTAAGCTCGGCATGACGAAGGAGTTGGGCCATCGAATTGCTATCAATTTTCGGCGAGGTATTCTCGCGTTGAAAACCCTGTATAATCATTTTGCTTGATTTGCTATCCAACCTTAGCGAATCCGCCCTCACAGGTCAATCTATGGCAGATTACCCCGCCTGAGGCGCAATCATGTTAGAATGTTGGGGAGGCAATCAGGCATATTTTTACCCTGAGCTAGAACGCGGTATACTGGGAAGGCAAGGCGCGTGATCGATCAGTCAGGGGCATGGCAGAAACGAGGGTCGGATATGGCATCCAAAAGTCTTGAGCAAGGTATCCATGCAATTCAGCAACAAGATATGGCACAGGGCAAACGGCTCATCAAATATGCGTTGAAGAACGATGCGTTGAGCGCTGACGAGCGCATCAAGGCTTTGATCTGGTTGGCGGAAACAGACAACGATATTGAGTTCAAACTAGCGCAATATCAGCAAGCGGTACAAATTGACCCGAGCAATGAAGATACACTCAACCGCTTGCTCCATTGGAAGCAACGCCAGCAACAAGCACAGAACATGCCCGCTCCGAGACAGCAACAACAGAACATGGGCTATACACCCACCAACCCGACAGTACCCCCCGGCGAGACGTGGCAAGATCCTTCTCAGCAATTATTGAATATGGGCTATACGCCCACTAATCCGACAGTCCCTCGTCGTGAGACATGGCAAGACCCTGCACAACAACAGTTCAATCAGGGGTATACGCCGGCTGATCCACAAAGTCAGTGGTATGAAGCGATGCAAAAACCACTTCAGCAGAACATTAACGCGATGGAATCATCGCCCTATCATGACGAGCCACTTCATATTCAGACGATTCAACACGTGGTACAGATCACCGGCGGGTTAAATGGTGTGGGGAGTGGCTTTTTCGTCACGCGCGATGGTTTGATCGCCACTACACGCTATGTTGTTGGTGGTCAACGTGAAGTGACAGTCACACTGTTGGATGGTCAGCAACTGAGCGGGCAGGTCGTACGTGCCTTCATCGAGTTTGATCTGGTATTCGTGAAAGTGCCGGCACGGGTGGAACAGTTGTTACGAACGTTGCAATCGTCGATCATCCCTGATAATACGCCACTGGCAATTGTCGCGTATCCCAATCAAGGTGTAGAGAGTGCCAAGCGGCGCAGTATCAACGAGATTGAGCAACATTGGTTCCCGACGATGGCGAATCAACTGAAAGATGCCGGTGGAAATCCGGTCTTTGACCGCAACAACAATATCTTAGTCGGGATGATGACCAACAACGCAAGCCGTTCCAATGGATATTTTTACGGACTATATATCCACAAGATTTATGAGTGCGTGGAATATTATGTGTATGAAGTGGGACAACATCAAGGTCGAAATACCGAATACTGCGCCACCTGTGGCGTGATCAGCATCGCCCCTACAATGGGGGGATACTTCTGTGAACACTGCGGAAACGTCTTGCCATATGCGCTCAACATTCAGCGTGCCCCGCAACCAGAGCTAGCCCGTCTATATGGCGAAACAGAACGCAACCCCTGCCCTAATTGTGGCTCACAAGCCGGTTTCCATGGGCGGGATTGCTTGCGCTGCGGGTATCAGTTATAGCATCAGTCACCATTGAGCCGGAATAGATTAGGAGGGTAGCATGTTCTGGAAAAACCAGTCACAAACAACCAACAAGTTGCAACAGCATGCCGTAATTGTCGAACAAATCCTTGCCAAGCTGGGCGTGGATCTTAACCGCTCGCGCATGGCCGCCGATAGTGGCTACGGGTGGAGCTTTCAGCGCGGTTCAGCCTTAATCGAAGTGTATATCGCCGCGCAAAAAGAACGCGAATATTTGCAGGTATTATCGCCCCTCTTGCATTTGCCTAACGGCAACCTCTTACCCTTATACCGGCGCTTGCTGGAACTCAACCTATCCATGACCAACGCCTCACTCGGCGTATATCTAGATGTGGTGTATGTGTTCAACGAACGTCCATTAGATGGGCTGGATAGCATGGAAGCAAATTTCATCATCACGCAAATTGCCCGCTATGCCGATGAACTTGACAATCAATTGCTGAGTGAGTTCGGCGGACGCTTGTACGGTCAAGTGTGAGGGTCTAGATACCCATAACAAACAACGTTAACACTCACACGCGCAAAAATGCTTATACTTAAATAAAAGGTATCTGTGAATACGAAGGCTGTAGTAGATGTGGACGTTAAACATGGCTGATCTCTCACTTTGCTCGTATGAAGCTCTCGCTGATGGGAGTTATGCTTTTACCCTGCACGATAGCTCTCGCGATGCGGTGCAGGCACTCGCCCATCATATCGAGCAATTACAACTGGCACGCAAATGGTATGGCAAAGATCACGTTCGCCTGCTGATCGATGCACGGCAAGCAAGTACCTTGCCGATCCGCTATCTATTCGAAGTACTGAACGATTACAATCGACCGTACCCGCATCTTGACCCGCCTAAGCTGACAATGGCGTACCTGCGTAACCCTGAAACCGTTATACTGGATATGTATCACATGCTGGCGGAACTATTCAACCCACCGATGAGCGTGCAGTATTTCATGGATGCCGAACGAGCGAAAAGCTGGTTGCTCGAATCCAACTAAGGTACGTACCACTTCGAGCATGAATCCGCTATAATGCACCTCTTGAACGCAGACGAGGAGCATGATAGATGTTAGTTGGGGTTGATATTGGCGGTACATTCACAGACCTGATCCTGAGCGAAAACGGTACACTACGCATTCATAAGCGCCTCAGCACACCCGATAATCCGGCAGATGCGATGTTAGCTGGATTGGATTGGTTAACACCGGGCGGTTTACAAGCTCTGACCCAGGTTGCCCATGGTTCAACCGTTGCCACCAACGCGATCTTAGAGCGCAACGGAGCCAAGACCGCGCTCATCACCACACAGGGCTTTCGTGATTTGCTCTATATCGGGCGACAAAACCGCCCGGCTCTCTATACCCTGCACCCCACCATCCCACAACCGACCATCCCGCGTGACCGCTGTTTTGAAGTACCGGAACGCCTCGATCATCACGGCGATGTGTTGCTCGCGCTTGATATGAACGCGCTAGACCGCATCATCACGCGCATCATGGCACAGAATGTAGATGCAATTGC
Organism: Anaerolineae bacterium; assembly: GCA_051117475.1. Classification (GTDB taxonomy): domain Bacteria; phylum Chloroflexota; class Anaerolineae; order Aggregatilineales; family Phototrophicaceae; genus JAUZRW01. The sequence continues at coordinate 37,438 of JBNPEE010000045.1, read as the reverse complement.
CGTCTGCTTGCTCTACAGCTTCATCAACCCCACCCACGAAGAACAGATCAAAACGCGCATCCTCGAACAGACCAACTTCGAAGATTGGCAGATCGTGCTATCTACCGATGTGCTACCCGAGTTCCGCGAGTACGAACGCGCCAGCACCACCGCGCTCGAAGCCTACGTGCGTCCAGTGATGGCGCGATATGTTGATCATCTGCTGGATGCCCTGCCCGCACAAGCTACCTTACGCATCATGAAAAGTGATGGGGGCGTGATGAACGCCGAACACATCACCGAACAGGCAATCAATACTGCGCTGAGTGGACCTGCGGCTGGCGTAATTGGCGCATTTCATCTCGCACAGCTTGCCGGCTTTGAGCGCATCATCACGCTTGATATGGGCGGGACATCAACCGATGTGGCACTATGCGATGGCGAAGCACCTATCGCGCACCTTTCAGAGATTGACGGCTTGCCTTTACGCGCTCGCCTACTAGATATTGAAACGATCGGCGCAGGGGGTGGTAGCATTGCGCGGGTGGATGCCGGCGGGGCGTTGCGCGTGGGACCTGCTAGCGCAGGCGCGTCTCCGGGACCCATCATCTACGGGCGAGGCGGTCAGGAAGTCACCGTCAGCGATGCCAATGCACTCTTAGGACGGCTTGACCCTGAGCATTTCTTAGGTGGGGCGATGCCACTGGATATTGCCAGTGCAGAACGCATCTTCTCTGAGCTGGCAAAGGCGATTGATAGCGATATGCTGACCAGCGCACAGGGTGTGATCGATGTGGCGAACGTCAATATTGACCGCGCCCTGCGACGGGTTTCGGTAGCGCGGGGGTATGACCCGCGAGAGTTCACGCTAGTGGCGTTCGGGGGCGCGGGACCGTTACACGCTTGCGAAGTGGCGGATGGTTTAGGCATGACCCGTGTGCTGATTCCACGTTATCCGGGGGTGTTGTGCGCGTATGGTTTGCTGGTAGCTGATGTGCGTGTGGATGCCAGCTTACCGATTTTAGTGCGTGCCAACCGCGATATGATCGCCCGATTGCGTGCCATGCAAGGTGAATTGTTGGCAGAAGGTGAGCGTGGGTTGCGCCGTGAGGGTATCGCTAAAGCTGATATGCAGTTTCAGGTACATCTCGATATGCGCTATCAGGGACAAGCGCATGAATTGACTATCCCCTTCAATGCTGATGTGATTGCCAATTTCCACGAGGCACACGAGCGCGCTTATGGGCACGCTATGCCAGAACGGGCGGTTGAGATCATCAACATGCGCATGGAAGGGGTCGGCACTGTCGCACGCCCGACACTAACCGCCGAAGCCTCACAGGGGCTATCGGCAGAGGTGGCATATCTGGGCGAAAAACCAGCACCTCACGGAGGCACTATCACCCACTATGAGCGCGAGAAATTGCCAGTTGGCGCACGCTTCGAGGGTGAGGCACTGGTATTTCAACTCGATAGCACGATCTACGTGGGTACGGGTTGGTCAGTGCGCGTCGATGGCTACCGTAACTTGATTATGGAGCGTCTCACGCCGTGACGACAATCGCGACAATTGTCGTGATAACAACCGTCACTGCCATCAGAAATTCGACGAACATGCTGGCGAGGATCACCCATAACGCCGTTTCGCCGGTATAGAGCGCGTGGTCATAATCGCCCGTGCGCACAAATTCCAGCAAAAAGACCGCCAGCATCCCGCCTATAAAACTGCCGATGATCGGTACAGGCGTTCCGATAATCATGCCGATGAAGAACGCCACCAACGACATACATGAAACCTTGCGCCCTTTAAGACCGAGCAAGGGCATCCAGATAGCCGACGAAATGCCGAGGATCATCATCACGGTGATGATGGCGGCAGCGGGCAAAGGCAAGCGACTGAAGCCGGTCAACGCACCGAAGATCATCGCAATCGCCCATTCCAGCGTGGTGACAGGGATCGACGGCAATAAGATCAAGAACAACGAACCCACCATCAGCACGATGGTTATCAAGATCAAGAGCGGTTCGGAAAAATCAATCAGCATAAGGACGCTTTCTCAAAAGATATGCGTTACGATCTAGTTACATTATACGATAGGATCGGCGATGCGGTATCATGAGGAACGGACAAGAGGAGATTACACAGTGGCAGTCGATGCAATTTCATTAGAAGTGTTCAAACATCTATTCGCCAGCGTTGCCGAGGAGATGGGGGTCACGCTACAACGGGCGAGCTTTAGCCCCAATATCCGCGAACGGTTGGATTTTAGCTGTGCGGTGTTCGATCCACAGGGGCACATGATCGCGCAGGCGGCACACATTCCTGTGCATCTAGGCAGTATGCCGGCATCAGTTGAACAGGCGATTGCCGATTTTGACGAGATTTATCAGGGCGATGTGATTATCCTCAACGATCCTTATCGTGGTGGCACCCACCTGCCAGACATCACGATGGTTTCGCCAATATTCGCCGGCAGTGACATCGCCTTTTACATTGCCAGCCGTGCTCATCATGCTGATGTGGGCGGGATGTCGCCGGGATCGTTACCCCTCAGTACCGAGCTGTATCAGGAAGGCATCATCATTCCGCCGATCAAGCTCAAACTCAGTGGTTGGATTAACGATGGCGTGTTGGCGCTGATCATCGCTAACACGCGCAATCCCGATGAGCGTCTGGGCGATATTGAAGCGCAGTTAGCTGCACACCGCGTCGGCGAACAGCGCATGATAGATCTGATGGTGACGCATTCGGTAGAAGCACTGTGGGAGCACGCCGACGCGCTGATGGCGTATTCACTACGGATGACCGAAGTGGTCATTGGCACAATCCCTGATGGCGAGTATCACTTTGAGGATGCGCTAGAAGGCGACGGACAACGCGAGATGACGATCCCGATCTGCGCGACGGTGCGCGTGCGTGGGCAAGCGATGACTGTCGATTTTGAAGGTAGTGCGCCACAGGTTGCCGGTAACATCAACGCAGTGATTGCCATCGTGCGCAGTGCTACATGGTACTGTGTACGCTTGCTAGCAGACGACGATGTGCCGGTCAATCATGGGTGCTTCGTGCCGGTGACGGTGATCGCGCCGCAAGGCTCAGTGTTGAACCCGGCTTTTCCGTCGGCGGTAGCGGTGGGCAACACCGAGACCGGTCAGCGTGTGGTGGATGTGGTGCTGGGGGCACTCGCACAAGCCCTGCCGAAGCGCATTCCATCGGCGTCACAGGGTACAATGAACAACGTCACTGTCGGCGGACTTGATCAACGGGGTCGACAGTTTGTCTATTACGAGACCATCGGGGGCGGGCATGGTGCATCAGCGCAGGGCGACGGTTTATCCGGGCGACAAAGCCACATGACCAACACCTTAAACACCCCGATTGAATCGCTAGAGATGAGCTATCCCTTGCTCGTGTTACGCTATCAATTGCGTGATGGCAGTGGGGGCGTGGGGCGCTATACAGGCGGTGAGGGCATTGTGCGCGAATATGAATTTTTGACCGATGCTAATGTGACCGTCAATAGCGAACGACGCACACATGCGCCCTACGGGTTAGAGGGTGGCGAGGCAGGGGCTATCGGGCGCAATCGGCTCAAGCGTAAAGGGCAACGCCTACAACGAATCGGGGGCAAGCACAGCGCACAGGTTAGCGCGGGTGATCGCATCATCATCGAAACGCCGGGTGGCGGGGGTTGGGGCAAAGTAGAATAAGAGCGTGCATGTATGTGCCTCTGTCGCTCACATCCTTGCGCGAACCATCTCAAAATTCACCTGCGCTAATTCGTGGTATGATGATATGGGCGTGTTCCGCACCGAGGATTCACCCATGCGGTATAACGCGGATCATACCTCTATACTCGTAACCGAAAACCGAAGGAGCAAGACATCATGATTAATCTCAGGCTTGACGGCGTTGTCAGAACGCTGATTTTGACCCTGCGTGCCCGCGCTGATGAACAATCCCATGATAGCCCACTACTAGATGATCACTGGTCGGCTGATTGGTATCGCTTCATGCCGGAGAGTGAGGTACTCGATGAGTGGTATAATCCAGCGTTCCAATTGGCAACGATCATTCGCAGTCGCTTGATTGACAACGCTGTGAGCGCTTTCCTTGATCAGCATGACGATGCGCTGGTGATTGAACTGGGCGCGGGATTCTCGACACGTTATTTTCGCGTGGGGCAAGGCAAAAGCCGTTGGATTGAGCTCGATCTCGACACAGCGATTGTCGCTCGCCGTAAAATTGATGTAGAAGTCAAAGATCATTGGTTTCTCGCAGGTGACATCACTGAGACGGATTGGTTCGAGCAAATCCCTGAAACTGATCCTGAAAACATATTATTCATCGCGGAAGGCACGCTGATGTTCGCTGAAGAAGATCAGGTTAAAGCCCTTTTCAAGGCGCTGGGCAAGCGCTTCGGTGGGGCAAGCATTATCTTCGATGTGGTCAACCCGGCATACGTCGAACATGCCAATAACAATTTTGACACAATCAACGCACCCATGCACTGGGGAGTTACCCGTGATGAATTGGATGACTACGATCTGAGCATCAATGATACCCATTACTTATTGTTGGAACACGGCGAACGCTGGGACGCTCTCGGTATTGACCCACAAAAACGCACCGAAGCACAAAGCGGTTATGTGGTGACAGCAACGCTCTAAAGTTACGATTAGCCTGTGAGAAAATACCAACTTTAACAAGATTTTGCACTGTTGTGCTTGTCTCGATATGCCACAGAGCATATGATAGACATAATACTCTTTGAGCAGACAGGTTGCGGCATTCATGGATGTTGATGTTTTAGTTAACAACCAATATAAGATCATCGAACACATCGGGCGTGGCGGGATGGCGGATGTTTGGTCAGCCCGTGATACGCGCCTGCGACGGATGGTAGCCATTAAGACGATTGTCTCCGGCTTGAGCAAAGACCTCGATCCGCTTGAGTTGTTCAAGCGCGAGGCGCACACCATCGCACAGATGGAGCATCCCCATATCTTGCCTATTTACGATTTCGGTGAGTTCGATAACAGTCTGTACATCGTGATGCGCTACGTCACAGGTGGTTCACTGGAGGACATGTTGCGCGATGGCCCCATGCCTCCTGAGGGTGTCTTACGCATGGGCGAAGCTATCGGGCAAGCGCTCGATTACGCACACTCCAACAATGTCATTCACCTTGATCTAAAACCGCCCAATATCTTGCTCGATAGTTCCGGTGCACCCTATCTGGCGGACTTCGGTCTGGCAACAGTGCTTGATCCTGAAGGACGTGCCCGCAATCCCGGCAGTGGCACGCTGTTATATATGGCTCCAGAGCAGATGCTCTCGGATACCATCGACCACCGCGCCGATATTTACAGCTTCTGCATCATGCTCTTTCACATGTTGACAGGTAGCCTACCCTTCGATGGTAGTATTCCGCTGTCGATGTCGCAATTACAGCGCGATATGGGCTTGCCGAGTGTCAGCGATCATCTCAGTTTTTTGCCGCATGACCTGACAGAAGTCTTGCGACTGGGCACACACGAAGACCCTAAATTGCGTCCGGATACGCACATGGAGATCATGGAGCAATTCCGCGATATTTTGCAACCATCCGGCATTGGTATCACCACTGCTAGCTATGGCGATTACCAGATCGAAGCCGATCCTTATAACTTACTGACTGAAACTTATGCCGGTGATCTGGAAGATGCCGACTTGCTCGAAGCCATCGATATTTACACGCGAGCGCGGTACGATTGGCAAGGTGGGCAAGGGCGTTTCTTGCTGGGTGTAACCAATTTCATCTTGATGTCCGACTATTATCAGAACGCCTTGCAATACAACTTGAAGATTGATACAGCCGGTTATCAGGTACTTTTGCGCGGGGCGATTGAATACAATTACGAAGTCGATTACTGGTGGCAGCAACTCAAAGATGATGATCGGCGCTGGGTGTGCCTGCACGCCTTACGCAGTGGCAACACGCCGGCGCGAATTCGGGCGTTGTATCGGCTGGAAACCCTACCCGATGAAGCCGGCAACGCGGTCATTCCGCGATTGGTGGCACAAGCGCTGGAAGTTGAGAGCGACAACAACGCCAAGATCGCTGCGTTGACGGTGCTAGGCACGCGCAGTCGTCTGCTGAAAGATCAAGCGCGTATGAATATCATGACCGAGTATCGCGGGCGCTTAATCTCGTCAATGACGCGCCTCGGCATTCAGGTTAACCCACCTGCTGCCTGGCAAGAAGCTATCTACAGCGATGATGTGGATCGGTTAGTAGCCGAACAAGCCTTCGATCCGGATCCGGATGTTGCCGAGTTCGCGGCGCGTACCGTGGGCAAGATGCGCTCACTGGCAGCAGTCACACACATCTCACGTGAGCAAAAGAATCAGCGCAATGGCGCATTGCAAGCGCTAGCTCTGGTACGCGATGAAGCACCATCCTTACCGGATGTGGTTAACCGGGAAGCGCGTTTTTATGCGTGGATCACCAACACCTTCCGTCGTTTGACCGAAAACCCGATTGAACTGATCGCCAGCGTGCTGATCGTATTCATCATGGGTTGGATCGCGATGGGCAATCACATCTGGAGCTGGTGGGAGATCACAGTTGGTTCACTGGGCATCCAACGCTGGACGAACACCGTCGCACTGGGCGTTATCTTCGGGCTAATGATGAGTCTGACCTATCTGCTGACAGTGATCATATCGCGACGGTTGGCAGGTTTCTGGGCATGGTGGATGCGTCTGCTCGTGGCCGGTGTGCTAGGCTTCAGCATGGCGATGCTCTCATTTGCGAGCTATCGCTATTTCTTCCTGCAAGAAGCACCGTTTGATATTTTGTGGGATCAGATGCGCTTTGCGGGCGCATCGCTGGCGTTCGGCTTGCTGGCGACGAACCTTCTGCGCTTGCGAGGTTGGCAGGGGGTTATCCTGACAAGCATCGTGACCTTCACCCCAATTTATGCCGCCCACCGCGCCTACTATTATGCGCAAGATTCGACGATTGCACCGTTGGCTGTGCTGGGAGTTTTGCTGGGGATCTTCTGCGGGTGGCGGGCGGCTTCGCTGAGCAAAGTCAAGCCGGTTATCTCATCATCAGTGCCGGGAATTGTGGCAGGTGTCGGTTTAGGGCTAGCGTGGACAGCAGGGGCTTGGGGCTTACACTTTATGCTGATCGAACAGCTCAACGCAGGCATTAGCTTCAATTGGGACACCGTGCTGTTGTTAACAGGAGCGCATTTGTTATTTGGCATAGGAGGAGGATATTGGCTCAACCGTGCGGGGCGCATCAGCATGAGCGTGAGTGCGCTGGTCGGCTTTGCGGCGGTCTATGCAGTGGTTGCCTGGCAATTCTTCGATTACAGTTTCAGCGTGCCTTTGCAAAATCCATCTTTTGAAATTTTATATGCCACTGGTACCCCACTGTTACCGGATACTGCTCAACCCATTATCCTCTATGATGTGGATCAACTCGGTCAAATCTTCACGTTGACCTTACCTTTTGTGGTGGTGATTGCGCTGGGCATGAACATGACGCAGTTATTATCCGGTTGGTGGACGTGGATTGGTACACCGCGTACGTCTAAAGAGCGCGGCGCATGGCTAAATGGCACACTGAGTTATGTCATGGTATTGACAGCAATTATCAGTATCTTAAGCTTATACTCTTCCGGCGTTAATCGCCTATGGGAATTGGGCTGGAGCGCGTGGGCATTCGTGACTTTCGTACTGGCATTGGCGGCATTCCGCTGGGCGAAGTGGGGTGCGGATAGTCTGGTGATTAGTGGTCTATTTTTGTTATTGGGTGCAATCGCATTCGATGGTGTGGCGATGTATCAGCAGGCAATTGCCGGTGATTACCCCGCTTTACTCAAACCTGTGACGCAATTCAACAACACCTTACAAAATATCGGGCTGACATCAGCGACGATTTATGAATATCACTTCTGGGGGATGTGGGCAATCTTGCTGGCGCTGTTCGTTTGGGGGGCGCAACGTCAATATCTGTGGGGTGGCATCGGCTTGATTACCCTGATGGTGGGCTGGTTGATCGTCGTATTCAGCGTACCTTTGCAGGGTAGCGTGGCGCTGTTTGCCGCGACCAACGTTGCGCTGGTCATTTATGTGCTACGCAGTAAATATGAATTGATGGAAATTGCCCGTCTGCGCTTGCCATGGAACAGTTCAGGCTCTGTCAGTGTCTCGGATATATCCGGTACGCCAGATACGCTGGTTAACTTATCGGAGATTGAATTGCCATCCGCACCGGCAACTGCTGTTCTGCCGGATATTGATGAGCAAGACATCCTGCGCGACCCGCGCAAGCTGGCTACCATCGATTTCACGCCAGGTGAAACAGATACGATGCTGGCACAAGCACCCAACGAGAGCGATCTATACACGCAACTCGAACCTGTGCAAAAGAAGCCCACCAACAACAACACCGATCTCAAGATTAATCTCGATACCAGTGGTTTGCGGCAGGCAAAAGAGCGTGACGAAGACACTACAGACTCAGCCGATGCGGAGATCAGCGACAGTAAAACCCGTGACTTCCGTGGTATGAGCATCAATCTTGATACCAGTGGTTTGCGGCAAGTTAACAAATCTGATGACTCAACTGAAGCTGACACAGACGATACTCAAACCCGTGACTTCCGCAATATTAAGATCAACCTAGACACGAGTGGTTTACGGCAGGTCAACAAATCTGATACCGCTGAAGATACACCAGAACCACGCACCGAGCTTGATCCGAAAGCCCGTTTCAAATTTGATGGGTCGAATATCGTGAATCCAGATACAGAACCATCAGGCAGTGAAGAAGAAGAGAAAGACGACTCTTGAATGAACAGAAAGTGAGCATACACAGCCATCATGACCATCACGAAAGGTAAGACAATGCAGTTGTTGTTATTGCTAGCGGCATTCTTCGGGGCGACCGGTGTGGCATTGGGTGCATTCGGGGCACATGGTTTAGCCGACATTCTCGAAGCAAATGGCCGTGCTGAAACCTTCCGCACGGCAACCCTCTATCATCTGATACACACGCTTGCCCTGCTGGGTTTAGCGGTGCTCGTCGGACAAATCAACCATCCGTTCATCAGTTATGCGGGCTATGCATTCGTGGCAGGAATCTTCTTCTTCAGTGGCAGTTTATACGTGCTCGCCATCTTCGATATATCAATTATGGGAGCTGTTGCGCCTATCGGAGGCACTGCATTAGTGATTGGCTGGGTGTTGCTAGGGATCGCAGCGTGGCAAAGCACCTGAGCGAGGCTTGCTCACACCATCGCAAATTCTTCTTCTGAACACACGCGCAGAACCCCCGCGAGTTCGTGCCCTAGATGAATGGTATCTTTCAGGCGGATTTGTAAGGGGCCATTGAAGGGCGCACGCATCTCAAACATAAATTTGACACCGGGTTTGATGCCGAGCGTGTCAAAGTAACGGAGTTTTTGCTCGTCGTGGGTGTTAACACGACTGATGACGTACTCACACCCATCACTGACATCGCTGAGGGGGTAATCAACCACACGGGGCATAAATCCTTCAGCCGTCGGGATTGGCTCACCATGTGGGCAACGGCGCGGGTGCTCGGTCATTTCTGCCATGCGTTGCACCATCGTCATACTAACCACCGCGCCAAGTTCATCGGCGGCATCGTGGACTTCGTGCCAACCGAAACCCATCACATCAACGAGGAAACGCTCCACCAGACGGTGACTGCGAATGTTAGCAAGCGCTTCTTGCTCGCCCTCTTTAGTCAACTTGATGCCACGATACGGCTCGTGTTCTAAAAAACCAGCTTCTTTTAGCCGTTGTACCATGCGCGTGACAGCCGGTGCGCTGACATCCAGTACAGTCGCCAGAGATGACGTGGATATATATGGGTTGTCATCACCCTGATAATAGGCAATGCGGTAGGCTTCTGCCAGATAATCTTGCATTGCAGCACTGGCGTTCATTACGGTGTCCCTTAGATCAAGCGAATAATTATGACAATTGTTTATTTAAATATAGTCAGTCACTCATTTTTTCGCAAGGGTTAAATTATGAATTGCGCTACGTTTAATGTCTCTCTCAGACCGCATTATCAAGGTGATTGAGGCGCTTGCAACAAGGACAAAAGGGCATCCATATCAATGCCTTCCAGCGGTAAACCATTGCCTCCTTGCAACTGCTCAATATGCTGATTGAGCCAATCGGCTGTGACCGGATCGTAAGAGGCATTCGGGGTACGTGCACCTAACCAGCGTCGCCCATCAGACTGCCCCGCCCAATGACAACTGGCACAACTCATCAAGCCATTACGGCTCAGGCGGGTATCGGTCGCTGTATAAAAGAGACGGTTGGCAATCTGCTCCTGTGGATCAATCGGTGTGGTGCTGACCGGTATCTGATCAATTAAGCCAAAGAAGCGCGTATCATAGAGCGATACAACGGCATCCACAGTATCTTGCGTGTAAATCTGTGTGAAATCACGGCTGAACACCAGGCCACGCGGATTTGCACCTGTCTCAAACTGCTCAACAACTTCGCCGGTATCAAGATTGAGCACACCCACACGATCACTGCCCGAATACGCAACATACAAACGCGAGCGGTTGCTGGGTTGGCGCACTGCATACGGAATGCTGACGTTACGATCTGCCGAGGAAAGATTGATACTGCGTTGCACACTCATCAGGCGCAAATCCACTTCATAAAGCATGGGGATCAGGCGATTACCCGCTGTCGCGTCCTCATCTTCATTGGCGATACTCATCGGCAGGTAGGCGATGCCATTGATCGGATTGATCTCTACACTGGCGAACAATGATCCTTGCGGGTTGGGTTGGATGGTGCGCACGACTTCGGCAGTCGGCAGGTAGATCAAGCTAAATTCGCCTGACCAAAAATGCGTGACGTACAGAAAATCACCCCACTTTGCCATGCCAGAGGGTGCGGGAGGCGTGTTGATGCGGTTGACTGTGATGCCATTCTCCAGATCAAAGACAAGGATGGCATCTTCAGCTTGTAATGACACATAGGCGTAGGTATCATCCGCAACCACTGCGAACGGGTCACCGTCGATATCATAACCGGCAAGCACCTCGTTCGTATCAAGGCTGATGATCGCCAGACTGCTATCACTAACCGCCAACGCCTGTCGATTATCAGGGGTGATGCTCACACCGTTAGGATTCTCACCGATGGCGAATTCAGCGAGAATCGTGCGGTTGAGGTCAAACAGGGTGATGGTATCGGTCAGTGTGTTACTGGTCAAGATACGCCCCGCATTGGTGCGGGTGATTGTCCCGCTGAGGCTGACCGGATCGCCGTAAGGTTCTGGCAGGGAGTAAATACCCAATTGGGCAGTGCTGAGGGTAGTCAATGACAGGCTCACAATAAGCCAGATCCATGCGCGTCTCACAAAGGTTATCCTATTCCGTGTGTATGATTGCATGTCTATTGTATGACAAAAGATATTGTAATGCTCGCCAGGACAGTGGTGAATTGGTCATGGCTGTACCATAGCTGGAATCGGCGATTTAGGATGAGAGTGCTATAATCAAATTAATCGATGATTTGCTAGGCATCAATCACAGGGAATACATGCCAATTTCAGAACAACAACTTAAGCAAGCCATTGACCTGATCGAGAGCCGACTGGGCTTGAGCGCGACAACTTTACGGCGTATCGGGTTGGGTGATCTGCTTGAGCAGATCTCTGGCGGAGAGGCGATGCACTTGCTCCAAACTCTGCGCGCATCAGACGAACACAGTATAATCTGGCAACGCCTGATCCACGCCCTGACCATCGGCGAAACATATTTCCTGCGTGATAAAGAGCATTTTCGTATCTTACGCGAGATCATCTTACCGCGCTTGATCCTCGAACGTCGCCAACAGAATGATCTGCGACTGACGATCTGGTGTCTCGGCTGTTCAACCGGTGAGGAAGCCTATTCGGTAGCAACCACCCTTTACGAAGTTCTGCCGGACTTGCATAAATGGCGGATCAACCTGGTGGCGACGGACATCAATCAACATGCGATCAAACTGGCCAAACAAGGCATCTATCGTGATTGGTCATTCCGACAAACGCCCGATCATTACCAGCAACGTTATTTTACTAGAGTAGATGATGGTTGGCAGATTGCGCTCCATATTCGTAATATGGTCTCATTCATGCGGATGAACGCGCTCAGTGGCATGCCTATCCCCCAATCGGACATCATCTTCGCACGGCACATCTTGATGTATTTAAACCCTGACCACGCGCTACAGATCGAACGCACTTTGTATCAGGCGTTAGTGCATCATGGGTGGTTGATCCTCGGACAAGCCGAGGCCCTGCGTTCATCGCGGGAAGGATGGCGCTTGCACATGTTCCCTAGTAGCCCGATCTATCAAAAGCTGAACCCCGATGAGACCGCACCACAATCGGTCAGCTACCCGATCCATCCCGAACTCATCCACAATGGTAATCACGATGATCACGAACGCTATCAGCAAGCGGTAGAAGCACTTCATCACGATCAACCCGATGAAGCCGAGCAGAGTTTATCCGCAGTATTAGACGATCACCCCGACCACACCCGTGCTCATATTATGCTGGCGGCAATCTTCGCTAACCGACAACTCTACCCCGAAGCGCTGACGCATCTTGAAACAGCATTAGCAAAAAGCAGATTATACGCGGATGCACATTACGTGAAAGGCTTGATCTTGCTGGAGCAAAATCAAACTGAAAATGCGCTACAATCGTTCAGTGCCGCGCTCTATTGCAATCGTAAACATGCACTGGCGGCGCTGATGCTCGGCAACCTATATCATCATCAGGGTGATAGCGTGCAGGCAGTCCGTCACTGGCGCAACGCGCTTGACGCTATCATTAATTTGGACGAGGAAGCCTTTGTCTCCGATATCAGCGATATGACCGTCGCCCGCCTGCGGGGCATGATTCAACAGCAACAAAATCTGATGAAAAAAGGTGGTTCACGGTCTCAGATTTAACTCTACCAGCAAGGTATCGAGGCGCATCAATAATTCTAGCTCTGTGCCGTCGTTGACCAGCGTATAATCGGCAATAGCGATGGGACCACCCTTCTCCATATCCTCGATCTCCTCCCAATCACGCTGACGGGCTTCTTCGACGGTCAACGGGCGAATGGGGCGTGTGGTCAGGCGCTGGTAACGCAGGTGGCGTGGCGCAACAATCGCTACAACTAGCATCTCATCGGGAAATTCAGCACGCAGAGTCTTGTATTCGCTGAAGCTATACAGACCATCAATCACAATACAGTTATGACTATCGAGCGCGGTACGTAAGTACGGCAGAGCGCGTTTCGCCATCACATCCATGCCTTCGTTGGCACGGAATTCAATACGCACCTTGCTCTCGTTCTGTGGGTTGATCTCCCAACCACGCCGTTGCACTTCATCGGTGACGATACTGCCGAAGCGGAACTGATAAAAGCCTTTTTCCTGCAAATGTTGGGCACACAAGGTCTTACCTGCACCGGGCATACCGACTAGCGCCAGTGTTCGCGTTTGTTTCGATGTGGTCATGCGTCCTCGCAAGTGAATAATTTTGGATATGGATTTGATTATAGCGTCAGCATCGCCAAGGTTACAGCGTGGGATGCTTGCAGATTGTACAAGATGGGGTACACTCACGCACATGGATACCATGCACACACCCGCCGATTACAACAACATACCCTTTGCCGGACGCGATCCAATCTATGCGCGTCTGAAGCAACAAATTCTCGATCCATCACATACCCATGCCTTAGTGTTCATCGGGCATGATGGCATCGGCAAAACAAGCTTGCTCACGCACTTCACACAGATCTTTGATGATCCAATTCTGTCAATCTTCACCTCTTTGCAGACAGAACATTATCATACATTTGAGGATTTATTACACCTCATGCACGATGGGATTCAAGCCTTGCTCGTCACCCATCAATTTAGCTTGAGCCGTGTGCCGGATTTTGATCACGACGAGACACGCTCTTACCTGACATGGTTCGATCAGCACTATCTGCCAGAAGTATGGTCAGTGATTCGCCCACATCGGCGCATCGTATGGTTGCTGGATGATGCACACCATCTGCTGAGGTTGACTGATGATGAACGCACCGCACTACACGCGCTCTCAGCTAATCATCCACAGTTATCGTTGGTGCTGACGCTCAACACAATCTATGAGGAAAGCCTACCCGAACTGCAACCATTGGTTATGCCGGTGATAGTCGAGCGCATACATCGTTTGAGCGCGGAAGCCAGCTCACAGATTATCAAGCAATATGCGCCGAATGTCCCTGCGGACTGGATCGAACAGATTGTACAGGCAAGCGGTAGGCATCCGCGTCTGGTGGCGCGTTTCGGCGAAACTTTACAAAATCCACCTGATGGCATGACCAACTTTGAGGCACTTCAGTTAGCGGTTTATCGGGATAGTCACGAAGAATTTCGGCAAATTTGGATGAAACGCTCACGCGATGAGCGTCTCGTGTTGACAGCAATCGCCAGCTTGATTTATGACAATCCGCTCCAATCAGTGACAGCGTCACGCATCGAAACATGGCTGGTTGAGACGGATTATTTGCTCGATGTAGTGACGATCAACGCGGTCTTGCGCAGTCTTGATTATCAGGACATCATCAACCAGCAACAGGGTGCGGGCATCCAAATCACAACCGGTTTATTTCAACGCTGGTTGCTGGAGCAAGCGCGTCTCGATGAACCGATCACAACCGAACGCGGGCAGATGTCGCTGAGATTGATCGCCATTGCGCTGATCGTGGCGCTGATTGTGCTGGCACTCGTGTTGCTCGTACCCCCCGCCTATTTGGAACAAACAGCGATCCCGACTGCCACCCTCGCCACATGAAGCGTTCAGGGTAAGAAATTGAGATCGAGCGCACAGCGTTTTTCGGTACGGGTGAGCGGAATTTGTGTCTCACACCGTCCGATCACATCCACAGGACCTAAACGTACCTCAAAGTAAGATTGGCGATTACTACTCACCCAGAAAGTTGCAGCTGTCGTCGCCCAGAAAGGGCTTGCTATACACAGATCATCAGCGAGCAAGTTTGTTGTCGGTAAACCGCGATATTGACTGCCATCGAGAATTTGTAAACAGCGATCAGGGATCATCGTGCTGGCAAGGTCTTCGAGATTCGAATCTTCTATACTATATACAGTGGTCTGACGAAATTCGCCTTCTTCATCTGGCTCGAACAAGACAAACTGCAAATCGGATAAATCCAGTATTTCCACCCGATCACGATTGCTCACTAGCAAACTGCGCCCGTCATAGCGCAAAAGTACCCGTCGCATATCCTCTTCAGCCTCTTCAGCGATGAAGAACTCCGGTGTGGGCGTATTGGTCGGACGCGGGGTATTGCTGGCAGTAGGCGTCGCGCTCGGTGTGTTGGTCGGGCGCTCGGTTGCACTTGCCGTCGGTGAAGGGATGATGGTATGGGTCGGGCGCTCGGTAAGTACTTCGTCAGTTGCCTGTGCGCTCAAGGCTTCATCGGTAGCTTCTGCTTCCTCAGTAGTGTCATCAGGGATATCTGTCGGTGCATTGGCTGTTTGATCAGCTTGTTCGGTTTCAGTAGCACTTTCGTCGGTTGCCTGTGCGCTCTGCACTTGTTCAGTAGCAGTCAAATTTGCCTCAGCAACCTGCGCGACTGCGGTTTCGGTTGCCTGTGTATTCTGCGCCAGCATATTGTTGAATAAGAAAAATGCGCCGATCAATCCGCCAATCAATAACACCGCTACGATGAACAAAGCGGTACGCTGATTGTTGGCGGCAGCTGTCTCATTGTGCGGGCGCGATGCATCCGGCGCAGATGGTGCGGAACCTTTACTCTGATTATCACGCGGAGAGAAAACCAGCGTGCTATCGAGGTTTTCGGCACTCTGACCAAGCGTGACCGGCGGTTCAATATCGGCATTGTCTACCATTTTGAACGCCAACGCTATCGCGTTGACGAACTCACGCGCGGTATCAAAACGTTTGTTGGGATCTTTATCGAGCGCGCGCATCAAGACCTGTTCGACTTCTGCCGGAATATTCGGGTTAATCTCGGTGGGTGGCGGAGGCGGATCGCTGATATGCTTGAGGGCAATGCTCATTGCGCTGGCATCGTCAAAGGGCACACGACCGGTGAGCAATTCATAAGCGACAATACCCAGTGAGTATTGATCGCTCTGTGGTACGGCTTGCGCCGATGAAATGGCCTGTTCAGGCGCAATATAATGCACACTGCCGAAGGTGTTGCCAATCGTGCCTTCCATTGCATTCAACGCGAGGCCAAAATCAGTCAGCATGGCGCCGTTTTTCTCTGAAACAATAATATTGGAGGGTTTAATGTCACGATGAATGATATTCTGTTGATGAGCATAATCCAGTGCATCGGCAATATCAGTGAGCACATCCATCAGTTCATCGGTGGGCATGATACGTCCATCTTGGATATAGCGCTTGATGATATCGCGCAGATTATCGCCTTCGGCATATTCCATGGCGATGTAATACAACGTGTTCACTTGATTGAACTGGTAAATACTGACAATATGCGGGTGATTCAGGCGAGCGATAGAACGCGCTTCACGCAGGAAGCGATCACGATATTCTTCCTCTTCAGTGCTAGCTATGAGTTGGGGTTCGATGACTTTGATGGCGGCATATCGGGCCAGATTATCATCATGCCCCAGATAAACCCGTGCCATGCCACCTGTACCAAGAACACGCTCAATTCTATAATCGCCTAATTTTTTTCCGATAAGCGGATCGGTCATTGACATTGAACTATCCAAACTGAGATTTGGTGGTTGATAGACCTCCATTATACCGTTCAATACCAAATATGAAACATAACGTCTTTGTCAATTGATAAAAATTGAGTTAAGAACAACGGGGTTTAGAGGGATCTTAGCGACTCGTAAACTGGCAAGCATTAAAATCTATCGGATTTGACATCAGCACAAGCCACAATTTCCGTTATACTAAGACAATAGATTAACCCATATACAATGAGCGAGTGGAACACCGTGACACCATCGCCTGATATTCCAGAAAAAGAAATTCGTAATAGATGTACCAAGTTGCTCAGCCAAGCAGCCGATGAAGCACGCCGTCTCGGGCACAATTATATCGGCACAGAGCATCTGTTCATCGCGTCAACCCGTGAGGATGGCGTGACCAGTAAATTATTAAAACGTGCCGGCTTTGACCCGCGACAGGTACGCAATGAGATTCGTCGAGAAATTGGCACATCGGAAGGTCCTATCGGTGAGGTGCTACCCTTGACACCGCGCACTGCCATGGTGCTTTCGCTGGCGATCTTCCTTGCGGATCAAGAACGCAAGACCGATGTGGAAGAATCGCACATGTTGATGGCACTATTGCAAGAGGGCGAGGGTGTGCCTGTGCGTAAGCTGATTGATATGGGCTTTGATCTTAACCTGTGGTTACAGCGCCTGATTAGCGAACAGCAAGATGTAGCAGATATAAATTTCTCCGACGATGCGGTTGATGAATTTGATGAGTTCTGGGTGGATAGTGATGATCTGCTGGATTTCTCTGATTCAGAACTGCTGGCGACCAGTCGCCCGCGATTCGGTGATGACAAGTTGCCGATGACCCCGCTACTCGACCGTTATGGACGGGACTTAACCGCACAGGCAATTGACGGCAAGATCAGCGAAGCGATTGCCCGCACGAAAGAGATCCGCGCCGTAGCACGCACGCTCTCACGCAGTAAGAAGAACAACCCGCTCTTGCTGGGTGATGCCGGCGTGGGCAAAACAGCCATCGTCGAAGGTTTAGCCTATGCCATCCACAATAAGACTGCACCGGCTTCATTGCTCAATCGGCGTATTGTGCAGATTGAGATTGGTACGCTCGTCGCAGGGACAAGCCTGCGCGGGCAGTTCGAAGAACGATTGATTGGCATCCTCGAGGAGATCAAACGCGCAGAGAACGTGATCTTGTTCATTGATGAGATTCACACCATCGTCGGCGCAGGTGATACCATCGACAGCAATCTGGATGCAGCCAACATCCTCAAGCCCGCATTGGCACGTGGTGAGATCATGTGCATCGGTGCAACCACGCACGAAGAATATCGTCGTGCCATCGCCCAAGACCCCGCGCTTGATCGGCGCTTTCGCACGATTGACGTTGAAGAGCCGGAAGAAACAGACGCAATCGCCATCCTCAAAGGGCAAAGGCAACGGCTCGAAACACATCATCAAGTGATGATTACCGACAACACAATCGAAGCATCGGTGAAGCTATCAGTGCGCTACATACCGGATCGCCGTCTGCCGGATAAGGCGTTAGATCTGCTGGACGAAGCCTGTACCCGTGTCACCATTCGTACCTTCCACCCTGATGTGGACGACGATGAGCAAGAGCGTGATGTGCATGTCTCGGATGTGGCGGCGGTATTGAGTGAATGGACAGGGATACCGATCACTGAACTGACTAAAGATGAGAAGAAACGTCTGGCAAATCTCGAAGACCTATTGCAGCGGCGTGTGATCGGGCAAGATCGCGCGGTACGTATGGTTGCCGATGCCATCCGCACCGCCCGCGCAGGTCTCAATGACCCCAACCGCCCTATCGGGGTGTTCTTGTTCCTCGGCACGTCAGGCGTAGGCAAAACTGAATTGGCGCGAGCATTGGCAGAGTATCTATTCGGCACCGAAGATGCGATCTTACGGCTTGATATGTCGGAATTTCACGACGCGCACACCGTCTCACGTTTGATTGGATCGCCTCCTGGTTACAAAGAGAGTAACCGTGGCGGTCAATTGACTGATGGCTTACGTCGTCGTCCATATAGCGTGGTCTTGCTCGATGAGATCGAAAAAGCCGCGCCGGAGGTCTTCGACATCTTCTTGCAAATCTTCGATGAAGGGCGCGTGAGCGATGCACACGGGCGCACTGTCGATGCGCGTCATGCGGTGTTCATCATGACCAGTAATATCGGCACGCAAGAGAGTTCCAAGACGCTAGGCTTCGGTGGGCACGCTGAAGACGATGCTGAACCGGATTTCACCCCGTATCTCAAGCAATATTTCCGCATCGAATTCCTGAACCGCATTGATGAGGTTGTGACTTTCAGCCAATTGAGCCGTGATGTGCTGGCGGAGATCATGGAATTACAACTTGAAGATATTCGTCACCGACTGCGCGGGCAACGCCTAACGCTTGAACTGAGCGACGAAGCGCGTAATATCCTACTGAAGGAGGGCTTTGATCCGGTCAATGGAGCGCGTCCGTTACGGCGTGCTATCGAGCGTCTGATCACACGTCCCTTGAGTTTGAAGCTGGTCAAAGATGTCTTCGCCCCTGGTGATACCATCATTGTGACCGGCGATGACGAAGGGGGGCTGGCATTCGAGCTAAGTGCAGAGGTGGAATGAGCGAAAGTGGGATCTTAAAGCTTGATACGGTATAATCTAGGTCGATTCTTGATGAAAGAGCCTTTAGGATCTATTAACACTTATGGATGTGCCACAAAACAATCGTCGTCCGCCAGATATGTCGGACAAAGATCGCAAAACTCTGTTACAAAAACGGCATCTGGATGATCCTATTGATCCGTTCGTAGCCGACCCGAACCGGACTGTGAGTGAACTGGGCAAACTGGCGTTGCGCGTCAGTAAGGCTGAAAAACTAGATTATTATTTTGCCATCGGTGATGCCTGTGCATCGTTGATTTTACACGATGGACAGATGCGTATCTTCTACGCCGGCAAAGCCTTGATGGCTTACCAGCGCGTGTTTGAGTTGGCATCAGCAGAATTTGATAAGACAATGGTACAGCAAGCTATTCATGCGCTGATACGTTGGATTATCGATACGGCACATCGCCATCCATCACAGCGTAATTATGCAGTTGCCCTGTGGGTTATCGCCGACGATGCCAACCAGACCTCACCTCAAAGTTCGGATATGCCCTATCAGCTCTTGCGCGGTTATGAGCGCCTGCTACAAGGCGATGATCATGATACTGTCTACAGCGAACCGCAAGACATCTTGCCCGCCACCCGCGCTGACATCCTCGATCCAGATATTCTGAGCGATGCCTCACGCACAATTGAATCCGATAGTAACGCCTATCAATCCATGGAAGGTGCTGATGATCTTGATTCGTTGGAGGAAACCCGTGCTGGCGTGAGTGTCAAAGTGCCTTTGAGCGAAGCGCCACAGGAAGACAGTGACACGGGCCGCGGTGACGTAAATAGCAATTCTGCCAAGATGGCATCCCTACATGAATTTAATGTGCGCGATATGATCGAAAATCGCTATGAAGTCGTGGATGTCAAGCTGGGTGGAATGGGCGTGGTTTACCTGTGTTATGACCATGAATACCGTGAACCAGTAGCGATCAAATCTTTCCAGCAGCGTTTTCTGGATAACGAAAAAGCGGTGGCACGTTTCGATCAAGAGGCGGCGACGTGGATCACGCTTGACCGTCACCCGCACATCGTGCAGGCGCGTCTTGTACGCAATATCATCGGACGCCCGCATATCATCCTCGAACATATCAGCGGGATGGAAACGATGGGCGCAGATCTGCGCAGTTGGATTGATTCTAAACGCCTGACCTTGCAACAGGCGCTCAAATTTGCCTTGCACATTGCGCTAGGAATGCAACACGCACAGCGCAAAAAACCGGGGCTGGTGCATCGAGATCTCAAGCCCGGCAATATTATGGTGACGCACGAAGCTATCGCCAAAATCACCGATTTTGGTCTGGTGCGCTCGGTCGAAAAAGAGCAAGTATCAATTGTTGACGACATACCAACCATGACCGAGAACAGCACCTACGATGAACGCCTGACACATGTCGATGCTGTAGTGGGCACACCACCTTATATGGCTCCAGAGCAAATTCGCTCACGAGATGTCGATCTACGCGCTGATATTTACAGCTTCGGCATTGTGCTTTATGAAATGTTGTGCTGGCGACACCCTTTCATCGCACATGGGGTCAAAGAGTGGCGACAGGCACATCTCAATGTTGAACCGCACTTCCCCAATGATACACCCTTTTACCTGCCGGATGCACTCAAAGCACTGACCTTGGCCTGTATCGAGAAAGAGCGCATTCATCGCCCCCAAAGCTGGGATGATGTCGTTGATGCGATCGTGAGCCTGTACGAAGATGAATTCGGCGAAACGCCCGTGTTGGAATATGCCAACACCCGCTTAGAAGTGCGTGATCTGGTCAATAAAGGTTATTCATTGACCGAGCTAGGGCGTTATGAAGATGCACTCGAAGCCTATGATAGTGCGATTGAGCTGCAACCAAATTATGCGTGGGCGTGGGGACGCAAAGGGCGCACCCTGCGTCTGTTGGAACGGTACGACGAATCGCTCGTATGTTATGACCGCGCACTCGCCATCAAACCAGATGATGCGTGGTCATGGAACGGCAAAGGTATCGTGCTAGAGCGCATCGAGCAGTATCAGGAAGCACTAGAACACTATGCCAGAGCAACGCAGATCGAACCGAGTTATGTATGGTACTGGTTCAATCGAGGCGGAGCGCTTAAAGAATTAGGACGCTATGACGAAGCTATCGCCATGATCGAACGCGCACTGGCCATTGATCCGCATCATTTCAACAGTTACGCCAAACTAGGACAAATCTATCGCATTCTGGGCAAATTTCAGGATTCCTTGCGGGCGTATGAGAAGGCACTTGCCATCGATCCCCATTATGCCTGGGCACATAACGGCTACGGTTTAACACTACGCGCCATGAACCGTCTGACAGATGCTGTCGTCGCTTTTCGCAAAGCGATTCGTCACCAACCGGAAGGTATCTGGAATTGGTACAACCTGACTGAAACGCTGGTCGATACTGAAAATTATTTTGAAGCGCTGACCCCCGCTAAGAAGATCATCTCACTCGATCCAACTTTTGCCTATGGTTGGGGTAAAATGGGGCAGGTCTATCGTAAACTGAACCGCATGGATGAGGCGCTGGGCGCTTATAGCCAGGCTGTTGAACTCAAGCCGGATTACGCCTGGGCGATCAACGGTAAAGGGCTGGTGCTGGAGCACCTGCAACGCTA
Source organism: Anaerolineae bacterium (assembly GCA_051117475.1). GTDB lineage: Bacteria > Chloroflexota > Anaerolineae > Aggregatilineales > Phototrophicaceae > JAUZRW01. The sequence goes on along the minus strand of JBNPEE010000045.1, from coordinate 15,354 downwards.
CGAAGAAGCACTCGTCTGCTACGAGGAAGCCACACGCATCAAGCAGAATAGCGCGTGGTATTGGCACAATCAAGGCAACGCGCTCTATCTGATGGGACAATATGAACGCGCACTGACCACCTTACAGCAGTCAATCACTGTTCAGGCGGATTACATCAATAGCTGGGTGTTGATGAGTACCATCCTGCGTGAGACCAAACAATTTGAGCAATCACTTGATGCTGCCGAACAAGCCATCGCCATCGACCGCACCTATGCCCATGCGTGGAACGAACGGGGCATGACACTTGAAGCAATACACCGCTACAACGAAGCAATCAAAGCCTACGAACGGGCTGCTCGTTATTCGACCAATCGGGCGCCGTATCTCTATAAACAGGCGGATGTGTATCTGCTTCTGGAACATTACGATGAGGCGCTAGCATTGCTGGAAGAAGCCTTACAAATCAACACCCGTGCATCTTATATGTGGGCGAAGTATGGTCAGGTGTTGCGAAAATTGGGGCGTTTACAGCAAGCACTCGATAGTTACACGCGAGCGGTTGAATTGGATGATGGCTATGCGTGGGCGTGGAGCGGGCGCGGGCTGACGCTCAGCTTGTTGGGCGATCACGAAGGGGCGCTGATGAGCTTCCAACGGGCCGTCGAACTCGATGCAAACGATGTGTGGTACTGGTATAATTACGCTGAAGAACTCATCCTGCGCGAACGCTATCAACTGGCACTGGAAGTCCTTGATGAGGCGCTAGCAATCGAACCGAACCACGCGGAGAGCTGGTCAAAGATCGGGCAAGCACTGCGCGGATTGGGGCAAACGGATGATGCGATTCACGCTTATCGTAAGGCGGTTGAGATCATGCCGGAGTTTGCATGGGCATGGAACGGGCTGGGCTTAACCTTACGCGCCATGGGACAAATGGACGATGCACTCAACGCTTATGAACAGGCCATAGCCCACGCGCCACAGGTGATCTGGTATCACATCAACTTGATGACTACCCTGCTCAGCATGGGACGTCGTGATGACGCGCTGAGCGCCATTGAGCGTGTTTTGCACGATCACCCACAGCATGCCACATTGTGGGCGCGGCATGGTCAGGTATTGCGCCGATTGGAGCATTACGAGCAAGCTCTTGAAAGCTATCGCAACGCACTAGAACTCGACAATCAGTATGCATGGGCGTGGAATGGCAAAGGGATGTGCCACACCGCGCAAGAGGATCATGAGCGGGCGCTGGCTTGCTACCGTAACGCGGTTAAATATGATGACAGCGATCCCTGGTTCTGGCATAATTGCGGCGATGCGCTCTATCGTCTGAGCCATGAACGCGGTGATCCTCCGCCTGATTTAGACCGTTTGCGCGAGGCCAGAACGATGTTAGAGAAGGCGCTCAAGATTGACCCGCATCACGAACCATCGCGGGCTTTATTGAAAAAGATCAACGAGGAATTAGGCGAATGAAGCGACGCGGCGAAATATCTGTAACGTTTATGAGTGGCCCACTCGATGGCAAGACACTAACCTTTGATCAACCGGAGGTTGGCGAGCAACGCATCATCACTATCGGGCGACGAGATACCTGCGATATTCATCTCGGCTTTGATAATCAAGTATCACGTTTACATGCGCGGTTGGGTTGCGTTGCCCAACCGATCACCGATAGCGATACCTCTCTACCAGCCTTGCTCTCGTTCTGGTTGGAAGATAGCAACAGTCGCAATGGTAGCTTCATCGAAAAAGATCCTGACCCGATCACCGAGCGCGTCAACCTGAGGCCGGGCATCTTATTTCGGATTGGGCGCACCTGGTTGCGCCTTGATGTACCGCTCTCATTCGGTTGAGACGGCATATAGCACGCTCTACCCACCGCACATCAATGACGAGGAACAAAATTACGATGGAAAGCGCTTCTTTCACCACGCCCGACGGCGTACAAATTCATACGAAATTTTGGCAAGCCACGAGCACCAGTGAGCGAATAGTGCTGATTGTACATGGCTTAGCAGAACATTCGGGACGCTATCAGCATGTTGCAGAACGCCTGACACAAGCGGGCTATCATGTCTACGCGCTCGATCATCGTGGGCACGGGCAGAGCACCGGTGAACGTCTGCATGTGCCCAAGCCAGATAGCTTCATCACTGACTTGAAGCAATTCTATGAACGTATTCGACTTGCTCATCCCAACGCGGCATTTTTCATGCTGGGGCATAGCATGGGTTCGGTCATCAGCCTGGATTTTATCCTGACCTACCCCGATGCCATCAGCGCGATTGCCGTCACCGGCACAGCAACCGATGTGAGTACCACCGTTTCCCCCCTGCTGAGAGGTTTCAGTCAGGTGGTTTACGCGCTGTTCCCACAAGCGCCAATTTCTGCACCAAGTGGCACCAGTGTGCTGACCCGTGATCCTGAGATGTTGCGCCTCGCAGAGAACGATCCACTATTGTACAAAGGTTGGACGAAGACCAGCGTCGCCAAGTACGTGGTTGAGACTGGCGAGCATATTCAAGAGCGTGCCGACAAAATTACGATACCGATCCTGATCATGCACGGCGAAGATGACACACTCACACCGATCTCTGGCAGTAAAATCATGTATGGGCGTGTTGGCTCTAGCGATAAGACACTCAAAATTTGGCCTAACATGTTCCATGAAATCTTGAACGAAGTGGAGCGCGAAGCCGTGATTGATACGCTCGTGACATGGCTTGATCAACATTAGATGCGCGTGTGAGCAGGCAAACGAGTCGATCTCACACCTGAATCACCTGACTTTCCTGAGAATGAATTGCACAAAAGCAGATTTTCTGTTATTTTCTGTTCAGATTAATTAAATTGTGATTTAATAAAAGAAGAGTTCATTGAGTAGCTGTGAGCATTCGGATAATAAATAAACATTGCTTGCACACTAATATTGTTATGGCTATCCGAAAAGCGTGATGACATACAGATCGTCATTGCTTGGTGGAATGCGTTTCAGTGTATACACTTACATCAAACTAGATTTTTCGTAGGGATTTTTTATGACAGTTAAATTACATGTCGATGATATCTCGTTGAGTTTTGGCGGTATTAAGGCATTACAAGAGGTTGGCTTCACGGTCAATGACGGCGAACTATTCGCAGTGATTGGCCCGAATGGCGCTGGCAAGACCAGCCTCATCAACAGCATCAATGGGTTTTATCGTCCACAACAGGGCACAATCATCTTCGAAGGACAAGTACTGAACAGCATCCCGCCCTTTCGCCGTGCTAAGCTCGGCATCTCCCGCACCTTCCAGAACATCGCACTCTACACCAACGCTACTGTGCTTGATAATTTGATGGCGGCACGCCACATCCACATGAAAGATAGCAACCTGCTGACCGGCGCCATCTTCAACGGGCCTGCCAAACGCGAAGAAATTGAACATCGGCGCATGGTGGAAGACATCATCGAATTTCTAGAGATGGAACATATCCGTAAATCGATTGTCGGCACGCTATCATATGGGTTACGCAAGCGCGTTGAACTGGGACGGGCGCTGGCATTAGAGCCTTCTTTACTCTTACTCGATGAACCGATGGCAGGCATGAATGTCGAAGAAAAAGAAGATATGGCACGCTTTATCCTCGATATTCACGAGCAACAGGGCACAACGATCATGCTGATTGAACACGATATTGGTCTGGTGATGGACATCAGTCAACGCATTGTGGTGCTGGACTTCGGGCAGAAGATTGGTGAAGGCACGCCCGCCGAAATTCGCAACAATGATGCTGTCATTCAAGCATACTTAGGACAGGAGGCGTAAGATCATGACATTAGCGAGACGGCTCCATAGAGATCAGGTAACATTCAGCCCAACTAAGCCCGGCACGGTCTATCAGACGCGCATGAGCGACGCGCCCGAAAAACCCGATCCCGTACATAACACACTCCCGAAACAATTCTTGCTACAGGTGCAAAAACTGAACCAGCGGGTTGCCATGCGTAAAAAGCGCTTCGGCATCTGGCAAGAGTACACGTGGCAAGATGTATACGAGCATGTCAGCCTGTTCTTTCATGGGTTGATCTCGATGGGTTTACAAGCCGATGAGACGGTCATCATCATCGGTGAGAACGATCCGGAGATGTATTGGGCACAGATTGCCGCGCATAGTACCAACGCGATGTCCTGCGGCGTGTTTGCGGATGCCCTGCCTGATCCGGATTTGCTGTATGTGGTGGCATCCACTAACGCAACGTTCATCATCGCGCACGATCAAGAGCAAGTGGATAAGGCACTTGCCATTCAAGAGAAAATTCCACAAATTCGCAAAGTGATCTACTGGGATGACAAAGGGATGTGGAGTTACGATGATCCGTGGTTGATGAGCTTTGAGGAAGTCGAAGAAGTCGGCAAACAACACCGCACCAACCATGCGGGTCTATTCGAAGAACGCATCGCCCGAACCGAACCGGAAAATACGATCATCCTCAGCATGACCTCTGGCACGACGAGCCTGCCTAAATTCGCGATGATTACCCACCATGATATCATGTGGCGACACGCACTCAACCGACGCTTTGCCCCACTCTATCCCGAAGATAACTGGCTATCTTTTAGCCCGATGGCATGGATGACCGAGCAAGCCTTCGGGTTTACACCGTTCTTATTGGAAGGGTTCACGGTCAACTTTCCGGAGAGTGCCGAGACCGTACAAATGGATATGCGTGAGATTGCGCCGGTAGGCTTGCTATTCCCCAGCCGTGTCTGGGAAAACTTAGCGAGCACAGTGCGTTTCCGCCTGAATGATAGCACCTGGTTCAATCGGCAGTTGTTCAACTACTTTCTGCCGATTGCCTATCAGGTGATCGATCTGGAAGACGAGAATAAGCCGATTCCGCCACATCTATCACTGATGCGTCAACTGGGCGAAGTTGCCGTGTTTGCGCCACTGCGCGATAAACTGGGCTTGGTCAATGCGCGTAACGTGTTGACTGCTGGCGCGATGCTCTCACCGGATGTGATCCGCTTTTTCCGTGCGCTGGGCGTGGAACTGCGTCAGTTATATGCCTCCACTGAGACGATCGGTACCATTCACCTATCGGGTGATATCAAACTAGAGACAGTGGGTGTGGTGGTGCCAGGCGTAGAGATCAAGATCGCTGAGAATCAAGAAATTTTAATTCGCTCCGAAGGACAATTTGCCGGTTATTACGGCAGTCCCGAACAAACTGCCGAAGCCATCGACGAAGACGGATGGTATCACACCGGAGATGCCGGTTACATGCGCGAAGATGGGCATCTGGTTTACTTAGAACGTGTGAAAGACATGATCGAACTGGCAAACGGGCATCGCTTCAGCCCACAATTCATTGAGGGTCGCCTCAAATTCAGCCCTTTCATTCAAGATATCATGACCATCGGCGGCTTTGATATGGATTTTGTCTCAGCGATTGTGGTCATCAACTTTGAGAATGTATCGCGCTGGGCGGAAAAGCGCGGGATCACCTTCACCACCTTTGTCGATCTATCGCAACGTCCGGAAGTCTATGATCTAATCCGTGAGGACATCAAGCGCGTCAATGAATCCCTGCCGGAGCAAGGCCGCTTGCAGAAATTCGTGATTTTGCATAAAGAGTTCGACGCAGACGAAGGTGAACTTACCCGCACGCGCAAGCTTAAACGGCGCACGCTCTACCAGAAATATAGCGACATACTTGAAGCACTTTACGGAGCTGGTCAAAAAGTCTCAGTACGCGCTGAGGTCAAATACCGCGATGGGCGCGAAGGCGTGATTGAAACTGAACTCTCAGTCGCTGAGGTTTGAGTACAAGTTATTGATAATTATTGTTTTGATAATTGAGGATACGAATCTTGACACAGGTACTACGAGAGAATAGCAAAGCAATCCAGTGGATGATCTATCTGGCAGGGGCGGTGTTGTTGATCTTATGGTTACAACCGATGATCGCCTCTAAAACACCGATCCGACTGGTACAAAGCACGGTGAACGGCGTGTTCATCGGTGGCATTTATGCGATCATTGCGCTGGGTATCGTGGTGATCAACAAAGCCTCCGGCGTGTTCAACTTCGCGCATGGTGGCATGATGATGATTAGCGGTTATGCCTTCTTCGCCTTCTTCACCAGCAACAGCATCAGCATTTTTGCGGCGGTGATTTTAGCGGTGACGGCGGTTTTCATGGTAGTGACAACCGGCAGTTATCGCGATGCGCTCAAGCCACAAGTGCTGATCACTGCTGTAGTGACGGTGGTGGTGCTTGTCGTGCTGATGACCGCACAGCTCAATAGCAGTTTCACGATTGGTGGTTTTGAGATCACCAGTTTGAACTGGGTCAATGCTGTTGTGGGCGCGACGACTGCGACAATCTTGGTGGGCTTGATCATCGAGCGCTTCACCATTCGCCCGCTCATCGGTCAACCGATTTTTGCGGCGGTGATGGTCACGCTGGCGCTAGCCGAAGTGCTGAGCGGGTTGACCACGCTCATCTGGGGCACACAACCCAAGTCACTGGTGGTATTCGGCACACCGAATGCCTTCACGGGCGCGTATGTACGCATTCAAGAGAAGATCGTCATCCCCACAACCGGCTTGCTTGGCGAAGATTTGCTGATTGACCAACCGCGCCTATACGCCTTCCTCATTGCGATGCTAGCGTTCATCGGGTTCTTCTTGTTTTTCCGCTATACGAATATTGGTCTGGCAATGCGTGCCACGTCTGAAAATCAACAGTTAGCAGAATCTGTCGGGTTGCGCGTGCGCGTGATTCTGGCGGTGACGTGGGCAGTGGCTTCAGTGTTAGCGGGTATAGCCGGTATCATGCAAGCTGGCTCTAACGCCAATAGCACACTGGATACCAACTTACAATACGTTGCACTGAGGGCGTTTCCGGCTGTTTTGTTAGGTGGCTTGGAATCTGTCGGTGGGGCGCTGATTGGCGGGTTGGTGCTGGGCTTGACCGAATCATGGGCGCAGTTATTGTTCAACACGGATGTTGCGACCAATCTCGCGCCGTATCTGGTATTGATGGCGGTGCTGGTCATCCGTCCAGAAGGCTTCTTCGGTGAAAAACGCATTGATCGCATCTGAGCGAGCATTGCACGGATAGATAATTAGATCACTATTTTTAAAATAAGGATTTTTCATGGCTGATAACATACGCCCTGCTGGTGTATTTGATACCAACTACGATGAAGATATGGCGCTCAACCGTACCGTTGGCGATAAAATCCGCGTGTATGGTGGTTTTGGACTGCTCTTATTGGTTCCCGTGATTGCACAACTGGGATTGATTCCTAACTACTGGGTGACGATCATCAACAGCATCGCGATTTTCGTGATTGCAGCACAGGGGCTGAATATCCTCGTGGGCTATGCCGGGCAAATTTCACTGGGACACGCGGCATTCATGGCAGTTGGCGCGTATAGTGCCGCCCTGCTGGCTAAAGGTTTTGAGGTCACGCTCGGTGGGTCACTGTTACAGATTGGACCTCTGCCCTTCTGGTTGTCGATACCGATTGCGACGCTGTTCACGGGCTTAATCGGGCTGATCTTTGGCTTACCGTCCTTGCGTGTGAAAGGTTTCTATCTGGCGATGGCGACACTGGCGGCACAGTTCATCATCCCGTGGTTGATCGAAAACCCCTTCGAACACTGGACACGCGCACCGAGCGCCCTGCAACAGATTCCTTCACCGAGCGTCTTCGGTTATGCGCTGGATACATCATTCAAGCTCTATTACCTGATTATCCCGCTAGCAGTATTCCTGATGCTATTCGCCCGCAATATCATCCGCACACGCACCGGACGGGCATTCATCTCAGTACGCGATAATGATCTCGCCGCCGAACTGCTAGGGATCAATATCTTCTGGTATAAGTTGCAGGCGTTCTTCATCAGCGCGATGTACGCGGGGGTTGCGGGCGCACTATTGGCGTTCAACCGTGGCAGCCTCAATCCGGAATTTTTCACACTTGAGCAATCCATCGCACTCTTGGCGATGCTGGTGATTGGGGGTGCCGGTTACCCGCTAGCGCCTTTGTTCGGTGTGGCAATCTTCGAATTGTTAACATCATGGTTCATCCCAACAATCAGCCCTTTCATCAACACAAGCCTATCGACACTCTTACCATTCGTCGAATCAACTAATATCAGCGCGTCGATGCGACCGATATTATTCGGCTTGATGCTGATTGTCTTCCTGATATTCGAACCTCGCGGGCTAGCCTATCGCTGGGAGATCATACGAATCGCGTGGAAAATTCGCCCGTATTCGTATTGAGTGCGTTATAATCTATTTTGTCGATTATCGGGAATGATCCCGTTTAATCTTTAACTATTTTTCTATATGAAAGGTATTTGTACACATGCGAAAATTAGGATTATTAGTGACAATCGCATTATTAGCGATGATGGTGATTCACCCTCTCGCGCAGGAAGAACTGCCAGATGTCGTGGCAGAAAATCGTACCCCGTGCGAGGTTGATCTGACCGGAGAAACCTTCGAGTTCTGGCATCTGGGCGATCTCAGTGGCCCCTTTGGCCCAATCACCCAACCGGTACTGGCTGGTTTTGAAGATGCAACAGAATACTTCAATGCACGCGGCGGCATCTGTGGCGCAGAGATTGTCTTGCCAGATGCCACCACCATTGATACCGGTGGCGATCAGAACCAATCACAGATCATCTATGATCGTATCAAAGACAGTGATCCGTTAATGATCGTGCTTTATGGCTCGGAAGATAGCGAATTACTGCGCGACCAGTTTGCTGTCGATGAGATCCCCTCGCTGATCTCGGCGGGTTCGGTTGAAGGCTTATATGGCGAAAATGCCGATGAACCCGGCTGGATCTTTGCTACGAACCCGCTCTATGTCGATCAATTCGGGCATTTCTGCGAATATGCCGCTGAGAATATTGACGATCCGGTAATCGGTTATATCAGTTGGCCGGGCGCTTTCGGTGAAGCCGCGTACACCGAAAACACCATCGCTTACTGTGAATCACTGGGCGTTGATGTACTGGATTCACCGGAATACTTTGCCCCTGGTAGCGCAGACATCAGTGGTGCGGTGCAAAACTTAGTCGATGCTGGCGCGAACATCCTTTACACCAACAGTCTGGCGACAGGCCCCGCAACCGTTGCGGCAACTGTCACCAATCTCGGTTTGAACGATCAGGTTCAGATCGCTGGTGTGAACTGGGCATTGGATACCTCTGTTGGCTTGCTTGGTTTGAGTGCCTTCACGGCTGAGGGTTTACCCTCCACCAACGGCATCATCGGTTCACTGCCGTTCGTATGGTGGACAGAGGATAACCCCGGCATTGATGTGGTCACTGAAGTTGCTGATGCCAACGAACGCGGTGCAACCACACGCAATATCGCTTACATCCTCGGTTTCATCACCATTGATAGTTATATCGAAACGATGGTGCAGACTGCCAACCGTATCGGCAGTAGCGATTTCACTGGTGCAGATGTCTATGAAACACTACAAGACATCAACTATAACTCGATGAGCATCCTACAAATGGACTTCTTCAATGAGGATGGCGAAGCGATTCGCGATACAGAAGCCAATCGTATGGCTGTTCTGACTTATGCAGGCGCTGACGGTGGCACAATCCTCGACGGTCAAGCACCGTTATTAGTGGATCGTGGTGATGGTACACAGATTCCGGTTCCGGTTGTCGTTCCGCTCGAAGACTTCCGCAGTACACCAGACTTACGTCCGGGTGGTGTGGATGTGCCGATGGGCGACGGATAATCTGAAGTGAGACTGTTGACAGGGGCAATCCATATGGGTTGCCCTTTATCGGGCACCGATGCGAGCGCATCAACCCTAAATCGGGTGTGCTGGCATGGGTGGGCGATTGATAAATTAGTGATGTTTATTAAGGGATTTTATTGATGGCACTTGCAAATAAGGCACAAAAAGGTGCTGTGACGGTCACTAACAAACTGACATTAAACAATATCGAAGTGACATACAGTGGTGTGATCTTAGTCTTGCGGGGCGTGTCCTTGAGCGTAGCGCCCGGACAAATTGTCTCGTTATTGGGCCCTAACGGCGCAGGCAAATCTACCACGCTCAAGGCAATTAGTGGTCTGCTGAGAGCCGAGACGGGCGAAGTCACACGCGGTAACATCATGTGGGGCGATGATCTAAGGCTCGATAAGATGACGGCTGAGGAGATCGTACGTCAACAGGTCATTCAGGTCATTGAAGGTCGCCCACTCTTCCGGCATCTGACCGTTGAAGAGAATTTGCGCGTGGGATCCATGACCTACAACGGCGGAGCCGAATACAAGCAAGATATTGAGCGCGTGTATCATTACTTCCCACGGTTGCGCGATATGCAACGACGGATCAGCGGGTATTTATCCGGCGGAGAAGCGCAAATGCTCGTTATTGGGCGTGCTCTGATGGGACATCCTAAAATCTTGATGCTCGATGAACCGTCGCTAGGATTGGCCCCCATGCTGGTCGATGAAATTTTCGAGATTATCAAGCAAATCAACGAAGAAGAAGGCATGTCCTTACTGATCGTTGAACAAAACGCCCGCGTGGCGCTGGCGCTGGCCGATTACGGTTATGTGATGGAGAACGGGCGCATCGTATTAGACGGTCCTGCCGAACAACTACGTGAAAATGAAGACATCAAAGAATTTTATCTTGGTTTGAATCAGCTCGGTGAGCGCAAAAGTTACCGTGAGGTCAAGCACTATAAACGGCGTAAACGCTGGTTAGGTTAAAGATCAGCGCGCATAAAACAATCATTCTAGGAGAAGATAGTTGTGAGCCATTTCGATACTCGTGTTAAAGAACTCGTCGCGCACGCTTACGCCAAAGCACCAGCAATCAAGCAACAATTCGATGCAGTAGGCGTGAAGCCTGAGGACATCCAAACAGCCAATGAGCTGGCGAAAATTCCTGTAATTAGCAAAGATGAGCTGGTTGAAGTGCATAAGAATAACCCGCCCTTCGGGGGGTTTTTGACGATTGATCCGGCCGATCTACCACGCATTTATATCTCGCCGGGGCCGATCTTCGACCCGCAACCACCTGCTGATGACCCCGAAGTGACGCTGGCGGCGTTTCGCTATGTGGGTTTTCAGCGTGGGGATCGTGTGCTGAACACCTTCGCCTATCACTTGACACCTGCTGGCTTATTGTTGGATGAGGGCTTGCGTGCCTGCGGTGCGACGGTTTTACCCACTGGCCCCGGTAACACCGATTTGCAGATCATGATGGCGATGTCCCTGGGTGCGACGGGCTTCGTCGGGCAACCCAGCTACCTGATGACCTTGCTCGATAAAGTCGAGGAAATGGGTATGAACGCCGATAATTTCCCGGTCAAGAAGGCGTTATTCTCAGCAGAACCTTACACCCCGGCGCAACAGGCACGCTTCGAGGGTGACTGGGGCATGACGACAACATCGGCTTATGGTACAGCAGATCTTGGTTTCATCGGCTATACCCGCGCTGGCATCGAGGGCTTCATACTGACCGAGAATGTGTTGTTACAAATCTGTGACCCGCGCACAGGGGAACTCGTCCCCGATGGTGAACAGGGCGAAATTGTAGCGACTACGTTCAACAAATCGTACCCGCTAATTCGCTTCGGCACGGGTGATCTGGGTGCACTCAGTCCAGACTTGATCGATGGCAAGTATCAGCATTTGCTTGGCTTGTACGGGCGCAGTGGTGGCGCGATCAAAGTGCGGGGCATGTTCTTACATCCCAACCAGTTGAACGCCGCCAAGACAGCTTTTCCACAGATTCAACGCCTACAAGCAATCATTACACGCCCAGAGAATAAAGACGTGGTGACGATACGCCTTCAACTGAAAAATGGTATTGAAGCAGGTGATTTACCGGAAAAGCTCATTGCGCTGGCACAGAATGCTGTGCGTCTACGCATTGATAAGGTGGTGGTGGTAGAAGACATCGACAGTAAAGCACGCACTATCGTTGATGAGCGTGAATGGGATTGACGACAATTTACCCGAAACTCGGATAAGCTCATTGAACTAAATGAGCTTGATCGTTATTGAGATCAAGCTGAACAGTGGGCTTATCATCCTGTTTGCAGTACGTGATTAATCCCGCGATAGCGCGAATATCTATTTCAAACGACTATAAATAATTTCAGCTAACGATGCATCTCTGACGTGTAGATTTCCTCTCAAATGTGCAGATAACGCATTCTGCACAGTCAACCTTCGTGATGATATGTAGTGTATAGTATTTATACTGTATAATTAATACATACAAATATTTGTATACTTATATTTAGGAGGCATAGTCATGAGTACCGTCAAACATATGCTGGATACAAAAGGTTTTGATGTTATTACCTACCATGCCGATCATGATGTAGGAACAGCATGTAAAGTGTTGAGTGAGCATAATATCGGGGCATTGCCTATTATTAATAAGGATGGCAGTCTAGTCGGAATTTTTTCAGAGCGGGATGTAGTACGCATTGTCGCTGAAATGGAAGAAAACGCATTGAGTATGCCGGTCAGTACGTTCATGACGGAACAGGTAGTGACAATTAGTAAGAATGAATCTTTATCAAAAGCTCGCAACTTGATGAAAGAGGGTCGATTTCGGCATCTGCCTGTGGTGGATGATGGCGCATTAGTCGGATTAATCTCAATCAGTGATGTCGTCGAGTTGCTGGCTAATGAGATGGAATCACTCGCACATCATTTTCAGGATTACATTACCGCAGGATGATTTTGACACTTCGTGTTAGAACCAAAGACGGGATCGACATATGCTGATCCCGTCTTTTTTGTTGATGATACGATAGGCTTATTCCAGTGGATTATCACCTGTGGTGACGATCAGTTCATAATCGCCAGCGTCCGCATCGTTATAAGTGCCCACTTCGATGATGACGTTGAGGTCTTCATCCAGTTCAAGCGCTTCGATACCGGAGTTCAAACCCACGAGATCATCGTTTTCTGCTAACAGATTCTCACCTGTTTCATCGTAGATGCGCAGGTACGTATCAAGATTACCACCCAGATAAATGCTGACGGGTTCCCCTGCCAATACAGTTAAGGTGTATTGTATACGTTGACCCGTTTCAATCGTGCCCGTAGCTTCTTCGTCGTAACCGATCTCGCCACCTTCTAGGATTTCAAGCGCAGACGCTTCACCGAGGAAGTTCACAGCAGCGTCGATAAGTGGGTCATTCATGATGAATGTAGCATCGGTCAAACCGAGTGTATCTTCATCGACAGGTACGACAACATCCGGTACAACGCCGATGCCTTCGATGTGGATTTCACCTTCAGGATCAACACCGCGTGTGACTGTGATCTGAATCACCACGTCATCTGGCATGAAGAATTGGCTGACCGAACCCCCTAAGCCACCTGTCGGATATTGTCCAACGATGGTTGCGCGGTCTTCCAGCGTCATATTATAGCTGAAGAACTCGCAGGCGCTCGCGCAGTTCGGGCCGACTAGTACGACAACTTCGCCGTTATAACGCAGGTCTTCCGGTGGCAGATAGAAGCGATCAGCATATTCTTCATCGAGGATGAATTCATCGAGGTCTTCGTCATAGAAATAGGCATTACCTGTGACCAGTTCTTCCTGAAAGAAATAGGCTGCCATTTGATCGGCTAACCAACCGCTACCGCCGCCATTATTACGCATATCAATGATGATGCCGGGGATACCATTTGCCTGTGCATCACGGATCATGCGCTCCCACAGCAAGACAGAGAGGCGGCTATCATCGAAGAACGAACTGATGTTCACGAGGAAATAGCCATTCACAATTTCCCACTCAACCGGTAATTCGATACCTGTTGTGGCAACATTGAACGATGAGAAATTGAAGCTATCCCGTTCGGCAATCGCTTCCAGCGTGACGGTCTCTGCTTCGTCATCAGCATTGATGAAGGTTACGTCTACTTCTTCGCCTAATTCAAAGCGAGTGACATAACGTAACTGTTGCAGATGACGCACATGATCGGTGCCAAAAGGCGCTGACCAGGCTACCGCTTGATCGGTCGCTTCGAGGATAGGCATACCGTCAATCTCTACAATTTCAGTGCCGAGTTCGATACCCGCTTCTTCGGCGGGGCTACCTTCTAAGACATAATTGACAATCACGCGCCCATCGCTGAGTTCACGAATGGCAATACCGATACCGCCATCTGTCGCTGTGAAGAAATCTTCAACAATGTAGTTAAGCGCATTAGAACTCACGTGTCCATCGGGGATTTCCCACGTGAAATCTGTGATTGCACGCGCATAAGCGAGGACATCACCTGCTTCTTCGGCTTCTTCAAAGCGCGGACGGTATTCTGCTTCGAGTGCATCCCAATCTATGTTTTTGTATTCTGTGAAGGCGTATTCGTTGCGGAATTTCTCCAACATGGCATCAAAAGCTTCAAGGTAATTGAGATCAGAGAAATCATCGGCTTCTGCGCCTTCGCCTTCGATCAGATCAATCGTGATCGAACGACTGCGATCAAACGTGAAGACTTCTGTATCCATATTGACAACAGTGTAACCCTGCGGAACGATCACAAGCGGGTCATCTTCAGTGAACAGCATTCCGTCTTCGCCAAAACCGGAGGGAAATGCCTGACCTTCTTCGGGGGCATAAATCAGAATATTGCCGCCAACATATTCACCGAGCGTTTCGCGTGAGGTGCTAGTACGTGCTGACGTATAGGCATTTGACCACCCACCACCAAACAGATCACGCTCTTGCAAGAAGGCGTTACCGAAGGTGTTATCCCAGTAAGCAATCTGGAAAATCATCACGCCTGGATCTTCTTCCTCGTCATTGTCAACATCATTGAGCGGTGCTTGAGGCTCAATTGGTAATGAGAGCGTATAGGTGAAAGGCGATGTGAAGAAGTCCGAGGTAATCTGACCAAGAACCTGTGATTCTTCAGGGAATAGATAGTTCTCATCGCGGTTGACGAAGCCTGTCTGATCTTCGAGGATGACCAGCGGCTCAGAGACACCCGCAGTGAAAAAGGCATTGGTATACGATACCTCACCATTGATAACGACAGTACCGCCTTCATCATTGATAATCGGAGCCGGTTCGATGTCTTCATCGAGCGCGACTGTGACAGTTATACCAATGGCAAACACAGTCAGTATGACAAATAGTAAACGCAAAGTTTTATAGTGCATCAGTTTCTCCATAATAAAATGTACCCTGTAATATTTTAGCGGAAAAAACAGGATGCGCCTATCAGGAAGGTGATAGATTTATGGAATTGGTGGACAAAAAGGGGGGAGAATGGGGAAATCAAAAAGAGACAGCCCTTACGAGTCATAAAGCAAAGCATTTACATTAGGTTGGCAACGG
>JBNPEE010000046.1:0-54795 GCA_051117475.1 Anaerolineae bacterium | reverse complement strand
GCCCAGATGATCCAAATTTTGTGTGCTGAACCTCTCACTCATGGCGTTTTCTCCTGCTTGATTCGCGTCTCCATGAGCTTACCCTTAATTATTCCTTTTTGCGATTTGGGGGCTCTGAATGTCGGTTTTAGCAAACTCTAACAGAGACTAGCAATTTTCTTGATTATGCTATATAATATTATATGTATATAATTCTCCGTCCGCCTAGTTTGCAAGGAGTATCTTCCCAATTATGAGCAATTCAACGACTACTAATAATTTAACTAGCCACATTCAACGCCCTGATACGAGCCAATGGGATGAGTCTCGTGATGCAATGCAAAATTACCTCAGTCTGCTTAAACAACACGCTGAGCAAAAATCTGAGAAGGCGGAAGAACAATTAGCCGTCCATGAAGAAGACTTAGAGCAACTCAAGCTAAAACGGCGTAAACGACGCAACTACGGCACGCGCACAGGGATTGTTCTACAAGACGGTACTGATACCAACATCACAGACTGAGAAACTAGCAACAAGTATAAACATACACCCCCGCACCCGTATTGGATGTGGGGGTTTTTATATTGTTGAACGAACGGATTGCGATTGTGCTACACTATCCTCTGATTTTATGATGCCATGTTGAAAGCGAAGCCCATGCCTCATTATGATTTTAGCACTTTTCCAACTCTTGAGACTGAACGCCTGCGATTACGGCGTATCACCACGGATGATCGTGATGCATGGTTAGCTGTGTTAGCCGATCCAAATGTGACGCGCTATCTTTCTGACGTACAAGAGCCATTCAGTACGTCAGAGATGATTGACCCTTTGTTGAACTGGGCAGATGCTATTTTTAACGAGAAAACGGGTATTCGCTGGGCCATCACAAGGCAAAATAACCCCACCCTGATCGGAACCTGTGGCTTTCATAAGTTGAGCCAGTCTAACCGCCATGCTGAAATCGGTTATGAATTGCACAGTAATTACTGGCGACAGGGTATCATGTCCGAAGCCCTGAAGGCACTGATACGCTTCTGTTTTGATGAGCTAGATTTGCATCGCCTGTACGCTGATGTCACTGAAGGTAATCAGGCATCAGCAGGTATCTTGCTTCGTTTAGGATTCTCACAAGAGGGCACATGGCGTGAGGCTGTCTGGAAGGAGACACAATTTCGTGATCTGTGGCTTTTCGGACTATTGCGCCATGAATACCAATCTTAACAGGGAAAACCTAGTCGAGCACGTGCAACCTGTTATCATGATAACTAACTTATCTTGACAAGGAGACTCTGCCATGAGCTTACGCGCCATTTCCCCCTTAGACGGACGCTATCACAACAAACTCACCCAACTTGAACCCTATTTTTCTGAATATGCGCTGATGCGCTATCGCGTCTTAGTCGAGGTAACGTGGTTGCGCCATCTCTCCGAAGAAGATGAGATCGCCGATGTGCGCCCCTTGACCGAAACCGAAATACAATTCCTGACCGATTTACACGCCAACTTTGACGATGACAGCGCACAAGCGGTCAAGGATATTGAGCGCGAGATCAATCACGATGTAAAAGCCATCGAATACTATATCAAAGGGCAGATGGCATCAACATCGCTTGCCGATTTGCGCGAGTTCGTACATTTTGCTTGTACCAGCGAAGACATCAATAACCTCGCTTATGCGATGATGGTGCGCGATGGCCTGCTGGATGTATGGTTGGAAAGTGCCTATGCGCTGGTCGGCATAGTCAGTGACCATGCCGAAGTCCTGCGCGATACGTCCATGCTCGCTCATACACACGGTCAACCTGCTAGCCCGACCACGATGGGCAAAGAGCTGGCAGTGTTCGTCTATCGCTGGCAACGGCAAGTGACCCAGCTGGAGAATCAACCGCACCTCGGCAAGTTTAGCGGGGCAGTCGGCGCGTTCAATGCCCATCAGATTGCGTACCCAGATGCTGATTGGGTGACGATTGGGCGTACCTTCGTTGAGCGCTTCGGGCTGGTCTATAATCCCCTAACCACGCAGATTGAATCACACGATTATCTTGCTGAAATTTTTCACATGCTAATCCGCTTCAACAGCATCACGCTCGATCTGTGTCGGGATATGTGGACGTATATCAGCATGGGATATTTCTCGCAACGGACAATTGAGGGTGAAGTCGGCTCATCAACGATGCCGCATAAGGTCAACCCGATTGATTTTGAAAACGCCGAAGCCAATCTGGGACTCAGTAACAGCATCCTCGCACACCTTGCCGAAAAGTTGACCGTCTCGCGCTTACAGCGTGACCTGAGCGATAGCTCGGCATTGCGTAATATCGGCGTGGGCATCGCTCATAGTCAACTGGCGTTAATCTCCGCACAGCGCGGACTGAGCAAGGTGGCGATCAATCCAGTGGCAATCAATGCCGACTTAGATCAGGCATGGCAGACGCTCGCGGAAGCCATTCAGATGGTATTGCGTAAATCCGCATATCCCGATCCCTATGAGGCACTCAAGCAACTGACGCGGGGTGTGACAGTCACGCCAGAGCAAATCCGCGCCTTTGTCAGCGATTTGCCCATCGCTGAAGCGGATAAAGCGCGTCTACTGGCACTCACCCCTGCGACCTATACCGGTCTGGCATCGGATCTGGTGGATTTCATCGGCGAGTGAACGGAGTTCGCCATTATCCTGTAATCGGCTCTGGATAGCCTGCGTGGTGTCCAGAGCAGGCAGAGGGGATAGCTCCGTCCAAGATGCTTTTAACAATAGATTGGGTCATAAAGCGTTCAAATACTTCATCACAACACGGGCGCACTTAGATAAAATACTGCCACTGTTCGCTTTCCTACAAACAACCAACGTAAAATATGCGATACTAAAGGTATGAGAGGGACAAACGAAAGGGACGAATGATGCAAATTTCCACCCATGCCTATGACGATCAGATCACGGTCTTATCGGTAGCGGGCGCGATTGATGGCAGTAGTGCGCCTCAACTGCGCGAAACTATCATGGAAGTCTGCGAGAGTGACAAGCTACTGTTGCTCAACATGGAAGGCGTGCATTTTATGTCCAGCGCCGGCTTGCGCGTGATGCTCTTGCTTCATCGGCAGATTCAGCAGGTGAACGGGCGCGTGGTGCTGGTAGGTTTGCTAGAACCAATCTACGACGCGATGGAAGCGACTGGCTTCCTCAAATATTTTGAGACGGCGCCTGATATTGAGACCGGCGCACAACTGCTAGGAGTATAAGCCACTATGGAGCGCATTGATATCTATCCGACGCATTATCACGAGGGCTTCGCCCTGCGCCCGGGTTACGTGGAACCCTTCGGCGCGACGCTCGTGCCCGGTGGCATCAACTTTTCGATCTTCTCCACGCATGCGGATTCGTGCGTGCTGGTGCTATTCGAGCGCGATACCGATCACATCATCGCGGAAATTCCCTTTCCGGATGCCTTCCGCATTGGTAATGTATGGGCGATGGTGGTCTTTGGCTTGAATTACGAAGCGATCGAATACGGCTACCGCATGACCGGCCCGCATGATCCGCAAGCAGGGCATCGCTTCAATCCTGAAAATATCTTGCTTGACCCCTATGCCAAAGTCATCGGTGGGCGTGATGTGTGGGGCACCGCAGACCGTAACGATCACCTATACCCGCACCGCGCCCGCCCCAACATCGATGATTTTGATTGGGAAGGCGATAAACCGCTGGAAATCCCGATTGAAGATCTCGTGATCTATGAGATGCACGTGCGCGGGTTCACCCGTCACGAATCATCAGGGGTACGCCAACCGGGGACATTCAGCGCCATCCGCGAGAAAATCCCTTACCTCAAAGAGTTAGGCGTGAATTGCATCGAACTGATGCCGATCTTTGAATTTGATGAACTCGAATATTCAGACCGCATCAACCCTGAAACGGGTGAACCGCTCATGAATTATTGGGGCTATAGCAGTGTGGGCTTCTTCGCGCCTAAAGCCGGCTATGCCGCCACCGGTAGCTTCGGGATGCAGATTGATGAGTTCAAGAATCTGGTCAAGGAATTACACGCCAACGGCATCGAAGTCTGGTTAGATGTGGTCTTCAATCACACAGCCGAAGGGGGCGAAGGCGGTCCCGTGATCTCGTTCCGGGGCATCGACAACAAGACCTATTACATGCTCGATGATGATGGGCGCTATATGAATTACAGTGGTACGGGCAACACGCTCAACTGCAATCATCCTGTCGTGCGCGAGCTGGTGCTACACGCCTTGCGCTATTGGGCATCGGAATATCACATCGACGGTTTTCGCTTCGATCTCGCTTCGATCTTAGGGCGTGATCAAGACGGCAATCCCCTGCCTAACCCGCCCTTGCTTGAACAACTAGCATTTGATCCGATCCTCGCCAAATGCAAGCTGATTGCAGAAGCGTGGGATGCAGGCGGATTGTATCAAGTAGGCACTTTTCCGGCGTATGGGCGCTGGGCAGAATGGAATGGCAAGTTCCGCGATACCATTCGTCGCTTCATCAAAGCCGACGAAGGCACCGTGCCTGATCTATCCTTGCGCGTGCAGGGATCGCCCGATTTGTACTATCAGCGCGGGCCCACATCCTCGATCAACTTCGTGACCGCCCATGATGGCTTCACCATGCGCGATCTGGTCAGCTATAACACCAAGCACAATTACGCCAATGGCGAAGATAGCCGTGATGGTGCCAACGACAACAACAGTTGGAATCACGGCGCGGAAGGCGAAACCGATAACCCCGCTATCAACGCAATGCGTCGGCGACAGGTTAAGAACCTCGTGGCGCTGTTGATGCTCAGTCAGGGGGTGCCGATGATCTTCATGGGCGATGAGATGTACCGCACCAAACACGGCAACAACAACACCTATTGCCACGATAATGAACTCGCCTGGCTCAACTGGGATGACTTAGAAGAGAACGCCGATATTTTCCGTTTCTTCTGCATGATGATCGCCTTTCGTCATGCCCACCCTGCCTTGCGTCCACGGCATCACATGCGCCATAACGATTACATGGGCACGGGTGTCGCTGATATTACTTTTCATGGGAGTGAGACATGGCAACCGGATTGGAATGCAGGCAGTCGCACGCTGGCATGGATGCTCAGTGGTAAACACGCCCGCGAAGGTCAACAACCGGATACCGATATTTACGTGGCAACCAATTCTTATTGGGAACGCTTGACCTTCCAACCTCCGAAACAGCCCAAAGGCAAGCACTGGTATCTGGCGGTGGATACTTACCGTAATTCACCCGATGACATCTTCGCTGTCGGGCATGAACCCCGCCTGCGTAACCAGAAGCAAATCACGGTGCATCCGCGTTCGGTTGTGGTGTTGATCGGGCGCTGATACACCACATATCCATTAAACAGACTCCTACTCGACCAAAAGATTTTGGAGAATAAGTATGGACAAGAGAGCACAACAGAAACAACTAGCAAACCCACAAGTTATTGAAACAATAAATAATACAGAAGGTATCTCATTTATTGAATTCAAAGACACGGAAAAGCTACGTAGCAAGCTTCCTCCCTATATACGATTAAATATTTCTCCATGGGTGGAACAAAGCAATACGAAGGAATACAATAATGACGAAGTACGAAAACGGCTTCTCAATTCTCTTAAATCTGAAGCAATTCACGGCAAGGTTATCATGATGTGGGGTGATTATGAGAGACCGGGTGTCCCTGAGTTTGCAGAAGTTGTGCTATCTGAAGATTATGAATGGGCTATCCCGCTGTGGCAACGCGGGCATGGGTTATCAATATATTCTTTTGATCGCGGTTATGCGTGGGAAGCTACTATTTTTGAAGATCGATATGGATTTTTTCGGATTAACTTGAATGAGTATAAAAAGACAAACAAGGAAGAAACCTAATGACAATAGGGTCACTATGATGGTGTTGAGGCATAGAAACGTTGGTTTAAGCAAAAAGAAAACAAGATGATTAGATATCTTTCTCAAAATCAGTGAGCCTGAAAAATAGCCTTAATGACATAGATAGTAAACTCATACATGGGATATACTTTACTTTTGGGTTTATTCACGTAAAACTAAGGCTTCTTTTCTTGCAAAGCTGTCATATCTAAAATGGGCGTTATACAACTTCATCATTCAAGGGAAAGCAAATGGCTGATATAGAACGAGCGATAAAAATGGCGGTGGATGCCCATATGGGGCAAAAAGACAAAGCAGGCGCACCCTATATTCTACATCCGCTACGTGTGATGGCAGATGTCGAGGGTGAGGCTGAAAAGATCGTCGCTATCCTCCATGATGTTGTGGAAGATACTGCCATCACGATTGAAGACCTTGAAACCGAAGGCTTTTCAGATGAGATATGTGCCGGAGTGGCTGCCATGACAAAAATAGAGGGTGAGTCCTACGATGCCTATTTGCAACGTGTGAAAAAAAACTCTATTGCCCACCGTGTTAAACTCGCAGATCTCAAAGACAACATGAACCTGTCACGTCTGCCAGAACTCAATCCTGAGCTATTCCAAAAATATGAGAAATATCACCGAGCATGGCAATTCCTTACATCATAATTAAAGATACGCAGGCAATCATTGATTTGTGATTGCAATCCTCAACCCTAAAACGCAGATGTCTTCAAAGCAAAGGCGTTTGTTAAACCCGTATATTAGAAGAAATAAGACATACAAGAAGGGATAGCTAAGAAAGATATGAGTCAATGTTGCGAAGACTACCAATGGCGATTTATCGCGGACGCTGGTAAAGGTAATGGTTGCGAGTTTACGTATGGTCGTTGCAATTCGTGTCATGCCCATTTGATTAATTTATGGTATACATCAATCATAAATCCAGATGATAATAATGTGGTTGTCTCACAGAAGTTTGTGGATGAGATGTTGAAACTTGACGGGAAAGAGCGAAACGATTTTATGCGCAACTGGCACAACTCACTTATAGCGTAAAGACTTTTGCTGTAGTTGTGCGACAATGACATATCTCATTAAAAAAATGCAGACAGATGGCAAATCTGTCTGCGGACGTTGTTCGTTCGATAGCAGATTAACGCTATCGCTGGTATGTTCGTTTAAGCGGTGATCGCGCCGAAACGGGCCAGATCACTCATCGATTGATACGCATTACCATCGGGCAGGGTTGCACCGTCGAAGTTTGCGCCGATCACGTTTGCGCCACCGAGATTGACGTTGGTGAGGTTCGCCCCGCTGAAATCGGCTTGCGATAAATTTGCGCCGGCAAGGTTGGCACCGGTCAAGCGTGCGCCAACGAAGGACGCCTCACGGGCATCGACGCTGATGAGGTTCGCGCCCAGCAGGTTGGCATCGCTGAAATTCGCTTCTTGCAGACGTGCATCGGTCAGTAGCACACCGCTCAAGTCTTTGCCGATAAAATCCTGTTGTGTCAGGTCTTGCCCGCGCAGGTTCGCCCCGCGCAGATCATCCAACGTAGCGAGATCATCAACAGCGTTCATATCTCGATAGACCTTCTTGATCCGTTTCTCGTTCTGGATAATCCCGAAGGCGCTCAGATCATCGCCTTCACGATAGCGCGTGCCATCGGGCAGGATGATATCTTCCAGATAGGCGCCGATGAAGATCGCTCCTTGCAGGGTTGCCCCATTAAAGTTGATAGTCTCCAGATGTGCGTCAGTGAAATCGGCATCGCTCAGGTTAGCATGACGGAAGTTAATCGATTCCATAAAGCTCTCGGCGAAGATCGCCCCGCTGAAGTTGCCAGCGTTAGCGTTGACTTCTTCCAGACGTGCCCCGCGCAGGTTTGCGCCGGACGCGATCACACTGCTGAAATTGCACGATTCGAGGTTGGCATCGCTCAAATCTGCGCCTTCTAAGTTGGCTCCGGCAAAGACTGCATCTTCTAAGTTGGCACTGACCAGAAGCGCCTGAGGTATATTTGCGCCGGATAAGTTGGCGCTCTCCAGATTGGCACTGTTGAAATCCGCGCCCTGCGCCCGTACTCCGCTCAGGTTGGCAGATTCGAGATTGGCACCTTCAAAGCGCCCCCCGATCAGGTTCGCGCCGATCAAGTTCGCGCTTTCGAAGTTAGCATTGGTGAACCGTGACTGCCCCGCCATGACACCACTCATGTTCGCGCCTTCAAAGTCCGCATCGGTGAAATCACCCTCGTTGAGGCGTGCGCCGGTCAGGTTACATCCGGCAAAATCGGCGCCGGGGTGTTGTTGTTCGGATAAATCCACACCCACCATATTCTTTCCCTCAGGACGAGATTGATAACGCTTGCCGTCAATCTCCACGTCATAATCGATATTAATGCCGGCAAACGCCCGCGAGAGCGCGTTCTTGGTCAATGACATGACCTCATCTTTGAGCCGTCGCCCCAGATTTCCCAGATCAGCTGAGGCATCGTATTCCAGACTGCGCACGATATCACGCACGTAATCGCGCAATTGCCCTGCGACGAAATTCACCTGTTGCACCATCAGCAAATCATCGTCGCCTTCGTCGAGTTCGAGCATGGCTTGCTCGTGCAAGAACGCGTGATCGATCTCCGGCAAGAGTTGTAGGGCGCGTTGAAATAGCTTCTGATATTGTGCGACGATTTTATCACCCATACCCGCCACCGATTGCATCGCCAGCAGGCGCTCCACTGAACGCGCAAAAGCGGTCAACTGTGCGAGGAACTTGTGCAAGCCTTCGATATCCAGTTGATCGAGCACCGCTTGCGGATACGGGGGCGCACCGCCAAAGCCATGGGGCATCGGGGGTGTGGGCGGGATCGGGGGTGTGGGCGGTTTGACCCGTACGTTCATGCCATCGCCAAAGCGGATTTGCATGCCACGTCGTTTGCCTCTGTCTTTGCCTCTGCGCTTGCGAGCTTGTCGGGCACGCTCACGGGCATGACGCATCGCCTCACGGGCGCGGTTGAGTCCATCCTCATCACCGATGGCGTCGAGATCGGATAGTGCCTCATTGAGACGCGCTTCAACCTCTGCCAGCGTCTGATCAACATCGTTCATGATGTCATCGAGGGGATCATACCACTCCTGACGGTTCTCGTCGTTATCGGGTTGTGGATCATCGTTATTATAGTGGTTCATGGTGTACTTCATCTCCATCGATCACTGTGTCTTGTTTATGGTTTGTGTTGGGCTTGCGGGCTGGCCCGGATGGTGCGAATTCGTCATCAATGACGGCGAGCGTGTCGGGATTCATCAAGCCCCGCAAATTCTTCTTGGCATAATAAAGCCGACTTTTGACCGTACCAATGCTACAATCCATGCGGTCTGCAATTTCGGCATAGGTCAGCTGATATTCGCTATACAGCACCAATGTCTCGCGCTGGGTTTCTGGCAGACGGTTGATCGCCTCCTGTACTTCCATGTGGAGCAACATCCAGTGTGTGAGATCATCCGGTTTCGGTTGGTGCGATGCTTCAGTGAACGAGACACGCAGATGAATCGGTTCTTCGTCGAGTGAATCATGCTGGTTGCGCTGAACCCGTCGCAAGTCGTCGTAGCATTTGTTACGCGCAATGCGAAAGAGATAGGGGCGCAAATTCTCAACCGGATCAATGCGGTGCATGTTCTGGTAAAACGCCAGAAAAATCTCTTGAGTGATGTCATCAACCACATAGGCATCGTAGATTTTGCTCTGTACAAAGCGCCGAATGTCGGGTTCGAGGGCGCGTTGCAGGGTTTCGTATGCGTCGATGTCTCCACCTTGTGCATCGTGTAAGAGCGCCTGCTCGTAAAGTTCATCACTCACAATGGCTGTTTGCCTCACTGGTTGTATGACCATCACCCTATCTTACGGTAGAGGGGCGGTAGGTGTTCAAAATTGCTCAGGAGATGGATTGGCGCAGAATACGCAAGCGCCACCGTTGACGAGCGGTGGCGCGGGCAAAATAGAGATGGGGGGTATAGATATAGGCTAGCTTTGATCGGGTTGTGGGCGCTCATCATCGCGCATCTGGCGTGCCCACCAACCGAACGCGACGAGGTGCGCAATCAGCACCGCAAAAGCCAGCAGAGTAATCACAAATTCCATCGAGTACGCTCCTCTCACACAACATGCACTTGAATCATGTTCAGCATACCGCAAATGGGCGCACAGGCATCATGACAAATCGCCTGTTTTCGTCAGGCAATGCTCATGTTATGGGTTAGTCGTTATAGCCATCACCATTCATAATAAGCTTGGATGAACCGCTCTTATCGTCTTAAAGCACAATTTATAATGGATCATGAGACAAAGTTGGGTGAATTTGTTATAATTATTTCCGTAAGAAAGACTTAAATGGGCACATAAGCACAATACTTTTAGCGTCCACATCATCAAGCGAGGTGCTATGGAAAGGTTACGACCGTTTGAACCGGCTCTATTGATCCTCATCGGAATGATCAGCTTTGTGATCGGGTTATCGCTCTTTACCTTTGTGCGTGCTGAAGGTCATTCGTACTTCTCCAATGATCCATCCGCCTGTGTGAATTGTCACGTTATGCGCGATCAATACGACGCATGGACACATTCATCACATGGGCGCGTCGCCGCCTGTAACGATTGCCACAGCCCACACGATAACATCGTGAATACCTATGTTGCCAAAGGCATCAATGGTTTCAATCATAGTTTTGCATTCACTTTCAATACCTATGGTGAGGTGATCGACATCACGCAGTTTAATGTCGATATTGTCAACGCCAATTGCATGTATTGTCATCAAGATCTGGTCAGTGTGATTGCACCCGATCACGACGATGCACCCAATTGTATCACCTGCCACACGGGTATCGGGCATCCTGTCCGTGAGTGAGTGTCATTTTGTAATCAGCAAGGAGGGCTATGTGAGATGAAAAAATTTTTATATGCAGTTGTTTTTGTAGGATTACTCTTTGTCGGGGCAGGCGCAGGCTTGTTGCTGGCAAATATTACCCGTCAGCAGGTTGAAGGCGAACAATACCCTCTACGAATCGTCGAAATTGGCGAGGATGAGATTGACCCTGCCGTATGGGGCACGAACTTTCCTGTGCATTATGATCGCTTCATGATGACACAGATCAACTATGGCGAGACGGCTTATGGCGGTTCCGAGCCATACAGCAATTTAGAGCGTTATCCGGCGATGGTCACGCTATGGGCGGGCTATGCCTTCAGCGTCGATCATGACGAGGAGCGCGGACACTTTTATGCCCTCGCCGATCAATTGACCACCGCCCGCGTGCAAGATCCGTTCAGCCAACCGGGTGCCTGTGCCAATTGTCACGCCGCAGAAGCACCGGTGCTGATCGATGAGATGGGTTGGGAAGCCTTCAACAGTATGCCTTACGATGAACTCTCCGAGAGTTTGCACACTGGGACCAGTTGCGCCGATTGTCATGATCCTGAAACGATGGCATTGCGCATCACCCGTCCGGCACTGGTCAACGCGCTGGAACAGGACGGTATCGATTGGACACAAGCCAGCCGTCAAGAGATGCGCACCTATGTCTGCGCCCAGTGCCATGTTGAATATTACTTCGCCGGTGAAGATCGCCTGTTGACCTTCCCCTGGGCAAACGGCACCAACATTGATGACATCGACACGTACTATGATGAACTCGGTTTCGCGGATTGGACACATGCCGATACCAACGCACCGATGATTAAAGTTCAGCATCCTGAATACGAACTGTACACCACCGGTTTACACTATGAATCCGGCGTATCCTGTGCGGATTGTCACATGCCGTACATCCGCGAAGGTGGCGTGAAGATCAGCGATCACTGGATTCGTAGCCCGCTCACCGATGTCAATGCCTCCTGCCAGACCTGTCACAACATCCCGGAGGAAGATCTAGAACAGCGTGTCAGCACCATTCAGGATAACACCGCCGAGCTACTGCGCCTCTCCGAGGAAGCCCTGCTTGAGGCAATTGATGCGATTGTCGCCGCGCAGGATGCCGGCCTCAGTGATGAGGCGCTCGAAGATGCGCGTGACTACCATCGTCGTTCACAGTTGCGCTGGGATTTCATCTCATCCGAGAACAGCACGGGTTTCCACAGCCCGCAAGAAGCCGCGCGTGTACTGGCAGTCTCGATTGATCTGGCACACCGCGCCCAACTGAGCGCCGTGCTCGCCCTCAATGAGAACGATGGCGAGATCCAACGTGCTCACTACACACCGTAAACACACATGAAATCGTTCAATCCTCGCCCGCCCTCATCACCCGATGGGGGCGGTTTTTGTTGGGTAAACGGCGTTGTTGAATGAATGTTGCGGGTTGCAGTTGAATTATACGCGTGTAGAAGATTCGCCTTCACCCTAACGCGACATCCAGCACCATCATCACGGCAAAGCCCAGCATCAAACCCATCGTTGCCAGATCGCCTTGTCCGTTAGCGTGGGATTCCGGTATCACTTCTTCAGCAACCACGAAGATCATCGCACCGGCAGCGAATGCCAGCGCATACGGCAAGAGCGGACGCATCGTCAGCACCGCCAGCGCACCGATCACACCGGCGAGCGGTTCCACCATGCCGGAGGCTTGCCCGTATAAGAACGCACGCGAACGGCTCATGCCCTCGCGCCGTAAGGGCATCGCTACCGCCAGACCTTCCGGAAAGTTCTGTAAGCCGATGCCAATCGCCAGCACCAGCGCCCCCGCTACCGACGCGCCCTCTAGCCCGATTGCCGCCGCCCCGAATGCCACACCCACCGCCAGACCTTCCGGGATGTTATGCAGTGTGATCGCCGTCACCAACAAGACCGCACGTTCCCATGTGCTTTGTACGCCTTCTTGCACCTGCTGAAATTGATGAAAGTGCGGTAACAGCACATCAATCACGCGCAGGAACACGCCACCCAGCAAGAACCCGATCACCGCCGGCAACCAGCCCGGCACGTTCATCTGCTCGGCGAGATCAATCGCCGGTGCGAGCAATGACCAGAAACTCGCAGCGATCATCACCCCACCGGCGAAGCCCAGCAAAAAATCCATCACCTTCTGGTTGATGGTCCGCAAGCCAAAGACTGCCGATGCCCCCAGCGCCGTCACACCCCATGTGAACAGCGTGGCGATCAATGCCTGTAGCACAGGCGGTAATTCTGTCAGGAAGTAATCGATCATGGTTCTATACTCTTTCTCAATCGTGTCCACTTGAGTAAAAACAATAATTGATCGTAACAGACGTTGATGCAGAAGATGGAATAAGAATGTCAGAAGCGTACATAACAATCAATGAGATTACTATTGCAGAGCGTATAATCCGAAGCTTCAAGGAAGATTTTGGCAATCGTATCTAGGTTACATCTCAGCTTAAGAAGCTGACAAAGGATTGGAGCACAATTCAAGACTTGGGTTAAGATGTTGATACGTTAGACTATCTTTTCAGTGGAGAAGCGCGATGTTCCGTCATCATTTATACTTATACTAGAGTGAGATCAACTATGAGAGAACAGAATATGACAGATATCAACCTAGCAGGCCAAACTGCACTCGTGACCGGTGGCAACCGTGGTATCGGACGTGAGGTAGCGCGTGCGCTGGCTCTATCAGGAGCAAAAGTTGCCGTGACGGGTCGCAATATCGAAAAACTCGATGAAACAGTCGAACTCATCAGGAATGCCGGGGGGGAGTGTGCCGCTTTTGAGATGGATGTAACTGATAACAAGAGCATTCTTCGCGCTGTTACCGCAGTGAAGGATCGCTATGGTGAGATTGATATTCTAGTCAACAATGCAGGGATTGGCGCAGGCGGTCAACCACCCTGGGAAATGGACATTGATGATTGGTGGTATGTGCAAGAAGTCAACGTCAAGGGCGTCTTCATGGTTTCCCACGCGGTGATGCCCGATATGATTGCCCGGCAAAAGGGATGTGTCATCAACATGGGCAGTTATGCCGGTACATATCCCAACCCTTACGTATCCGCATATGCAGTGAGCAAAGCCGCGCTTGTTCGTCTGACGGACAGCACCGCTATCGCCGCTAAGGAATACGGTGTCAGCGTGTTCGTTGTGAGCCCCGGACTGGTGAAAACGGATATGACTGATGTCCCTGCGTTCGATGATGTACCTGAAGATGAATGGGTTCCTATCGAAAAAATCGGGGTGTTGTGCGTCGCACTGGCAAGTGGTAAAGCGGATAAGCTCACAGGACGATTCATTCATGCCGATGTCGATGATCTGGATGATCTCATCGCCCGGGCGGATGATATTTTAGAACATGATACCTACATACTCAGTCTCATAAAATAAGGGCGACGCATCATGTCTCATGTCATCATTCGCCATGCCGAACCTGACGATGCACTGCACCTCCTCGCGTATTTGCGCGTCATTGCTCAAGAGCGCGACAACGGCATCATGATGGAATCTGTGGACGATGTGCGCTGGACAGAAGACGAAGAACGGAACATTATCCGTGAGTTTGCCGAAAAACCCAATTTTGCCATGTTCGTCGCTGTCGATGTCGAGGCGGGTGAACGTGCCATTGTCGGGCAAATGGGCTTGCATGGTAGCAACCGCACTCCGACCTACTGGACAATTGGCATGGGTATTAGTATCGCGAAAGACTATCGCAATCAGGGTCTGGGTTACCATATGATGCAAACAGCCATCGACTGGTGCCGTGAACAACCTCATGTGGTACGTCTCGAACTATCCGTATTCGATAACAACCCGCGTGCCATCTACCTGTACGAGAAAGTGGGCTTTGTGCATGAAGGGGTGCAACGCTACGCGGCAATCAAACATGGTGAATACCGCCATTTACACATGATGGCTTATTTATTTGAGGACAAGCTAGCGCAATCTCTGAACAATCAACACTAAGATCATGCCGATGCCGCGTGAAAATCCGAACGTCTATTCAGCGCTCAGGCTTTGCATACTGTTCAGTTTGTCTCTCACGCTCATAGTTTCAGGGGGGGTGCAAGCCCCAACTTGTCACAAGCGTTTCGTTTCAAAACCATTCGGGCATAAATGAGCGGATGAACCAGTAAAATGGAGTACAAAGGTGTCTCCGAATCTGCTGGTGATAGACAGTAACGTATGATTTATTAGGGCATGATTTAACTATCGGTACAACCACAAGATAGCGTGGTCAGCTTGCCACAATCGTGCACAATCAAATGAAGTTTGACCCCATAGAACTGCTCCTTGCGCTTGTCCTAGTCCCAACCAATCTTGTGTCCAACTGATCGTGCGCTTTGCGGCGGTGCGTGCGTCAAAGACGCTCACCGTCGGTGGCGCTGTCTCGTAACAGTGCCGCGTCCGCAGGACGCCGAACCCATTTCAACGTAAACGGTTGTCTGTCGGACACGTTTGCGACTGTCAGGTGTCATACGAGTGCGTGAGCATACATGACAGGCTGAGATGCGTCGACATTTTTACACTGTCAGCTAGAAATGTTAAAGTAAAATCCAAGAGTTGGTTGATATACCCTACGCCAAGAATGTCAATATCTTTTGATTTACCATTTCCATTTGTACAAGTAGGAGATCATGTCCTGCATCAGGAATAATTTCTTTTTGTATATAAGGTGCTACAGTCTCAAGCCTCTGAACAGCCTCTTGAGCAGAATACAAGACTTCATTTTCACCAATCAGAACGAGAGTTGGCACATCCAGTCCTTGCAGTTGATCGTCACTCATTGCCGTTAGTGTCGGTGATTCCTTGAAGTTGGAGGCCACGAAAGAACGGGTGGATACTATAAACTCCTCTATTAGAGCTTCCAAAAAGTGACTATCTTTTTTTGCTAGATCAGGAAAAGACCAGCGAAAAAAGTGGCGATAGGTAAAACGGAATGGTAGTAGATTCATCAGTAGCATTCGGAGCAGGTATGCCCGACTAAATGGCAATATCGTGCCTGCGGGAGCCAACAAAACAAGCTTGTTGATTCGATTTGAGTTATACAAGGTATAATGACTTGCCAGCCAACCACCATAGGAGGGTCCTACAAGATTGATACGCTCTGTGATGCCAAGTCCGGCGAACAACTCATCGAGCCAGTTAGTCGCTTCCTCTACATGTGTTATCTGGCGAGTGTAGGTACTTCTCCCAACTGAGCCTGTATTAATCAGACTATCGAATGCATATGTCCTATAATTTTTCGATAAATCCTTTATGTTTAAGCTCCACATCAAGGAAGTCGTTCCAGCTCCGGGAAATAGTACAAGCGGTGTAGCATTCTCCGGACCACTGATTCTGACGAATGTTTGCCCATAAGAGGTATCTATCACCTTGCATATTGAGGGCGCAGCCCAATTTTTTGCTGATATCGTACAGAGAAAGATATGCTATTTTAGCTTTTTCTGAACGAAATGGATGATGTGGGGACACATTCATGTTTATTCTCCGAAAAGTTCTGGATAGTAAGGTAAAGGCGACTCATGTATAACTAGTCAAAGCACTTTTCAAGCAAAGGCTCATTATTCGGGCATCTATTTGCTCACAGGAAACTGAATTTCTGCCGTGAAATCTCCTGTTTGAGGTGTGCCATAATATATTTCTCTTGGGGCGGCAATAATGTGATAGTCATTATCTACCACCCACTGTCCTAGAGACTTATAGGCATTCTCTAAGCCACCGACTTTCACATGAAAGTTGGTAACGACGGTGGTTGCTACGTGTGGAATGGCTTCCAGTTGGCGAATTTCAATTGGTTTAATCGGTTCAGGAATCGTACCCAATTTCGTTTTAAGAACTGTGAAGGCACATTCTGTATCGACATTTTCAACGGTATAGTGTTCGTCATGATAAAATGCCATTGGTACACCCACAGAGAGTTTATTCTCTTTCATCCAATTCGCAATTTTAGTGAACATCTGATTCCATTGTCGAGGAATTTGCTCAACTGTTGGAATTACTTCACGAATTGCAACCACGATAACCGACTCGGCAGATTTGAGTCTGATTTCGTATTGAGGCATCTCTTCTTTGGTATCAAGTCTCTCCAAACGTGCCAGAATACCCTGACGACGGCGTTGCGCTTCTTCAATCGTGCTTTCAGTTAAGACAAGGTGCTCTCGTAGCATACCTCGCACCTCATCAACAGTGAGCGTTTGCCTGAGAATGCGTTTTATTTCATCCAAAGACAAACCAACCTCCTTCAATGCAAGAATCTGATTAAGGGCCTGCAATTGCACTACATTGTAGTAACGGTAGCCCGTATTAGGATCTACTTTTGCGGGTTTGAGCAGACCAATCGTGTCATAATGACGTAAGGTCTCAATCGTTACCCGTGCTATACGTGAGAATTCGCCTATTTGAAACATACTTATGGTATACCACCTCGTGTAACCCGAGAGTCAATAAGGAAATCTAATAGCAGTATCACAATATCATTTCATTACAATTCATAATCTGTGGATAGCATTGCCCAGCTGTAACCGATTTGTCTCCGTTATTCAGGATCATCAGGCATTAGCGCCAGCTATCTCCGACTGGCAAAAAACAGGCAGCGATCACACAAGGAATTTGTGGCACAGACCCCGCCAAATGGCGTATTTTATCCCGCTGAGAGTAAGCCTGCTCATTAAGCACCATCTATTAAATAAGTGCTATTCGCGATGGTGCAATGCAAATCAAACGTTGAGCACCTATGGTAATAGATAAGTCGAACCACAGATAGAGGAGCGAGTGATGAACTCACATGCTGGACATGCTCATTCAGACCATGAGCATCAACAAGAAAGCCAAGACCATTCATCACATGACCATAACGGACACGGTGTCGATCATAGCGGTCATGAGATGATGTTTCGCAATCGATTCTGGGTATCGTTGCTACTCAGCATTCCTGTGCTTTTGTATAGCCCCAGCATTCAAAGCTGGTTGGGCTTCACAATGCCTGAGTTCACCGGTAGCCAGTGGGTCAATCCTGTTTTCAGCGTGATTGTCTTTATCTATGGGGGTATTCCCTTCATTGAGATGGCTGTGCCTGAAATTCGTAACCGCAAACCGGGCATGATGACCCTTATCTCGCTGGCGATTATGGTCGCCTTTGCATATAGCATGTTCGCTTTCTTTGCCGAAACAGGTATGACCTTTTTCTGGGAGCTGGTGACGCTGATTGATGTGATGTTACTCGGTCACTGGATGGAAATGCGGAGCGTCAGACAAGCATCCGGTGCGCTCAATGAACTGGCGAAATTGCTACCTGACACCGCAGAGCGCATCACAGAAGACGACAACACCGAAGAAGTGACGATCAACGAACTACATGAGGATGATCTCGTATTAGTACGTCCCGGAGCGGCTATCCCCGCCGATGGCGAAATTGTGGACGGTGAATCTGATCTGAACGAAGCCATGATTACAGGGGAGAGCAAGCCGGTCGGTAAATCAGCCGGGGACAAAGTGATTGCAGGGACGGTCAACGGCGATGGGTCGTTGCGTGTACGCATCACGGCAATAGGAGATAACACTGCCTTAGCAGGGATCATGCGCTTAGTAGACGACGCACAAGAGAGCAAATCCGAAACCCAGATCCTTGCCGATAAAGCCGCAGGTTGGCTGTTCTATCTGGCAATTGCAGTTGCTGCGATGACCACAATCGCGTGGACAATCGCGATTGGCTTCGATTTGACCGTGCTCGAACGGATTGTCACGGTGTTGGTGATTGCTTGTCCGCACGCGCTAGGACTTGCCATCCCATTGGTTGTTGCAATCAGCACAGCATTAGGCGCGGAAAACGGTATTCTGGTGCGTAACCGTCTAGCACTCGAAGCGGCGCGTGAGATTGATACCGTCATCTTCGATAAGACAGGCACACTGACCGAAGGGCGTTTCGGCGTGGTGAATCTGTGGACACATGCAGATTGGTCACAAGAAGATGTACTCGGCCTAGCGCTGGGCATTGAAGGAGACAGTGAGCACCCGATTGCACGGGGGATTCGCCAAAGAGCAGAAGATGACGGCGTGAGTGCCGAATCAATCAGCAACTTTGAAGCGATCAAAGGACGGGGTATTCAGGCGCAATGGCACGATAAAAGTGTTTATGTAGGCGGGCCACAGTTGCTCAATATGCTCGAGCTTACGTTATCTGATGATGTAGGTACTTTCGCAGATCAGGCGAATGAAAACGCGCAGACTGTCGTCTATCTCATCGCTGAGGATACGATTATTGCTGCCTTTGCCCTCGCTGATATCATCCGCGAGGAGAGCAAAACCGTTGTGAAGAAGTTGCACGAGATGAACATCAAAGTTGCGATGCTGACCGGTGATAGTCAGTCAGTTGCCGATGCTGTCGCCAAAGAATTGGGCATCGATACCGTATTTGCAGAAGTGCTGCCCGAACACAAAGATCAGAAAGTCTCTGACTTGCAGAAGATGGGGCAAAAGGTGGCAATGGTCGGTGATGGGGTCAATGATGCGCCCGCTTTAACCCGCGCAGATATCGGTATTGCCATTGGTAGCGGAACGGATGTTGCAATCGAAGCCGCAGACATCATTCTCGTGCAAAGCAATCCGCTGGATGTGGTCAAGGTTTTCGAACTCAGCAAAGCTACTTATCGCAAGATGATTGAAAATCTCATCTGGGCGACAGGTTACAATCTGTTTGCCTTACCACTTGCGGCCGGTATTCTTGTTCCTTTTGGTGGCTTTGCCCTCTCGCCTGCGGTGGGTGCGGCGTTCATGTCATTGAGTACTGTTGTGGTTGCGATCAACGCGCAATTGCTACGGCGTACAGAGCTATCGGGTCGCACAATGTGAGTCAATACTCGCTATTTAGCGGATTATATCGAGCGTATCAATTTGCTATCATCGAGACAAGCTCACTGTGATCCAGAATGTTTTGGCTGATGTCACCGTTCCACAAGGGATGCGCACGCTACTGTGAAGGAGGTGATGCGCGTTGTTTCACATCGCCTCCACAGTACATTAGGCTATATCACATCTGATGTCTTTGCGACCAAACATAGTCATATGATTCCAACTTTAAGCGGTACATAATCTTGGGGCTAGACACTGGACTATATTATTCATTAGGGAAGTCAGTGGTGGCGGGTGAGTAGAACCTCCATTCATCTCTGTTTTTGTACATAAGAAAATAGGAGAAATGATAGAAGGCAGTTTCTATTCCGTGATATAGTTAGTGCGTTCAGGGGAATCTCATTTGTTTGCCCTTCGGATTTTCTTTTTCAAACCCATACATTCGGTAATATATATTCTTATTGAAAGGTTAACAATTATGACTCAAACATTACGTGTATTGGCGGTTGGCGCACATCCGGACGACATCGAAATTCGCTGTGGTGGGACGTTAGCGCGTTATGCTCAAGCCGGACACCATGTAATGATGGCCTGTGCCACCAATGGCAATAAAGGTCACACGAAGATTGCCCCTGATGAACTTGCACAAATTCGTGAGCAAGAGGCGCGTGCTTCGGCAGCAGTGATCGGCGCAGACCTGTTCTGGATCGGATTTCCTGATGCTGAATTGTTTTACGACCCGCCAACCCGTCTTGCATTCGTGGATATGATCCGACAAGCGAAGCCCGATGTGATCCTGACGCATTACCATCAAGCCTATCATCCTGACCATATGGCAACGAGCCAACTCGTAGCCGGTGCGAGCTATATCAGCACCGTGCCACATATCAAAACAGAGCATCCACCAACAGAGAAAGTCCCCCGCATATTTTATTTTGAGGTGGACTACACGCTTGAATCTGAAGCAACCGAATATGTAAACATCACCAGCGTGTACGACCAAAAACGACAAATGCTCGCCGCCCATGAAAGTCAATACGAATTTCTCATGGAAAATCACAATGTCGATGTTCAAGCCAAGATGGAACAACGGGACATGCAATACGGCTCAATTTGTGGTGTCCAATATGCCGAACGTTTTA
Source organism: Anaerolineae bacterium (assembly GCA_051117475.1). Lineage (GTDB taxonomy): Bacteria > Chloroflexota > Anaerolineae > Aggregatilineales > Phototrophicaceae > JAUZRW01. The sequence goes on along the minus strand of JBNPEE010000046.1, from coordinate 33,992 downwards.
TCCCGCGTGGATTCCGTCTAACGGAACGAATTCTGCCTTAATCGGCCAAATAATCCTGAACGACAGCTTGAATGCGATCCTGTAAATGTCGGCTAATCCCTAACCCGAGCGCCCATAGCACTTCATAGCCCCCTTCCGCGAAGGCGTTATGAGGGGGCAAATACCCATAGCTCCCATTCGCATAACTCATCGTGATGGCATGTTTGTATCCCAATTGCTGACAAAGTTTGCGTAAATTGACCGCCGTTTCACTAAAGACCTCACCCGGTTGTGTGATGATGACCGTCTCCGCAATGCAAAGCACGCGCACATCGATTTGTAGTGATTCTTGAGACATGTCAGGGAGAAAACGTTTGAGGACGTCGGGCAAATCCGTGGCAGGGGGTTCGTCATCAGCCAGCGTAGCATTGACCGCAAATGACTGTAGCGATAGGAGCGGGTTATCTGTCGTTGAGATCGTTCTCCAGATATGCTTGACCGTATCGTTATACGCACGCGCAATCGTTTCACACTCGATAAACGTTCCACCCACACGATCTTCAATGTTCCAGGCATGATCATTTTTTGCATCGCCGTAATAGGTCTTGAGGTTGCCGATTGATGTTACTGGGTGGCCTGCATGTAAACGTTGCCGGACTGTTTCGGTGAGGGGGTTGATATCGCCTGCACCACCCTGTGTCACGAGTACCAAACACCCGTTTCCGAATTCGGCTTCTAATAGGTGACTGGCGTATCCAGGCCAATCTCCAGATATTTTAAAATTGTCGTAGCCAAGCACAACAGCATGGCAGGCATAGTTACCAATGATCGCGAGCGGATGACCATCTACAGTATCCACACGGATTACACTGACCGATGGGTCAATCGGGCGATCAAGCCAACGTCGGTTGATGCTATGATTGTAGAGCATCCCCGCCCCAATGCCAATTCGAGCAGGTTGCAAATTCTCCACCGCCGTGATGATCGTATCACCCACTGCCTGTACAAATGGCTCTTCCCACGCGCTGTCATCATGGGCACCGGGCGCAGAGTGGGTATGTGTTGTTGTCAACAGGATATAGTCTCTATGTAAGGTAGAATGGGCTTCAACATAGGCCTGTATGGCGCGACAATCTGGCGGACGGAGATAACAGATTTCAATGCTACAGATGACGAGCATCGTCTGGTTCTGCTGTAGCGCGACTGCCCGAACAAAAATGGGTGCATGGATACCATCGCTACCCTGATCTCGATTGCCATACCCCATTAACTCACAACCAACAATCGGAATGAGTTCACGTTTGCTAATACCTGCTTGCATCGTATCGCTCCTTGCACAACCACGCATATCCATTGTGTGTGCGGAATGCGCTGTTCTGCGGTACAGTAAAAGAAATTTATTTCGAAAAATATAGGAGTATTTTCGCATGACTGACCACAGTACGCAATTCCTTGAATTTGCAATCCAGACTTTAGAACGTGTGAAGACGGAATCAGATGGTGCGATACGTGAGGCAGCACAGGCCATTGCGGATGCTATCAGCAATGAACAATTATTATTCTTGTTCGGAAGTGGTCATTCTGCACTGGTCGCACGCGATGGTGCAGGACGCGCAGGCGGGCTTGTCCCTGCGGTACTCATTGAAGATGTGATCGAAGGTGATGCGGAACGCATCGAAGGCATGGCGAGAATCATTGTTGGACGGTTTGCACTTGATGAGGGTGGCGTGCTAATCGTGATTTCTAATTCGGGCATCAATGCCGTCCCGATTGAGATGGCCATGCTCGGCAAAGAAAAAGGGCTGAAGGTAGTCGCTATTACCTCACTCACACATAGCAAATCAGTAGAAACGCGCCATTCTAGCGGGAAGAAATTATATGACGTTGCTGATATTGTGATTGATACACATGGAGCCCGCGGCGATAGCGCACTGGATGTACCTAATCACACCTATCGCACAGGCGCAACCTCAACAATGGTCGGATGTGCCATTATACAGGCGATGACTGCACAGGCAGTTGCCATCATGGCAGAAAGTGGCAAAACCCCTCCCATTCTCGTCAGCGCCAATGTCCCTGAAGGCACTGAACACAATCGTGCTTTGCTCAAAAAATATCAGACGCGGCTAGCTCGTTATCAATTGCCATTACGCTGGGAGTAAGGAGCAGCGTGCATGTCTGATGACATCGCAATTGGCGTGGATATTGGCGGGACAAAGATTGCTTTCGTTGCCATCGATCGCGCCGGTGAGATCGTGCAATCGCATCGCTTACCGACCCTCGTCCCGGATGGCCCGGATGCTGTTTTTGCTCAGGTAGCAACAGGCGTTAAGTGGATCATAGCGGCAGTGAATCAGCCCATTGTCGGCATTGGTATCGGGACACCTGGTCATTTGAATCCGTATACCGGCTTGGTTTACAAAGCGACCAACATGTACTGGGAAAACATCAATGCGCTGGATGGTATTCGCCGCCATCTGGGTGGTGCGTTCCCGCTATGGTTGCAGAAAGACGGTAATGCGGCAGCATTTGGAGAGAAACTATTCGGTGCAGCGAAGGGCAAAACAGATTTCGTGTTGATTACGATCGGCACTGGTCTGGGAGGTGGCGCGTTTGTGGGGGATGAGATCTTAGAAGGCGCTCAGTATTCCGGCATGGAAATCGGTCATATGCCCCTTGATCCGAACGGGCGCATGTGCATCTGTGGTATGAAAGGCTGTCCTGAAATGTACGTTTCGGGCGTGGGTCTGTTGGCCGGTGCGCGTGACTATCTACCGCAATATCCGCAAAGCCTGCTAAATACTGTTGACGAGATCACGACACAATCTATTCTGGATGCCTTCGCACAAGGTGATGAACTCGCACGACAGGTATTGAGTGAGATGACCGACTGGCTCTGTTCAGTCATGATTGCCTGCATGGGCACCCTCAATCCAGAAATATTCGTCATTGGTGGCGGGCTTGGACATGCGCTGTTTGACTTTCTCTCGACAGATGTCAAACGCAAATTACGCGCTCGCACACGCCGGGAGATTCATGCAGAAGTCCCCATTTTTGAATCGCAAGTACGGGATAGCGCAATAGGCGCTGCCTGTCTCGTTTGGAACGGATTGGATAAAAATATGAAGGATATGAAACATGCGAACACTGATTGAGAATGCGCGAGTGATGATCACCACAGGCGTCTTAGACCGTGGGTGGTTGCTGGTTGATGGTAGCACCATTCAGGCGATGGGTGCGGGTGATCCACCCTCATTCGAGCCTGTGACGCGTATCGATGGCGAGGGTTTAACGCTCATGCCCGGTTTTATTGATGTGCATGTGCATGGTGGCATAGGTCATGAGACAATGGATGCGACCCCTGATGCAATTCAGGCGATGGCGACCTTTTATGCGCAACATGGTGTAACAGGCTACCTTCCGACAACATGGACAGAATCACGAGAAAATATTATCAAGACACTGCATCTGATATCTGAAATACAGGGGCCGCAACCCCATGGGGCAACCATTCTCGGACTTCATCTGGAAGGACCGTATCTCGATGTAGCGAAACGAGGCGCCCAACTCGAATCACACGTGCGTCGTGCTGAGCGTGAAGAAGCCTTAGAATTTCTAGATACGCATATCATTAAACTGCTCGCACTTGCGCCAGAGTATCAAGAAAATTGGTGGCTCATCGAAGAATGCCGGCGACGGGGTATTACCGTTTCTGCCGCGCATACATCCGCAACGCATGATCAGATGCAAGCGGTAATAGATCGTGGCATCACCCATGCGACCCATACCTTTAATGCGATGGTTGGCCTCCATCATCGGGAACCCGGTGGCGTCGGTGCGTTGCTCACCCGTCCCGAAGTCTATTGTGAACTCATTGCAGATACGATCCATGTTCATCCCACTGTGATGCAGATTCTCTATGCTTGCAAAGGAGCGGATCGCGTGGTGCTAATTACCGATGCTGTTCGTGTTGCAGGGCTCGACGATGGTAAATACCAGAAAGATGATAATCGCACAGTGGTTGTCAAAGATGGTGTCGTTCGTTTACCCGATGGTACCCTCTCGGGGAGTACATTGACCATGGATCGCGCCTTGTGGAATTTCATGCAGGCAACGGGTGAGCCACTCGAAAAAATCTGGCAGACCAGTAGCTTGAATGCGGCACGATCACTTCACATATCACACCACAAAGGCAGTTTGGAAGTGGGCAAAGATGCCGATTTGATTCTCGTGGATGATGAGATCAAGGTGCATCTCACGATGGCAGAGGGGCGCATCGTATATCAGCGCGACAACTAAACTTATTAACGAACCGGAGGGAGATTATTCATGCGTATAGGGTTAGTAGGCACCGGATCGATGGGACATGCACATGCCCCATCATGGAAGTTACTCCAGAATATAGGTGCAAACCTCGTAGGAGTAGTATCGAACCATAGCGAATCAACCGAGGTATTTGCACGACAATACGGCATTCAGGCTTATACGAGCCTTGACGACTTAATCGCAGATGTTGACATAGTGGATATTTGTGTGCCGACGAATTTACACAAAGAGATGACACTTCAGGCTGCAGAAGCTGGAAAGCATGTCATCTGTGAAAAACCGATGGCACTCTCTGTCGCGGATGCGCGAGCCATGATTGATGCGTGTCAGGATGCGGGTGTGAAGTTGTATATTGCACATGTGGTGCGCTTTGTCTCAAATTATCGGCTTGCAAAACAGAGTGTTGATAACGGACATATTGGCAAACCCTGTGTGATACGTCTATCACGTGCCGGCTACCAACCCCGCAAGAAAAATGATAACTGGTTCACTGACGAGAGCCGCTCGGGTGGGATGATGCTCGATCTGATGGTGCATGATTATGATTATGCACGCTGGATTGGGGGCAATGTTAAAAGAGTGTACGCGCGCTCCGTGCGTGGCACCACGCCGGAAGCTCCTGGCGATTATGCACTGGTAACGCTACGTTTTGAAGATGGTGCGATTGCACACATAGAAGGCGGATGGGCCTATCCACCGGGATTTTTCCGAACGTCATTTGATATCGCAGGAACAGACGGTGTGATCGAATTTAAATCGGATGATGCGCAATCTCTCTACACCCATCTCGCCAATCCGCCTGAAATCGAAGCGGATGAGGTAGCTGTACCAGCGGCAAAGGCAACGGATAGTCCATTCACGGCACAGCTACGTAATTTCTACAACGCGATAGTCCATGATGAAGCCCCGATTATCACCGCCGAAGAGGCCTTACTCGCGCTCGAAGTCGGGCTTGCGGCAATTGAATCTGCCCAAACAGGACAACCCATCACTTTGAATCAGGAGGCCGACTGATGCGACTTGCGATTATGAGTTTTGCCCATCTCCATGCAGAAGGATATATCCACAATTTGAGGAATCATCCGGATGTAGAACTTGTCGGGTTTTCTGATGAGGATGCCGAGCGTGGAAAACATTTTGCGGATGTGTTCGATGTGCAGTGGTTTGGTTCGCATGAAGCCCTGATGAAGGAGGGTTTGGACGGGGTGATCGTCTGCTCCGAGAATGCGCGTCATCGGGAATTAGTCGAAATTGCTGCTGAAGCGGGGGTGCATGTTCTGTGTGAAAAGCCCATCGAGATCACACTCGCAGATGCCATTGCCATGCGTGATGTTTGTCAAAACAACAATGTTAAGTTCATGACAGCCTTCCCTGTACGTTTTTCGCCCGATGTGCAACAGGTGAAACAGACCCTCGATCGAGGTGATTTGGGGCGCATTTATGGGATTAACGGCATCAATCATAGCGAGATCCCGCGTGAACACCGGGCATGGTTCGCTCAGAAAGCACTGGCAGGCGGGGGTGCAGTGATGGATCATACTGTGCATCTAGCAGATGCGTACCGCTACTTCTTTGATTGTGATATTGTCGAAATTTATGCAGAGATCGATAACCTCTTCTATCCGGGTGAGGTTGATGTTGACACCGCCGGTATCGTCACCCTCAAAATGGAGAATGGCGTATTTGCTACCATCGATTGTAGCTGGAGTCGTCCAACCTTCTATCCCCGTTGGGGGCATCTCAAAATGGATATTGTGGGCGAAGAAGGGTTCATCACGCTCGATAACTTATCCAAACACCTGACTGTTTATTCAAAGCATCTACCACGCAATCCCAGCTGGCTAAATTTTGGTGCGGATGCCAATCAGAATATGATCAATGAATTTGTCGCTAGCATCGCAGAAGATCGTGAGCCTTCTGTCACATGGCGCGATGGCTACGAAGCCGTCCGTGTCGCACTGGCTTGCTTTGAATCGGCTGAAACAGGACAACCTGTTGCGTTACCTGTTGGCGAGTGAGAATAATGCTCACCCCGCAAGGACAATCTCTCAAGTCATTATCAGCTGTCACATTTTTTAACTATGCGGCACGCGGATTTATCTTTCCGTTTATCAGCCTTTATCTGCTCTCTGTTGGGTTCACAGGGACGCAGATAGGGCTTGTCTTGAGCGCAAGTGCGGCATTTCGATTGATTGTTCCACCTGTATTGAATGCTTTTGCTGATCGTACAGGACGGCATCGTCAATTGTTCTATGGTCTGGTGATGGGCAATGCCTTGGCGACCTTAGGATTGGTTATCCTAACATTTTCCTATTGGATCCTCGGCGCAATGGTTGTGGTGCGCGATAGCCTTGATATGCCGAGTGCCTCCTTACTCTCGCAATTGACGATTACACGCTTGCAACAACAGGGGCGCGACATCTACGGGCGGATACGCGCATGGGGATCGTTCGGGTGGGCTGTCACGACGATGATTAGCGGGTCAATCCTCGCGATGGGTGGCTATTTCTTACTCTTCGTGATGGCGGCTGTAATGAATATGGTGTCACTCCTGTTTGCACGTAGCTTACCTAAAAGCACCACCGACGATTCAAACTCTAAAACGAAAATAGGCGATCATCGAAGTTTACAGCGCCCGATTGGATTTCACATTCTGATGGTGAGCTGGTTTCTGTTCTTTATCGGGATGAGTTCCATAGGTGGCTTCATGTACCCATTTTTCCAGCAAGAACTGGGTGCCAGCAATACAATGATCGGCATTCTGGCGTCGGTGGGTGCGCTAGCGGAAATCCCATCAATGATATTTATAGATCGCATGATGAAGCGTGTGAATATACGCACAACATTGATAATCGGTATGTTGGGAATGGCATCTTTATGGACAGCGTTCACTTTCTTACAAAGTGCTATCTTATTGATTCCACTGATGATCGTTCGCGGGACGTTCTATACGTTTCAAAATATTGCCAATACGCTGATTGTATCTCGCATCAGTCATCCGCGTAATGCAGCGACCAATCAGGCTATTTCGCAGGTCACTGTACCTGCTCTAGCACAATTGATCAGTGCACCCATCGCTGGCTATATCTTCGATGTATACGGTCCGCGTGTTTTACTGCGCTTAGTAAGCGTCATCGCCATTTTTGCAGTAATAATGTTGATCAGCTTTAGACGCACAATGGCCGCCACACCCACTGACGGTGAAACAGCCATTTGAGCGCCATCAAGGTTATTTCAACGCCCCACGCGTTAAACCGCTGATAAACTGGCGCGAGAAAATGACATACAATGTGGTCACAGGAATCATGGCCAATGTCAGTGCAGCAAGGAGTGCTGACCAATCTTGCTTGTATTGCCCTGCGAAGGTCGATACACCGAGTGTCACAGTGCGGACATTTTCACCCGGTGCTAAAGTCAATGGGAACCAGAGATCATTCCAGATGGGGATAAGCTGGAAGACAAGCACTGTCGCCAGAGCAGGGCGAATCAACGGCATGATCAACCGGAACAAAATCCAGTATTCATTAGCCCCATCGACCCGTGCCGCTTCTTTCAACTCTCTCGGTACTTGTCGCATGAACTCCGAGAGAATGAAGAGCGCAATCGGCAGACCTCTTGCAACATAGACAGCAATCAATGCGATCCGTGTATTGTAGATGCCGATATTTGTCATAAGCTCAATCATACTGACTGTGCCAAGCCGTGCTGGAATCATGATACCAAGAATGAGATAGATGTTGAGAAGCCGTACACCGGGGAAATTATACTCGGTCAGGGCATAAGCAATCATCGCACCGAGTAACAATATGAGCGACAGCGAGACGGTGGTGATGAAAATACTGTTTCCAAAATAGACAAAAATTTGCGCTCGATTGAAAACACTCTCATACCCTTCCAGCGTGAAGGTATTGAGGACCTGGAAGCCACCCTCAAAGGTGAACCAGATCGGCGGTTGATATGGAACGCGAAAAAGATCACGCCGATCTTTGAACGAATTCAGAATAATTAAGATGATCGGTATCAGTGCAACAAAGGAATAGCCGATTAATGCTACATAGGGGAATCCCGCCCGCAGACGATCAATCAACGGAGCTTCCGGAACATGCGTTTTTGATTTTTTGCGTTTTTCAGTCGTTAAATGTTGCGTTGTCATCATGCCCCCCTTAATCGCGAATAAGACGTGGTTGAATCAAGAAGAAATAGATGCACACACCGATAAGGATGATGAAGAAGATCATCGTCGCAATCGCCGCGCCCATCGATGGATTCGGCAATTGAGATGTGCCCCCAAAGGTCACGCGATAGAAGAGTGTTCCTAGAATATCGGTTGCGAAGTCAGGTCCTGCCTGTGTCCCCTGCATCACGAAAACATTATCAAATGCCACAAAATTCGCTGTGAAGGTCAAAATAGCAACGATGCCGGCAGTTGGTAAGATCAGAGGGAACTTAATCTTCCAGAAAATATCCCATCCCGTTGCACCGTCGACCCGTGCCGCTTCGACTAGGTCTGGATTGATGCCGACAAGCGATGCCAGAAACAGGATCATAGGCATACCAACCCATTGCCACACACCTACAAGCCCGACAGTTGTCAGCGCCAGATTGGGATCACCGAGCCATCCCGCTCTTGGAATTAAACTTTCTAAACCAATAACAGTGAAGAAATCATTGACAATACCCCAGATCGGATTGAGCATGAGTGTCCAAATCCATCCGATGATAACAATAGATAGGGTAGTTGGTGTGAACAAAATCGCACGGAATAATCCTGCATATTTTAAACCCCGCAGAGATAACAGTGCGGCTAATAACAACCCGATTGGATTTTGAAGCAACATAAAAATTGCAAAAAAGTGAATATTATTGAAGAGCGCATTGCGAAAACGGTCGTCATACTCGGTTGCGCGGGTATCGTTGAAAAGTCGTACGATATTTTCTAACCCGACAAAAATCTGTGTGCCATCCGACTGCTGCTGATACAAAGCCAGGCGCATCGAATCAAACAGCGGATACACCATGAATATTGTGTAGATCAGAAGCGCTGGTGTAATGAAGATGAGCATCGCATGCCAGGGCGGACGAATTGTATTATTTTGCATTTTTAACTTCCCAGAAACTCAATCTACAGATAAAGACAATGGCAAGAAAGTTACGTTTCTTGCCATCGCCTCTGAGTTGGTTAGAAAGACTGTAGACGGTTTATTCGTCTGTGTAGTACCAGTCTTCCAGACCAGATTGAATGATATCACCGACTTCTTCTGGTGAAAGTTCGCCTTGAACGAGTAATGGAATTGTTTCGTTCATCAACTGATTACCGCCGGGCTCACCGCGTGATAAGAATTGATCGAACATGCGGATTGTTTGGTCACAGTCTGCACGCCAGGAAACAAATTCTGCTGCTAATGGATCAGCGAGTTCGACTGGATGGGTTGAAAGTGAGAAGAAACCAGGTTGATTATCTGAGAAAATCTGCGCAAACTCTTGTGTTGTTAGCCATTCGAGGAATGTCCGCGCTTCTTCTGGATGTTCCGTATTGGCATTCATTCCAATTGCGATATCAACATGGTCGCTGATCGCACAAGCGTCACTACCATCCGGGCCATAGGGACGGAAAGCACCTAATTCAAAGTCGGCGAGATCATTGAACAATGGGATTTCCCATGAGCCTGATGGATAGATTGCCGCTAGGCCAAGCGGGAAGATTTGCTGTACATCCGCATAACCAATCGATTCGTGACCTTCTGGCATGTAAGGTTCCCATGCTGCCAGGGTTTCGTAGGTTTCTATGAAGCATTCATCTGTGAAAGTAGCTTCACCCGCGATGATTGCTTGTCGGGTTGCTTCACCATCACAAAATGCAGGCCAAAGGTTATTGAAGCCCATGGTCGACGTAGTCCAGGCATCTTTGGTGCTGATCGCGATTGGCGTTTCACCGGCGGCGGCCAGCGCATCCAACACGGCGAAGAATTCACTTTCGTTGGTCGGAACTTCTAAGCCCAATTCATCGAAGAGGGTCTTATTGTAAATGAATCCGTGAATGACGGATGCCATTGGCACGCAGTAGGTCGCCGAACCATCATCGGTTGACCATGCGCTAAGTGCAACGTCGGAGAAGTTCTCAAGACCTTCGAGGTCAGAGATATCAGCCAAACCACCAATTTCGTAGTTCAACAAAGCGCGATCAAATGGACGGCATGTGATGAGATCAGGCCCCACACTACCTTCCAGTTGATTCCGGAGTTGTGCATCGTATTCTGTGTTCAATGTGGGTTCAAAGCTGATGCGAATGTTAGGATATTGCGCATGAAATACCTCAAGGATGTTATCCCATTGCTCAATATCTTCAGTGCGCCAGCTACCCATTGTCAATTCGACCACATCATCCTGTGCGCTGACTGTGAATGGCACAATCAGTAGCGCCGCAAGTACGAAAATAAGAAATCTTTTCACAAGAACCACTCCCTCATTAATTAATCTAAACTTCTTTAACCATGTGGATCATCACATTAAGTGTGATTCAACTAGTTTTAACAACTTTCCAATCAATTGTAAAGCAATTGGACTGGTCTGGTTGGGTTAAGATGCTTGCTAATTATTATGCCATTCGCCATAATCTGAAAAAATTTACTTTTTAAGCGACGAATGCTCGATGTCCGACAGATCTGAAATGATACAAAAATAGATTCAATCCCGTGACACCAGTCAGAGCTTTTCACGCGGCAAGTCACTCTATAGTAATAGCTCAGTCTCACAAACTGTCCGACGCGGCGATGAAATTGAAGCGCGGTGCAGAGGCTCATATCCCGAACCCTATCGGGTATGGGTAAAGTTCAAGGGTTCAGAAATCACAGCCACAGGTTGTAACTGCGAATACGATTGGGGTGGTGATTGCAAGCACATCGTCGCGGCATATCATGGCTGAACGTGCCTTACTGATTTACATCAAATATGCACTTCACTATATCAAACGGCGTGGTAGGAGTAATTACCAGACGACAGCCGATTTGCTAGATTGTACAAGCGTTATACGATCAACTAGACGAGATCGAAACGTGGGAAACGCTTATCGCCGAACTGCGCGAGGAACACAAACGGCTTCCGGCGTTAAAAGACGAGCTGAACAAAGCAGGATTGTAATTGAGTCGTCAGGACAACCGCGTCCAGCGGGTTGTTCCCGCGTAATTGAATATACGCTCGGATTTTTAGCACCATTTTATTTGCTACAGTCCCAACCGACTAAGGGCTAAACTGCGAAAACCCATCAGTGGGCGGTGATAGGGGATGCCGTAAGTCATCGCATCGACTTCTACACGGTGTCTTTCTGCCATCCTTAGTATCTCCACCGCATCGTCATCAATATCCTGCCCGCGTATAAACACCAGAGCAATTGCACTTGCCAATCGCACCGGGAATGGTTCGTGCGTATCCGGCAAACCAGGTGTGTCAATCTGGCCGGCTTTATCCCCTACGCCCAACAGACTTAGCGTAAGCCATGCTGTGATTTTAGTGGCTGGACTAAAGTCAAATGATAGAGTACCCAGTACCGTTCGGAGGGTTTGATTATGCAGATGTGGAAACCAGGGCAAGGCAGAAAGTGCAAATTGGGAGAGGAGACTATCACCCCGCGCTATCGGCAGCAACCGATCAGCACAATCGCACAATGCGACATAGGTATCACGTTCCCAGATGATGGATGCCGTATTCAGCATATCAAGCTCAGACGGCGTGAGTGACTCCGCATCCTTGTGTAGCTTCTCAGCAATGTGGTGCTAGTCTGATGCGACCAACCTTCGATTCGGATTTGCTTGACCAGTTTTGCGCCGAGATTCCGATTGATGGTATTGAGATCTACTATCCGCGCCACACAACCGAACAGATTGAATTGTATCAGGCGTATGCCGCCCGGCGCGGCTGGCTCGTCAGTGCTGGTTCTGACTCACACGCACCGGAACAGCCCCCGATAAAATATCGCGCTGACCGCCTTTGCTACCACTTAATCGTATAGCCCCGTTTCTATTACCATGCGGGGCTATACCTATAGGATACGGAATATGCTAACGCTGTGCAGTCATGCTTTCAGCAATACGAACAAAATCCGCCATGTCAAGGTCGCAAGCGGACGCTTGTTCCTCGCTGTGCACCGACCCCGACATTGTACTCAAGACGAAGCTCAAGCCTATGTTTGCATCGTGCCACCATAGCATCTGATGGTCGCTGTCATTCGTCCAAACCGCCTCTGCTGGTTCTTGGATTGGCTCGTCCGGTGCTGGTGCATCAGAGTCGTAATTAGGAACGCTTAAAACCCAGAAGCCCCTCACATACTGGCCATATGTCCCGTCGATATCCACATCAATGATATTCGCGCTTTCGCCAACTTCATACGGCATAATCTGCGCCATATCATCTACCGGTTGCGCTGTCAATCCGATGCTGTGAAGGGGACTACAGCGATAGGTAATGATTGACCTTTCTTGTTGCAGATCATAACTACCACCATCATAAACATAACCATCAGGCAGGTATGTTGGCAAATAAAGCATCTCTGCGACCTGGTCTTGCAATTCGGAAATTGAAAGCGAATAAGGATTATGTTCTGCTGAGGCATCCCCACCGATAACAACCGATGTTTCAATAGTCTCTTCACCGGCAATGAAGAATCCAATGATGTCTTGTGCCACCACACGCAGAGGTGGTACTGTTGCAAACAAGCCCAATACAATCAGAAAAGACGCAGCAATCGCAACAATTCGGCGCACTATACTAACGCTATGAGGTTTTATCGGTTCGGTTAAGTATATAGAACTGTGTATGCTCCGTAGCTCTTGCTCAAGTTGTTCAGCAAATATTGGATCGGGCTGATTTTCGTTGTGTATCGTCTGTAATTTATGTTCTAACGCATCGTTCATGAGATTTCCTCCTGAATATTTAGGACTTGTCGAATGTCATCTAGACCTCTGGCAATGAGCATCTTGACTGCTCCCTCGCTTTTTCCCACCATGTCAGCAACTTCTCGTATTTTTAGATCAGCAAAGTAGCGTAATCGTAGAGCTTCTGCACGTTCCGGGTTGAGTTTCTCAAGTATCGTCGTAATTTCTTCGATCCGTAGCTGCTTGATAATCACATCTTCGACAGAATTTATACCATCAGGTAGAGGGGCAATGTCATCTATCGAAATGATCGAGTGATTATCTCGAAAGTGATCACTCAGCTTATATCTGGCAATTCCGAGTAACCATGCAATGAAAAGACCTCTCGGTTCGTAAGTCTGCATTCCGCGTAGTGCCGCTATAAAAGTTTGTGTCGTTAAGTCTTGAGCATCGTGAACATTTCCGACCCGGCTGAGTAGATAGCTGTAGACACGATGAAGGTGACGACGATATAACGTCGCGAAGGCCTCGATATCGTCTTTAGCTCTCGACACCAAAGCATCATCTGTCAATGTTTCATCCATAAACCGTCCTTTCTGATTGCAACTCTCTATATACCGTATCGGTGAAATGCTTCAAAAGGTCACAAATTGCATCATCATGGGCAGAAAGGACTGTCAATCAACAACTCCCGTTTCTTCTGATAGATGATCCCAACCCACCCAAAAAACTGTCAGACCCACTCACACTGCTACGCAATGGCGCAATGCTCGTACTATCAGTCTCAGGCGGAAAAGACAGCGATGTCCTAGCTCGTCATTTGCTTGAAATGCGCGAGCAAGAAGGATGGACAGGCGCCGCAGTTATGATCCATGTAGAGTGGGCAAGCGTGTGGAATGGTATCAGACACCGGAGTATGTGCGAAATCTCGTTGTGGATTCTGTGGATTCCAACGTAAGCGTGAAAAATCCCACATGACTTGCATTCAACAGTCTCATTTTGAACTTGAGACTGTTTTCACGATTATATTATTAGAATTCACAAGATGATCACGAAGCGTAGGCCTAAAGCATACTATTCATCCATTAATTTAATGGCGATTTCAACATCCCATTTTGATTTACGATGTTCAACTTTGGGGTCGGTGAGATACATCTCAAAACGACATCGAAACGCATCACCATTTTCGTCGTCCCATCTATCGACTGTAAGCTTGTTATCTTGAATGAACGCGATCAGAGCTTTGTTGCCTCTGAGTGCATAGCGGCTGTAAATGAGACTGGCATAACGTCCAGCTGGAAGACTAGCAGATTTAACCTGAACATCTCCTACTAGAGGCGCATCAACCAGCGTTCCGTATTCAATGTCCATAATACCTTCCATGTCAATGATGTGATAACGCAAAAATGAATTTCCATGTGTTTCAATCGCTCTCTCTTTAAACCATTTCGCAAGTTCTTTGCGAAGTTTATCGACCTCAGCAAACATTCCACTGAATGGAGTCTGAATTCGAATGCCCATGTAATGTACTAGATCTCGTTGATAGATTTTAGGCTCGCCAATGTATTGGAACATGTCTTTTCCTTTTTATTGAAATGGAACAAATGGTCTGCACAAGAGTAATCAAGGAAAGAATGGAAGTCAAACTTTTCGTTGGCACGCTGGATAGTAGTCATCTGACCGTATCCAACATCACTGTCAAACTGACAGAAACGCTTCAACATGTCTGATACACTGATACAAGAACGCATTCAAGAACCCGTCAAACAATCAATTATTAGTGATCTTTATATCTTTGTTCCTGACATCCGCAAAATGTATGATGAGGATGGATTACAAGTATCAGATTTTGATGGATTCGGTGCGATTGTTCGCACGCTACGAGGCTTCATATCATGATCTTGTCGCCGTGATTCGCGAACAATTCATGTTATCCAACCTTGATATTTGTTAAACTTGATGTGCTTTCATACAAGGTTGAACGGTTGGTAGGTGTCAATGATATTGCTAGATGTAATTCAGCCATTATGAAGTATCATCAATTTTTAGATTGCTCACATCATGCGGACTCTAGGTCAAAATATGATTGCCTTTCACATCATGACAAAACCACGCGGTGCAATTTGTAATCTAGATTGCAAATATTGTTACTTCTTGAGTAAGGAACGCCTCTATCCCAACAGTGACTTCAGGATGAGCGAAACACTCTTAGAAGAATACACGCGCCAATACATCGAAGCACAGAGCGTTCCCGAAGTCACCTTCGCATGGCAAGGTGGTGAACCAACCTTGATGGGACTGGATTTTTACAAACAAGCGGTTCGTTATCAACAAAAGCATAAGAAACCAGGAATGCGGATATTCAATACTTTGCAAACGAATGCCGTCACACTCGATGATGAGTGGTGCGAATTCTTTGCACAAAATGATTTCCTAATCGGTGTGAGCGTCGATGGCCCAAAACACTTGCATGATGCTTATCGCGTCGATAAAGGGGGTGCACCAACTTTTGATAAAGTTATGCACGGCATTGACCTGCTCAAAAGGCATGCAGTCGAATTTAACATTCTCACGACAATTCATGCGGCGAATGCTGATTATCCGCTAGAGATTTATCGATTTTTTCGCGATGACGTCAAAGCACAGTTTATGCAATTTATTCCGATTGTCGAGCGTGATAACGATACAGGCTATCAAGAAGGGGATGTGGTTACCAACCGTAGTGTCACCGCCAAGCAATATGGTAATTTCCTAAAAATAATCTTTGATGAATGGGTGCGGCACGATGTTGGTCGTATTTATGTGCAGATATTTGATGTTGCGCTTGCGGCATGGACAGGCAACAATTCTGGATTATGTATCTTTGAGGAAACCTGCGGTAAGGCACTCGCCCTCGAGCATAACGGAGATGTGTATTCCTGCGATCACTACGTCGAACCAGATCATAAAGTTGGCAATCTCATCGACATTCCATTGAGTGAGATTGTTATTTCAGATCAGCAAATCGAGTTTGGCATGGCAAAGCGTAATACGCTACCCCAATATTGTCGCGATTGTGAGGTACGTTTCGTGTGCAACGGAGGGTGCCCGAAAAATCGCTTCATCGAAACACCCGACGGCGAAGCGGGACTGAACTATCTCTGCGACGGATACAAAGCTTTCTTCACACATATCAACGAAGCAATGCAAGTTATGGCACGAGAATTGAGCCGTCAGCGTCCTCCTGCCAATGTGATGTTCTATATGCATGAGAAAGACAAAGCACTCGAAGTCGCATTCTCTGATGCAGGCCGTAACGATCCGTGGTGGCAGTGGCATCAAATACAAGAAATGTCATGGTGCTGGCAGATGACATCTACAGGTAGGACTCGAACCATTTTTGGGGTGAATGAGAAGTATTTTCAAACTAAGGAACCGAAAAACTATCTGCAACCGATCATCGAATTTCTTCGCTCATGCGACGACCCATTCGATATCCCATTTTCATCTATTTTATCTCCGGTTGTTGTCTTATTTTATGGGGTATAGACCCGACATCGACAAACGTTGTGTTGACTGGGTACGTGAGAAACTCCTTTGGCGTTTTGGTGTAAAAACGAATCGAAATCTCATTCACCGGGCTGCTACTGAAGGTTTTACTTATCCTCGTGATTAGACGACATCGAGAGAGGTGGTTAATTCGTGCAGAAGCAACTGCATACCATCAAAAACCTCAGCAAAGAGGCGTGTGTTGAGGATATGGACTGGAATGTGTTCAACGGTGAGACTACCCATTGTCAATGTCTCCACCCACCGAGCAAGCACCCAATTTCTTCATAGCCACTCAATGACCCCTGCGTCGTCAACAACAAACTGTGTCATGTCTTACGCTTTCTGATAACCCTCGGTGAACAACAACTGCCAGATGTGCTGGGAAAGCTGACAGTGCGTAAGGATAAACCCTGTATTTGCGTCTATCAGTATATATACGGAGGATAGCATGCTACCGATCTTATACAGTTATTATAACTGCCCACATAGCCTGAAAGCCGCTTTTTTCTTGAGTGAGAAAGGCATTGATTTTCAGCGTGTCGAAGTCGATCTAAGTAACCAACAACAAAAAACATCAACCTATCTAGCTATTAACCCTAAAGGGACTGTTCCGGCATTTGAAGATGCTGACGGCACATTAGGCGACTCGCTCGATATCATGAAACATGCAGATCAATATGCGCCGCCCCGCCTCATCCCCGAAGCACCCCAACAGCTTGATGACGCCCTGAAATGGATCGCCCGCGCCGATCAGGAATTCTGGCATGTCAGTCATCATCTATACTGGCAACTCATTGAACCTGCTGCAAGCGGCACAGATTGGAATGATGTGCGCCAGTTGAAAGCACAGGGCGTAAGCCTTTTGCAAGAACTGGACGATAGGCTACAGCATCAGCGTTATGTGTGTGGCGAATTGAGCATTGTTGATGTCGTGCTGTTGCCGTGGGTGTATGGCTATCAACGGTTTGATCTTGCCGAAAATGGCCAGTTTCCTCATGTAGAACGATGGCGCGATGAACTTGCACAGCGTGCATCCTTCATAGCTAACTATCGACAACGGGGTATCCCGCTCGAAGACTTTTTAGCAACACGGTGAAA
Source organism: Anaerolineae bacterium (assembly GCA_051117475.1). Lineage (GTDB taxonomy): Bacteria > Chloroflexota > Anaerolineae > Aggregatilineales > Phototrophicaceae > JAUZRW01. The sequence goes on along the minus strand of JBNPEE010000046.1, from coordinate 16,191 downwards.
GAGGTATGAGCACGTGCAGAAATTTTTGTTGAGGCGTTTGTTCTACTCGATATTCGTCCTGCTGGGGTTATCTTTGATTGTCTTTTTATTAGCCAGATTATCTGGCGATCCAACAGCGCTGATGTTACCCATTGATGCAACTGCCGAAGATGAAGCCGTGATGCGTGCTTATCTGGGTTTGGATAAACCGCTCTTGTTGCAATATACCGATTTTCTCACCCGTGCCTTATCAGGTGATTTTGGCACATCGATCAGACATCGCCAGCCCGCGCTCGAAATGATATTAGAGCGTATGCCTGCAACAATTCAGTTAACTGGCAGTGCTTTTGTCGTGGCGCTGGTGATCGCCTTACCCTTGGGTATCTTATCGGCGTTATATCCCAATTCGTTGATTGATCGCGTGAGTGTCTTCATAGCACTGTTTGGTCAGGCGATCCCGACATTTTTGCTGGGTATCGTGCTGATTTTATTCTTTGCCGTTCAACTGCGCTGGTTGCCCTCAAGCGGTCGAGATGGTATCGAATATCTTATTTTGCCTGCCCTCACATTAGGCCCGTATTCAGCGGCAATCATCAATCGTCTATTACGTGCCAATCTGCTTGAAGTGTTGAATAAGGATTACATCCGTACCGCACGAGCAAAAGGGTTTTCAAAGCAATATGTGGTGTTTTTGCACGCACTCAAAAATGCGGCAATTCCCGTTGTGACCGTGATGGGTTTACAGGTCGCGGCGCTGATGAGTGGCTCTGTCGTCACCGAGACAGTCTTCGCCTATCCCGGGGCAGGATTGTTGCTGGTTCAGGCACTGGGCAACCGTGATTTTCCTGTGGTGCAAGCCTTTGTGATTGTGATCGGTGTCATTGTGATCCTGATCAATCTGTTGCTGGATTTACTCTATGCATTTCTTGATCCACAAATTCGTTATTGATCAACCGACTATGAAGAATAAGAGCAGTCATGACAAGCGACTATATTAGCGTCTTAACTACACAAGCTGATACAAAACAGAATTCGCCACTTCAGCGTTTTCTGCTGAATATCTGGGATATTTTGAAGGCGCTAGGTTCTAATCCGATTAGCCTATTGGCTTTCGCTTTGTTGATCGTGGTAGTGATTGTCGCTGTGACTGCGCCGTTCATTGCCCCTCATGATCCGTCGGTGCAATCTTTGCGCTTAAGGCTCAAGCCACCGATCTGGGAAGCAGGGGCAGAGCCTGGTTATTGGTTAGGAACGGATGCCCTCGGGCGTGATCTCCTCAGCCGTATGATGTATGGCGCACAAATTTCTTTGATTGTCGGTGTGTGTGCGGTGTTACTTCAGGGGTTAATCGGTGTTGTCGTGGGATTATTAGCCGGTTATTTCGGTGGTTGGGTGGATAACGTGCTGATGCGTGTTGTTGATGTCCAACAATCGATACCGTTCCTGATTTTGGCAGTGGCTTTAGCGGCTGTGGTGCGCCCTAGCCTGATGAATATCATCGTCGTGTTAGGGGTGTCCGGTTGGGTCACATATGGGCGTGTGATACGCGGGCAAGTGTTGAGCATCCGCGAGTTCGAATTCATTGAATCAGCGCGTGCGATGGGTAGCAGTCATCGACGGATTATCCTCGTGCATATTTTACCGAATGTGATGCCCTCTATCACCGTTATCGGCACACTGACAATTTCAACGATGATTCTCGCAGAGGCTTCATTGAGCTTTCTGGGTATGGGCGTTCCGCCCCCTACCCCGACATGGGGTGGGATGGTCGCGGATGGACGCAATTATATCTCCACTGCCTGGTGGGTGAGCATTTTACCGGGCATCCTAATTTTTCTGACTGTTTTATCAATCAATTTAGTGGGGGATCGCCTACGAGAAGTTTTGGATCCCACACTGCGCAACGATGCTTAATACGGATTCACCGTTCGAGGAGGATGACATGTTACTGAAAATCCAGTTCTATGTGAGGGCTATCAGGCGACGATGTTGCTGATAGTGACGACCATTTTTTGATCTATCTTATTTAACCAAGGAGCACAACATGAAGTTTCGCACCATCCGTTTTCTCGTTACATCGTTCATATTGTTAATTCTCAGTTTGTCGTTGGTCACCGCACAAAGTGAGAGCCGTGTTGTTATCGCACTGGGCACTGATGCCGCTTCGCTTGATCCACAGCGCCAGAATGATGCCTTCACAACCAGTATTCTCAGCAACGTATTTGATACACTCGTCTATCGTGATGCTGATCTGAATCTAGTGCCCGCTCTAGCGACGGAATGGGCACTGTTGGATGATACAACATGGGAAGTCACTTTGCGCGAAGACATCGTTTTTCATAACGGAGAAGTCTTTGATGCAGAGGATGTTAAGTTCAGTCTAGAACGCCCGCTAGACCCTGATCTTGGCTCGCCGCTTGCCAGTCGTTTTGGCGTGATTGAAGGCGTAGATGTGATAGACCCGCTGACAGTTCAAATTCGCACTACGACACCTTACCCGCTGTTACCGGCACGGTTGAGCGAATGGTTCATCATGCCAAATGAATATAGCGAAGCCACCGATTCAGATACACTGGCAGAGCAACCCGTAGGAACGGGTGCGTACACCTTTGTCTCTTGGGAACGCGATGAACAACTGGTACTCGCGGCGAACACAGCATACTGGCGCGGCGCACCGAGCATCGAAACCGTTGTTTTCCGTCCTATCCCTGAATTATCAACCCGTGTGGCGGCACTGCAATCCGGTGAAGTTGACATTGCCGTGAACGTTCCTGCTTTTCAAGCTGAAGAACTTGATGCTGATCCGAACTTAGATGTTCGTGATGTGCCAAGTACATTCTTCCAATATGTGGCGCTGGATGGCACGAAGAATCCAGTCTTAGCCGATGTTCGCGTGCGTCAAGCGATTCAATACGCAACCAACGTGCCCGAAATTGTCGAGTTTTTGTTCGATGGCAATGCCGTTCAAATTGCTGTACCTTTAGCGTTCGGCACATTTGGTTTGGATGAATCCATCGAACCCTACCCCTATGATCCAGAGCGTGCCCGTGAGTTACTAGCAGAAGCCGGTTATCCGGATGGCATCACTTTTGCTATGGATGCCCCGACAGGGCGTTACGCACAAGATCGTGAAGTGGCAGAGGCACTAGTCGGTCAATGGTCACAGGTGGGTATCAACGTGGATCTCAATATCAACGCCTGGGCCGATCAACTGGCGAGATACCGTGATGGAGATGCGCTAGTTGAATCGCACTTCATGGGTTGGGGCACAAGCACCTTCGATGCAGATGATGTGCTGTGGGGTGCATTCGCAAATCGCCCGAACAAGAACAACTATGAAAATGACCGTATCACCGAGTTAGTCACAGAAGCACGCACCGAGTTTGATCCTGAAACGCGCATCGATCTATATCACGAAGCGCAAGCGATCATCTATGAAGAAGTGCCGTGGCTATTCTTGTTCCAACAGGTTGATCTGTACGGTGTTTCCAGTGATCTGGACTGGCAACCTCGCCCGGATCAAAAGATAGAAGTTTGGACAATCTCACAAAATTAGTGGGTGACACCTATTTGTAATCCCCAAAAATCGCTCAGTAAATGACTGGGCGGTTTTTGCTTTAGCCATTGATCAAGAACAACCGAAGAAGGAGAGCGCCTTATGATCCCATTTTATCGCGATGCAGTTCCCTATCTCAGCACCGATCAGATGCGCGAGGTAGATCGCCTGATGATCGACTACTATCATATTGAGTTAATTCAGATGATGGAACATGCCGGACGAAATCTGGCAACGCTCGCCCGTCACTATTTTTTCGAGGGGCAGCTAGAAGGCAAAGCAATCCTTGTATTAGCAGGCACAGGGGGTAATGGTGGTGGTGCGCTGGTGAGTGCGCGTTGGCTCCATAATGCCGGCGCAAAAGTGGACGTTATCCTGAGTGCACCTGATGACAAACTAACACCGGTTCCAGCGCATCAACTAGACATTTTACACCAGATGGGGCTATCCATCGCTCCGTTCTCAGAGTCTATCGAATTCAATCCCAATGTACATTTGATCGTAGATGGGTTGATCGGTTATAGCCTGACAGGTGCGCCACGTGGCACAGTCGCTAACTTGATTCATGCTGCGAATGCGCACAGCGCACCCATTCTCGCGCTTGATGTGCCATCCGGTGTTGACGCGACGACAGGCACTGTGCTTAACCCGGCGATCAACGCTCATGCGACGATGACCTTAGCCTTGCCGAAAGTGGGGTTGAAAGCACAACAGGCACAAACACATATCGGGGCGTTATTTCTCGCGAACATCGGTGTCCCGCCGATTCTATACCAGCAACCGACACTTGCTGTGAACGTGCCAAATCTATTCAATCAAAGTGATATCATTCGTATCGCTTAACGCATCTGTGGCGCGGTGGCGGTCTTCGCTTAGTCTTGCCCAGCCAGCGCCCTAGCACCGATTTGCTTTTCTCCTATGGTCTCCAATGGGTTGGAAAGTCTCCTTCAGTTTACACTACTCAAGTGCCCGACTCGCTCTGAAAAGAAACACTCGCCATCATCCATGAAGGTCTAGCGTAAGGCCTGCGTGGGGGTTAACGCCCCTGCCTAGTTTTTACATTTAAAAGCCTTATTTCAAAACTTGAAATAAGGCGACGTGTTATTTCAAGTTTAGGCGATTTTTAAAATAACCTCCTACGTCACAAAATCTCGACTCTCAGCGTGGGGTTTCCAGCTCCCATCCTCTAAAATTTCGGTAATCATCGCGATAGCTTGGCGCACTTCGTCGTCGGTGTTGTAGAAGTGTGGCGCAACCCGAATACCGGCATTAGCGCGATAATCGATCTTGATGTTACGGGCGAGCAACTCACGCGAGACAGCATAAGCGTTCGGCGGGTTGACGGTGACCGTTCCGGCACGCTGGGCGGTATCGCGCGGGCTAACCACCTCATAACCGGCGGCGTCAGCGAGTTCGATCAGGAGCGAGGTCTGGCGTATCGACTTCTCGCGAATGTTCTCAACGCCCACCTGTGTGATGATATCGATGCCGGGCTGAATGGCCTGTAGCGTGGCGATGCCGGGCGTGCCATTGGCGAGGCGGTAGACATCCTCGCGCATCTCGAAGTTTTCGACATCAAAGTCAAACGGGGCTTTGTGCGCGAACCATCCGGTGACCTTCGGATTGAGCGTGGTCAACAGATCAGGGCGCACGTACATGAACACGCCTCCTGTGCCACCACACATCCATTTCAACACTCCGCCGATGTAGAAATCGACGTTAAGCGCGGTCACATCGACGGGGATAATCCCCACGCTGTGATAGCCATTGAAGACCACCTGCGCCCCGACGCTGTGTGCTTTTTCGACAATGGCTTGTGCCGGCATGATATAGGCACTACGGAACAACACATGACTGATGCTCACGAGGCGTGTCGTCTCATCAATGGCATCGAGGATTTTGTTCGTGTCGATGCGGATACCGTCGTCGGTTTTGACCATATGTACAGTCATGTGATCGGGTAACCAGCGTTTTAACACGTAGACATCCGACGGAAAATCCATATCGGTGATGACGACTTTGTTGCGTTTGGTATCGCTGAAATCGAGCGCACCGAACAAAATGCTGTTAGCGATGCTGGCGTTCTGATGCACAAGCACGCTATCTGCTGGCGCACCCATCAGCGGCGCGATCTTGTTACCGACCTGACGGTTGAGATCAAACCATTCAATGCCCCATGCGGACACGCCATGCTCTGCCCACATATCGGCATAGTGCGCGAGGCTCTCGTATACCCCGCGAGGCATCGCGCCCAGTGAGTTATTAATCAGATAATTGCACTTGCTCAAAATCGGGAATTCGTTCCGCCATTGTAAGAGGGGATCATGGCTCATCGTTGACTCTCATTCTTTTGCTTGACATTTTGCCCGATTGTAACACTGAATACCCTGACGACACACACACTCACCCGAGCGCGACTACGAAAAACCTATCAATGTAACCCGCATGATTTGTCGCGACACTCATGCCTTATATAGATTGAGACGCGACAAATTTTTCACCACAAAGACCACGAAAAACTCGAAGAAAAGAATCTGTTTTTACCCTTCTTCGTGCGTTTTGTGCCCTTTGTGGCGGAGATTTTTGCACCAGACCAATTTTTTATGGTGATTGTGTGTGCGTATGGACATGATACAATACCCCTTACACAAGCGTTGTCTGCGGGCACCGCTCATTTTTTATCCCTACTGAGAGTGGGCTATCATGCGTAAGCGTCACCCGAAAATAATCTATTATGGCTGGTATATCGCGCTGGCATTGGCAATCACGACGACTGTTGGCTATGGCGTGTTGTTCTATGCGTTCTCGGTCTATATCACGCCGATGGAAGCCGAATTGGGCTGGTCACGCGGAGTGCTAACCGGCGGGTTTTCGCTCTCGTTGTTGGTGACCGGTCTGGTGGCGTTTCCGGTGGGATGGTGGGTAGATCGTCACGGGGCACGCGCCCTGATGACGATCGGTTCTCTGCTGGCGATGATGCTGGTAATAGCGTGGTCTCAGGTGACGGATATATGGGCATTTTATGCAATCTGGATCGGCATTGGTGTCTGTTCGGCGATGGTGCTCTACGAACCAACTTTCGCGGTGATTGCGACGTGGTTCCAGCGCCGACGCAGTGCCGCCTTAACGCTGGTGACGTTCACGGCAGGTTTTGCCAGCACGATCTTCTTACCGCTGGCAGATTATCTGCTGGGTGTCTTTGGCTGGCGCGATAGCGTGCTGATTCTGGGCATTGTGCTAGGTGCGCTGATGATCCCGCTCAACGGGCTGATCTTGCGCCGTCGTCCGCAAGACTTAGGCGTTCAACCCGATGGCGACGACGCACCCACCGCCGAGAATAACGCGGAGGGCGCCCCTCAATCAGTGCAGGGTATCACATTGGGAGACGCCTTGCGCAGTCGCTTCTTCCGGTTGTTGACGCTGGCATTTGTGCTGGCGGGGTTTGGCATCTCCAGCTTGCGCGTACACCTGATCCCCTATTTGATTGACGTGGGCATCACGCCGACAGTGGCGGCGAGTGCCAGCGGAGCCATCGGCTTGACGCAGGTCATCGGGCGGGTGTTGTTCGCACCGGTTGAAAATCAGCTATCGAAGCGCGTGCTGATGATGGTGCTATTCACAGTTCAGACAATCGCTGTGCTGATCTTGTTGGGGGGTGCGTCGTTGTGGATTGTAGGCGCGTTCGTGTTGCTGTTCGGCGCATCAATCGGGATGCAAACGCTGATTCGCCCATCGGTGGTGGCGGATACCTACGGGGCGCTGTATTACGGGCGTATTTCCAGCATGATGGCTTTGCCGGTCACGCTGGCGTTCACGATTGGGCCGGTGTTCGCGGGCTTCATGTATGATGCACTGGGCAATTATACCGTTACGCTGTGGGTGGTGGCGGTGGCATCAACATTGGCGATAGGCATCGCTTACCTGACGCACCCACACAAAACGAAGTAGTTGCCTTCTGCTTGATCTGGCATACACTTAACAGTATCGTAACCGATCAATTAGAAGGGATACGTGCAGGATGTCAGAGCAAGAGCCGTTCACAGCCGTTATCTATTTTCATGGGATCGGGCAACAGAGCCGCTATCAATCACTGAGTCAATTGCTCGAATCGTTCGATGATTATGCCGTGGTGCAAGATGATGAACATCTCGAACGCTTCACTGTCGAGATCGAGGATTCACGCTCACACCTCACCGATCAGACGGTGGGTTATGTCACGTTCCGGCGCGATGGCAAAACCTACCGTTTCTATGAGGTCTATTGGGCACCACTGACCGCGATTGGCTTATCTGCGCTGTCGGTGTTGCGCTGGTTGTTCGGGCATATCCTAACACCGATCCGTATCTGGCGCAGTACGTGGAACACCCGCCGACGCTGGCGCACCAGTTATCTCTACAGCCTATGGGAAAAGCGATACACCGAAAGCAGTAATTTCACGCCCTTCAAACAACTGATCACCTACTACAATCAATTTTGTGATGATGCCTTGCGCGGTAGCCAGCAACGCGGCAATTTTGACGATTTCATGCGCTATTTGCGCCAGAACAGCGACGATAGCGAGTTGTATCAACTGGCGCAAGATTGGCGCGAACATATGCGACGCATCGAGTTCTGGAATTTCTTCGTTCTGATGACACTTACCTATGTGGTGCTGGTCGTGCCCATTCTGACGCTCTCGCGTGTCTTACATCTGGCATTTGCAGATTTGCGTTTGCAAGATTTACTTCAAAATGATTTACTGGCGCTTGCGTTCTATGGGGTGCTGTTATTGCTGTTGCCTGTGCCCATCTTCTTTGCCAAATTCCTGCGCGATTACGTCGGAGATGTGCAACTGTGGTCAACCTATGAAGAAAATGACGAGAAATATGATCGACGCAAGGCAATCTTACAACGCGGGCTAGAGATGACCACACACGTCTTACAACATGAAGGTTGTGAACGGGCGATCATCGTCGGGCATAGCCTCGGCACCACGATTGCGCTAGATACCCTGCTGGCAATCGGACGTCATAACCGCGCTGTGCGTGCCAGCGAACCACCGGACACCCGTTCGAGCAAGGTCGTCACCGTTGCAGGCGGGGTGGCGATGCTCAAAGCACATGATGACGACGATCTACATCCGTCAAACCAGCGCCCTGATAATCCGCGCCTGATCCGCACCGATAACATCGAATATCTAGTGACGTTCGGCAGTCCGATTGATAAGATTCACTATCTGTTCGAGAGCAAACGGGGCGATCACCGCCCCTATGAACTGATTGTCGATGACCTGCGCGGAGACATCAGCTATCCGCCCTTCGTGCATGACAACGGCATCCCGAATTTTCGCTGGCTCAATTTCTGGTCACAGGAAGATTATATCAGTGGGGCACTGTTCACAGCGAGTCCGCGTGAGTTCAAACGACGTGATCAGCAGGTCGATAACATTCTCATCAAGAGTTATGAATTTCCCGCTCCCGCCCGCGCTCATAACGGGTATTTTCGCGATGATCTGCTGATTGGCTTGCTGTATCGCTTGATATTCCTGCGTGAGAACCCGCACACCTCCGATCATCTACGCACTATCCTGAACACACGCGCCAAGAGCAAATCACAACGCCTGCGTGATAGTTTGCTGATCGGTTCATGGAGCTTATTATTCGCGATTGTGTTCGATATATTGGGTTGGAACCTATTGCAAGCGGTGTTCAGCGTGATCTTCTTTCTGACCCTATCCGTTGTGATTGTGCTGGCGGTCTACAGTCTGGTGCGGGGCGCAAACGATCCGTTCAAACGCTGGCAAGACTAATCACCCTGCTGATCGCGCTGGCGAGATTGTGTGTCTTGAGGAATAGTATCCGCAGAACTTCCCTCATCATCCAGTAAGCGATGCGGAATCGCCTCATCATGGCGTTTGCGTTTGGGCTTGTTGTGCTTGAGCCACGCTTGCATCCGGCGCAGGTAATGCTCGGAAGCTAACAGGGCGATCAGAGCGCCTGCCAGCGCCAGCGCCAACGGATGCCCGACTACGCCGAAGGACAAGATCAGCAGTAGGCGACTGATAATCAGCACCATCACGAACACGCCTCCCAGCACGATCAGACGGCGATTGTGCAGTTTTTCGCTGTTAATTGCCGCTTGCTGGTGCTGAAAGATCGTGCCGATGATCACACCAGCCATACCGCCCAGCGTGAAGCCCGTGAAAATACCCCCTAGCAACAGAATAATCACCGCCGGTGACAGGGTACTCAAGCCCAGACTACCAATGGCGAAGAAGTACAAAATCAGCACCAGTGCGCTACTGCTCGCGCCCCAAAGCATCATATGTTGAACGGGATCCGGTTGTTTCATACAATTAAGCTATCTATCGACTATCGGCAAATCATTCAGGTGATGAATCCTGACGGGGACGCTTGCGCAAATAACGTGAATCGGCTTTGAGATCGTCAATGAAGCGCGTCGCACCGATCAAGGGCACTACCACCATCCACACCACCGCCAGCATCGTATCACGCAGAGCGGGTTGGCGCACGAGGGGCAAGGTCAACCATTGCTCATTGCTGATGAACCACCACGCCATCAGGCTGTTGCTCACCAGCAAGAACGCCCCCAACCATACCCACACGGAAAAATAATAGCGCGTGATGGTGCGATCACTGACCAAGGCGCTGAACGTCAATCCCCACACTAAAGCGCCCGTCACCACGCCACCCAGCAGTGAGATCACCAACGCTACCAGCACCCAGAATCCCATACCCAGCAAAAAACCGGGCGAGCTCTGGAAGACCGCTTCGCGTCCAGCAACGCTGAAACTGCTGACCAGCACCACCATCAGCAACAATCCGCCACACGCGATCAAGTTCCACAGGGTCATGTGTACCAGGGGATTCCGCATATCAATCTGAGCGAGCCACATATCAAGTCAGCCATTTCATCAACTTTATGGTTGAATATACTCTATTCTACACCAGACGATCATACCCGTATATCAGTATCTACCATCATCAGCGTACCCTTGACCGCATCGCACTACCCCATCGACAATACGCGAAACAGCATTCATGATGAGGAAAGCACCGATGTCTGAACAAGAACGAGAAATTGCTATCGCCAGGCTGAAAGCACGAGGATGCCGGCGGTGGGTGACGCTGATCTTGATTGCGCCTGTGTTTTTGTGCGCGGCACTGACCCTGCTCGCGCCCACAATCCGTGATTATCTGGCTCGTAGCGAAGCCAACCGCCAGTGCCAGACAATGACCACAACACAGGTTGCCGGATTCAGCGCACCGCCCATCCGTACCGACAATCACAACGACACGCCCATCCGCGCTGAAGCGCTTGAACAGTTGCGTTTGCTCGATACCAGCTATCCGTTCCCCGATGAGCGCCCATCCGCGCCCTTTGCACACCCAGAGGGGCATTACGCGCTCTATCCAGCCAATGCGCGTCAGTGGTTTGTGTGTACGCCCGATGGCGAGGCTCTGGGTAGCATCGCCACACAGAGCGACGCGCACGCTATTCGCTTTCATCCGGATGGCACGCTGTTTGCCCTGTCAGACGAAGGCGCTGGTGGTGTCGTGTTGTTCGATGGTGTGGTAATTGAACGCCTGCACACTTTAGCAGTCGGTGAGGATGAGCCGATCATCGCGCTGGCATTTCATCCCTTACAAGATTGGGTGCTAATAGCCACTGATCAGCAACTCCGCACCTATGATACGGTCAATGGGCGATTGCTAGCAGAGACACCGTTCACGCTCGATATAGACGCTGAATTGCGCTTCACGGCGGACGGTACAGGCTTGATTATCAGTGAACCGAATACCGAATTGAGCGCCTTATGGGGTGTGCGTCCGTGAGGGCGCTCACACCCCTTGACGGACAGCCGTCACCAGTTCTTCCATATCATCGTAGCTCAACTGCCCGATGTTCATGTATTGGATCACACCATCGGGATCAATGACAAAGGTTACCGGCGCACCAAATACGCCATACTGATAGCGCACGCTGGAATCGTAATCCATCACAGTCGGGATGCCGAGAAAATCATAAGCGGCGAAGAATTCGCGCACCATCTGATCAGTCTCATCGAAGTTGACTGTGAGCCATGTCACATCATCGGGTTGATCGCCGATGAAATCGATGAAATCCGGCATTTCCTCGATGCAAGGGGGACAGGTGGTCTGCCAGAAGTTGAGCAATAAGATTTTGCCTCGATAATCACTGATCGCTACCGGTTGCCCGTTGAGATCGGTCAGCTCAAATTCAGGCGCGGCGCTATTGATGAGTGCGGCGGGGTTGCTGGTAGTGAATACCGCGTTAGGATCCGCGTCTTGTTGGGCACGCATATCATTGGCGATCATCAGCAACGCAGCGATCAAGCCGAATAGGGGCAAGACCAGAAACACGACTAACATCGGGTTAGCCGATTGGGTCGCTTCGTCAATAGGTGTTGGGTTTGGGATCGGTTGTTTTTCGTCAGTCATACGCCATCTTGACATTACTAACAGCAGTTCACTTTATTATAAAGGGTGGGGATGACCGTTCCTAGAGCCAGCCAGCGAACGCCGGTAAACGTCGGTTCAGGCAAAGTAGACGGTGATATATAACCCACCGAATTGGAGTTCGTCGCCATGTTGCAGTTCGTAGGCTTTGCCCTGCTCCAGTGGTACGCCGTTACGGCTGGTACCGTTGGCGCTGTTGAGATCACGAATGCCGATGCCGGTAGGCGTGAGGAAGACCACTGCGTGCCGACGGGACACGCCCAATAAACGCCCATGATGATCTGTCAGATCAATATCGACTGTCTCATCTTCGGTGGAGCGCCCGATAATCATAGTCGGCATGGCAGGCACTTCGATTGTTTCGGCACGATCCCACACTGAAAAACGCAATACAGCAGGATGCACATCAGGGTTGATGGGCTCCGGTAACAAGTCGTTATTATCGCGTGTATCCTGCATCATGGTCTCTTAATTCACTCTTTTGGTATGATTGATTGTGCATGGGTTATAGTTCCATTGTATTACAAGATGAGCGTTTGTGCAGATTGAATTTATCAAGGGTTGATGACTCGTAGCAAATCCATAATCAACCTATCATCACGCGGATGGGGCAGATAGGGTATACTGGTAAGCGTTTGATTGATAAGCACAGAAAGGCTAATCACTCATCATGTTGGAAGATAAAGAGAAGCGCGGTGCCGGGGGCACGCCTGGCGGTTTGTTGGAGTTCTTCATCGGGTTAGTGATGATCTTAGTGGGGGGCTACCTGTTCATGAGTCGGGTCGTGGTGACAAGCCGGGGCTTTGGGTTTTCGTTCGGTAATGGTTTCGCCGTCAATAACTTCGGGCTAGCGATGGTTCCACTCTTGATCGGCATTGGGATCTTGTTCTTCAACGGCAAGAACTTCTTCGGCTGGGTGCTGACTGTCGGCGGATTGTTGATTGTGCTGTTAGGCGTATTGATCAACCTCAACGTGTACTTCCAACCGACAAACCTGTTTGATACCTTGCTGATTCTCGGCACTTTTGCCGGCGGCACTGGGCTAGTGGCACGTGCGCTCCAACCACATTAATTTAGTATTGTTGCAACATGATTTTTACAGGTCTTTTACCCTATTATCTTAACAAAATTCAAGTGTCTGTGCTAAAATGATGCTATGTTGTTCGTCGTCTAGAACTGTATATGTTTGGCTGGGATTCACGTCAGCATATCATTGTTGCTAGCGAACACTATACGGTCAATTTTATATTTTATTGGTTGAGAACTGGCGGTTCAAAAAATAATCGTATGACCTTACCTTCCCACATTTCACTCTTCGATGCCATGCGGGCTATTGCAAAAGATCGTGTACCCATTTTGCAATGTTCCAAAGTTACGCTGGTACATCTTTCGCACACACTTGAAGATATTGTCCTCAAAAATCAAATGCCAGCGACGATGTTCACCGGCTTTCAGGAATCAAGCCATTGGCTAAAAGAGACACAACGGTATCATGCGCTGACGACTGTTGCCAAGCAGGTCTGCATCTTCGCCGGCAAGCCTCTCGCACCCGATAGCGTCTTGAACGCGCTCCAGATCGAACTGAGTGAAGAAGATCCGCTGCATCAGGAATGGTTTGTGCTGATCCTCAGTGCGGATTTCAACGTGTTACTGACCGGCAAAGATCACGCTGAGCCAGATGAGTTATCCCCTTATCAGAGCTGGCGCAAGTTTGCCACCATCCTCACCTTCGATCCAGAGATTATCGCAGAAGCCAGCGCTCGCTTGCTGGAAATCACTGCCCATTATCGCCCGCAACATGTGCCAGAATTAGAGGCGAGCATCGCGCAACATGCGCCGTTCTTAACCAGTCCGCAACACTTCACGAGCGTGATAGAAGAATTCATTCAATTTGAGGAACGGCTCAACGAACAATTGCGCTATGAAGATCAGCGCAACCGGCAAATCGTCGAGACTATGCAAGCCTACACGCTGACACTCGACGGTGACGGCATCATCCAGAGCGTTAACCCCGCGCTGATGACGGTCACCGGTCATAACTGGCAAGAACTCATCGAGCGAGATTTCACACAGTATATCGGGGAAAACGGGCAGTCACAGTTGATGTATTGGATCGAGCAAGTGCTGACGACAGGGCAACCGCAAACTTTCACAGCCACGTTAGTCGGCGCAGATGGTAGTGTCCATCATGTAGATTGGAATTTATCCCTATTGCGTATGGCAGATGATGAACAGCTTGTCATGGCACTGGGGCACGATGTCACAACTCGCGTAAATCTGGAAAATGCCCGCGTGGAAGAAGCGAAACTGCGGGCAATCTTGCGCAACGAGCGTGAACTGGGGCAAATACGGCTACAGTTCATCACGACTGTTTCGCATGAATTCCGCACCCCGCTGACCAGCATCCTCAACTCGGCAGAGATGCTGGAAAAGCATCATGATCGATTGGGTGAAGAAGGGCGCCAGCGTCGTCTCAACCGCATCAAAGATCAGGTGCTATTGCTGACACAAATGGTCGAAGACATTAGTCTGGTACTCTCGGCGAGCGAAGGCAGTTTGCAACTGATGCCGGCGCGTTTTCGCGTCAACGAACTCACACAAGATATTATCAATGGTGTCAAAACGCATGAAGAGAACAACTCGCCGATTGTATTCAACAGTCAAATTGTAGATGATTATCTGGTGTTAGATAACCACCTGTTACGCTTCATCCTGAGCAATATTGTTGAGAACGCAGTCAAATACTCGCCCCCGCAAGCGCCGGTCTACGTCAATCTGACGCAAGAGAATGAGCGCCTGATCTATGAGATTATCGATCAAGGTGCTGGCATCCAAGAAGACGAGCGCAGTCACATTTTTAAACCCTTCTATCGCGGGAGCAGTGCCGGCAACACGCCCGGCACCGGTATGGGATTACGCATCGTGCGTGATTGTATCGCGATCTATGGCGGAACGGTGCAATTCCGGAGCGACGACAACGGCACAACCTTCGTCGTGCGTCTGCCCATTCCGCCACTGATTGCGGAGCATTCTAAATCCTCAAACTGAGGGCATATCGGCTTGCTCATCGAGATCATTCAGCAACCAGATCATGGAGCGCTTCAGTGTTTGGCGCAATTGGACACTGCCTTCGATGCTATCTTCGTAGACGATGAAGCGCAGGTGGCGTATATCAAACGGGAGTTCATCAATATTTTCCAATTGCGTGAGCAAGATCACCGGTTTGCCCAGCGTATGCGCGATGCCCAGTTCATAGTACACGTTGGCGTTGATCTCAGTAGTCTCGGCAATCACGAGACGACAGGCATTGAGCGCCGCCCACACCTCTTGCATGATCGACCCACTGGTTGAACTGAATTCATCCCCGCGCTTGATCGTCAGGTTGAGTTCGGCGGCAGTGGGGCGCACCACATTCTGATAGATCGCATCGTAGGCAGGGCGGAAGGGCATCACCATGAAAATATCACTCTGGAACTGACTGCGTCGCATCGGTTCGCCCCATAGTGGCGCAACCGTGATCTTGTTATCGAGATCCGTTGAGGGATCGACAATATTGTGTTGCACGTCGTGCATTTCCAGCGCACGGCGCACGATTTGCTCAAGATCGTCTTCGGCAATTTCCAACGCTTGACGCACCTGCTCCTCAAAGACCTCACGCTCAGTATCTTCGTGCTCGCTGTCGATCTTCGCCGATTCCTTGCTAGCTGGCGGGATCAACCCGCGTTCAGGCGCAGGCGTGAGGCGCATACGCCGATACTGTTTCATCTGACGAAAGTTATCCAGCGCCTGTTTGACCTTGTTTGTCAAATCGGCGGCATCGGTGAAGGGAGTTAGCAGGTATTCGTGCTGGATATGGGTCAGGAAAGCATGCTGACGCTCATCGGCTTCTTGCAATGCACCCTCCATCATAAAGAGCTGAATAGGCTTACCACTTGAGACGGCAAATTGATATTCCAATTCCTGATACGATTGCGTCTCACCCTCTGGCACAGCACCATAATCGCCATCGTACAAACCAATGAACAGATCCGAATCGCGGATCATATTGCGGGTGGCGTTGATTTGCGACTGGGCATCGGCGAGTGTGCGCGTCATCGCACCGGCAAATGACGACTCGCGGATAGTGGTCAATGCCATTTGCACCGATGCCAGATAATCGGTGACTTTGCCCGTGCT
>JBNPEE010000065.1:0-58996 GCA_051117475.1 Anaerolineae bacterium | reverse complement strand
GGTTCTGGCGTCGTTGTGTCGGTGCTGGTCGGTTGTGGCGTCGGTGTATCAGTGCTGGTTGGTTGAGGCGTCGGTGTATCTGTGCTGGTCGGTTCTGGTGTCGGTGTATCGGTGCTGGTTGGTTGCGGCGTCGCTGTATCAGTGCTGGTCGGTTGCGGCGTCACTGTATCGGTGTTGGTCGGTTGCGGCGTCACTGTATCGGTGTTGGTCGGTTGAGGCGTCGCTGTATCAGTGCTGGTCGGCTCTGGCGTAGGACTGTTTGTGAAAGTTGCTGTTGGTGTTAGATTATCAGGATCGATAACTGGTAAACCAGTCAGTGCGTTAAAATTTTCCCAGTAGATCAAATTAGTTGCCAACCAACCGAAATCAGTACTTTCAGAATCGCTTGAAAAACGTATCATCACCCAACTGACATTTTCATTGCGTGCTACCGCTTCGATAGGATCGCCGGGTAATAATTGTCCCAGTCGCAGAAACCCGCGACCCGGTCCTGCTCGTACATAAGCGCTAGTATTGGTGTTGATGTAATCGCCTGTTGGTGTTGCTGTAGGAATAAACGGGGTATTCGTGATGGCAATACGCGGTGTTGGCGTAATATTTGCATCAAGGATCGGTAACTCGTTCAATGCTACCTCATCTTCCCATCGTATCAAATTACGCTGAATCCAACCATTTCCGCGACTGTAAGGGATGAGAATCCATAACCCATCTTCGCTAATATTAAGCGGAAAGACCGTATCACCTTCAAATAGTGCGCCTACTGCAATGTAATGATCAGCAGGGCCGCCACGCACAAATGCACTTGGTACAATCACAATATTGCCCTCATCAGGCAGTGTATCGGTTTGATCTTGTTGTGCTCTCACCAGAGTGATAAGCGCCATACTCAGCAATACGACAAGAATGATTCGATTGCGAATGCTCACGATAACCCCTGACTCACTTTAACCAGCGCATAATCTTAACACGCGATGCGACGCTCGACCACTCTATGCTCAACCTTCTAAGATTGTGAAGGAACGTGGATTTGTTGGATCCCCATTGACTGAGAGTGTGACACTCCAATTTCCGGGCAAGAACGCTGCATCAGATGGGCGCATAGCTAGCACAATACAGCGATAAGGTTCTGATTGTGGTGCAACCCATGAATTAGTGAATACCAACTCACTCCCATATTGCCAATCTGCCCGAACATTGGTGCCAGCCCGCAAATTCAAAGCGACAGCTGTCATATATATCACCTCATTAGTACCAATTCGGAAGAACTGCTGTTTGTCACGGAAGCACCCTTGTTCATCGATCTCTCCTGCCGGGCCGATCTGTACAAAGCGCATTTCTCCGTTGGAGAGGTCATAGACTTCCACCGGTAAAGGGCCTTCAATATCATTTGCGACGATTCGCTCTTCGTTTACAGGGGGCACAACAGCCACTACCGTCTGTCTCAGTGAATCGTTATAGCGGGCAAAGTCAAAGCGCCGTGCGTCTACGGCTTCAATCGTAGCGACAACGTCTGTCTGTACAATCACTAAATCATTTCTTAACTGTGCGGCTTCGGTGCTGTAAGCGGCAAGTTCAGCATCATAATCAATCAGAGTTTCTTCATTGATTGTACCGCCACTACACGCGCTAATCACCCATACGAGCATGACAATCCAATACCGCATATTGATCCTCATTTGCTAACAACTATGTGTATCATATCATAGAGGACGTACAGGGACGAGAATCTTTTGTTAGGCTTGAGCTTTTTTAAGAGATCTGCTATCATGTCCGTTATCAGCCCCCGTAGCTCAGGGGATAGAGCATCGGCCTCCGGAGCCGAAGGCACAGGTTCGAATCCTGTCGGGGGCACTTTCTGAGACTCAACTCAAATCTATTTTCTCTGGTAGTATCCACAAATTCACACAAAGCATCGCGTTTCCTCAACAAGACAAACTGAAACGACTTGTATTCAAATAGATGAAGTATCGCTGAGTATTGCTTGAAACAGCATCCCAAATCGTGTAAAGTAAAATAAACATGAATAATCTTCGGGGCGGGGTGAAATTCCCCACCGACGGTAGGGTATACTTACACATACCAAGCCCGTGACCCGAGTCGCGCATCTTATGTGCTTTGTGAGAGCGTGCATCGCAGTACGCGACGGTGGATCTGGTCAAAGTCCAGAGCCGACGGTGATAGTCCGGATGGGAGAAGATTAAACGACAACACAGAAAGCTAGTGTTGCTCACTCGTGCATGGCAGATGTCAGTTGTTCCTTCTGCTGATGTATGATGTTGAGTTATACACGTGGTTAAGCTGATATGCGTTGCATATTTGCTCTGTTGGTGTTATTTTCTCCATGCTCCGAAAAAATATCGGAGCATTTTTAATGCCAGATCATCAATACTACATGCAAAGAGCTCTAGTGCTTGCCCGAAAAGCAGAAGGCTTCACCAGTCCTAACCCGATGGTCGGAGCTGTTGTCGTGCGCGAAGGTGAGATTGTTGGCAAAGGTTATCATCACCGTGCTGGTGAAGCCCACGCTGAGATCAATGCCTTGCGTGAGGCAGGCGATAAGGCGTATGGCGCGACGCTCTATGTCACGCTTGAACCCTGCAACCATCATGGACGTACTCCACCTTGTACTGAGGCAATCTTAGCGTCCGGCATCACTGAAGTGGTTTACGCTGTACCGGATCCCAACCCACCTGCAAGTGGCGGCGGGCATCGTTTACGCGAAGCAGGTCTGGCGGTTATATCTCACATTTGTCACGATGAAGCCTATGACCTTAACCGTTTTTTCTTCCATCGTATCCGCACTAAACGCCCTTATGTAATCGCTAAATTCGCCAGCAGTCTCGACGGCAAAATTGCCACATATGAGGGTCATAGCCAGTGGATTACCGGTGAAGCCGCACGCGAACGTGCCCATCAACTGCGCCACGCAGTCGATGCTATTATGGTCGGGACGGATACAGCAATCACAGATAACCCACGCCTTACGACACGGTTACCCATCAAAAATCCCAAACATCCATTACGTATTTTACTTGATAGTCGGGGCAGAATCCCGCTTGATCACAAGCTATTCTCACCTGATTTGCCGGGTGAGACACTGGTCGCAACTACGGATGCCATGCCTAAAGAACATGAACAACAACTGAGAGAACAAGGCACTGATGTTCTGCGATTACCTGCAAATGGCTGGAAACAGGTTAATCTCGAAGCCCTGCTCGATGCACTCGGCACGCGCAATCTACAAAGTCTGATGGTTGAGGGTGGCGCACAGTTGCTCGGTGCATTGTTCGATGCCGACCTGATTGATGAAGTATGGGCGTTTATCGCACCCATCCTGTTTGGTGGCGGTCAGGATGCGCCCTCAGCAATTGGTGGTTTTGGTATAGCGCTTGTGGATGATGCCCCGCGCCTCAAGAATATGCACATTGAACGTCTCGGAGACGATATTCTCATTCGTGGACAACTCAAATTATCGGTAGCAGAAAGGGACAGATGATGTTTACAGGCATTGTAGAAGAAGTAGGCAAGGTGCGCTATTTGCGGCGTAGTGGCAAAGGCTATGATCTCGCCTTGGTATGTAATGTAGTCACGGATGATACACGCCTCGGCGATAGCATCGCAGTCAATGGCGTGTGTTTGACTGTGACGAACCTTTCCGATGATGGCTTTACGGTAGGATTATCTCCGGAAACGCGCAGTCGTACTAATCTAGCAGTTCTTAAGAGTGGCGATCAGGCGAATCTGGAACGGTCAGTCACGCCCACAACGCGCTTGGGCGGGCACTTTGTACAGGGGCATATCGATGACACCGGACGCATCAGCCAATTCCAACAAGATGAAGATGCACTCTGGATCACCATTCAAGCTGATCCACAACTGATGCGTTATATCGTCCCGAAAGGCTATATCTGCCTTGATGGTGCCAGTCTGACGGTGGTTGATGTCGGTGACGACTGGTTCACTGTGACCCTGATTGCTTACACACAACAACACATCATTTTGCCCCAACAGCAAGTGGGCTATTCGGTCAATATCGAAGTCGATGTGCTGGGTAAATATGTCGAAAAGATGCTCAATTTACAACATACGCCACCATCATCCAACATTACCTTAGATTTTCTCACGGAGCACGGTTATGACTAAGCAACTCGCAACAGTACCGGAAGCAATTGAAGATTATAAAGCAGGGAAATTCGTCATCATTGTTGATGATGAAGACCGTGAAAACGAAGGCGATCTGGTGATTGCTGCTGAACATATCACACCTGAAGCCGTCAATTTTATGGCAACTCATGGACGTGGTTTAATCTGCATTGCCATGACCGGACAGATGCTAGATCGTCTGCATATTCCACTAATGGTACCACAGGCAAATAATCGCAGTGGTTTTGGAACAGGATTCACAATCTCAGTGGAAGCCACTATCGGGGTGACAACTGGTATTTCAGCTTTTGACCGTGCCAGAACGATCCAAACTTTGATTGATCCGCGTAGCACACCTAATGACATCGCTATGCCCGGACATATATTCCCATTACGAGCGCGTGAGGGTGGTGTGCTTGAACGGCGTGGGCAAACGGAAGCGAGTGTTGATCTTGCCAAGTTAGCAGGTTTAACGCCAGCAGGTGTTATCTGTGAGGTCATGTCGAACAACGGCGAAATGGCTCGCTTACCCGAACTGTTGGAGTTTGCTGAACGTCATCATATCAAGATTGTGTCTGTTGAAGCGATTGCGAACTATCGATATCTGAGCGCCAACGGACAGTGTTCGACGAAATACATCACAACACAACATGCAGTCACCAAAATTGCCAGCAGTCGCCTTCCTACAAAATATGGTGAATTTGTGGCAACAATCTATCGCGATATGCAAGGCAAAGAGCATATGGCACTCACAATGGGTGATCTGACAAACGAAACACCACTCGTGCGTCTGCACTCCGAGTGTTTGACAGGCGATGCGCTGGGATCACTTCGTTGTGATTGTGGCGAACAATTGCAGTCTGCGCTAGCACGTGTCGCTGAAGAGGGTAATGGCGCGTTGCTCTATCTACGGCAAGAAGGGCGGGGTATTGGTCTGGGCAATAAGATCAAAGCCTATGCGTTGCAAGATGAGGGGTTGGATACAATCGAAGCGAATCACCAACTGGGCTTTCCGGCTGATGCCCGTGATTATCGTATAGCGGTCTCTATGCTAAATGATCTTGACATCACCGAATTGCGCCTGCTGACCAATAACCCTGATAAACAAGACGCATTACAATCGCGTGGTATTGATGTTGTAGAGCGTGTTCCTCACGAGATAAAACCTCACAGCGAAAATTGGAGCTATCTACAAACTAAAGCCTCAAAGATGGGGCATTTACTCAACTTATCGGTAACTGAAACCAATTAGGAGCAAATCACCATGGGTAATATCTACGAAGGAAAATTGATTGGAACAGGTCTCAAGTTCGGCATTGTTATATCGCGCTGGAACGATTTCATGGGGAGTAAGTTGCTCGAAGGCGCAAAAGATGCGCTGGTGCGTCATGATGTCAGTACAGACGACATTGATATCGCTTATGTACCGGGTAGTTTTGAGATCACACTTGCCGCACAAAAAATGGCAACCAGCAAGAAGTATGATGCAATTATTTGCCTCGGTGTGTTGATTCGTGGTGCAACGCCACATTTTGATTACATTGCTAGCGAAGCCAGTAAAGGCATTGCTCAAACCTCATGGCAAAACGGTATTCCGGTCACTTTTGGCGTTATTACAACAGAGACAATTGAACAAGCCATCGAACGCTCTGGTAGTAAAGCGGGTAACAAGGGAGTAGAAGCAGCCCTCGCAGCTATTGAGATGGCGAATCTGCTTAAGCAAATGGACTAAGTAAGGTGGGTTAAACTGTAGCTTAAAGTGTAAGATGCTCGTTTTGACACGATATAGTACAAGCACTAAACACCAAAAATCAATTATCGATTTACATATTTGAGAAAAATCCGCTTTTAACAGGATATGCTTTCAGTGACTATCGGGAAGGTGGTCACTGTCCAAATCTCCACTCACGCTTGTACAATCACTGTGATTGGCGTTCCTCATGCTCTTGACATAGAATACAACCGATACTGTAGAATTCTACTGATTGAATATCGTAATGAGTAATAGGCCATGCACAAATAGCATATGATCCTGTGAGGAGCAGTGATGGATAAATTTGTCGATACAAAAGCGGAACTTCTGGAACACATTGTACGCGATTGGACAGCCATCAATGCGTTACTGGACGATTTAACGGACGCGCAGTGGACAGATGTCAAGAATCCCGATGGCTGGGCTGTTAAAGATCACATTGCCCATTTGACGGCATGGCATCGCTATGTAATCGCCATTCTAACGGGTAAACCGCGTCATGAAGGGTTAGGTGTACCTGCAGTCGTGTACGTACCGAAAGATATTGATGCGATCAATACCGTGATCTTCCAACAGCACCGGCATGAACCACTCGATCAGGTGCGTTCAGAGTTTCAGTTGACGCATCACACACTGATGCGCCAAATCAATCAAATGACAGATGACGATCTGATGAAGCCATATCGGGACTTTCTGCCGGATTATCCCGAGGAAAGTGAGGCTCCCATCATCGACACAATCTATGGCGATACTGCTTTTCATTACCGTGAGCATCAAAGTTGGATCGAGACGATGCTCAAGCGATGAAGAATCTTGCCATGATGCGAGTATAGGCTGACAACGGTTTCATTGTAAGTTTGGAGAACACATACGCGGAGAACAAACACAGGTCACATCTCACTCTATGGCTCAAAATATCACATCATGTGGGTGGTGAAGTCCCGTTATTCAGTGTTGGGATGTGTTGGGATGTGTTGTAACGTGAACACGTGATGTAATGTATCAGATTTTGACCTATTGGATTTGTTTGTGAAAATTTGGAGGAAGATGATACAAATGGGGCGAACGAAGGGGCTCGAACCCTCAACCGCCTGAACCACAATCAGGTGCTCTGCCATTGAGCTACGTTCGCCATATGGTTGAAAAGTATATCATGCACCTTAACCCGATGCTAGACTGAATTTTAAGATTTTACTGTTTTCACTAGGTTATGAGATGCCTTGGAAGTCATTTTCTTAGAATGACTAACTGTGCCTGACTACGCTCACAATCAACGATTGTTGTTTCAATAATGAAATCGTAGCCTTCAAAATACGTGCTGGTATTTTTGTCGCTTTGTTCTCGTTGGCCGGTGATGTGATACAACCACTCTAACCCGCGTTCAATCATACCATTCCCGCGCAAAACACCGTTCAGCACAATCACCATCACGCCCCCAACTTGTAGGACGCGATAGGCTTCTCGTAGTGTCTCCTCTTGTACGATGAAGTGAGTAGGGAAGGTGCAGACAATCGCACAGAAGCTGTTACTAGCAAAAGGTAGCTGTTGAGCTTGTCCCCGTACAAAGAGACCGTCAAGCCCATGTCGTGTTAGTTTGCTCTGTGCAATTTTGCCCATCTGCACCGAATAATCATAGGCTACAGTTTGATACCCTTCTTGCTTGAGATCCAATTGCAAGTTACCGGTGCCATGGGCAATCTCGAGAACTACGCCATCCGATGGTGCAGGCAAATAAGGCAGGGCGGTGCGTTGCCAACATCGCCATTGCCCCAGTGAGACCACCGCACTCACTAGATCATAGGTGAATGCCATCTCGTGGTACAGTAATCGGAAGCCGAAACGTACTACATCCCACCAGATGCCTTCAGATCGTAAACTCATGTCAGTGTTTGTTTCATTACATCAGGATAATCCGACATGATGCCTCGCACACCTTGTGCAACAAGTGATTGAGCAACCTCTGCTTCGTTGACAGTCCAGCAATTCACGATCAGATCATGCTCGCGAGCAAATGCTATCTGCTGAGCATCCACCATCCCGTGATAGAGATGCAGCGCTTCGTAATCTTGTGGTGTGATAATGGTATGGGATGCTTCGTTGAGCGTGCTGGGAGCCAGCAAGTAACCAAGTGCAATCTCTGGAGCCAGGGTGCGTGTACGCTTCAACACATGCGGGTTGAACGATGAAATAATCACACGCTCGCCCATCTGCTGTTGCTTAATACAAGCTATCACCGCTTCTTCTGTGCTGTCGTCCTCTACCGACAAACTCTTGATCTCCACGTTGATATATAATCGTTGTCCCACTGCTTCAAAGACTTCTGTCAGTGTGGGCAGACGTGTACCGGCGAAGCGTTCATCGAACCAACTGCCGGCATCGAGTGCTTTCAACTCGTTCAGCGTTTTTTCAGTGACTGTGCCGGTGCTATCTGTCGTATGATCTACTGTGAAATCATGCACGATGATGAGATGTCCGTCATGGGTGAGATGTACATCAAGTTCAATTGCATCAGCGCCTTGTTCAACGGCTAGCTCAAACGCGGGAATTGTGTTCATCGGTGCATAAGCCGATGCCCCGCGATGTCCGTAAATCAACACACGATCACCTGCATACCATGAAGCCACTATTGCGCGTGGATCCATCATTGCTCCTGTTCGCTCAGTCAATACTCAGTAAAACTTGTACCTCATCACCTTCGACGCGCACCGCATAGATCGCAATCGGACGGGTTGCCGGGGGGGTGAGCGCCTCGCCGGAGCGCACGTCGAAGAACGCACCATGCTTCGGGCATTCTAGCTCGCAACCATTTAAGATACCATCAGCGAGTTCAAATTCTTCATGGCTACAGACATTCTCCACCGCGTAAAATACCCCATCGATATTCATTAGTAGAATACTGCCATAATCAGTGTCGAACACGTCGCGCTCACCTGCTCCAAGTTCATCCTTGTTGATGAAAGTTACCCATTGTGAAGCCATGTTATTCCTCGTCTTCGATGTGTTCCCATTGACGCGCCCCTAACGTTCCTACAATCAAGGTTTTGAGGGCTAACGTGGCACACTTCACCCGATTAATCGTCAGATCAAGTCCGATGTTATCGAGTACCACCTGTTTATCGAGTTTCATTGCATCGTCGAGTTTCATCCCGATTAACTGCTCTCCAAACATAGAAGCGGATGCTTGACTAATTGCACATCCGTCACCATCCCAACCAACACCCGTGATGATGCCATCTTCGACTTTGAGCGTCAGGTGTAAGTGGTCACCACAGAGCGGATTATGTTCTTCATGATCGAAATCGGGATGTTCCAGCAAGCCCCAATTGCGCCCATTTCGCGCATGATCGAGGATCATTTGTCGATACATATCTTCCATAGTATCTTGCCTCCATTACAGGATAAACGTATCTTTTACCTTTTCCAGCGCATCGGCCAGTTGATCGACTTCTGCAAAGGTATTGTAAATGTAAAAGCTTGCACGAGCCGTTGCGGGCACATGCAGGCGCTCATGCAAGGGCATCGCACAATGATGCCCCGCACGTACAGCAATGCCGTAGCTATCCAGCACTTGAGCGATATCATGCGCGTGGGCACTATCTAGCTTGAAAGCAATTACTGCGCCTTTTTGTGAGGCATCCGGTCCATAATGTGTCAGTCCATCAATAGCTGTTAGGCGCTCTAGTGCATATGACGTGATCATCTGCTCGTATTGGTGAATGTGTGGCATGCCAATCGCTTGTAAGTAATCGACTGCCACCCCTAGACCAATCGCTTCAGCGATGCTCGGAGTGCCGGCTTCAAATTTGTAAGGGAGATCATTCCATGTACTACCGTCCAGCGTCACCCGCGAGATCATATCGCCACCGCCTTGATAGGGGGGCATCGCATCGAGCAAATCACGCTTGCCGTATAATACTCCGATCCCTGTTGGACCTGCCATCTTGTGACTGCTGAATACCATGAAATCACAATTGAGATCTTGCACATCAACCGGCATATGAGGCACACTCTGTGCCCCATCAACGAGTATCAGCGCACCGTGGGCGTGAGCCTGCTCTGCCATAGCCTTGACGGGATTCACTGTTCCCAGCACGTTGGATGAATGGACGACTGTCACCAGCTTGACGGGATGGGATGCCAGCAATTGCTGGTAAGCATCTAAATCGAGCGTGCCATCATCCAGCACAGGCACATATTTAACGGTGATGTCTTTTTCTTCTGCGAGGATCTGCCACGGCACAATATTACTATGATGCTCCATCACAGTCGATAACACTACGTCACCGGCTTGTAAGAATTTGCGCCCCCATGTTTGCGCCACTAAGTTGATGCTTTCGGTTGTCCCCCGTGTAAAGATCACCTGCCGATGATTGGGTGCGTTGATGAAATCCCGTACTTTCTTGCGTGCTGTCTCATAAGCGAGTGTTGCCTCTTCGCTCAGTTTGTGGATACCCCGATGCACGTTCGCATGATAAGTGCGATAGTACGTGTTCATCGCCTCGATCACAGTGAGTGGCTTCTGGCTAGAAGCTGCATTATCGAGGAAGACTAAAGGCACACCTTCATGATGATCCTGATGCAAAATGGGGAAGTCAGCACGGATTTTTTCGACATCTAGCGGTAGCGTGTGTTTTTGTAAATTACTCATTATTCTTTTGCCCTAAACACTCTATAATCTGCCGGCAGTGTACATGTACTGTAACATGGGCACATTAATTTTGCCTATGCATGTGCATGATAATTAAAAAAGGCGCACCTCGCCGGAGGCACGCCTTATATGGGTAAATCAAATCATTAGCCGATGATCTTCGCTTGAATTTCTTCGGTGAGACGTTCGCGTACTTTCTCGAACGGAATGCGCTGGAGCAATTCATCAAAGAAACCAGAGATAAGCATCAGTTCTGCTTGTGGACGAGTGATACCACGGCTCATCAAGTAGAAGACAGGTTGCTCTTCGAGCGAACCAAAAGTCGCCGCATGAGAGCAAGCCACATCATCAGCTTCGATTTCCAAACCCGGAATACCGTCCATACGGGCATCATCACTCAAGATGAGGTTACGGCAGACCTGATACCCGTCAATCTTCTGCATTTGAGGTAAGGACTTAATCATACCTTGCCACAGCGTGCGCGCCTGATCACGGGCCGCGCCCTTAAACAACAGATCGCTGTAAGTCAGCGGGGCATTATGATTTTGCTGGGTATCCAGATCGAAGAACTGATTCTTATCAGCGAAGAAGAACCCCGATACACGTGCGTTGCTTCCTTTACCGATCTGGTCAACTTCAATGAAGGCTTTGGTCATGCGACTGCCCATCGTGCCAATCATCCAATCAAGATTGCCATCCTGTGCTACAACAGCACGCTGATGGCTGAATTCATATGTTGAGCGGTTCCATTCTTGCAACGAAACATAACGCAGATTCGCCGCAGGTCCGACTAAAAGCTCAGTTCCACCGAAGTAGGCGCTGTGCTTGTCATGATCTTGACTGGCATAATCGACCTGTACGGTTCCCTGTGCATTTTCTTCAACCACGACTAGATTATGCAGTAAACTAGCACCATTTTTCGTGTTATAGATAACCACATGCAGCGGAATTTCTGCTACTTGGTTGCGCGGCACATAGACAAACACACCGTTACGCCATAGCGCACCATGGAGGGCAGCGAATTTTCCCATTTCGGGTTGTACTGCTTTGCCAAGATTCGTCTGTACGAGATCGCCATGTTCTTGAACGGCGGTGTTCAAATCTGTGAAGATGACCCCTTGCGCTACGAGTTCTTCTGCAATCTCGTGATGCACAACTTGACCATCAACGAAGATCAACAACCCGCCTTGCTGATCTCCTACGAGAGGTTCGCGGTTTTTAGCCGGCACGACGGATTCTGTCGCACCATTGGCGTTAATGATGACATCTGCATCATTCCACTGAATACTACGGTAATCAGTACGGCGCCACTCTTCTTCCATGTGTGGCATTGGTGTTTGTTCGTAAATTTCCCATGCGTGTTGACGCACATCGCGCAACCACTGGGGTTCATTATTGGTATCGCTCAGCCCTTTTACGTCATCGCTGGTGTAGCGGGGCGCAACAGGTGCTTCGGAGCGTCTTCTGACAGCAACCATAGGTTATCTTCTTCCTATTGTTTGTTTCGCTCATTCATGGTGTGTGGATATGGAACAGGGCATACCCTGTCCCACAGTTTTTCTTCTTATGATTTGATTGTGACTCAAACGTAATCTGTGCAACTTAGCCGATTGAACCTTCCAGCTGAATCTGGATCAAGCGGTTCATTTCCAGCGCGTATTCCATTGGTAATTCTTTCACCAGGGGTTCAAGAAAGCCATTGACGATCATCGCGTTGGCTTCGTCTTCACTCAAGCCACGGCTCATCAGATAAAATAGTTGGTCTTCGCCAATCTTGCTGACCGAAGCCTCATGTCCCATGGTGACGTTTTTCGCGTCGATCTCGATGGTGGGGTAGGTGTCGGAACGGCTGAAGTCATCGAGCAGCAGCGCATCACAGACCACATTGCTCTTGCAGTTATCAGCGCCTTCAGCAATCTTCAGCAGACCGCGATAACTACCGCGCCCGCCATCTTTGCCGATCGATTTGCTGATAATCTGGCTAGTAGTATTAGGTGCATTGTGGGTGATCTTTGCGCCAGCATCCTGATGCTGACCCTTTCCGGCGAACGCAATGGACAATACTTCGCCGTGTGCGCCTTCACCGTTGAGGATCACTGCTGGATACTTCATCGTCAAGCGACTGCCGAGATTACCATCAACCCATTCCATCGTGGCGCGTGCTTCACACACGGCGCGTTTGGTCACGAGGTTATACACGTTGTTTGACCAGTTCTGAATGGTGGTATAACGGCAACGTCCGCCTTCTTTTACAATAATTTCAACCACTGCACTGTGCAGGCTATCGCTGGAGTAAGTCGGCGCGGTACAGCCTTCGACGTAATGCACATAGGCATCCTCATCGACGATAATCAGCGTGCGCTCAAATTGTCCCATGTTCTGGGTGTTGATGCGGAAATACGCTTGCAAAGGCATTTCAACATGCACACCCGGCGGTACATAGATGAAACTACCACCTGACCATACTGACGTGTTCAGCGCAGAGAACTTGTTATCGTTTGACGGAATCACCGTGCCGAAGTGTTCTTTCACGAGGTCCGGATATTCGCGCAGAGCACTATCCATATCAAGGAAGATCACGCCCTTAGATGAGAGGTCTTCGCGAATGTTATGGTACACGCTCTCGCTATCGTATTGTGCACTCACGCCTTGCAGATATTTGGCTTCTGCTTCCGGAATGCCGAGACGATCAAATGTGTCTTTAATCTCTGGCGGAACATCATCCCAATCGCGCTCGGATTTATCCGATGCACGCATGTAGTAATAGATGCTATCATAATCGATCTCGTTCAACTCACCGCCCCATTGAGGCGTGGGTTTTTCGAGAAATTCATGATATGCCTTGACGCGCAAGTCAGTCATCCACTCTGGCTCATTCTTCATCTTGCTGATCTCACGAACCTTATGCTCGTCTAAGCCAGGTTCACTGACATATTTGTATTGGACGTCATCATCGTGGAAACCGTAAAGTTTGTCGTAATCCCCACGCACATCCTTCAATGCGGATTCTTCTTGCGTGAGTTCTTTTTCGCTCGGTACTAGATTCATATCAGTCATGATTACCCCTAACTATATTGATTGGCATGTAGTACATGTAGTATACGTGCTTACTCGATAGGTTCTAGGTCACTATATTTTTCACGTAACCAGTCATATCCATTTTCTTCAAGTTGCAGCGCCAATTCAGGACCACCACTCTCCACAATCTTACCACTCAACATCACATGGACATAATGCGGTTTGACGTAGTTCAACATGCGCTGATAGTGGGTGATAATCAACGAACCCATATCAGGGCCGGTTAACTTCTCAACACCTTCTGCCACAATGCGCAGTGCGTCGATGTCCAAGCCTGAATCGGTTTCATCTAACACCGAGAATTTAGGCTCTAGCGTAGCCATTTGCAAGACTTCGGCACGTTTTTTCTCGCCACCGCTGAAACCCTCATTCAGGTAACGGCCAGCAAAGCTATTATCAATGCCGAGCAAATTCATCTTCTCGCGCAACATGCGCACGAATTGTGGAATTGGCATGCCTTTGTCTTCCGGATTTTTGTCTTTGAGACGAGCATTGACTGCGTGACGTAAGAAGTTCGCCAGCGTCACACCTGGAATTGTCACCGGATATTGGAATGCGAGGAATAAGCCTGCACGACTACGCTCATCAGCTTCCATCTCCAATACATCTTCACCGTCCAGCAAAATTTCACCTTCGGTTACCTCGTAAAGCGGGTTACCAGCGATTACATTCGCTAAGGTGCTCTTACCGGAACCATTAGGTCCCATCAGCGCGTGGATCTCACCCTGTTTGATTGTCAAGTTGACACCACGTAAAATATTTGTATTTTCCACCTGTGCGTGAAGATTACGAATTTCGAGGGTTGATGCCATTCAATAGCCCTTTCTCTCATACTTTTTTAATGTCAGTTAAATTTCAACTGTACCTTATGATTAACTTTTGCTAGTATAGCAACATGCGTTTTAAGTGTCAATATTTAAGACATTTATCTTTAAAATTCACATGGGTTTCGATATAATGTGACTATCGCAGTGTTCGGTTCAACTTTTGAAAGGTTGCAAGCATGGATAATCAGCAAAAAATCGAGGGTGTCAATGAAGCCCTGCGCAGTGTTATTGATCCCGAAATCGGCATGAATGTGATTGAACTCGGGTTAGTTCGTGATGTTCAGCTCAGCGAAGATAGCGCCCATGTGGTGATGATTATGACCACGCCGTTTTGCCCTTATGCGCCTCAACTCCTTGAGCAGACACGCCGTACGGCACAAGATTTCCTCGGTATGCCCACCACCATTGAAATGGGCATGGAGATGTGGGATCCTAGCATGATGGAAGAAGGTGCTGCTGCTGATTGGGGCTTGTTTTAACAATCGTTAAACTCTGAGAGTAACAAATCACAACAGCGAGTGATGTTATTATCATCACTCGCTGTTTGTCATTTTAGCTAACCCTTATCCTGATTGCTTAAGGACGACTTTTCTTGATCCATGCTAATGGGTCAATGTAATTGCGTAAGAGTGCCGCTTGATTGGTTCCGGGCCAGTCTGTCGGGCGCGTGTCTAAAATGGTGGTTGGGCTGAGATCAAAGTGCAAATGGGGTACAAATCGTCCGAAACCATCACCAATTTCAGCAAGCTGTTGCCCACGTTTGACCCGATCTCCCACTTTAACCCGCATATTCTGCACATGCCCATAACGGCTATACAACACCTGACCGTTTGGTGTGTAAAGCGGATCATGTCGGATGATGATCACATTGCCCCAGACATTCAAGCGTCCTGCGAAAGTTAACACACCATTGGCACAGGCATAAGTGGGCATCCCTTTATCTTCGTAAGGCTTGCCAAAATTAAGATCAGCGCCGGTGTGATAAGCTTCACTCGGGGTGCCGATAAAGTACAAGCGTCCAAACGGACTCGCATCGAGCCAACCGGATGGCCAGACACGACTTCCCGCCCGTTCTGCAGCAGTGCCAACAGGAGAATCATACCCATCCGCAACCGGAACCCCTCCCACTTCAGAAGGGCGATCACCTGTCACGGGTGGTGTGTTGCCACCACTGCCTCCTTCGTCAGGTGGGGGAGTCGTTACGCGCACAATACGCCGGAAACGTACCGCATCAAATGCGATCTGCTTATCGACCTCACCGGTCACATCGTTCAAGAAGACCCGTCCAGCGTTTGCTTGTTCTTTCACCAGATCAAAGATGCCTAAAGAGACCCAGCGATTGCGATTGTTCGCTTGATTGATGTCGATCACAACTTCTGTCGTTGTGCCTTTGATTCCATGAACCTTATAACGCGCTTTAGTGGTAGTAGCGTGACGCGCCGGTACAAATACTGCAATTTCATAACGCCCTGATGCCGGTAAATCAGTTTTCCATTGTGCCCAGACTTCGCTCGTTTTCGGCTCGGTGGATGTGTATAATACTGGCCAATTCCATGTTCCTTGAAATTCACTGAATTCTTTGGTTCCGTATGTGCCGTTACGAAATCCATCACTTTTGGGTTCGATGAGAACCTCATCGACAAAATTATCGGATGTGTTATCCGACGGTGCACCCGGGTCTTTAATCTCAATCGGTGTGTTGATGGCTTGATATTGCGAGATCACCCCATAGCGCCACCAGCTCACACCGGTAGCACCATGCCGTTGTGTGGCGAGCGTCTGTGCGGCAATTTGATCCACCACAGGGGCATCCCCCTGTAATATAGGGATAATAGGCCGCCCATAACCAGCCCACGTATCATAAGTTTGTTGTAACGTCTCAGCAGGTGTGTTACGAAAAGTTGCCCAATAACTCTGTGGATGGATGCTTCCTACAAATGGATACCACTCATCTGGGAAAATGCTGGCATAATGCCACGGACGTGGATCAACTGACATGCCAATGTGGAACACACCACCAATTGCTCGCCGAATCTTGAGCATAAATGGACGAACACCGGCCTTGCCCCCTTGCCAGAACCCCGCATAAGGTTCAACATCGAGAATCATCGACTTCACCCCGGGTCGCTGGCATACCGCATTGATAATCGCTGTCTCCCGGTCAACATCAACGCCTTTAGGCACGCACCATGCATGAAACTCGAGTCCATGTGCTTGTAATACCGTAACCCAACGATCAATGTCATCCGGCCCATTGATCCCCATCTGACTACGGTCAAAATCTCCTTGCCAGTTCGAGCCATCACTAGTTTTGACCCAGATTGCATCGACATTCGGGGCGCGTTGTTTGATATTACGCACGAAGTCTTCAATGGTGTTCTCAGCAATGGCATCGCCTTTCCAATGCCAGATAGCTACTTTGTCATCATAGGGCGTAGGGGCTTGTTCGATTGTGCCACCAATCGTTGGCTCAAATTTGACCACGCTACCGGCTACCCAACCACTCAGACCTCGATATTCAATGTAATACCAATTGTCTGATGTTTTTGAATTGGGATAATAGACGACGAGTGAATTATCACGCAGATCACCAATATCCCGATAGTTGGTGCCGGGGCCGGATCGCACGTTGACAAAGGCTAATTTCGTATCGGCAATTGCAGTTTGCCCACTGCCGGCAGTTGCTGGCTTGGGTACGACGGTTGTACTGCTCACGTGCAACGCTCCTTCAATAAACCTGAATAACCTAATTCTAACTATCTGTGAATTATGGTCTAGGAACGCAAATCGCGCAAAATGTTGTGCCCTACGTTTACCTGATGGTTGCTCAACCGATGTGCAGAATACCGTTACCAGCGCGTACTTCACCGATTATCACCGCAGATTCACCTGCATCTCGTAAATCTTGGAGTAGGGCATCTGCTTGTTGAGGATCAACTGCCATCAGCAAACCGCCGGAAGTCTGTGGATCATATAACAGACCGACCTGCCAATCGACTAGCCGGGCTTTTATCTTTACCCACTGTTGAAAATATGTCTGATTACGATGCATTCCGCCGGGGAAAATATCCGCTTGTGCATAAGACTGTGATCCTGTGTACCAACTTATCGCGTCAAACTTGATGAGCAGATCAACATGGCTCAAATGCGCCAGTTCATGACCATGCCCCAGCAAACTATAGCCGGTGATATCTGTCATGGCATGTACAGCTTGAGAGGTACTTTCGTTATACTGTTGTGCGATCTGCGATGCGGTACGGTTGAGATGGGCCATACCCGTGGTTGCCTCTTGTATGTGATCAGCATCAGCGTGTCCCTGTTTGATAGCAGTGGTAATTGTGCCAATGCCGAGTGGTTTAGTTAGGATGAGTCGATCTCCAGCTTGTGCCCCACTTTTGCGGATGATGTGGGAGGGGTGTACTTCACCAGTCACCGCGAGTCCATATTTCGGTTCTTTGTCCGTCACCGTGTGACCGCCAGCAATCGCAATACCGGCCTCTCGCACTTTTTCAGCACCACCTCGCAAAATCTCGCGCAATATTGCCAGATCATGTCCGTCAGGGTAGGCAACTAGATTGATTGCCATCAAGGGCTTACCACCCATCGCATAGATGTCACTTAAAGCATTCGCCGCGGCAATCGCGCCAAAATGATAGGGATCATCGACAACAGGCGGGAAGAAATCGGTGGTACTGATGATAGCGCGTGTATCATCCAACTGATACACAGCCGCATCATCAGGATCCGACAACCCGCTCAGCAGTTGTGGGTGATCCGCGATAGGGAAGGTAGCTTTTAGTGGCAACAAAACTTGCGCCAAGTCTTCTGGACCGAGTTTAGACGCTCAGCCCGCGCAAGCGGCCATCGCCGTCAATCGTATCTCTTTGCTCATTATCAACTCACTTCATAACATTGATTCATGCAGTTTAGCATTTCGCCAACACGTGAAACATATGATAACATAGTCAGCAACACAACCCCACTTTTTGAAGCTGAAACGATCTTATTCCTCCTGTCACTTTAGCTGTTATGACAGACATCATTCTGCACATCTCTAATTCGCGTCTTGTCGCCCCTCGATCTTTTGTGTATACTGCAAGCCAATCGGGGTATGGCGCAGCCCGGAAGCGCGCTTGCATGGGGTGCAAGAGGTCGTGGGTTCAAATCCCGCTACCCCGACATAAAACGTGAGCATTTATCCCCCAAACATGGGGAGGTTGCACGTTTTTAAATCCTCTTAATGATGTCTGTTTTTGCCTCACGGCAATCACTGCGACGTTGTTAAGCTGCACTTCGGGAACAGTTCCCGAAACTTTGGTTTACCCTACTTACTACCTAACTGTCAGGCTGGAGTAAGTAGGGTTTTTCTTTGCCCCGGCTCATCCTCAATAGAATCATCAATGACTTCTACTATATTAGGATCACGCCAATCGACTCCGTAGTAGTCGCACAATTTCACTACCTGAGTAGGTAATTGACCAAACGAGACGGAGTCCTCGTCTACATATTTTGCCACGGTGTTATCTGAAACATTGTTGTCACGAGCGACACGATATTTCGACAACCCACTAGCAAGGTGTGTTTCTCTTAATCTGACAATGAACCTCATTATGTTACTCTCCTACAAGTTAGGTTGATTAAAAAATACCCTAACACGTTTGATATTGTCAAGTAGGTTAATGCACTCAAACTGTTTTGGAACAAAGTCTAAACTTAAACCGCTTGACATTATCAACCCTATGAGTATATATTGATTAAAGTGATTAAAACGAGAAACCCCCATGAGCGATTGATTGGAAGTCGTCAGCTCAAGGGGGTCTCAAAAAACTTAACAACTGTATACGGAGGTACACAGATGCAAGAGCAGATTGTAACGCAGTATCAAGTGGAGTGGCAAGCCACGCTGGCAGAACAGCTCGTCATCCAAGGCGAGATCGTTGTTGAGGCATTTAGCCAGATCGAGGCGCAGATGTTGGCGCGTGTCATTGTCTCGCACAATCAGCAGTGCAGTCTACATAAGATTGCGTGCATCACGTGCGAGGCGATTGCCTAGCACACAAAGAAATACCCCGTGGAACGTCACAACCACGGGGTAACTTTTCGCCCTGTGTAGGGCTAGAGAAAAACGCTTATCTGCATACAGATCAACACGGGCGATCAATCCCGTGCGTAAGAAAGGAAAAACTCATGTACAACGCTATTGTAGCACAACCTAACAGTACATCGGCAGTTGCTCAACAATTCGCGGATCAATTTGGCGGGCGCTGGATTGAGATATTCGATCCGCTGGACGCGGTTGAGGCCGTGTTCCAGCATGTTGAGACGCTGGCGAGCAGCCGCACGACGCGCCACACGGCACGCCAGTATCGCATCTGCCTGTATGATTATCTGGCGTTTTGTGGTGCGGTCATCGAGCAGGATCAGACTGATAAGACACGCATTGATGGCGACATATTCGATTTTAGCGCGATGGGCATCCACACGTCACAGCAGATGAAGGATTACATCAGCTATTGTCTGCGTGAGAATCGCACCAGCAAGACGATCAAGAAGTATCTGGCTCCGGTGCGGTTGTATCTCGAAGCGCTACGCAAGAAGCCATTTTTTGGTGTGACCGGTGATGTACGGTTCATCATTGAGGATGCCAAACAATTGTTTGAGATGGCGGCTGATGTGGATGCTCCGCCAGAGGTTTACAAGTCGTCACAGAGTGCCGGTCAACGGGGTGTGCGTTTGAATTTGACGCAGGTCAAAGAGTACATCGCGCAGATTGAGCGCGACACGCTGAAGGGAAAGCGCGATCTGGCGCTATTTTATGTCGGTCTGGTGAGCATGTTGCGCGTGAGCGAGATACAGCGGATGCGCCTGTGTGATATTCGCATCGGTAGCAAGTCGCCGTATGAGATCACCGTGATAGGCAAGCGGAACAATGTTGACCCTGTGGGCTTGGATCAAGCCGGATATGCGCTGATACTGGACTGGGTTGAGGCGTATAATGCCGGCTTGGATCACGACGATGAGCGCCGGATCACGGCAGATAAGCCAATCTGGCAGAGTTTGCGCCATGGTGACAATTACGAAGCGGTAGGCGTGAACGGGTTTGATCCTGCGAAGGGGATGAGCGCCAATGCTATCCGTAAGATGCTGGATCAGCGCACGCCGGACGTGGTGCGCGAGCAGATCGGCAATCGCGGGTTGAAGCCGCATGATCTGCGCCGGACAACTGCGCTGGCACTGGCAGAGCAGAATGTGCCGATCCCTGCTATTCAGCGACAGCTCCGGCACAGTAACGCACAGACAACCTCTAACTACATTGGCGAGTTCGTCGATCTAGGGCGCGGGTTGATCTCGAACTACTGGCAGCTAGAGGTTGCCTCATAGCGTTCCAATTGGAACGCTATAGAGTCCCCTTCGGGGGATTTTTTGTTTTCAGTCACCGTAGCAGGCTACGCCATCGTTATCACGGTCAAGATGTGACCATTGCGCGGCTTGGACTGCTGTTAAACCCATTGCAACAGCTTCGTCACAATTGGCCGGGCGACGTGTGCTGGTTGTGCCCGTGTTGCCGGTATTGCCCGGTGGACGTACGACGTTACCTGTGTTGCCAGTGTTGGGTGGTGGTGAGATCGGTGTGTTGGGTTGTGTGTTGTTTATCAGTGAAGAATGGACATAAACTTCTTCACCGTTAATTAGCCCTCGCATCCAGCGTGTACTACCTGATACGTTCTCACCTGATACGTTGTTATCAATGACCTGAATTTCATCAGCAAAGCTCAGTGCGGTCACAATCTGACAGGTGGTTTCGGGACATGAGCGCACATTTACGCCGTTACTCTGGCTGTAATAAGTCGTGCGGATTGGCGGTTGGGTTGGCTCTGGTGATGGCGTATCGGTAATGGTTGCTGTTGGGCGCGGTGTGTTGGTTGGTTGTGGCGTGTTAGTTGGTTGTGATGTATTGGTTGGCTCTGGCGTGTGGGTAGCATCCTCGATAAGGGCTTGTGCGGGTGCTTCGGTATCCATCGGGACAAGAGTCGGTAATGTTTGCTCGGATGTTTCCAGATTGACCAATAACATGCCTCCACAAAAAAATATTGTGAGCATCGCGATTGCACCGTAGCATCCTATGCGTAATATGTGAAGCAATCCAGACGGCCTGCCGGGCTTATTATGATTTTTTTTCTTTTTTGACATGATTTTACCTTCTGTTTTGACTCCTATTACTATAGCGCAAATTTAAGGTTCAGATAATAGATTTTCGCTGGACATTGATTTAGGCATATTTGCGCACGTCCACGTCGTAATCGAAGAAGTCGCTACCAGATTTGATGCCACGCACGAGATAGCGCAGGCTATCCATGGTGTGATCTTTGGCTTTCTTTGGCACGTCGAGATTGACTTCGCCCACACCCTGCACGTTGCGGGTGAGCCACTGGTATTGTGTAAATTCGTTTTGCAACCAGGGCGTGACATTGTGCAGGCGCAGGTAGGGCGTGCCGGTATCGTCGCGCTTGGTGAGCAGTGAGCGCACATCCTGTATGCCTGATTCGACGGTGTTATCAGCAGGCACAGCGTTGACACCGGCTTCTACGAATTGCGCGATGTAATCGGGCTTGGATGGATCGCAGTAGAAGGTCTGGATGTTGTAGGTGCGATGGAGTTGATAGGCGACCTGCGCCCAATCCTCGATGGCACGACGTTTGGTGTAATCCTCATAGACGATGTCAACGCGCCCATCGGCATCGACTCCACCGATAAGGATCACGCCCGGCGAGGCGAAGCCCCAATCCA
Organism: Anaerolineae bacterium; assembly: GCA_051117475.1. Classification (GTDB taxonomy): domain Bacteria; phylum Chloroflexota; class Anaerolineae; order Aggregatilineales; family Phototrophicaceae; genus JAUZRW01. The sequence goes on along the minus strand of JBNPEE010000065.1, from coordinate 36,759 downwards.
CCCCGCCGACAAAGTATTTATAGCGGGCGGTGTCGATCTCACCGGCGAACATGTGCCGATCTGGATTGAACTCTGGATAGATCAAGCCTTTGTAGCCGATGAACACGCCACCGAGTTCTTGCTTGGCATAGTCGCCGTCGTATTCGTCGGCCAGCTCCAGCAGGAAGTCGGGATGCAGGAAGATGTTCTCGAAGGTGTGCATCTGCACCAGCTGGTAAGAGTCGCGACGATCCTGCACCCACTTCTGATAGATCCAGTTGCGTCCGGCTGGCGTGCTGGTGAGCCATATGTGACCGAACGCGCCTTCGGCACGGACACGCCCGAACAGGATCTGCCAGACATTCTGTGACATGAGCGCGGCTTCGTCCATGTGGATCCATGAGAGGTTAGGCCCGCGCAGGCGCTCCGGGTTGTCGGTGGACCGGAAAACGATCTTGCTCCCGTTGACTAGCGTCATGACTTTCTCAGATTTGTTGTAGTCGGCGATGAGACCGCCTTCGTCGAGCGTGCCGCCGAGCACCTCGTAATAGGATGGCACGACGATGAGATTAATCATGTCATAGGTGGGGGCGCAGACCATGCCGGTGTTGGGCGTGGTGATGGGCGTGGTGCCGACTTGCCCGAAGGCAGCGCGTACCCCTCTGTGTGTGCCGGTGGTTGTCTTGCCGGAACCGATGCCGGCAATGAAGGCGGCAAAGTGCGAGTTACTGGTCAGGAATTGATTCTGTTTGGGCAGGGGGCGGTAGGTGATCTCGTGATTGCCAATCATTCGCTCTGCTCATCGACATGATCCGCCAGTCCGAGCGCGGCTAGACGCTGGCGGACGAGATCTTCGGGGATGGGTTCGGTGACGAAGGACACGCTGAGCGGTTTGTTATCGCTGGTGATGTCCTGGCGTTTGGTGGGCAGGTCGTTGTAATGTTTCATCGAGATATCGGCATAGGCTTTCATGGCGCTGGTGAGTGCCTTAAATGCGTCGACGCCTTCTTCTGAGAGGTCTGCCATGAACATTTGGGATTCGATACGCTTGCGGAATTTTTCGAGCATCTCGGCACGCTTCTCGCGTTCGGCGTGGCGGTATTTTTCGGCTTCGGCTTCGGCTCTGGCGTAGCGGAACTGTTCCCACTCGGCGATGCGATCCTGCCACTGGAAGCGGGATGACCAGCCCTCGATGGTTGAGAGATTGCGTGTGGGGCGATCACGGGGTGAATCAGGGGCAATATAGGACTCATGCAGTTTGCGCAGTGAACGATTGATACCCATCTCGCGATAATCCATATAGGCGCGGTGGGCTTTTTCTGTTTCGCGGTATAGGCGTTGTTGGAGTTGGAGTTCGTCGCTCATCTGGTGTGCCTTGTCGTTAATTACGATCATTGTAAGGCGCAGGACACGTCCTGAGCGGAGGTGCATTGTTGTAGTGTTGAGTGGTCAGCTGGTCGCGACGAAAGATGTTTGTGGTTTGTTCATGTTCTGCCCCTGTGGGCTAGGGGCAGAGAAGGTCAGTTATCATTTCCCTGCTAGTCCCCATAAAAGACCAGCAATTGCCACAACTACTAAAGTTTTAATTGCTACACTTAAGGGCACGCCCCAAAAAACTACAATACCAAGCATTGTCAGAATAAAAATCAACATCAACGGTATTGTGATGTGCGCATAGCGATATGACATGAGGTTTAATCTTTCTGTATAAATTGACGTTGAAAACAGTCTAGTACAGATATTCTATTCGGTCAATTTAAACAAGGTTTACTCTGCAATACGCCTAATAAAGTGATCCGTTAGGACGATGCCCCAGCAGGCGAGGGTGACGAGGCTGAGGACGATGGCGAGCAGGGGGGCGACAGGGTACATCAGATAGGATGCTCCCCAAACGATGAACGATAGGACAATGAACAGGCGATGCTCAATCATGAATTGTGACATGGGTAATCCTCCTGTGTGCATGATAGCACGATCAGGCGCTGGCGGGTAGCCAACCGGCAAAATAACCGGCGCGTTCTGCTCTGCCACTCATTACATAATGATTTAGTAATTTGCGGCAGTAAGCGGGATGTATGCCTAAAGTGTCAGCGATGGCGCGGGTAGGAACGGGTGCGCTGTGGTGCAGGTCGCGCAGGGTGGCGAGGAGTTGCTCGCGGGCGGTTGGGGGGGTATGGCGTGCGGGTTTCCATCCGCCGCGGCTGGCGAGACGCTCGATGATCCCAGCTTGCTCTAACTTGTAGAGTTCGTCGCGGATGATGCGATCATTGGTGTTTAACTGGATGGCGATGGTGCGGGTGGGGATGTAGTCATGTGAGCGACGGTAGGTGCGGAGTAAGACGTTGTAGACCCCAGATGCCATCAGGGTAGGTCGCCAGCCTGAATGTGGTGATTTGCGCTGGACGATGCCATCGGCTTCTAATGCCCGGAGAGCGCGGTAGGTGCGATAGTAGCCCTGCCCCATGCGCTCGACGATGGCATTGGTCGAGACGTACAGGAAGCGATTGTTATACATGATACGGAGTGTCTCGTAGACGCGGGTTTTATAGGTCATAGTCATTGTGTGGGATGTGTGCGATATGCCTTTATTATAGCGCGTTTGCGCCACGATTGCGGAACATGTGTGCTAGAAAATCCTAACCCATTGGCAGATGGTTATCGCGCATGAATGGCTTGAGAAAATCGGGCAGAGGGTGATGCTCATAGACCTCTGCCGCGATCCGGGCCGCGCTCATGTTGCGTGTAAAGGGTCGGTATCATCTATGCCGTCGAGTTCGTCAAGCGACCTGTTCAGCGCTTGATAGGCTTTGACGGATTGATCCGGCGATAGGCTACGGTTGGCGAGTTCGTTGATGAGCGCTTCTATTGGTATGCGTCCGGCGCTATAGATGGCATCGTCAATTGGTGAAGGGGTTGACTGCACCTGTTTACCGATTGCGTCCATGGTCTCGCGCATGGTGGTAACGATCTGCTGGGCGATATGGTCAGTGGTCTCTTGGGGCACGCTGATTTTAAGCGCATCTAATGCACGGAGTGCCAGCACGAATGAGCCACCTACCACAATAATGAGCGCCAGTGATGCACCGATGAGCAAGGTTTCATCGAGCCATGTATCGGTGATGCCCGGTTCGGTGGTGTCTGGCGGTGCAGGTGTGATCTCCTGCGTGGGTTGTGGATCAGGTGTTGTCTCCTGTGCCATGATCGGGCTGAGACTGAGCATCATCATCAGCATCATCAGTATCGAGATTGCTGTCAGGGTGTGTCGTGTGTATCTCATGGTGTGTTTGTCCTCTCAATTGTGATTTTAGTTGAGCGATCTCATAGTCTTTTTGTTCAATGAGGCGCTCTAGCTGGTCGATTTTGTTCTCATAATGTTGGCGCATTTTATCGCGGACAGCGGATACTGCCGCGTCGATTTGTGCCGGGACGCTGTTTATCAGTTCTTCGCGGTTGGCTTCCACCTCGGCGAGTTCTTTTGCCAGACGTTCTTTATCGCGGTTGGCCCGCGCCAGTTGTGTTTCCAGGTTATCGAGTTGGTCGTTGACTTTTTGCATGTCGTTGTAGAGCTGTGTGATCTGATCGCGGGTGCTATCGGCACGTTGGCGCTCGGTGTTGAGCTGGCGCATTAGTTGCATCATCTGCCCCTCCAGGCGTGCGCGTTTGCCGCCTTCGGATAGGAGTAGCTTGGTGGCGCTACGCAATTCTGAGTAGGCATCTTTGGCTATATCGTTGACCGTCTCGACGGCTTTTGTCTTTGCCTGTGCGCTTTGCACTCTGCTGAACAGATAGCTGATGACAACGAAGGCAAAAAAGAGAATGATGCTCTCGAATGAGAGATCCACGGATTTGCTCCTCAATGTTTTGTTTATCTGATGATAGTGCGTTTAGGGGGGTATTTACGGAGGTTCAGATAATGTGGTTTCTCGGTGCTATCTCCGATACCCCGTGAGCGTTGATTTATGCTGGTGGCAGATTGATTAGTCAACAGGAGCTAGACGCTATGAGACATAGACGCACATTCGGATCAGGCATCCAGAGAGCGTCAGACGTGCGCAGTATTGGACGTGAGCGGAACGCGGGGCATAGCCTGGCGGTTCGTCGGCGCTGGTATGCGGACGGTGATGATGTGGCAGACGATGACGGCGGAACTGTTCCCGATGACGCGGAGACGGACGCTGGCGGAGACGATCCTACTACTGAGGACGATGTACCAGAGTTATTGGCGCAATTGCGCGATGGCAAGCTGGAAGCGGACGAGGTGTATGCGATGATCTCCGGCTTGCGCTCGGAATCGGCGGCAGGACGGCAAGCCCGGCGTGAATTGCAAGCGTTGAAAGAGGCTCAGGAAGCTGAACGACGCAAGGCGCAGGAAGAACAGGGCGAGTATAAGGCGCTCTGGGAAGCGGCTCAGAAAGATTTAGACGAGCTGAAAGCGCTACGCGAGGCACGCGAGGCACGCATGGAGCAGTTGCAAGCGCGGAATGAGGCGCGTATTACGGAGCTGGCGAAAGATCGTCAGGCGACGGTGCGCGACATTATCGAGACAGCAGGGGCAGATGATCCGGATAAGATCGCTGTGTTGCTGGATAAGATCATCCCGACGATTGCCACGCCTACCCCTGCACCGGATTTAGACGGCGGTGCCAAGGGCGATAATCGCAAGACCACATCATCGACACGAGTCAAACTTAACAAGGTTAGTTTGTGAGGTGAGAGATGGCGGCAATTAGCGTAACTCGCTCTCGCGTGGCGGCGGTCTTTGAGAACCGCTCGGACGTGCGGAGCTACATCGCCGGGGGCACTATTGATTATGGTGATCCGGTGTACATCAATACCAGCGATGGCAAAGTATATGCCTCTGCTGGTGACGAAGCCGGCACGGCTGTCGTGTGTGGCTATTCGCTCGGCAAGGTTGGCGCGGGTCAGGCTGTGGATGTAATGCATCGCGGTCAATTGGCTGGCTACGACGTGAGCGCGTTGGACTATGGCGCGGCGGTGTATATCGCTGATGGCGGTGGTCTGGATACGGCGGCAGGCACGGTGAGCCGTGTTGGTGGTCGTGTGAATGGTATTTCCGATGCTTCGGTAACAAAGATTATCGAAGTCGATTTTGATCTGTCCGCTGTCACCTGCTACGGCGCAGGCCCGGCATAAGTTGAGGAGAAGTGAGACATGCCTATTTATGGTGCATTAGGTCTGCCAGAGAATGACCGCTCACTCGTCAACAACATTGGCGAGGGCGTGGTGTACACGGCAGCTCAGGCGTTCATCCAACGGCACAATGCCGACATGGAGCAAGCCTACAACATGTTTGTTGAGGGCACGACTGAGAACAATAAGGACTACTACAAGCTACCCGGCGGCGGGCGCTTGCAACGACTTGGGAACCGTTCCCGTGCGGCGGCGACAAAAGCTGGCGGACGCTGGGACGTGGCTTTCCCGCTTGAAAACTTCGGCGCGGCATTTGAGTTCAGCAAGGTGGACATGGCGTACATGACCGTTGAGCAGTTCGCGAATGAGCTGGCGACGATCCGCACGCAGGACGTGAGCACGATCCGGCATGAGATCTTGTTGCGCTTGATGAACAACGAAGTACGTTCGTTCGTCGATGAGATCCCGCATAACCCTGGCACGTTGTCGATTCAACCGCTGGCAAATGGCGATAGCGTCATTTATCCGCCGGTGATCGGTGCGGCGAGTGATGCGGGCGCGACTGAGGATCACTATCTGGTGAGTGGCTATCTCGCGACCGCGATTGATGATGACAACAATCCGTTGCCGGTGATCCGTGGTGAGCTGGAAGAACATTTCGGCACGCCTACGGGGTACGGTAATGTGTGTGTGTTTATCAACACGGCACAGGTTGCTGTTGTGAAAGCATTGCTCGACTTTACCGATGTGACTGACATTGGTATCACGCCGGGCGACGACACAGCAACGGTCAACAGTGCGCCAATGGGGCCGGGTCGATTGATCGGGCGCTGTGATGGCGTGTGGGTGTTTGAATGGCGACACATCCCTGCTGGCTACATGCTGGGTGTGGATGCCGATCAACCGGGGCCGGTGAAAATCCGCGTGCATCCGACTGGCATCAACTTAGCTCAAGGGCTGGCGTTGGTGACTGAGGATGAGCGTCATCCGATTATGGCTCGTAATTACGAGCATTGGATGGGTGTCGGTGCGGGTAATCGCCTCAATGGCGTGGTCATGGAGCTGAAGGCTAGCGGCAACTATGCTGCGCCATCACTCTATGCCTCATACTGAGGGGGTGTAGATCATGGTGAGTAAGTCCAGCATGGCAAAGCTCCAGATTCGCGCACAGCGCGATATGCAGGCACAGCTCGATGCGATTGAGGCAAAGCAAGATGAGATCCTCAAATTGCTGAAGGGTAGTGCATCGAAACAGGATGACATCCTCAAGTTGATGGTGGGTGATGAATCCGACGAAGAAACGAAGAAGGCTTCTTCTTCCAGCAAGAAATGATGTGATGCCCCTCTGTGCGAGGGGCTTTACTGGAGGGCGTGATGACGTTCAGCTATGGGTATGACCTCGCGAATGATGACAATGACCGCGTACGCTATGAGGTCGGTGACACTGATCCGGATGGATTTTTCTTGCATGATGAGGAGATCACTGGATTGCTGGCGCTGGACGGTGCGACGTGGCAGACGGCATCGCTGGCGGCGATACGGGGCATCATTGGCAAGTTATCGCGTCCATCGTTTACGGCGGACTGGTTGCGCGTTGATCCGAAGGTGGCGCTGGATAGCTATCGTAAGCTGTTGGCTGAGAAGCAAGACGAGTATGGGCTTGATCTCGGTGAAAGCATGGCGTGGTTTGATGATACGAGCGTTGATGTGACGCGCTCGGACGTGAGCGACTACACACCACGCTACATTGACGACGAGACCTATCCGCGCTAGGTACAGAGAAACGGGGTTATCTGAATGATGCACAACGGCGTACCGGGCTACATGCGATCAATGACCAAACGCTACTATTTGCGGGATCGTTGCACGATTGAGGTTGAGCAGACCACACGTGATGCCAACTTCTTGAATGTGACGAGCTGGGCAAGTGTGGCGGATGATCTGGCGTGCCGGTTGTTACCGGCGGGGCAGGGTGACACTGAACGCGTTGAAGCGTTTGGGGCACAAGAGAGTATCAAGGTCATCAAGCGTTTGATTGTGCCGCATGATACCGCGTTGGATGTTGGTCAGCGTGTGACGATTGGCAGTGAGGTGTACTATGTTGCCGCGCTGGATGTTGCCAACACGGATGAGGTATTCAGAGCGGCGGTCGTAGTGCAGATGGCAGGTGCAGACAATGGCTGATGGATTAGTGATGAACGTCGATACACGACGGATGCAACAGATCATCAACAGTTTGCCGGGTGCGGCGAATGACCTGCTGGCGGGTGTGGCGACTGAGATGGTCAGCGATATTAAGCTGAGTATGGTCAACTCACCGGCAACGGGCATCACGTATCGTCGGCGTAGTGTGGAGCATACATCCTCGTCACCGGGCAACCCGCCACGGCCTGACACGGGCGAGCTGATGGGGTCGATCACACATCGGCAGACTGGCGACCTAGAGCAGACGATACACGATCAGGTTGAGTATGGGGTGTATCAGGAGCTAGGCACGGAGTTCATTGAGGCGCGTCCGTTCATGTCACCGGTGTTTGACCAATGGCGTGTGGGCGGCTTCGCTGATTTTGTGCGCAGTTATCCGCTGGTGACGTGAGGTGAATCATGGCTGAAGATCCTCAATTGATGGTGTATCGCGTGATTGGCACACGGTTGAACGATGCGACGGATGCCGGCACGGGTGTCTATGTGTCGTATGTGCCAGAGAATAAGACGCGCCCGTATCTGCTCGTCAGCGTGCCATCTGCGCCAGAGCGTAATTTCCACTTGAACCAGAGTGATCCAACGATGACGGTGCAGGTGAAAGCGGTGGCGACGAGTGAGGCGGCTGCGTTGACGATCCGCCAGCAGGCGATTGATTTGCTGGACGATGAAGGGGAGCAGGATGGCGGGGCGCTGGTCGGTGGTGATGACTGGCATATCCTGAAAGCGATGGTACAGGAGCGCATGTCGATGTCGTATGAGGTCGGCACAACGCGCATATTTGAGCAAATTTTTAACATTCGTTTGACATTGCAGGAGAGAATCTAATGGCTGAATGGGTTGGTGACAATATCTTTATCCAGTTCGAGGACGGTAATCTGGCTTCGGCGGTGGAGGTGCAGGCACAGTACAAGAAGGTGCAGATCACCGGTACTGTGGAAGCGATCGAGACCACACGCGGGCCGAACAAGAAGCACAAAGAACACGTGCCGGGTATGCATGAGTACCCGATGGAGATCACGCTGGGCATTGATGACAGCGACATCTATCCGGACTACTTAGAGCTGGATCAGATCTACACAGTGACGTTCGCACCGAATGGCAACACGTCCGGCAATCCGCAACATGTGCAGGAATACTTCCTAGAAGAAGTGCCTGTCAGCTACGAGATGGGACGTGGTGAGCGCGTGTATGAGATCAAGCTGAAGCAACACGCAGCACCGACGGTTAACATCTTTGAGCTAGGGGTTGCGCCAGCATAATCGGCACAGCGCATCGGGCAAAAATAGAACTCTCGTTCGATCGGCGGGAGTTTTTGATTTATAATGAGGGTACATAAACTGTAGTTGACGGAGGGACACAGATGGCAAAGAAACAGCAAGATGAGCAACCGGTGATTGCGTGGGAGGAGATGAGCATCCTCGATGCGATGGAGATGCTCAAGCGCCATGATGAGGCATCGTATATCAACGTGATTGCGATGAAGATTCAGAATGGCAAGGCGACTGATGAGGACTGGGAGCGTCTGGACTATCTGCGCTCGCCGGATTATCAGGTGGAGATGATCGAGCAACAGGCGCGTGATATGGCGCAGTATGTGAGCAGTGTGCCGCGCTCGTGGTTCAAAAAGTCTGCGCCGGCAGAGCTGGACTTCGATGATGCGGAAACGTTCAAGATGCTGCAACCGCAACGCTTCATGCAGTTGCATGGTATGTTGCGGATGAATGGCGCTCAACAGGAACTTGCCACGGGAAACTGAGGGGGCGGTTGATTAAGCATCACACGTTTAAAGAGCCGTTGACGGCGCGTGAGGTGTACAGGATCAACCGCATACGACTGGCTGAACATTTCCACATATCGCCTAAAGAGGTGGATGCGTGGGACATTGGCACCTATTATGATGCGCTCGATGTGCGGGCGGCGGATGAGGTACTGAATCAACTCAACAGTTAACAAGCTCGCCTAGTGCGGGCTTGTTTCGTCTCCGATGGGTTGTGATATTGCGGGTATGGTTGGGATAAACACACGGGACGGAGAGCATGGCACATCGGACGGTTATCACAAATTTAGACGTATTGCGTCCATTGATGCAACGGGGCCTTAGCCTGCCGGCGCGGATGAGCTGGGAGAGCTTTGTCGCACATGAGGAGATCCGGGCGGCGAAGGTACGCGAGTATCGGGATTATAACGATGGCGAGCATGATGTTGAGCTATCACCTGAGATGAAAGAGATGCTGCGCTCGGATGGCTTGAACCTGAACCATTGCGAGAATATTCTCGAAACGCTCAGTGATCGGCTCAGATTATCGCGGGTGCAGGCGACGGTGATTGATGAGACGGGCGAGCCTGATCTCGTGGCATCGAGCAACGCCAATGAGTGGATCAACCGTCTGACGCGCCAATGGAACGCGCTGGACGGATTGCAGATTGATCTACATGATGCGATACCCCGTGACGGCATCAGCTATGTGATGGCGCAGTATGATAGCGATGCTCAAGCGGTGAAGTGGACGCATGAAGAAGCATTCGACGGACACGAAGGCGTAATCGTGTTGTGGGGTAATGACAGCAGTAAGCCGACGATGGCGCTCAAGATCTGGCATGAGACGCAACGCAACGGCAAGCATCTGCTGGATAATGTGATGTACACGGTGTACTTCCCTGATCGGATCGAGAAGTATGTTTCCACCGGTGGCAACCTGCAACCGCGCCTTGATGATCGAGGCGAGCATGTGTACCCGTGGATCATGATGGATGGATCGCCAATTGGCGTGGCGGTTGTGCCGTTTGTATATAAGGGGCGTAGGTATAACCGGCACGGGTTGGGGCGCTTGGAGCAGGTGATACCGATCCAGCGTGCGGTTAACCGCACCTTCACCAGTACGATCATGACCAGTGAGCATATCGGCTTTCCGATTCGGTATGCGCTGGGCATGGAAGTGCCGGCGACGATTAAGCCGGGCACGTGGCTGAATGTCAAAGTGCCTTCGACGACAGCGGGGCCGAACGGTTCATCGCGTCCGACGACCGCCGAGGAGCGGGTAAAGATCCTCGATGCCATCACCAAGATTAAAATCGGCCAGATTGAATCTGCACGCCTGGAGGGGTTGTTGAGTGAGATTCAGCAATTCATCGCGCAGATGTATATTGTCAGTGGTACGCCCTACCCGGAAGGGGCAGGGGCGAATATCTCCGGCGAAGCGCTGAAGCAACTGGATATCCGGTTGGTGGGCACAGCGGGACGCTGTCAGACGAGCTGGGGCAACAGTTACGAGCAGTTGATTAAGCTATCGGCACGGATTGAAAGCGTGTTCGGTGGTAATACGGTTTGGAGCGATGATACCGTGTTGCTCGATGCGCAATGGGAATCGGCAGAGGTGCGCGACGATGCGACGGTCATCAGCAATGCCAAAGAGGCGACGGAGATCATACCAGAGCTTGATTTGCGGACGCGGTTGGAGTTGATCGCTGAGGTGTATGGCTGGGATGATATGCGCCTCGATGCGATTGAGGAGCGGATCCGCGATGCGCAGGCTGAGACAGTTGACCGTGAGCTGGGCATGTTACTCGGTAACGGGGGCTTCGGGGCGTTTGGCGAAGGCGTGGCGCTGGATGATCCGCTGAATCCGCCAAACACGCAAGATGAAATTACAGTCACGCCTATAATAGATCAACAAAACTAAGGGGTTTAAAATGGATGGTGTAGTAGAAGGTCGTATGGTTCATTATGTATTGCAAAAGGATGACAGTGAACGTAGCGAGGGTGAGCATCGTCCTGCTGTGATCGTTCAGAATTGGAGCGGTGGTACTGTTAACCTTCAGGTGTTTATGGACACTGATGGCAAAGGGGATTACAACGACGGACAAGTGCCTTCTTTGTTGTGGGTGACTTCTGCGACATTTGATAACGTGGACAAGCATCCTGGCACTTGGCATTGGATTGAACGTGTGCCGCCAGAAGTGCGCACAGAGAATGATTATGCTGATTAGAGAAACTATCTTATCTGAACCTAGGGAGGTTGTGAGCTGATGGCTGATAGATTGGCAGTGCATGGTGATCGTGTGACGGTGAGTTTCTCCATTGCTGATGATGTTAAAGCGCTGGTCGATGTGGCGATGGGTGTGGATGCCGAGTTGATGCAGGAGAAGATGGCATCGGGCACGATCACGATTGATATGAGCAAGGCGCAGGACGAGGCGCTGGGCAAGATCGCGCAACGTTTACGTGAGATTGCGGACGAGATCGAAGGGCTGTCATGAAAAAGATCATTTTTAGCCTGTTGTTGATACTTAGCTTTAGCAAGTTGCTCAAGCTATTTACGCAAGACTGGTATCCTGCTCGCCACTGGTCTTATCTAAAGTATGTGGTGCGTCATAAGTGGTATGTGTTTGAGGAGTGCCTCAAGCTGGGTGTGCCATTACACATTGCGATCTTGCATGATTGGGATAAATTCTTACCAGATGAATGGATGCCTTATGCTGAAACCTTTTATAAGGTAGATGGTAGCAAACAGTATGACATGGGAGAAGCGTTTACTACTGCCTGGAATCATCATCAGAAACGGAATAAGCATCACTGGCAATATTGGATGATTACATGGGATAAGGGTAATACAGACACATTGCCTATGCCTGATTTGTATCGTCGTGAGATGCTCGCAGATTGGCGGGGTGCAGGGCGAGCAATAAACGGCAAGGATAATGCTATCGAGTGGTATACAGGCATGCGTAATAATATGAAGTTGCATCCAGAGACACGTCAATGGATTGAGCAACAAATAGGATACGAAGCTGATGACCAGTCCTAGATCGCCGCTGGCGGTGCTGGTGGGTGAACTGCTGGAGAGCGGTCACGAGCGGGCGGCGCGGCAGGTACTCGGTGCGATGAGCGATGATCTCCAGCAGGGGGTGATTGCCCGGCGGTTGAATGAGCTGGAGACTGAAGCGGCACGGCTGGAAGAAGCAGGCGAACGACTTGCGCCGGATAATCCTGTGTATTTGCAATTGATGCGCGATATGGATGATTATCTGGCACGCAATGAGCGACGCATTACGGAGGTTGCACCTGATCTGGCTGAGGCAGGCGTTGAGGCGGCGAACGATCTCTCCCAACGGCTGACGATTGCGGGTATGCCGGATGAGGTTAACGCGCTGGTGCGTCGTGCGTGGAACCGCCCTGATCCAGAGGCGGTGGCTTCGCTGGTGGACTTCACGCAGGATAGCGCGTTCAGGGATATGCTGGGGCGCTATGATGAGCATGTGGTCAATGCGTTGCGGAATCGTGCTACGGTGAATTTTGTCAACGGATGGGGTGCGCGACGGAGTGCGCGGGCTATTCGTCAGCTGGCGACCGGTATGCCGATCTCGCAAGCGGAGACATTGACGCGGACACTGCATCTTGTGAGCTATCGGCGGGGCGTAGCGGCGACTCATGCGGCTAATGCGCGAATTTTGCAACCTAGCGCGTTGCGTGTGGCGGTCTTGGATGCGAGGACGTGTCTGGCTTGTGTGGCGTTGCATGGTACACCGTTGAGGCTGGGTGAGCCTGTCGCGGATCACTATCAGGGACGGTGTACGGCGATTGCTCAGGTGCGCGGGTTTGATCGCCAGATTACCAGTGGCGTTGATTGGTTCGAGAGCTTGCCACCGGAACGGCAGGCAGAACAGCGAGCGTTCCAGCAGTCGCCGGCTGCACTGGAAGCGTATCGAGCGGGCGCGGTTGATCTGCGCGATTTTGTGCGTGAGGGCAATGACGACTTATTCGGTGATATGGTATTCCAGGCGAGCCTTGCCGGTATACTCGGTGATGCACGTCAATATTATAGGCGGTAGACATGGTGATGTGGTGGCATCCGCGGACGCGCTTAATTTATACGCTATCGGTGCGCATGGCTTTGGTGTGGTACGGGCGGGATTATCTGGATTATGCGGTCATCTGTGAGCCGACATTCGAGGCGAGCGAGTGGGTGATCTGGCGTGAGGTGGTAGAGTGAGCGACTGACGGGGTATGTCAGTCGCTATTGTTTTATTTAGCTTATCATTATCTCTGCGACTATTTGTATGCCGCGCACGATGTTGGTCACATTTGATCCGTGTTGAAACGAATTTGCCAGTTGTTTGAAGATGTTGGCCCCTGCTTTCTGCTTATCCTCTGTGGTTGTTAGTGATTGAATGGCAGTGCGTAGTTCTTCGTTATCCTCGATCTGTTCACTGAGAATCTCGGTCAGGCGGTTTGCGATGTCTGGCATGTTGCCGTGACGCATGAGGTCATAGTCGGAGACGGTGAAGTCATTGGCGACTGCTAGACGAAGCCCCTCCAGCATGGTGACGTTGAATGTCTCGCTACCATTATCTCTGCCAGTGAGCGCTAAGCGGATTAAGCCAGTGTCGTGTAATTCTGTGAGTTCACCCCGTAGTGGACTGTGTGGTAATGTCGGTTGTGTGCTGCCATCGGTGACAATCACTCTCACTATTCGCCCCCCTGCACGACGATAATGAATATAGAAATATTGCTCTAATACCCCCTCATCCCATAGTTTTACTAGCTGGCGTGCGGTCTTTTTTGTTGCGTCTGTGATTTGATATTGCATAGGTTTTCCCTTGTCTTATGTGTACGTTAGAACAAGTGTAGCGGAGATGTGTGGGGATTATAGGCAAGTCGTTGATGCAAGGTGCTGAGGGCGCTTAAATGCAGGGATGGTAGAGGACAATATTGTTGATCTAATTATTTGTGGTGTAGATCACCATACCGATAGGTTCAGATAATCTACTTTCTCTAGCTCAGGATGCCCAAGCGTAATCACCACACACATCACGCATATCGGCACCGGTGCGATAGGTTTCGAGCAGATCGTGCAACTCATATAACCAGCTAGCCTGTACGCCCGACACATCGAATGAGATCCAGAGGTTGTTGGTTGACCATGTGAATAGTTGAACGCCTATGTATTGCTCCGGCGCGATGTCATTCCACCAGATCATCTGGCAGAACGCTGCCTCTGCCGTTGTCCATTGCGGATAGTATGCTCGCCATAGATTCTCATAGGATGGTATGCCGCGCATGTCGCGCATGTAGCGATCAATCCCGTATTGCTCGCGCCACGTCTGCACCGGCTGGATCTCTGGTGTGTCGATGTCGTTGAGGTTATCCCATAAGCCCTCTGTCAAAATGATCTCAATGTCATCTGGATTTAAGCCGATACATTCGGCACGCAATAGGAACCATGTCGTGCGCAGGATGTGCCAGTAGGTTGGCAGTTCGCCACAGCTGGCTGACTGTGCGCTGAGGACAGGCGCGAGTTCCTGTGAGGCTTCGTAAGCGCCGAATGGTGCTGTAACAGGATCAAGCTCCTCTGTTGTTTGTGAGCCGAACGGGCGATAGGCAATCGGCAGGTCGGTGATCCAGTTCGCTGGTTGCATGGTTACCGGATTGAGCAGCTGCTCTCGACTATATGTGCCCACGCCGAAGGGCAAAACGCCTGTGGTGTATTCGTGCGCTCCGATGATGTGATCCCCATCCACGATGGCCCGTAACCATTCATCGAATACGCCCTGCTCGACAGCCCACATGGGGATTGTGCCCACACCGAAGTTACCGACGCTGAGCCGGATGCCTTCGGCTTGTGCCGCTCGCATGAGTTCAACCTCGGAATCGGCAAACGCCTGCGGGTTGTACATGCTCGGTTCGTTGGTGGTGTAGCGTAAGACCTCATAGCATCCTTCGTTGCGCCAGCGATTGAGCCAGTCTTGCTCGTTCGGTCTTAGTTCCCATTCCTCACCTTCAAGGATCGAGAAGTCGCGGCTAATAACCACCATCTCCGGGAAGCGCTGTTTCATCTCGCAGGCCCTGCGCCAGTCGTCCATCACTAAGATTGAGCTGGGCTGTAGTCGCTCCAGATGCTCATAGAGATATGTCCAGTTGGGTACAGCCAGCGCGTTGACGTTGTAGCTGATACGATCGCGTTGTGATGCCTGCACCTCGCGCAGATCGTCCAATGATCCTGAGATGACTGTCACCCATGAGCCATTGAATACCCACGCGGGATCACATGCAGAATCTGAGAGCTGCAACCAATCGCCTTGTCGTGCGAATACGGTGAAGGTTGATTGTGCTGATGCCACCCGACAAACGCTACCGTTCGGTGCATTGCGGATGTTGACGCTGAAGCTGATCCGGATGCGCGGCAATGATTCCTGTGTAGGACTTGGCTCCACTGTCACTATCGGCGAGGGGGTTGCCGATGGCTGAATCGTTGCAATAGCAGTAGGCATAGCGGAAAGGGTTGCGCTCGGAACCACGGTAGGCGTTGCTGATGGTGCCGGGGTATTTGTGGCGGGTGAGATGGGGATCGTCACCCTATCGTCGCCATCGACAAATACCAGATAGATTGTGTCTAGTGTGCAGGCACTCAATACAAATGCCAGCAGTATCGCTAATAGTCGTTGTCGCATGATAAAGCCTCCTGATAGTAAGTGGGAACTGTTCCGGCGGATCATGGGCGCGTCCAGTTGCGGTATTGCCCGTTGTAGCAATCGGTATCGGTTTTCACCCAGAGCAAAGGTGCGAACTCGTTAGGAGATGCGGGTTGATAGATATAGGCGATGTCAAATTCGGCGAGACGCGCATCACCGGTGGCGCGGGCATCGGCTTCGGTGGGGTGATAGGACACGTGTGAGCCGGTTGTGCGGAACTCTCCGCTACAGTTGAGCATCAGCACGGCGTAGGGCGATTGTTGACGCTGGGTGAACAGCATCGTGCCGAGTGTGATTGACGTGATTGTGAGTAGGGCGATGATGATCTTTTGCATGGTTATTGTCCTCACGTGGGTAATTTGATGGCTTGCGTGGTGGCAAACACTTCGATGACGACTTCGACTGCACCGCGTCCGGAGGCACAGCGTATCTCGATCTCGTGTAGTTGCTGGAGACCGCCGGGGGCATTGGTGAGCAGGTTGGCCAGTTCGCCGGCATCGGCTAGCACGTTGATCTCACCGCCAGAGGTAGCTAGTGCTGACACACCGAACAGGGTCTCGGTGACATCGTCCCCATTGAAAAAGAGCGTGATGTTGGTGGGGGTCTGGGTATCTTCTTGAGGATTTGTGACATTGAGCGTGAGATTGCCACTTGCCCCATCGGTGTAAATATCCGAAAACGCTACACCGCCTCTGCTAATCATGCCCACGCGGGTAAATCCTGATCCATCCGGGTTGGTCGGGAATGTGTAAATATAGATCTGTTCACCTGAGACACTGTTCCCCACATCGTCATATGAGGCGACTTTGTGCCGGTGACTACCACCGGAGGCGCTCAGGAATGTGACCAGCTTCTTGGTAATCAGGCGAAAGCGCACGCGCAATAACTCGGTGACTGCGTCGGTGAACTCGATCGGGACTTTGATCGGGAAGCCAGAGAACAGATCGCGACGGAACACGTAAGGCGATGGTGGGCCTACTGTGAGATTGGGTTTGAGGTTGCGCACCTGCATACTGTCGATGGTATCGAAGATCAGCTCTACCTCGTCCTCCTCGAATTTGTCGAGATTGGAGAGTGAGAGCGCCACGTCTGTGCCTTCGAGACCGATGCGCTCATCGGCGGAGAGTACGAAGAAGTCGCCTGATTCATTGAAATATTGAAACACTTCTGTTTCGTCGGCGTTTGCGCCCTGTATCTCGATCTCGGCTTTGTAGTCTAGGCGGACTTTATCGCCGGGGCGCACTGTGGTTTTGGCGTTCTTGACGGTGACATCATAGGATACCTGCACCTGCGATGAGCGTTCAAGATCGGCGACGGCTGCGCTATAGAGTGCCTCGGAGGCATTGCGACGATCTGCTGTGCTGTTGGATAGTGGCGCGATGTCTTTGTATTGACCAACTTTGACAGCACTGCCCGGATCGTCGGTGAAGTCATCGAAGCCACCGGATGGGTAGGTGGTGAGTGAGATGTAATAGAGCGTGCGGTCGTCCGGGCCGGTGATGGTCTGGATCGGATAGGGTCTGCCACCGTTGCCGTTTTCTGCGAGTGCTTCGCGCAGGGTGAGCGAGGCTACGCCTTCGCCCGCGCCATTGGGCAGGATGGTATTAAAAAAGTTATTGGACTCGATGACGCGCTTGCTCTTAATATCTTGCGGGATGAGCAGGCTATCGTTGGCGAGTGTCTCGGAGCTGATCGTTACCACTTTGTTGATGCGCAGACCGGTATCCTCACCGAAGGGGCCGATCTCGACAGTGGGATTAGGCGCTGAGGGGGTGAACTCGTCATCGAGCTTGGCACGCATATGGTAGCCATAGCGCAAGGCGAGCTGGCGCAGGGCTTTAAAGACCGATACGCCATCGAAGCGGGCATCGACGATCTCATCCTCGATAGATGCATCCACTTCGATGCTCCAACCGGGGGCGAGGGCGATCAGGGCATTGGCTACGGTGGAGAGCGTCTGCTGGTTGTAGATGCGCCCCAGCAGGGTGTTTTTGCGCTTGAGCTGTTCGAGGATATCGGGGCCGGCAATGGTGAAGCCTACGCCGGTTGGTGCTTCGGATAATTGCCAGTCGGTGATGATGCCTTCGCCACGCAGGCGCGTACCGCCTTGATCTTCTGACCAGATACGGATGATGCGATCTGTTTCCAGCAGTGTGAGGGCGCGAGGATCGGGTGCGGCACAGTTGACGCGGAATGTGCCTGCTCCATCGAGCGGACGGCGCACTGTGGCATTGGTAACGGTGATGACCGGCCCAGAGCCGAGACGGAGCAGGGTTGATCCATTGTAGACATCGAGCCAGATGCGATTGGTCATGGTTCAGATAACTCCTATTCTCTGTGCAGTGTGATGAGTAGCACGACGCTCAAGAATTGTTTGAGCTGGCGATCATCCATCTGCTGAAGCATGGCGTTGATCTTGCGCCACTGGTCGATCATATCGCCTTGCAATACATCGCGGGCGGCGGCGGTGACGATGGCGGGGTCTGGCTCGGCACTGGTGAGGATAGCCTCAATGATGGTATCCAGCGCAGATGTGACCTGCTCTTTATCTTGCTTGGAGCGTGCCTGCCGCCATTGGCGCATAGATACAGGTTGCCCGTTGCGCCAGAGTTGCGCGAGGATGCCATGCGGGATGTCGTCCAGTCTGGCATCGGGGCGTGTTTTTTGGGTGACTGCGCGTGCCTGTGTGCCATCCGTGATAATGACGGTGACTTGCTCGGCATTGATTGCCACGGGTACGCGCTTGATGATTTGATAGGACAGTGTGCCGGGTTGAGGGTTTTTGCTCATGGTAGCTCCAATACTGCTGTCACGTCGGCGGTTGCGCCGATTTCGTTTTTAAATGTGGTTTGAGTGCTGGCATCTGCGCCGGCGCTATCGTCATAGCGCACGGCAATATCGCGTGTGCCCCCTGACCAGCGACCGATGGTGGCCGGTTCGACGAAGGTTGTGCCGACTGAATTCACTGAGAAGATTGCGTCTTTGGACTCGCTCGCCCAGGTTGATGATTCTTCGCTGAGCATCTCGCCGCCGGCATAGGCGGGTGAGGAACCATCCGCGCCCCACTGGATGTAGTTGGTCTCGCTACCGGAGCGATTGGTGCTGAGGACGATAGCGTATGTACCGGCAGTCAATTCAAAAGATAACGGGAACGACACCATTTGCTCTGTATAGCTGGTTGTCAGTGCGCTTTCGCTGAAGGTGGCTGATGCTGATGCATTGGCTAGCGTGCCGGTTGGATCGCCACCGGATACGGTCTCGATGCGGACAGTGCCTGTGCCGACCGGTGAGCCGACTTTTTTGAGGTAGAGCATGACGCTGTCTATATCTGCGTCGCTCGCTAGCGTGAACGTCTGTGAGAGCTTATCTTTGGTATCAAAGGTAGCTTCCATCATCTCAACTTCGCCAATAGTGGTGATAGACGTGCCATTGTTCGCGCTACAATTTACACGCCAGTAGCGATGTGAACCTACATTGGCTATTTGATAGGTGCGTTTTTCACCATTTGTCCAACCAGTCTCCTCTGTTTGTGTGTCAGCTGTCGTCCAGTCAGAATTGTTATCCGAGTATTGGAATGTCCAGTCTTTAAACATCCGACTTTCGGCCTCGATGGTACATTCCTGCAATGTGTATTGACGGATGGCTTTATCATTGCCAGCGCCGAAGTCATAGCCGATGATGCCTGTCGTTGAGGATGATTTTTTCGCGGGTGATGATGCGTCATTGTCAAAGCCACCAGCAAGACCGCTCGCGTCTGTCATATCACCAATCGCCGTGCCACCGGTGCAGAGATCGGCTGTGTAGGTGTCGATGATGTTTTGTCGTAACGGCACGTCTTCATCTTGATTGCTTGATGCATACTCGGTGATGGCTGTGCCGGAGGTGCTGGAACCGACATAGGCACGGGCGCGGCGGGTGTGTGCTAGCACGTCCGGGTGATGCTGGATTGTCAGTGTGGCATCGTCGGCGATCTCATCACGCAGCATGTACATGACTGGACGCGGGGGCAGGATCATCACGCTGGATGTGCTGGTGGCGATGCCGATCTGGATGACGGCGACCTGTGCCCCGCCAGAGGTGGGACTGGGGCGGGTCTGTGTGATGCCGCCGGGTGTGGCGCTGGCATAGACCGGTGACCATGCTGTGAGACCGCTAAATCCGCTAATCTCGCCAATGAGGCGAACGGAACCGGTATTGGTGTCGGTGATGGCGGCATCATTGACAATGGCGCGGATCCTGCCACATTTGACAGGCGTGGCATCGGTATCGACTTTGAACCATGTGCCGGATGATTCGTCGAGGTAGACGTAATCGCGCAGTGCCAGATCTTCGCCGGCAGTGGCGGTAATGTCTACTGGCGCTGCACCGCCGCCGCCGGCAGCTGCCCATGACCATCCGCCTGATCCGTTCGCTGTCGCGACGAAACCACTGGTAATGCCATCTGCATCGAGGTCGATCTCCAGTGATTCGTTACCGGAGGCGGTTTGTTTGGTGAGTTTAAGTCTATCGGTTGCGCCGGTGAGCGCGTCCTCCAGATGTTTGACGTGTGTATCTTCGGCAGACACGGACAGTTGTCCGGATCGGAATTGTGTTTCTACCTGCCCGAAGGGCGTGGTGTGATCGGATGCGTCGATTGTGTTGCCATCTACAATGGCGCTGTCGTCGATTGTGAGTGTGGTTTTGAGTGTGCTAGACATTATAAGCCTCGTAATATCTCAGTTGTATGTCGATTTCGTCAGTGGCTTCGTCCATGAGGACGCGCACGCTGTTATCTGTACCGCCGATGAGCCGGAACCATGAGGCGGTATTGAATGAGTAATCGCTCGTGTAGCCATCATCGCCATTGAGGAACACGGCATAGGAGCGACAGTTGATCTCCAGCATGTCGCCGGCATCGAGCGTGCCCGCATAGCGTAGCTGGTCGATGACTGAACCATTGACCAGGCGCTGGATGCGAATGTTGGAGGCTGATTTGGTAGCCGGGACGGTGAGTGTGATGCGCGGGTAGGTGATGTCATTGCCGGATGGGGTGACAGTAAATGAATTATCTGCACCTACGAGGGACTCCTCCACTGGTGAACCGCCATAGGTGACCCCACTGCCGAAGATAGACCCATCGCCATATTGTGGGGCTTCTGTGCCCTGCGTGAACCAATAGGGATTATCCACCTGAAAGTTGATGGTGAAGGTCTGGTAACGCTCCGGACGTGTGCCGACTGCCTCATTGAACTCGATGGCGTTGACGCGGGCTTCGCAGTAGACTTCGTCGGCGCTATCGTCAAGCGGTTGCTTGTAGAGGCGCTTGCGTCCGAAGGCTTTCATGTTGCCGATAGCGCGTTTTTTGGTGAGCATGTCGGCGTTGCTGGTGGCCTCGTAGCCGAACGTGACAGAGACGTTACCGACTTCGGCGGGCGCGATGGATGCTCCGTACTCATCGAAGCCACCGGAGAGACCGGGCAGGCGCGTGGTACGGGGTACGGCGTTGCGGAAGTTATCGCGCAATTGGATTTGATCGGATGGCGTGAAGGTGTAGAGTTGATCGCCAGAGCCGAATCTAAGCAAGGTATCCATTATTCTCTGCGTCTCCTACGTTGTGCTAATTGGCGCATGAAGTCCTCTGGATCTGATGTGACGATATCGCCGTAGAAATTGAATGAGTCACCGCCTGCGCCACTCATCGCCATGGTTTGCTGGTTGGATGCGATACTGCCACTGGATGAAGGTGTGAATAGTTCGGGGCCTTCTTCGCCGACGAGATACTGCCTGCCGGCTGTCACGGGGCCACCTGATGCGCGTTGTCCAGCTGTGTTGTTAAACGGATTGATGTTGTCTATGAAGTTTGATGCGCCGCTCAGGATGTTGCCTGCGCCCTGTGTGAAAAAACTGAGTGAGCCTGTTACGGCTGAGATCGCATTTTGAACGGGTGTGATGGCATTGTCGATGATAAAGGTGAAGATGCCCACAACACTATCACGGAAGATTGTGAGTGCTGGGGAGACTAGATCCCAAATTGATCCGAGTAAATCAGTCATGCCGGTGATAAAGGTTGTAAAAGGGCCTGTGATGTATTCTCCAATGCCGGGCAGACCGGTAGTCACAAACCAATCATAGAGGCTGGTGAGATATGGTGAGACGGTATCCCAGATTGTGACGATGTTATCTACCATCATATCGACAATGGGCAAGAATACTGTGTTAATAAATTCGCCAATCAGTGGGAGACCGGTTCCTGTGAACCAATCAAACAGGCTGGTAAGGGTTGGGGATACATCATCCCAGATTTGCGTTAGTGTATCTATAAATGAGAAGAATGTTGGAATGACTGTGCCCGTAATAAAACCGACTACGGCGGGCATTGCGGTTCCTGTAAACCAGTTCGCAAAGTTGCCAACATGCTCTTGGATGCCACCCACATTATTTTGCCATGCAGTACGTAAGAGGGCGACTGCACCAACAAGCAAGGCAAACGTCCCGACAATTGGCGCGACTAATGAAACAACAGCAGGTATCACAACAGATGCTATCGCAATGCCAATGCCCATCAGCACATCACTCATTTGAACGTTTTGCTGGATGAAAGCGGCAATAGGAGCAATGATATTACCAATCGTAGTCGCTAGATTAATAATGCCGGTTGCTAAACTTTGAGCACTTTCTTGTGATGCACCAAATCCTGCAATTATTTCGCTTAGGTAACTCGATCCATCCTCAAAAACAGTGAAAAACAGCCCTAATGCATTACCACCTGCGGTGGCAGCACCACTCAGGTTGCCGATTATGAGCCCCATGTTGTGAAAGCCTGCTGCGATTTGTCCTACAAACTGCCCTGCTGGTTGTAGAAATCCGGGTAAATCACCTAGCCAATCGCTCATAGTCTCACCACTATCCAAACCATTATTTATGATTCTGAAGAATGTGGTCAGCACGTCAATTACGGGCCCAACAATTGGAGCCATAACCGAACCTACGTTACTAAGAAACACACTGAAACTACTGCTGAGGAAATCTACCGAGCGAGCAATGCCTGTATTCATTGTGCCGAACGCTGCTTCGGTTGCACCGGTGGCATTTTGCATCTCACCTAAGAAACTTGCGAAACGATCTGCACCTTGGCCTGTTAGTGCTAGTGCTGCACCGCCGGCTTCAACGGAAGAAAAAAGCTGGTCAATATTTAGACCCGTATCTTCAGCATGGTCATATAGTAGCTGAAGCGCATCACTTACATCATTACCATCAGCAATAAAGTCTTGAAAACTTTGCCCGGCCACTTGTGAGAATATCTCACCAACGCCGGATGCTGAATCGCCAAGCTCGACAAACAATTGTCTCATTTGTGTGGTTGCTACAGATGTTGGCACACCTTGTGATGTGATTGCGGCAAGACCGGCTGTTACATCGCCGAACTGAACGCCTAGAGAGGAAGCGGTTGGTATTACATTGAACAAGCTGCTTGATAATTCTTCAAAGTTCGTTTTGCCCAAACGCACGGCAGTAAACATTAGATCAGATGCTTGTTGAGCCGATACAACTTCTGCACCGTAAGCGTTCATCACACTGCTGATACCATCGACAGATGTTTGTAAATCGGTGATGCCGCCTGTAGCCGCCATTTGTGCGGTTTCCAAGAACGCAAAAACGTTGTCTTGTGGAACACCTGCGCTTAAAGATTGATACAACGCTGGTATAACGTTCTCTGGTAAATTGCCGAAGCGTTCCGCAAATATGTTTGTTTGCAAGGTCATGTCATCCATTGCAGCTTGCGAGATGCCCGGCATCAAGGTGAAAACCTCATTCATGCCACGCTCTAGGTTGCTGAATTGACGAATACCCGCAACAGATAATCCGGCAAATGCCGTTGCGCCGGTCAGCGCAACGCCTGTCATAACTGTGCCAAGTCGCTGGACATTGGACGTGACAGTACTCGTTAGGCGAGAACTAAAGTTCTGTGCATTACCGAGTGCTGAATTTAAGCCCGGTGTCATGTTGTCGCGTAGATTAAGTAGCCCAAATAGTGAGGCAACTTGTACCATGATTACCGCCCTAAGTCGTTAAATGATTGATCTTAGTGTAGGCGTGTGCGGGTGGTGTATCGGAGTTAGTCAATTGCGGTAATTCTGAAATTCGATATTATTAATATGACGTCAAACATTAAGGAGAAAAAATGTACAAGAAAATCTTTGTCCCGCTTTTAATTATTTTATTGAGTATCCCGCTTGTATTGATGGCTCAAGATAGCAACGAAAACCCTCCAGAACCCACTTGCACAACGGAAGAATTTCAAGATGGTCTTGAGTCGTTGATTGGTGTAATTGATGAGTTCTCATCACAAATTGAAAGTGATTTTGATGCTTACAATGTGTTGTTAGCTATCGAAACGCAGATCGATAATATACGGTTTGGCTGTGGGTATGAAGCTATTACATCAGAGACTCATCCCAATGGCATTGTAGGGCCATTAAGCTTTAGTGGGCGTGTTTACGAGGTTACGTTTACTGCCGAAGATGAGCTTGGAACGGTGTCGACAACAACCCTTAATGGTGATTGTGGCATATTGGGTGTGAACTTGCTTACTGATATGGGTGGTGGTACGGAGACAACGCTCGTCACATTTGGTGGTGATTGTGTTGCATTTTTTGAAATCAATGGGCCTGATGTTTGGGAACTTACATTCACACGTTTGCAGTAGTGTCAAATATTCGCAAAATTATTCGTGAATAATTTTCACCTAAACAAAAACCCCCGCCGGAACAGTTCCGAGCGGGGGTTCAGATAAGGTGATTTCTGTGTGCTCCTCGCATATAAAGCAAAACCCCCTCGGTGTGAGGGGGTGTGTTATACTAAATTGGATTCACTAAGTGCGGGTGATTCTGGTGAGCGCCGGATCACCCGTTTCTATTTATGCAGATGGTAATTTGCCATTGAGGTAATCATTGATTTTCTCATCAATGAGCGTGCGGATCAGGGCGCTGATTGATGCGTTGCCTCGATTATCCATGCAACCCAAACGATCTGCTAAAAATTCCGCGCGGGCTTTATATCCTGCTGGCATGTACACGTTGACCGCGCCAGCTTCACTGACAAACAATGATTCCTCAACAGCGCCAAACGCCTCACCAACAGCTATAAGAGCATCCGTCATTTTTATTTCATACTCATCACGCAATTCTGTTTTTGTGACAATCTGAGTATGAAGAACGCTTGATGAATCTATTGTTCCATTATCGCGTCGTCCATCGCGTGATAATTTTTTAGCCATCTCATCAGCCAGATTTTTATCATCGGTGCTAAACACTGGAGACCAGTCATCATTTTGCCAGAGTGATTTTTGCATCACAAAATACTCATCTGCATCATCAAATGCTTTTTGTTGTTCTGCTGAATTGCGTCCGTATTCTTCTTCAAACCACTCTACTGCATTATCAAATGCAGCCTGTGCTTCTTCCTCAGTGGCGTAAAATTCAACAGTGTGGTCATCTTCGTAGCGCCAGATTGTGATGCCTGCTGGAATATCATCTGCATCATCAATATCAGCCTCTACGAGACCAGCCTCTACAGCAAAATCGTATGCTTTCCAGTCACTACCATCTACTGTAATTTCTTCAATTTCTACGTTTGATTGTTCGTGATATTGGCGGCTCATTTTGTATTCTCCTGTGCGCGTTTTGCGCTGTTATTTAATCGTTAAATACATTATATGCGCATATGCGCACACTGTCAACAACTAATCTGGAAATTGGTCAAATTAATCAAAAAACCGCCTCAAACGAAGCGGTTCGGATAAACGAATTCTGTTAGCCTGAATCTTTCATCACAGCGTTAGCTTCCAACTGTTAATCTCAGAGCAGAGATTTTGTATCTTGCTTAAATTACGTGGCTGTCGCATCAGTTTTCGCATTAGCATGATCTCACACACTAATTTTTCAATCTTTATTCTGATGTCATCTGGTATATCTACAAGCCAATTAATTTCTTTCTTGTATTGAGTCACAGTCACTAAATCAGAGAGCGTATCTGTCACAAGTTTTACCGTGTTTGAATTTAAACATACTGTGAAAAACAATACATCTAACGGATCGCTCGACTGTTGTAATTCCTCTCCGCATTTGCAGTATTCACGATCATTGTTTGTTCTCATTTTGCCACCTTTCAATATGGTTCAGATAAACGAATTTCTACAGACCTAGTTTATATTTTTCGTTCAGTCGCAGCCGCCGCCGCTTCACAACGTGGCGATTACCACGCTGATCCACAACTAACGCGGTTGCCATTTTTTGGCTGATGATACATTTACCATCAGCGCGTCGAACTGGATCACACTGCATGTTGACCAGATCAGGTCGTGTGAGTGCATCGCCTAGGTACGTGTATCTCATGATTCGTCACCATATGTGTATATGTGATCGATTGCATCATGTCTATCAGTTATTGCCTCATCAGCGCCAGCCATCGCACGTATCACGCGAAGCGTAGCACGCGCATCACCGAGCGCTGAATGGTCGCCACTCGGTAATTTTTGCCAGCGATAATTTTTATAGTAATCATTCCATTCACCGATGAAACGTGAATAGTTTTCCATCGCGCAAAATGATTCAATCTGTACATATGGCAAACCATGACGTTCACAATCATTAACGAAACGCGGCAAATCAAAATTGCGATTGTAGATCACCACCATCTTGTCTTTTAGCGCATCAACGATCTGAGGATAAACCATGTCAAACGTTGGTTCATCAGTCAGATCATCCAGCGTGATACCATGCACGCGCTGTGCGCCCGCTTTGATCTCTCCAACAGGTTTGATACGCTGATCCAGTATCGTGTTACCGCGATTGTCGATAATCGCGATCTCGATGATCTCACCATGTAGACCACTGGTCTCAGTATCCAGTATCACCACATCATCACGCTGGAGGATCTTTTGTGACCACTCGATGGATTCGTCACGTCCTCGGCAGATGTGACACGTCCACGGATCGGCACTCAGCGATTGTTTGCGCGTGATGGTCACTGGATCATCATACTGATTCGTTTTGGTGACACGACAGCGCACACATTTTATATACACACGACCTGCCATGTACCGCGCTTTTTCCAGCGCTTCCAGTTGCGCCTCAGTTGGTGGCGCTTTGTCCTCGGCATCAGCGATCAGATACAGTGGATAGTAGCTATCTTGGAATTTGCCTTTACGGTCATAGACCGCTTTCGCCATGACCGGTTGTTGACCGTCCGCTAGTTTTTTGCCGTGGTCGCGTTCTAACGCTGTTTTGGTCGCGACGTGATCCGGTACATCGTTCCAATTGTGGATGATGGGCACACCGAGACACACACCGTTTTTTGTGAGTGATTTGATCTTGTGACCGCAACGGGTGCAGGTGTAGTAGGCATCATCAGTGATCTGATAATCGTGTTCCTCGTGCATTGTCGGGAATTGTTTTTTGTACATTATGGTTATCCTCTCATTCGCCCGACACCAGATGATGCCGGGCGGGATTGTTTTTATACGTAACGTTCATAGCCGAGCATTTTGGCTATGCGTTTAATTTGATATTTATGTTCGCGCTCATACGCTTCTATTTGTGCATCCGTGGCATCCGGTGGAGCAACGTTCATCCAATCGCCAGATGCCATTAATCTATTTAACGCAGCCAAAATTGATATTTTGGCATCTTTTTTGATTTTACTTTTTGTCAATTTGCTCATGATTCACCCTCATCTGATGAAGGTTCGGATAAAGGTTTTTCTGTAGCCGGTGTTTCGATTGCGTCGCGCAGTTCGAGCATGTAGTTGAGACTGTCCTCGTCTCCGAGTTCAAACTCAACATGTTGCTCCAGTACCTCGATTGCGTCGATCAGGCACTCATACAGATGGTTTTTGTCGATAGATGGTATCTGCTCCAACCACCAGAATTTGTCGTTCATGATTTGCCATCCTCTTTGAGCAGAGCTTGCAATTCCTTAATGGCTTTCTGATTTGCCCAGAGCAATTTCTCTCCCGCTTCAACACACTCAGTGTGAAACTCAATGCTAATATCTCGCATTGCATTGTCAGGTGCTTCTAACTGCTGTTGCAATTCGCGACGCTGTTCAGCGAGATCTTCGCGGATGCCCAGTTGCATCAATTGCAGATATCTGATACTGGTTTTTATTTCATTCATCATTCACCCTTTCGCCAGAACAGAACAACACTGCGCCAGCACTCTTGCTGATACATCCAGCGTATCTCTGGCTGATCGACGATGCCGGCACGCTCAAGACGCTTATGCCAGGCAATGAGACTCTCGCCAGCTTGGCGCTTCGGATTATCGAGCGTGACAAGACGATCAAATTCATCTATCGCCTCACGAAGTTTTTTTAAACCGGCAGCGATCTCGCTAACATTTGGTAGCACTAAATCAATTTTGCTCATGATTTGCCTCGCTTGACTGCTTCGAGCGTGAATGTGTTGGCAGGTCTGCCACCGGTGTAATTGATGTATTCGCCGATGGGTGGCAGTAGCATCGCCATATCGAGATCATCCGGCACCAGCTGATAGCGAATGTGTACGATCTCATCCCATGTCGGATAGCGGTTCGGATGGTTGACCGAGAGCATCGCCGGCAGTCCCTCGAACGCTGGCGCATAGGTGATGTGCAATTTGTCCATCTCATAGCTGGCACACGGACGCACCAGCGATAACGCACTCGGTTGTGATGATTCCACCATATCCGGAAAGCTCTGGTGAAATGCGCTCGGCGTGTTCGTCTTTTTAATTGGTTTTGGTTTTTCTGTCTCATGATTCTTCGTCTTCACCTTCATCATCCAAGATCATCTCATCAGGCGTGAGCTTCGCAACTGTGTTTGCTGGTACGGGGAAGCCCATAAATTCACTCAGCCCTAGCACATGATTGATATGGATAGAACAATAATATTGCCAATCCATCCACACCAGTTTGTGTGTGGCTGGCAAAATACAGCCATCCGAATCGCATTTTCTTGTTTTTGGTTCACTCATAACAATTCCTCTCCATAACTGATATTCCACAGATTGATTAATCGAATAGCCGGCGCTGTGTCGGCTCCGGGATGATGAGCGGTTCAAGCGCCTCCATTGATGGCACATGCACCCAATTTTCAAGATGCTGGCGGTATACGACCTCGCTTCGCAAACGTGGCGGTACCGGACTCATACCCAGCAGATAAAACAAAAAGCTCTCATCTGGGACAATTAGCTTGCCGAGTTTGGCATAACCGGCATTGCGGTCATAGTTGGCGTGTTTAGCATCGTAGGACACGAGCCACGCATAGCCACCAGCAAACCGCACATGAGATCTACAGGCGCTCATGCGGCTCATGACGTAGGTATTCGCCATGCCGGGGCCGGTGCGTAGCCATTCGATATACCCGCGATTGTTGTGATCGCAGAGAAATAGCTCGATGGTGCAGCCGCGATAGGTGATACCGCGATAACGATCTCCCCAGCGCGTGCGCCCATCTGAGTACAGTTTGCGAGATGCGATGCCCTGGTCAATCAGATTGTCCAGTCGTGCTAAGAAGTGATGGGGGTCTCGTGGCATTACTACCAGCTCGATATCACCGACGACTGGTTTCTGTCGTCTGATACTGCCGGCTACGCTGTGCCATGCAAGCATGTCGGTGATATGTGTCATAAAATCCAGCGCGACTCGTTCAGCCACGTTTAAATCGATCTTGCCATCGCTCATGATTGCACCTTGATGGATAGAGGCTTGTCATTGGCGATGCGCATCAGGCGCTCGATATTGCGCTGATAACGCAGGGCGACGTTGTACTCGTAGACGTTGCCGGCAGTGAGTGTGATGCCTGTTTCGGTTTCGGTCATCGAGAGCCGGATGATTGTTTGGTAGATGGTGCGTGGCATCTGTTGCTCGATCTGTCCCAAGACAGCCTGCCACCAGAGCGGCGGTTCCGGTATTGGATCAGCCCAGCTCGGAACAGTTCCGGCTGGCGGGGTGCTTTGTGCTTCAGGGGCGGGCGCTTCTTCGACGATAGTTTCTTCGAGCGCGTCATCCTGCGATCTGGTAAAGCCTATCGCTTTGAGCAGTTGTGACGTTTTGCTTTGCTGGCGTGCTTGTTTCATGTGATTCTCCAGTGCGCCTATGAGATATGCCTGGCGCGTCTTTTTGATTTGATTGTTACGCTGTGCGCTGTCGGTATCGGTGATGCACTCATTGATCGTTTCTATGCTGAGTGCCTGATAGCGTTTTGCTGTATCAGCATCGAGACCGGCGGAGGTGAGCAGTTGAAGCGATTCATTCCCATCCTGAGAATTTTCAAAATCAACAACAACCGTTTTTGTATTTAGTTCTTTTGGAGTTTTTTTGGATGGTTCTTTTGTTAATGTTTGGACGGTTTCCGGCTCATGCATGGGCCGGTTTTGCGCTGATGCATTGGACGGTTTGCGAATGAGTGAGCGTATTTGTGCGGTGGTTACGTTCAGCACATCGGCAACGCGGGCGATCAACGCTACCTGATTGAGATGGTAATGCGTGCTACGATTACGCCCTGATTTTTGATAGCAGGATACAACCGGGGCGAGAACGTTCTTGGTGCGGATACGCTTCATCTGATGGCGTGATAGCCCCAGCTCCGCGCTCCAATCCTCGTCACATTTCCAGATGTAATCGCGCTTGACTGTGCCGAGCCAGATCAGCACGCGCTTGAGTACCATCCCGCCAACAAAATCCTCAACTACCCGCACGAGCAACGCATCCACCTCGGTGATCTGCTCGCCTCCGAACGTCTCAACGACGAGCTGTAACGATTTCATCCAGTTGTCGGTATCGACACGCAGAAAATCAGGTGGTGTCAGAATCAGTGGTTTTCGAGCAAACATTGTTTCCCTCTCTTGTTTAAGTAAAGCGGGGGCATACACCCCCGCGCAGGTTGTTATTAGTTGTTATCGGTGATGTCGTTGAGCATCTCGCTGAACTCACCGAAGAATTGTTCGAGCACACGGCTGGTCGAGTTGTACAGTGACTCGATCTTCTTCATGGCTTCGGGATCATCCTGTGTGACGAGCATGGCGCGACTGATGACCTGATAATCGTCCTCATTGCCCAGAAGATTGGCTAGCTCTCGCACATATTTAATTTTGAGAATCCACTGATGTGAGAGGAGCGCCCCACCGGTCGTTGATTGTTTTACTGGTGGCGGGGTGCTGGTGACTGGTGCAGATTCGCGCTTGTCGTAGTAATCGCTCAGGCGCTCGCTACGGGGTGAGAGATCGAGCGTCACGTAGTCGCTGTGTGACTCGATGCGTGTGCCGTCGCTCAGCTCAATGCCGAGCATCTCGCCATTAGCGCGATTGACTACGCCACGCTTAATCACGCCACCATCCTCGACGATGACCGCTTTACCGAGCCAATCGCTGGCAGGTGGTTCGGTTTTCTTTGTCTCTGGTGGCGTTGCCGGTGCATCGCTGACGGATGCAATCTGCTGGATGCTGACCAGTGGTGACGCGCCATCATCGAGGCGCACCTGTACGCTGTTGAGCGCTGCGTTCACATGGACAACTACGCCCTGCTTACCGCTGGTGAGTGTGACGCGCTTATTGAGATAGAGCGCTTGGAGATGCTCTTTGCTGTAGGCATCCTGACGCGCTGGAGAATGGCTGTTATCTGAACCCTCGTCCGTCTGTGCCGGCGGGGTGCTATCGGCTTGCTGATTGCGCTTGAGTGTGGCAACCATCGCATCGTAATGAGAGACCGGCATTTTTATGAGGTCGTCAGCATATGCCTTTTTGCGTCTGCCATTCCACAGTAAGAGTATAAGCATATCCACTTCATAACCAATCACCTTCGCCGGAACTGTTCCGTTGTAGAGCACGGTGTCACCGACTACGAAAGCGGGTTCCACCGGTGGGGCAGGGGGTTCAGGCTCGGTTTCTTTGACCGTCGCGAGGTAATCGCGCAGTGCATTTTCAACGTCTGAAACGACCTCGCCAGTGATTATACCGTTACGGCCGTAACGGTATAGCACATGTTGGATCTGTTCGAGCGTCATTTTTTGGCTGACCTCACGCATGAAATTCTCAGGCCAATCGCCCTCATCACCCATCATCCACAGCGCATTGTCGGTGTCATGATCGCCTGTGAGGGATAACAACATGCGGTATTGTCGCATCTGCCCGGTGCTGACATTGAGCGCACTCTCAAACTGTTCGCCCATGCCTCTGGGGATGCGGTGGATATTCCCGTTGCTGACCTGCGCGTAGTAGGGACGATCACAGCCGCCATCTACTACTAAGTTCTGCCAGGGGTCATAGTCGTGTTCGTCCTGTCGTGAGATGATGAGCAGTTTGGCGAACTGACGCGCCTTCTCAATGGCGTTGAGTTCAACGCGCTGGAAGTTCTCTGCCGCCTGAATCTTCGCCAGTTCCCACGGGGTGACGTTCGCCACCCGTGCGGGGATCTCGGTGTAACGATCTGAGTGCCAGTGTGCCAGCGCGTGGAAGGCCATCCAGCGACGCTCACCGAAGATGATCTGATAGCCCTTGGCGATGCTAATCACGCCGATGGGTTGCTGTAATCCTACGTCAGCGATCTGGCTGGCGAGTTCCAGCACACCGAGCAGGGCATCGAGCGAGTCACTCTCGCCGGCGCGTTCGTGTGTCGATGCGTTGCCGGTCAGCATCTTCTTGATGTCGCTTTCCTTGAGACCGACTGCCTGCGCCCACTGATCGAGCAGGGCCGGCACGCCCGAAGGCGACCCATCCCATGCACCCCGTACTGAGCGGGGAACGATGCGGCGCGGCTGGGTGATGTCAGCGCGAATCTCCATGATGGCGATTGTCTCGCGGGACACGTCGGCGGCATCGAGTGCGGCGAATACGTCGTCGTCATATTCGCGACTGCCGAAGGTGTCGGTTGTGTCGCGCTGGGCATCGGGCTGTTGGGTGTATTCCTCGAAGCGGTTCCCTAGTTGACGTTTTTTGTCGCTCATGCTGGCACCTCCGCACGTACACGATCCACAATCTGCCAGATAAAGTCGTTGGTATTGAGATCAGGCGCGTCCAGCATCAGTGTCGCTGCCATGTATTGCGCCTCCGGAATGGCTGTGCGTAATGGCATGGGATCCCAGACCTTTGCACCGTACATCTCGATGAGCTTCTCATAGACGTGCTCATGTAGATTGGTATTCATGCGGTATTTGTTGGGGATGATGCCGAGCAGGTTCGCTTTGTTGTGACCACGTGAGCCTGCTTGCTCGCGGATATAGTCAATGTGCTGGATGGTGGATTGTAAGCCACCAAAGGCGCTGAGTGCCTCTGGATCCGTGGGGCAGATGAAATGATCGGTGATTAAGCCGATGCCATCATGCAGGGTTGTGGCTGATGGTTGGGTATCGATCAGCACATAGTCGAATACATTTTTGAGACCGCGTAAGCGTGCGATCATGTTGGTGCCGATCTGGGCAAGGGTGGTACTGCCGGGGATGCCCCATGTATCGTTATTGCCACTGACGATGTAGAGATTCTCCGGGCACACGTCGCCGGGCACACGTTGCACGATCTGCGAGGTTTGTACGTAGTCCGGTTCATTGGGATTGCCCCACTTCACAAAGCGGAAGAAACCGGCGGACTTGGGTAGGTTCATGTTACGTGTCAGGTCGCCCTGACCGTCTGCGTCGATGAGTAGCACGCGATGCCCGCGCATGGCAAGCCCTGCTCCGATTAACCCCGTGAGCGTGGTTTTGCCCACGCCACCTTTTTCGTTGAATACGGTGATGACGTTCATGATTGTGTTCCCTTTCCTAGGTTGAGCTGGTCGAGTAAATGACGTTGGGTGATGATTGCCTGCCGGAGCTGGTCAATCTCTGGGTGTTTGGCTGCGAGCAGATCGACGATCTGCCGATCCACGCAGTTGCACGGTTTATCCTGCAACATGGTGAGTGGTGGCAGGGGTTCATCCGGCATGACTGCGGGTTTTGGTTTGTGGGGTGATGCGACTGTTTCTGAGTAAGTGCGTTTGGGTTTCTTGGCAGCCGGGCGCATCTCATGCACTTTGATATAGTCCTGCCAAAACTCACGCCCTGTATCCGTGATATAGAGCCTTTGTCCCTCCTTAATGACAAACCCCATGTCGATAAGCTCTGATAATTCGTTGGTCGAATTAATCGCCTGTGAATAGAGATAGATTTCATCTTTCTTGTGGGCGCGTTGTAGGCGCATCAGCAAACTGCGATGTTTGTCTGTCATCTCGGTGTAGACGGTGAGTGCGGTTGTGCCGAGATCGGTGAGCGTGTAGCCATCCTCGGTGGCCTCGACTAAGCCGGCGTTACGCAGTCCGTTGACGGCGGGGTGTAAGCCATCTTTGACCGGCCCTTCGTCGCGCACTTTGGAGAGCGTGGTGAGGTGGATCGTACCAAGTACCATAAACCTTAATCTCCTGTGTTATAATCTTTACTGTTATGGAGATGCGCCCGTGTTACAATTCAGGTGCATCTTGGCTCAACTGAGATGTTTTGTTTTGTGCCCTCGCTTGTTCTCGCAGGCGAGGGTCTTTCATTTCAGTTCCGACGTGTGCCCGTGTGGCGTGTGTTATTCCTCGACTGGCTGGTATTCATCGAGCAATTGCATCACTCGTGAGATGACCTGCCATTTATGGCGATCTTCCATAAATTCGATAATCTGGATGCTGGCGAACAGATCGTTGAGTGCGCTGTAGAGCGCTTCGATCTGTTGATCCTGTTCGCTGAGTTGTTGCTGGAGCGCGGCAATCTCTGCGCCGGCTGTGCGGACTGCGTTGAGCAGGTCTTGCGTGGTGGCGAGTCGTGCTTGTGCCATGAGCTGTGTTCCTCCTAAGAGTGATTAAGTTTTTTAATACTCGTCATCCAGATCGTCGTATTCGTCGAGATCGTTGAGATGATGGTGGTGATCCATATACTCGATGTCATCTTCGCCAAACCAGCGTTGCGGGTTATGAACGGTGATGATGCAATCTGATGCGAGGATGGGCATCCCATCGCTGGCGAGCACAGTCGCGACAGTCTCGCGATCTGCATTGAACTTCTGTGCAATCTCGTCGATGAGGCGTTCGCGTTCTTCGTCTGAGATGGCATCCAGCTTGAGCATGTAAACCCGTTGCGGTTCGTCGAAGCCGGGCAGTGTTGCACAGTGGGGTATGAAGCTCTGCACCGGCACTGTAAGGTTGCCGAAGATGCGAAACCACATATCGGCGCGATCTGATGTGTCATAGATCGTGACGGTGAAATCATGCTGTTGGCTCATGATTTATCCCTTGGTGCTTTTGGCAGCATAGTCCAGCTGTCGTAGCCTTTTACATCGACTTTGTGAGACTTGCGCTCTAAGAGTCGCGTATCCTCAGTTACCCAGCGACTGAACCGGACGACGTGCGTATATCCGAGTTCATGTTCCACAAACATCGGTGTGCAGGATTCGTACTCGATCAGCCAGCCTTCGTTAATCATGCTGGCAACGAGCGCGTCAAACATCTTCGGTTCTATGCCAGCCTCGATCTGTCGTTCGGTGATGGTGGTATGGAGTGTCTCGGTTTCGTAGATGAGCTTCTCTGGTTTTGATGGCTCATCCATTTTTGCAACCGATGCTCGCATTGCCTCCATCTCATCCGCTTGACGCGCTTCTATAAGCTTGCGGATCGCCTCTTTTTGTTTCTCAAATTTTTCACCGCGGTCATTCTTGTTCATTCGCAGTCCTTTCTTAGTGTTTTGATAGATCGTCCAATGAGTAGGGCAGTCGGGATGCTGGTGAGTATCCAGATTGCCAGACAGGTTGTGATTTCCATCTGATACCCTCCCACGGTTCAGATAATTGCCTTTCTCGTGCCCCTGTTTCTTGCGTGGGTTCATGGTTTTCCCTAAACTGTTAATAGAAAGGAAAAGCCCATATGAACCTACACGAAGCCGTTGACCTCTTTATTTCGCGTCCCGATATAAAGCCCGCTACATCGCGCAGTTATCGTTATGATCTCCATGCGATGAGTGAATTTATCGGGCCATCAAAACCCCTATCCTCGGTGATACCAGCTGATGTGATGCGTTATTTTGTGCATCTCAATCAGTCCGACTCGATCCAGAGCGATCACACCTATAACAAGCACGTCACATCTGCGCGTGCGTTCTTCAAGTTTTGTGTGGATATGCAACTGTTAGATGCAAGTCCGGCAAAGACGATTAAGAAGAAGAAGGTGAGCTATGCTGTGGATCTCTCGAAGGCGATGCCAGATCATAAGCTCCGGCGGTTGCTGGAGTACGTGTCTGAATCACCCCGTGGTTGGCATCCGCGAGAAGAAGCGCTGGTGCGTTTCATTGCGGATACTGGATCGCGGATTGGTGGCGCTCGTTCGCTGACATGGTCTCAGGTTGATCTCAGCAATCGGACAGCGATTACCTATGAGAAAGGTAAGCTGGAGCCTCATGCTAAATCGTTTGGTCGAGAGTGTGCGCGTGCGCTCGGAGCGTGGAAGCTCAAGCAAGATGCGGTGAGCGGTCAGTACGTCTTTTCGACTGATGGACGTATGATGAGCGATGGCAATCTGGCGCAGTATTTTCGCCGGCTGTGCCAGCGAGCGGGGATTGGGTCATGGGGGCCGCACTCGTTACGGCATCGTTTTGGGCATCGAGCGATTGAACAATTTCCTGTTTCGGTTGTTGCGGCGATGCTGGGGGATACCGTAGAGGTGACGATAGCGAGCTACCTGCCAAAAGACAAAGCTGCTGTAGAGCAAGCGATGCGACAGATGACCACAGACCAGATACTCACGCACAATGCCAGCGACGTGATGCGCTTCATTCGTGCGGAGTAGTAAATCGGTGCAAAGGATGCACGGATTACAAGAGGTCGTGGGTTCAAATCCCGCTACCCCGACATAAAACGTGAGCATTTATCCCCCAAACATGGGGAGGTTGCACGTTTTTAAATCCTCTTAATGATGTCTGTTTTTGCCTCACGGCAATCACT
>JBNPEE010000037.1:0-6931 GCA_051117475.1 Anaerolineae bacterium | reverse complement strand
TGGCGCATTGAATACAATTCGCATCGCCCACATAGCGCATTAGGCTACATCACGCCTGATGCCTTTGCCAACAAACATAGTCAGAAAATTCCAATTTGACGTGGTACAGACTCTTGGGGCTGGACATTGAGAGTGCAACAGTTAGATGGAGAGATTGTGACTTTAGAACTAGAGGCTCGTAGTCTAATTCGGCAACAGGCGAAAGCAGGTGCTGAGCTACAAGAAATTTATCAAGAGGAATTGGCTCAGATTAATATGCGCTTGAAGAATATGAAAGTGACACGCGATGCGTTACAATCGAAGGTGACTAGCAAAGAAGCAACAACTGATCTACAACAGTCAACTTTGAAAGAAATCGCGGAAATGTTGCTAGAGGCTTTCTGGAAACAAGAAAGCCGGTACATCAATCAAGTGTTGCACCGGCTACTTGGCAAGAAGCGTTTATTGCTTCTTGATGGTGAAATCATAGGCGTGGCCGAAGTTTCGCGACCTCAAAGACGCCACACCTAGATAGAACCAACAGTTTTAGTATTTACCAACCACGTTTACCAAGAATGACCTGGTCAGGCGTCACGTTGATGCCCACCATGGCTTCACCCAAATTACGGCTGACATTCGCGAGAATATGGGCGTCGTTATAGTGGGTCACGGCTTGCACGATGGCTTTAGCACGTTTGGCGGGGTCACCACTCTTGAAGATACCGCTACCAACGAACACACCATCCACACCCAACTGCATCATCAGCGCGGCATCGGCGGGAGTGGCAACACCACCAGCGGCGAAGTTCACCACCGGCAAACGACCTAGTTCAGCGACTTCTTTCACCAGATGATAAGGCGCACGAATCTCTTTGGCATAAGCGAACAATTCTTCTTCTGCCATATTCTGTAATTTACGAATTTCGCCCAGCACCGAACGGGCATGACGTACGGCTTCGACGACATCGCCTGTACCGGCTTCGCCTTTTGTGCGGATCATTGCAGCGCCTTCGTTGATGCGACGTAATGCCTCACCCAGGTTACGGCAACCACACACAAATGGTACGGTGAACTTGCTCTTATCGATGTGGTGTTCCTCGTCAGCCGGTGTGAGCACTTCGCTCTCGTCGATGTAATCCACACCAAGCGCCTCTAAGATTTGCGCTTCAACAAAGTGACCAATACGCGCTTTCGCCATTACAGGGATGCTGACTGCCTCGATGATACCTTCGATCATCTCAGGATCACTCATGCGTGCCACACCACCCTGAGCACGAATATCTGCCGGCACGCGCTCCAGTGCCATCACTGCGACAGCACCCGCATCTTCAGCAATTTTCGCTTCATCTGGCGTGACCACATCCATAATCACACCACCCTTGAGCATTTGCGCTAAACCACGCTTGACCTTCTCGGTGCCTTTTTCGTTGCCATTGATACCGTTATCGCTCATATGCCTGTTCCTCTTCATTACACTCAACTATACGTTTGTCACATCATGCTAATGGTCTGCATGATAATTTTATATGTCCATTATATACCATTGTGGATTGCTACTCAGAATCTCAATCATATCCGTGCTTTGTATCCTACCCAATTTGTGCTAGACTAATATTAGTTGCTTAGGCAAGGAGTTTGAGTTGAGTCGTCATCAAGACATATCCAGTTTAGATCAAGCTGTTGCGTACATCATTCAACGCACAGCCCGTTTATTACGGTTTAATTTGGATAAAACAATCGCTCAAAGCGGTGCGGATATTACACCGGAGCAGTGGTTTATTCTGTTTAAATTGTGGAATCAGTCCGGTGTATCGCAGAACACATTGACAGACCCTGTCTTGAATGATGAACCGAATATCACCCGGCAGGTTACCGCATTAGAAGAAAAAGGTTATCTAATGCGTGTGGTTGATGAGCAAGATAAACGACGTCGCCTTGTCTCCTTGACGGCACAGGGACGATTATTGATGGTGAAGCTATTCCCAATCATCATTGATGTTCGAGAAACAATTTTTGACGGCATCACACCCGCTGAATTGGATATACTCGTTGATATTTTGCACCGCATTGAAGATAATCTTGCATAAAATTTTGAAATAAACTTGCCTGAGCAAGTAAATTATGCGTATCAGGAGGGCAACATGCACATCAAAATTTTGAATTGGCGCGTGTCTATCGAGCGTGTTTTCTTAAATGAGGATCATTTAGCACGTCTATATGATCAGTCGGCGCATCGTTGGAGCTATGCGATTGACCGTATGGGGTATATACAAGCCTACGACCTGTTATTTCAGCGCTTATTAGAAGACGGCATGTTGGATCAAATTGCATCCGGTGCAAAGGTTTTAGATGCGGGTATTGGTAGCGGTGAACTCAGCGTAGCACTAGCACGCAAGCGCCCTGATTTGTCGTGGTTTGGTATTGATATTTCACAGAAAATGCTAGGGTCAGCGCAAGCTAATCTCAAGCATTCAGGGGATTTTCATCAAGCCAGTTTAGCCCGGTTGCCTTACACAAGTGAGAGCTTTGATCTGGTCATGTGTGCGCATGTGGTTGAACATTTGCCAAACCCTGAACAAGGTTTGACCGAATTGTTGCGCGTACTCAAACCAGGAAGTACCTTTGTGATGATCACAACGCGCCTATGCCCGATCACTCGCTTTCTGAGTCTACGCTGGAACTTCCAACCTATCAAACAGCATGTAATTCAAGAGAGCCTTCATCTATCAGGGGGCACTGAGATTCAGGTGATGAATCTCATGCCACGCCAGCATTTTGCCTATATGAGCCATGTTTACACGGGCTTCAAAGAAAGGGATGCACTCACTTAAGACTGAGATGCGAGTTTCACACCTGAGCCGTCGATCTTCCTAGGTGCATCTACCCTCCCATTGAAGAGCTGGGGACGACGAAAGACTTGTCAATTTAACCTGCACAATGTGTCTGTACACTCACTCCTGATTACAGACTGAGACGCAACAAATTTTTCACCACAAAGATCACGAAAAACACGAAGAAAAGAATCAGATTTTGCGCTTCTTTGCGGTCTTCGTGGTAGCGCTTTTCATCATACAATTATGCTGACTCATCGATCTATTGCGGATTTTAACGACAGGTGAGGCAAGAAAATGAGCGTCTCACCTTCTGACAACTTGTTCGTAGACCCAAGAGCTGATAACCGCTTGCGATTTACCCCTGTTGAACGGTACAATGCCACCCAATGACGCGAGGGTGATAAGAGTGTCCAGATTATGGCAGTGAATAAGCAAAATCGGGTGCTAATTGTGGGTGGTGGCACATATTTGGGGATTAACATCGCTTCAGCATTATTAGCTGAAGGGATCGATGTATCGCTCATCATCCGCGAAGGCAACGAAAAACGACTCGGTTTGCTGGAATCACGGGTGCGCTGGTCAGTGGCGGATGTGTGGGATTCAGCATCGCTCAAAGGACGCGCACGCGGTCATGGTACAGTGGTTCATGCGGTGGGGAGCATGGTCGATGATCCCGCACATGGTTTGACCTTTCAACGCCTGAATGTGGTATCGGCACGCAACAGCATGACGATGTGTGTCAGTGATGGTGTACAACATTTCATATTGCTGAGTGCAGTCAGTGCGCCGTGGGTCAATACACAGTATGTGAGAGCAAAGCGCGAAGCCGAACACTATGTGCGCCGAATTGGTCTCAAAACTTCGATCATCCGCGCACCCATCACCTATATTCGCGGAACCAACCGCCCGCTCTTTTATCGCATTGTGACAGCACTCGGCAATATACCGCCTTTATCATGGTCATCGCTCGGACGCATTGCACCGATGCCTCTTGATGTGATGGCACGCGGTATCGCCCGTATTGCCAAAAATCCGCCGGAACAAACACGCATTTATTATGCGCGTCACTTACGGCAACTGAACAAACGCGAAGAATTACAAGGACAGCTACCTAATATGAAACCTTTCGCCATGCTCGATGATACGGGCACACCATTGACCGGTCTGGATGACGAAATGCCTTTCGGTTGGGTGCCCACGCAGAATTATGATGAGGAGCCACGCCGATGAGCGGTGACGGTACATTCATCAAACTAGCATTTGAACGCTTGCCCCCTGACGAGCAACGGTTACGCTCCGAGACTTTTTTAAAGCGCATGAAAACACGACGCACCGTGCGCGATTATGCCACACAAGCTGTCCCATTTGAATTGATCCGTAATGCTATCGAAACCGCCAACAGCGCACCATCAGGAGCCAATCAGCAACCGTGGACGTTCGTCGTCGTCAGCGACCCCGACCTGAAGAAGCAAATTCGGCAAGCGGCTGAAGCCGAAGAACGCGAGAGTTATGCTCACCGCATGAGT
Source organism: Anaerolineae bacterium (assembly GCA_051117475.1). GTDB lineage: Bacteria > Chloroflexota > Anaerolineae > Aggregatilineales > Phototrophicaceae > JAUZRW01. The sequence goes on along the minus strand of JBNPEE010000037.1, from coordinate 2,592 downwards.
CAGGAATGGCTAGACGCACTCGCGCCACTCGGCACAGATTGGCGCAAGCCTCATCTGGAAGATGCACCCTATCTGATTGTGATCTTCCGACAGGCATATGGTTTGACCGATGACGGGCACAAGATCAAACATTATTATGTCGATGAATCGGTAGGCATCGCGACAGGTTTACTGATTGCAAGCCTGCATCAAGCTGGCTTAGCTACTCTGACGCATACGCCTAGCCCGATGAAATTCCTCAGTGACCTGTTGCAACGTCCCCCAAACGAACGGGCGATGATGATCTTAACCGTGGGTTATCCCGCAGAGGATGCACAGGTTCCTGATATTCGCAAAAAATCACTCGATGACGTGCTAATTCACTTTAAAGCACCCCTGAAAGAATGACCGACAACACAGAAAGATACCACCATATGACACGATCGTTACAGGTTGCTGATGAGAGCCAGTATCAAGCGCTCTATGGCATCATGGCATTAGCAGGGGAGCATATGCACCGTGTGTGGGGACTATCACACTGGCACCCATTCCCACCGAGTGACCGTTTCATCGCACATTTTGAAGGTAAAGAGGTCTTCGGGATTTATGAAGGTAGTTTGTTAGTGGGCACCTTCAATATCAGCACCCAGCCCGAACCGTACTACCCGGAGGATATGTCCGCATATTGGTCACGGCTTGATCTGGAGAGCATGTATTTTAGCGCATTTGCGCTTTTGCCATCTCATCAACAGAAAGGGATCGGATCGTGGTGTATGGCACATGTAGATCGTATGGTGCAGGAACGTGGTTTTCCGCAGGTGCGCTTTGATGCAGTAAACACACACCCGCGCCTCAAGACCTTCTATCGTAAGAATGGCTATCAAGAACGTGGTGTGCTGGATTTGGGCAGAGCGCAGGTGATGTGCTTTGAGAAACTTTTCTAAGACGTGCAAGTGGGTGACGGGATTGCGATCCCATCACCTGTTCTGATGCTCATGACACAAAGTTTAAATCCGTGGTATAGGCAAAATCATCGCCACTATCGCCCGATTCCACCACAACGACATCGAGATACAACCCCCCTAAATCGGCGAAAGTATCGTTCTCCATTTGATAGACCTCAACCTTGATGCGGGCTTTAGTATAGGCTTCGGGGGTGATGGTTGTTTCGAGGATCAGAGCGTTTCCATCGAGTGTCGCCATCTCGTTATAGTCGCCCAATTGCGCGTGTGTGGGCGTGACACGCACGATCAAATCTGTGCGTTGCGTGACATCAGGGTGCGGTGCAATGCCAATTTTGAGCGAAGATGTGTGCCCGTAGACAAAGTTACGTGGAACCACAACAGCCAGTTGGCGCGTGATGCCTTCCTCATCATCCTCATCATCGGTGTTGCGGTCAAATTCGATCAATGCCTCGGCACTCTCTAAGCCTTTGCGGGTGAGTTCATAAGTGTAATCACTGCGCATCTGAATATAGTTGCGCGTGACCAAACGGCGTTTGGCTTTGTCAAAACGCCGGTTGCTGAGATCAAGATCATCCATGATGTTATCGCCATCTGCGGCGTTATCGGGACGGGCGTGCAGGTATTTGAGAATCTCGAAGGCACCGCGCACGGTTTCCAGCTTTTTTAAGTCGAGAGGGAGTTCAGCCATTCTTGTCCACCACATGCTATGAGTATGATTTGTATTTAGTATACCGATAAGTGTGATGGGTGGCAAAGTGAATCAGGCAAGGGAGATTGCAATTTTGTGCGATACGTACTCTATAACCTCATCTATAAAGAAAATGAGTATAATCAGGCGGACGGAGACAGCGCTCCGTCCCGGCAAGAACGACTCCTCAAAAGCAAGACTTAGTTTTCTTCAAGCGGTGAGACGAAGCACTCGCCAGCAAGAATGCTACAACTGACATTCGATGCACTGCGCTCAACCACATCAGCGAACCAGTCAGCAAAGTTCACCCCGTTCTGATCGTAGGCATAGAACAGATCAGAATTGACTACACAATGCTGAAAACCGCCAGCAGTATAATTGTTGAAGTTCTCGAGCATCGACAAGCGACGGATGTTGGTCAACAAAGCTGCGCTCCATTGCGAGCCAAGCGCCACGAATTCTTCTTCGGTGCTGAGTTCTTGACCTAAGATACGCCCATAAAAACCAATCTGTACGCCATCTAAGTATGAGTTGAACTGTGCAAACTGATTATCGGGGAAGTATGACGCACTCAGTTCAATTTGTAGCGTAGTGTCATACTCGTCGACGGTGACTGCTGCCATCTCCGGGATGAAAGCGGGCAAGTTATCGAGCGTGCCCCATGTCAGCAAGCCACCCCAGCTAGGGGGCAACACACCGTGTGATGAATCTGCTATCATGGCGGCGGGCACACCGGCATAGTTCTCCATAATATATGGGGCGTGGGTGACCGCACCGTAACCACCGGCGCTACATCCGCTAATGACGATCTGCTGTGGCTCAAGGATGTTATCATACACCCAATCCAACACTATCTGACTGTTAATATGTCCGTTGAAGTATACGTCGATCTAATCGAGTTCAGAGGTGGCTTCCGACGGCACATCGAAGGTCACCTGATTACTACCAGAGTAGACATCC
>JBNPEE010000001.1:0-238634 GCA_051117475.1 Anaerolineae bacterium | reverse complement strand
CTGTTATTGTGGCTGTGAATATTAGGGGTCGCAACCGGAGCGAGCTAAAACAGCTCGCACGCGCGTGGCGCGTGGGTATGGTGCACCGCGACCACACGGCACACCAGCGCACTGTCTTACAGTGCGGTCTGTCCTATCGGTTTGGTCCATCGGGACGACAGGACACATCTATGTCCTGAACCAGATTGTTTTAGTACACCGCAACATATCTTCAATCGTTGCCGCGAGCATCTGGATCAAAATAACAATAAATATTCGGACTCATTTGCTCAGTTTGAAATTCAGTTGGGAAGAAGGACAAGTCATCATCAGGAACATATAAGTAACCTGCATTGCCCAAAAATGTCACAGGATAAGTATCCCACGTGATTATTGATAAGATGGGCAACCCTTCAGGTGTTTGGTATAGAGACCGCACGACATAGAGATCGTTTCCCAAATTGATTGTTATCCCATTATCCGACGATAAGCTTAAATCTTCAAAATATTCAGTCCACTCACCATAGTTTGTGGATAGTGCAACAAATACGTCGCCGTCAGAATCACAAACCTCTTTATTCTCTGCGATTGCTTCCGACAATGCGCTACAACCCGTTATCAATAGGCAACCGAATATGCACAAGATTGCAAATCTGGCTTTTAGGTAATTCTTCACTATGTCATCTCCTAAATTATCTAAAATACTGCGGACGGATATTTAGTATCCGTCCGCATGAATTGAGACTACTGAACCAAACTATTGAGAAATTCAAGAGCGGCTGCGGCTGCATCAAATCCAAGTTCAAGTGCCCAGTCAAACGGGGTGGCGAATCCTTCGGAATTACCTAAACTGTTTGATACAAATGTATTCCAGTGAGCTGTTGAATTTGGTGCACAATTCAAATTACTGCTAGAGCATGGTTGCAAGTTAGCACAGTCGCTTCGCACCGTGTCCAACCAAGAATCTCCCATCGACAATAGTGAATCACAGAAGCCTTGACGATCATATGTTGCATTGAATAAACCATTTTGACCAAATTGATATCCAATGTTTACACCAGCATTATCTGCACCCGAACTTGTGTCACCGCTGAGGGTGTTGAATATTGGTCCCGATGCAGCAGCAATTTGAGCTGGCCAGCCCGCACTATGAATAGCTGCCCCTAAGATAAAGTTGCCGAAATCTGTAGAGTTTTGACAGCGACCACAAACACTTATGACACCTTGACAGGAATTGGACATATTTTCCGAACTAATATCCAATCCTTCGACTTGGGCACTTATCTCCGCTAAACCTCTGTAGTTAACAGCACCATAATCGACCGCTAAGCCGTAGATCGATAACCTGGTAAGGGCTTCAAGGCTGGCAGCTGGATTCCATCTTGCCCTCAGATCTGAGGTTTGTGCATATGCCATGTGAATTTCTAGTTCTCTGTGAATCCACTCGGTCACATCTGGACCACAACACGTTGTTGCTTGTGTAGTCGTATTTCCTGTTCCTGTTACATTCAAAGTATCAGGTGGGCAATCTATGTCTGGTATAGTAGAGCAAGAAATGCCAACCGCGCTTCTCATTTGGTTACTTAGAGGGATATTTGTAATCGTCGGGTATAGTTGCTGACCCGCATTGTATATAATCCCGTAGTTGCCCACGTTCTCTCTGTAAAGTGGGTGATTGTTGTTTCTCAGCTGTTGCGAAAGATCCGTTAAGACGTTATGGAATCTTTCTTCCACCGTCGCTCCGTAAGAATTTGCCCCATTGTATACGAGCGTACTATAAATTGTTGTGCCCAATGTGTCGCCAGGTTCAACATTGCCAGTACACCAATCCAATAGACCGGAGGGATCCACATTGTTGACAGGATTCCCCGATACATAGGCGTAGCGATTAGGTGTTGCAAGCGGATCGCGCTTGATAAAGTTTCCTAATGTGGGGTTATAGTAACGTTTGCGAAGATAAATCTGACCATCCTCATCAGTCTGTTCACCTGTGAAACCAAAGCCTGCACCATAAGCAGCCATCGGATTGCCATAAGGGTCATAGCTCATCGAACTCTGCACCACAGCCATTTCATCGACCACAGCACGCACCGAATCTAAGCCATCCTGAGCGTAGAAGTTCCAATCCGTACCATCATCAACAGCATGGATTCCTCGTGGCGCATGGACAAATTGCTCAACATTTGTGCCATCATCCTGTTTGAGCAACTTGGTCAAACCCGGTTGCAGGTCATTGAGATAATCGGTCACAACTGAAGATACCGTCTGTTGGATTCGGTTCCCTAAGCCGTCATAGACATACATAGCTATGGTTACCAACACTCAGCAAGCGGTTTGCCCTATCCCTTGTGTAGATATAAGACCCAACAGTTCGCAGGTTGCCATTGTTATCATAGGTCAGCGTATTTGTGCCGTCATTGGTCATCTGGTTGGCGGCATTATAGGTACGCGTCACACCATCGTAATTGACCAGATTACCAGCCACATCGTAGCCGTAATTGTAGACCGTATCGCCGAAGTGATAGTCGGCTTGGAGCAGTCGCGAGAGTGAGTCATAGTTGTAGTTGATCACGTCCCAGGTCAGCGCGGTATCCGTGCTCAAGGCTTGGAAGCGCACTGTGTAGCCGCTACTCTGTTTGTTTTTGGCATGCCGATTACGAATTTCTAAAGCATGGAAGCCATCACCGCGGACAGCGATATCTATCGTGCGACTGCTAGCTGACGCCGCATAGGCATCGACACTCTGATACAGTGTGCCGTCAATATAAATATCAAAGATGCTGTGATCCGGTCCTTCACCCATCACAAGTTCTACATTCTCATCACCGACAAAGAGCAATGCCAGACGCGCTGTCCACTCACTACTTGTGTGGAAGCCCGTGTCATTGACCCATGTACCAGTATACAGCACTTCAGAATCGTTGTGTTGAATGATATCACTCACCACACTCGCAGCGGGTTCAAGATACAGTTCCTGTACCTGTGTCCGATTACCCCGCCCATCGACGGTATAACGGAAAGCCGCTAAGGTCTCGCGTTTGCTATTCTCATGACGTAATTCGCGCAAGCGCCCTGCCCCATCCAGTTTGTAAACCGAGCGCATGCCGTTCGGGCGCAAGCCACATGAAAACGCGCTCGTCTGATCATCCCAATCATTGAGGGCAACCAGACGTCCTCTCATGGCTAAAAACGCGCAAGCCAGTCTGAAAGCGATTGCATCCCCTGCGCGATCTCGTCCTCAGAGGCGGCGATGGTCATGCGCAAATAGCCCTCACCAAAATCACCGTAGACCGAGCCGGGCACCAGCGCGACATGCGCTTCCGTCAAGATACGCTCCGAGAGTTCAACTGATGACAATCCCAGAGAACGCGCATCGATGAAGAAGTAAAATGCTCCGGCAGGTGCTGTGAAGCGTAAGCCATCAGGGAAATTATCGGATAAGTTCATGACCAGCGTCCGCCGTCGCGCATAGCTGGTCAACATGTGTTCGACAGTCTGCGCGACGTCAGTATCTGTGAGCGCAGTCAACGCCCCGCGCTGGATGAACGGCGCGAGGTTGGTGATCGTGTGTTGACTGACCTTGAGCATCTGCTCAATCAGCCAATCCGGCGCAAGCACATAGCCCACCCGCCAGCCAGTCATCGCATAACTTTTCGAGAAGCTGTTGATGACGATGGTGTGCGCTTTGGCATCCGGCAATGAAGCGAAACAGGTGTGTTCATGCCCTTCGTATACCAACCGATCATAGACTTCATCGCTCACTACGAATAAGTGATGCGCGATAGCAAGCTGATTCAAGCGCGTGAAGAAATCGCGCTCCGGTAATACACCGGTTGGATTATTGGGATAATTGATGATAATAGCGCGGGTTTTGGCGGTGATCGCCGCTTCAAAATCAGCAATATCTGGTAAAAATTGTGCGTCTGCACGGGTTGTGATCCGTATTGGTACACCACCCAGCAAACGCACCATATTGGCGTGCGTTTGCCAGGATGGATCGGCAATCAAGACTTCATCACCGCGATTGAGCAGGGCGTGCAGGGCACAGTGATAGCCATGCACAGCCCCATGTGTGACCAGTATCTCGCGTTCGGCATCGTAAGCCACGGCATAGCGCCGTTCGATATGAGCGCTGATCGCCTGCCGTAACTCATCCAGACCGCGACTATTGCTGTAATGCGTTTCGCCTGCCAGCATGGCACGATTCGCGGCTTCGATGATCGGTGCCGGTGTTTGGAAATCAGGGTCGCCAGTTTGCAAACCAATGACCGGCACGCCCTGCGCCTTTAAGCGGCGTACACGGTCAGCAAAAGCGATGGTGAATGATTCGTTGAGACTATCGAGTGTGTGATTGAACATCATATGTCCTATATGGATCGCATCTTACCGCCATCGACGCGCAAGGAGTCACCGGTAATATAACTGGCGGCGGGAGATAATAAGAAAGCACCGGCTCGCCCGAACTCAGCGATGGTACCCAGTCGTTTGAGGGGGATTGACGCCTCAGATTGTTGACGAACCTCTGCAACGGACAAGCCTTTTTTCTTCGCGGCAGATTCATCGAGCTGTGCAACCCGGTCAGTGTCAATACGTCCCGGCATCAAATTATTGACGCGAATCCCATCCGGAGCCAGTTCATCAGCCAGCGTCTTGACCAGACCCGCCACGCCGGAACGCATGACAGTCGATAAAGCCAGACGCTCAATCGGCTCACGGATCGAAGACGATGTGACAGTCAAAATGGCACTACCCGAAGGCATATGGGGCAACGCCGCGCGGATCAACCGTACCGTACTCATCAGCGTGAGTTCAAATGCCGCTTGCCACTGTGCGTCAGTCAGTTCTTTGAAATAGCCGGCAGGTGGCCCCCCTGCATTGACCAGTAGCGCATCAATCCGCCCCCAGCGTTCGACAGTGGCATTCACCCATGCGTCGATATGTTCAAGTTGTGTCACATCGCATACCTGCGCCAGCGTCTCTGCGCCGGTTGCTTGGGTCAAACTCTGAGCCGCGGCTTCAATATCCGCCTGTGTACGGCTACATATGGACAAGTGCGCTCCATCTGCTCCGAGGGCTTGAGCGACACCATAGCCTAATCCTTTACTTGCTGCGGCAACCATCGCCACTTTATTCTGTAATCCTAAATCCATCTGTATAACTCCCTATGCATAAAAATTATCGAATGTTATCTTTTGGGTGGGATCATCAATCCCAACCCGACGCAGCACGCTATCCATCTCGGACTGTGTGCCCGCATCGATCGGTGCGTATGGCTCCCGTAAATGAGGGTGGGGCATCGCTCCCCGCCGATGTAACAGCGCCTTGCGAATCGTCAGGTTGATGACCGGTTGATTCTCGAAACGGATCAGTGGCAAGTAATGATCGAAGATGCGCGTTGCTACATCCACTTGACCGGCTCCGAACGCCTGATAAATGGCAACTAAGATTTCAGTGAATGCAAAACCCGTCATCGTCCCCGATGCCCCGCGCCCTAATTCTTCCAACAAGAACATACCGCCCAAGCCACCGAAGATCAACATATCGTCGCTATATTGCCGGATGGCGCTGATCTTCTCCATCAATGGTGGATCTTCCAGCTTCAAACATTTAGCCTGTGGAATATCTGCTGTAATACGCCCGATAAGTTCCGCAGACATGATCACACCGTTAATCGGGGGGAAGTCTTGCACCACAATGACGCCATCAATCTCGCTGGCAATCGTCTTGTAATAATCAAAGATGATCGCATCAGTGGGATTTGTGAGGCGCGGCGGAGCGATCATCACCCCTTGCGCACCAGCTGCAAAAGCCTGCTGGCTCAGTTCAATGCAGGTTGCCTGATCAGGATGGCTGGTTCCGACAACGATCGGAATACTTCCGTCGACAACCGCCATCACAATCTCCAACACACGCGCTCGTTCTGGTACGCTCAACTTAGCGGCTTCACCCAGCACACCTAAGATTGTCAAACCGTGCGCACCCAGCGCCATCTGAAAAGCGACCAATTGCCTCAAGCCCGCTTCATCCAACGAGCGATCATCATGAAACGGAGTTGCCAGTATGTTATAAATACCTGCCATAGATTTTAACATTATGAATATCGTCCTCACGTAATTTGGCGATGCTGGTATGCCAGATCTATAATAGAATTAGATAGCTTGACAGTACAAAACACTTATTATTATACTTAAAATTGTCGATTGTCGACAATTTTCTTTGGTAATTATAACTAAAATATAGAATGGTAAATATGGTTACTGATAAGAGTCCACTCAATCAAATAGATAATAAGCCCTTACGTGAACGCATCGCGGATGTATTGCGCGAATCAATCCTCACCGCGACACTCAAGCCAGGCCAAACAATCGTCGAAGCGACAATTGCTGAGCAACTGGGTGTCAGTCGTGCCCCCATTCGTGAAGCATTACAGATACTGAACACGGAAGGGTTGATTGAAGTCATTCCTTACCATAAAACAACAGTCCGTCGACTCACACGCGAAGATATAGAGGAGCTTTATAGTTTGCGCAGTTCACTGGAATCTTTCGCGGGCAAGCGCATCATCGCGAATGCTCCACCTGCTGATCTCACGCTCCTCAGAGTATGTTGTGATGAAATGCTACAAGCCGCCAAAACCAATGACGCGCAACAGGTGAGCCACTATGATCATCAATTTCATGATACCCTGATCACTTTAAGCCATCATAAACTACTGATTTCGATGTGGAACACGGTCTCGCAACGGGTCAAACAAGTGCTAGCACTGCGCGATATGCGCCGCAAAGACTTACAAGAGATGGCGTTGAGCCATGTTCCGATCATCGATGCCGTCGAAGCAAAAAACTTAGAATTAGCGACCGAGTTGATCGATAACCACATCATGACCGCAAGCGATTTCATCGTTGATGTATGGGATGAAGATGCTTACGGAGAACCACATAGCAATGACAGCAACAAATAAAACCGCAGTGAGCGCATGAGAGCAGATCACCTGCTCTCCCCGGAATGAGCGCCGAGAGTTATGCCAGTGGCAAATCAACCCAACGACGTTCACGGTATGATTTTTCAACCGCGTTGATGATTTCTTGTACCCGCGCACTCTGTGCAAAGTTGCCCTGATTGTCATCCCCACCATTCACAATTTCTTCCATGAAGTTGTGAACGAGATTGGCATAGAACAGCGATGGCCACGGTTCACCCGCTTGATAGCCATGTGGGAAATAATGATCGGGAATCTCTACCGGTATGAATTCAACGGCATCCGGTTTCGCTTGATGTAAGGTCTGGCATTCGCCGAATTCTTCGACTAGACGACAGATGAGCGCCCCTTCGGAACCGTAAGCCCGCCCCTCAAGCCCCGGATAATTACCGACAGTCACATAACTGGATTGGATCGAACAGATCGCACCATTCTCATATTCGCCGATGTAAATATCGCCATCGTCAATGTTGGTACGCACTTGCTGACCGTCCATATTGGTGCGGTATGGCACAAAGTTCTTCAACGTGCCGACTACACTTTTGAGAGTGCTATCCATGAACAGCAAGCTGAGGTCGATAATCGGCGCACCATAGCCTTCTAACGAAGATACCCGTATTTCCTCTTGATGTGTCTCCGGCATCAAGTCTTGCTTGGTGACTGGCTCAGTCGGGCTGATGAACTGTGAATTTTGCTCATAGCCATTGAAGATAAAGGGCGTGCCGATGAATCCTTCTTTGATGAGATCATTCATGTACATCATAGCCGGTGCATAGCGGAACGTGAGACCCACTTTAGTCTTCAAGCCTTTGGATACAGCCAGTTCATGCGCTTTCCATGTATTACGGTAATCATGTGCAACAGGTTTTTCGCACAGGCAATGCTTACCCGCTTCCAGCGCGGCAAAGGCGAGTATCTCATGATTATCGCGCTCATGCGCTGTGCCCCGTGTGCAGACATCAATCACATCAATATCTTCTCTGGCTAACATTGCCTGATAATCGGTGTAAACGTGAGGAATATCGAATTCCTGGGCGCGTTGTTTCGCTAGATCTTCGTTCATATCACAGATTGCCACGACTTCACACAACGGTGAACGGGCGTAACCGGGTAAGTGAGCACTTGCAGACCACCGACCCGCTCCAATAACACCAACACGTAATTTTTCAGCCATGATTTTTCCTTAAAAATTATCGAAATATAAACTCAATCAACCTGCGGAGAAGCCACGACGTAAGTCATCGCGCCACCTTCAATACGGCATAGATAAGGGCGCAACAACATGATGGCCGTCTCAGCAAAGGGAGCAACGAATGTCTCCAGCACCGTATGGGTCACCGGATGCATCACATATCCCAGTTGAGTGCCTTCTGCAACAATCTGACCAACCCTGTCTGCACCCAGTACAGGGACAAATATGCCACCCGCCTGTGGACGCAACACCTGACTCTTGCCAAGCGGGATTGCTTCGGTCGTTTTAGGGGGGGTAGCTAAGCCTTGCACCACACCCGCATTGACCAGCGCACGCATCAAGCCCTGTGCGATGCGATTTGACCAACTACCCTCGTACGCCGACCGTCCGCCCATCTCAACCGCACAGACCTGCGCCCCCTGTGATTTGGCATAGCCCGTCAAGGTGACAGTGCGGTCGGGTGCGCGCACCACGAATGGCGCATCAAACGCGTCCGATAGCATTTTGCTATCCGCCATCTCAAAGACGAACGCATTCACACACCAACTGCCCCCGCCATGTAAGTCGATGACGTAATCGGCATCATCAAGGGCGTGTGTCACTATCGCATGAGCGACCCGTTCGGTGTAAGATCCCTCAGCATCGCCCGGAAAAGCGCGGTTGAGATCAAGTTGGTCAACAGGTGCATTGCGCAAATCAGCCTGCATCGCAAGCGGATTGGCTACCGGAATAATACGCAGCGTGCCAACCAGCTGTTCAGGCGAAATTGCCTGTAACATCTGATCAACTGCCCACGCTCCCCACGGGCCTTCATCTCCATGTACACCGGCGGTGATGACCGCTGTAGGCTCACCCGAACCCACTGTGCCGATGGTCAATGACAGCTGACCTTCCGCCGCTAAACCGGGGATGTCAATTGACTGCCATTTGATATGATTCTTAAGCGACATGTTCTTCACAATCTGTAACTGAATGAACTCATTTGAACAAGAATTTTGTGTGATTTTGTTGACAAGAGAAATGCCTCTGTCTATAATCAGCGTTGTTCGATAGTCGATAGTCGACAATCGACATTATGTGCGGTATTATATCAACAACATGATGAGTGTCAAGTAATCCGCGCAAATTTTGAACCGCTTTTTAGTAGAGTCCGGAGAATCTTTTATGAAACATCCTATTTTTAGGGTCTTGCTTGTTCTATTGTTTTGTGTCCTAACCCCATTCACCATGCTGGCTCAAGAGAGTGAGATAACCTTTGGGATCAGCAACAATGTGGATACCCTTGATCCAAATGTGACAACATTCTCAAGCGTGGGTGTGGTTATGGGGCATGTTTTTGATCCGCTTGTATGGCAACAACCGCTAGGGGAATTTCATCCCGGCTTAGCCACCTCATGGGAAATCAACGACGATGCAACCGAGTATACCTTCACCTTACGCGATGATGTCACCTTCCATGATGGTACACCGTTCAACGCGGAAGCTGTAAAATTCACGTTTGATCGCATCGCTGACCCGGAAACGGCGTCACAGCTAGCAATCAGCTTGCTCGGCCCATATCTTGAATCCGAAGTTATCGATGAATTCACGATTGTCGTGCGTTTCGATAGCCCGTATGCACCGTTCCTCAACTCACTGTCAACACCCTATCTAGCCCCAACTTCACCAACGGCTGTTGCGGAACTGGGCGAAGAATATGGTCTGGAAACTGTTGTGGGTACAGGGGCTTTCGTGCTTGAATCCTACGTACCGGGTTCAGAAGTTGTCCTGACACGCAATGAAGCCTACAATTGGGGTTCAGAAGTTGTGTTTGGTCAAACTGGCCCTGCCAACTACGAACAGCTGACCTTCCTGATCGTTCAGGAACCAGCAACCCGTCTGGCAGCGCTCGAATCCGGTCAAGTTCAGTTTATCGACGATGTGCCTGAACTCGATGTAGAACGTCTCTCGGATGATCCGAATTTCGTTGTTGAACAGATTGAGCAACCCGGACACGGTTGGTCATTGATGATGAATGTCGAACGGTTCCCGACTGATCAAGTTGAGGTACGCCGTGCGATTGCCTTAGCGAGCAACAAGCAAGGTCTCATTGATACTGTGTTCAACGGTTTCGGAACACCGGCTTGTAGTGCCCTGACCAAAGTCATGTTCGGTTATGACCCAGCTACCTGTGATTACCTACCCTATGACGTTGAGCAAGCCAACGCGATCCTCGACGAAGCCGGTTGGGTGGACACAGACGGCGATGGCATCCGTGAAATAGACGGTGAACCGTTGGCGATTGATCACTGGTACCGCGCTGATTCACCACTGGGTGTTGCCATGGCCACCTACCTTCAAGCCGATCTGACAAGTATCGGTATTCAAGTCAATCTGAACGGGGCATCTAATGCCGGTTACTTCGATGCAGTGCGTGCCGGTGAACATAACTCACAAAACTGGTGGGATACATGGACAGACCCTGATGGGTTGCGTGTGTTGTTTGATTCATCGAATGCAGATGGAGGCACCAACCGTAACCGTTACCGTAGCGAAGATATGGACTCGCTACTGGCACAAGCCGCCGCAGAAACCGATTCAGAAGCCCGCGCCGCTCTCTATGCCGAAGTTCAACAATTAGCCGCTGAAGATGCTGTGATGGTTTACTTCGTCGATCCGTTCTTGCTGTATGGATATAGCGCTTCGCTAGAAGGCGTGACATTCCTCGGTGGGGGTAACTTGCCGAACTTCTATGCCGCTTCACTGAGTAATTAACCTGTAAATCAGTAGGCTCTATGAGTGATCTCATGGAGCCTGCTCCACCCCATCACCATGAAGAAAGTTAACGTATATGCGGTTTTCATTGTCCGCCAATCGATCTTGTATAGAAAAAAGTGATTATGGTTAAATTCATCATTCAACGACTCATACAAGCGATTCCAACAGTTATTTTTGTGAGTATGCTGGTCTTCTTGATGCTCTATCTCATACCAGGTGATCCGGCTGAAATTTTCATTGGCGATCGTCAATCCACACCCGAACAACTGGAAGTCATCCGCGAACGTATGGGATTAAACCGCCCCATCCACGTTCAATATTTCGACTATATGGTCAATGCGCTACAGGGTGATTTTGGAACGTCTCTCAGTAGCAGGCGACCCGTGTTAGATGAAATCCTGATTCGCTTGCCCAGTACGCTCGAACTCACGTTAACCGCCCTGGGCTTATCGATTGTAGTGGGCATCGGTTTAGGGGTGATTGCCGCAGTCAAGCACAATACAATCATAGACAGCATTGCGATGGTGATCGCGCTCATCGGAATCTCGATGCCGGTTTATTGGTCGTCGTTGCTTTTGATTATTTTGCTATCGGTTCAGTTACGCTGGTTGCCCACAGTCGGGCAAGGGACTTTAAGTCACCTCATTATGCCAGCACTCGCCTTAGGCTTTTTATCGGCTGGCTCATTAGCGCGTATGGTGCGTTCCAGTATGCTAGATGTCTTGCATCAGGATTATGTACGCACAGCTTACGCCAAGGGGATTGCCAACCGCGCCGTCATTTACAAACACGCGCTGAGAAATGCGCTGATTCCAGTGGTGACCATCATCGGGCTGACCTTCGGGCAATTATTAGGCGGTGCCGTTCTGACTGAGACTATCTTCTCACGCTTAGGTATTGGGCGCATGTACGTTCAAGCTGTTCTCAATAAAGATTTTACGCTGGTACAGGGCACGACCTTATTCATCGCAACCGCTTATGTGATGATCAATATCTTCATTGACCTTATTTACGTTTATCTGGATCCTAGAATTCGTTATGACTAACGTATCCAAAATCGAAATCTATGAAGTCGATCACCCACTCTGGAACTTCTATCATCGCCTCCGACAGAGTTGGAATGTGATGATTGGTGCGGTGATCCTCATCGTCATCATCTTGCTGGCGACCTTCGCCCCGTTCATTACGCCCTACGATCCCATCATAATTGATCCCTTGACAGGCCTCAAACCGCCGAGTGCTGAGCATATCTTCGGCACAGATAACTTCGGGCGCGATGTGTTCGCCCGTGTGCTTTATGGTGGGCGCTTATCGGTACAAGTAGGGCTGATTTCTATCTTGATCTCTAGCACCATCGGCACCTTACTCGGCATCATTTCGGGCTATGTTGGCAGTTGGGTTGATGCAGTGATTATGCGCTTGATGGATGTCTTGCTAGCTTTTCCAGGCATTTTGTTAGCCCTTGCGATTGTTGCCATTTTAGGCAAAAGTTTGCCCAATGTGATGATCGCCGTCGGCATTTCCACCATCCCAACATTCACGCGCATTGTGCGCGGGAGCACGCTCAGCCTCAAGCAGATGGATTACATCGAGGCGGCGCGGGCGCTCGGATGCTCACATGGACGGATCATGTTGCGTCATATTTTGCCCAACGTGATCACACCGATCATTGTCGTGGCGACCAATGGCATCGCGGGAGCGATCATCGCTGGTGCCGCCCTCAGCTTTCTGGGATTGGGCGCACAAGCCCCCACGCCAGAATGGGGCATCATGTTAGCCGAAGGACGCGCTTCATTGCGCTCTGCTCATTGGGTGACAACGTTCCCCGGTGTAGCTATTATGATCACCGTCTTATCCATCAACTTATTGGGTGATGGTCTGCGCGATGTACTCGACCCACGTTTAAGGATTTAAATGATGTTTGAATTTTTAGAAAAACTCTGTAATGTGCCCGCCCCCGGTGGCTATGAGCGCAACGTGCATCAACTGCTGTTAGAGCGCTGGCAAACACAGGTTGCCGAAGCAGAGATTACCCCTGTTGGTAATTATATCGCCCATGTCGGCGGTACAGGGCAGAAATTGTTGCTGGTCGGCCATGGTGATGAGATCGGCTTCACAGTCAAATACATCTCGCCCGAAGGCTTTATCTTTTTCAACTCGGGGCAACGCAACAGCGATCAGCCTGATTTGCGCGGATCGTACTTCAACCCGATGGGACAACCGGCGCTGGTGGTGGGTCATGGGGTACAGTTAGAAGGCGTTTTTGCAACCCTGACCGGACACATCTTATCACCGGAGCAACGTCAAAAAACACGGCTAGACTGGAATGATCTATTTGTTGATGTCTTTTTACCCAGCCGTGAGGCTGTTGAGGCAAAGGGCATCAAAGTTGGTGATCGTATTGTGTGGAATCCGGGTTTTTATCGTAGGGGTGATTTCCTGACCGGTAAAGCGATGGATAATCGGGTGTCATTGGCGCTGATGGATGCCTTGCTCAATCAACTTGAGCCGGATCGTTTAGCCGTTGATCTGTACATCAGCTCAACTATTCAAGAGGAGAGCGGGCTTTACGGCGCACAGTCGATCAATCGGCAAGTCAACGCGCCTTACGCGATTGCTATTGATACCGGTCTATCAGGTGACGTGCCGGGGGTCGATCCGCGTAACGTAGCGACAAAATTAGGCGCAGGCCCCATCATCATCCACAAAGACCTGTACAGCTATGATGTCCCGCTGACCCATCACATCATCGATGTGGCTACCGATCAAAACATAGCCATACAACATGCAGCGTATAGCATCTATGGCACAGATGCCGGCGCATTGATCCGCGAAGGTGTTGCCAGTTCGGCACTCGCTGTACCAACACGCTACACGCATAGCCCCTTCGAGACAATCCATGTTGCTGATTTTGAAGCCACGCTCGCGCTACTACTCGCTTTAGTGTATCAACCCTTACATTTAAATAATTAATCTTCCCCAAGGATAGTACCCTATGCCTTTGACTGTAATCATTGCCAGTTATCTTGAACCACAGCACATCACGCGCATTGAAACTCAATTTCCAGATATCAGCCTCATCTATCGTCCGGATTTACTGGGTCAACCGCGCTATATTGCCGATCACACCGCGCCGGTCACGCGCACAACCCAACAAGAAGCCGAATGGCAAGCCTTGCTGGCTGAAGCAGATGTGCTGTTCGATTTTGACTATAGCCACCGCGCAGACTTACCCGATCTTGCCCCCAAATTGCGCTGGATTCAGGCGACGAGTGCCGGTATCGGGCAATTTGTCAAGCGTATGGCGTATGCACAAAAGACGGATTGGGTGTTCACCACTGCCAGTGGCGTCCATGCCCGCCCCTTAGCAGAATTTGCGCTGATGGGCATGTTGATGTTCGCCAAGAATTACACGCGCCTCTTTGAGGACAAAGAAAACCGTGTTTGGAACCGCTATTGTGGCACAGATTTAACCGGCAAAACGGCGACGGTCATCGGCTTGGGGTCGATTGGTCAGGAGGTAGCGCGTCTGGCGAAAGCCTTTGAGATGCGCGTGATTGGCAATCGTCGTGATCCACAACAGCCAGTGCCTTACGTCGATCAACTTTATGGCACGGATGACCTGCACGCGATGCTACCGCAAACAGATTTTCTGGTCTTGTCGACACCCCACACTCCGGAGACCGAAAACCTGATCGGACAAACGGAGATCAACTTGTTGCCACAGGGAGCGGTCATCATCAACGTGGCACGAGGAGTCGTCATTGATGAACCCGCGATGATCGATGCCTTAGAGCGTGGTCATCTGGCAGGCGCGGTGCTGGATGTCTTTCGGGAAGAACCTTTACCGCAGGATAATCCGCTATGGGCAATGCCGAATGTGATTGTCAGTCCGCATTCCGCCAGCACAGTAGCGTCCGAAAATGATAAGATTGTCGATATTTTCTGCGAAAATCTGACACGCTTCCAGCAAGGCGAACCCTTAATCAATCAGCTGGATGTGGATAAGCTCTATTGAGCAGGTGCGTCGATTCGCCCAGCACATGAGGGCGAATCGACGCTAAAATTCTACACTTGTGAAGAACATACTATCCGAATATGGGTCATAGTAAACTATATTTTCTTTGTGTTCGTTAGTCCCTCATCCACTCAATTCCACTCAATGCTCCGATAAGTCATTGTATAGGACGATCTGTGTGTCATCCCGAACGGGCACAGACTTCGCTACGCCCCTACATCAACATATTGACAGGATAAAGCACTAAATTGGTTTATCCATTGGGTACAATATACAATCACTATCCTGCACTGATTAACCACTATCTGAAAGGTGATTTTATGGTTGCTCTTAATCTAGGTTGCGGTAAACGTCATATACCCGACACCTACGGCGTAGACATCGTTGCTTTGCCCAACGTAGCCGTTATAGCGAATTTTGATGGTGTGGGATTACCCTTTGCACCCAATAGCGTCGATAAAATTCACCTGTATCATGTGTTAGAACACATGCATGACCTTAATGCGGTGATGGAAGAGCTACATCGTATCTGTCGCAATAGCGCAAAAATCTTGATTGAGGTACCTTATTACACCTGTGTTGGTGCCTTTGGCGATCCAACACATACACGTTTCTTCACCTATGAGACGTTTCGATTCTGGTCGCATGATACCGATCAGGCAAATTGGTTCACAAAAGCGCACTTTGAGATTGCCGAGCGTACATTGGTTTTCGGGAAGGCACATCGACTGATGGGAATCGCGTGGTTGGCGAATCGCTTCCCCCATATTTACGAAAACTTCTTCGCTTTCTGGTTTCCCGCGCGAATGTTGACGGTTGAGTTGATGGTTATGCATTGATTGTCATCAGGGAACGTCAATTATCCAGAATGATCCCCTTCGAGCAACGCTGATATAGCCCGTTGTGAAATGGCAACGAGGTGCGGGTTGCTATTCAGGTAATACGGCAATGCAATCACAGCAATGGACAGCGCCCAACCCTTTCCGCGCAACCAGCTTGCATCATCTAGCCCGACTAGTTGCCGAAAGTGTGCCCGCGCACGATGCCCCAAGAAATTCCACGCGACCTGCAAATCACAGGCTGGGTCACCGATTGCTAAACCGCCAAAGTCAATCACAGCGTGCAAGTTACCCTGATCGACCAGCAAGTTACCCGCTTGCAAATCGCCATGAATCCATACCGGTGGCTTATCCCAGACGGGGGCGTTGAGCGCGTTTTCCCAGATAGCCATTGCCCCTGTGGTATCAATCATGCCCGCTAGAGATTGAATCGCCTGCCGTGTTTGTGCATCACGATCACGTAGTGGCACGCCCCGCCCAAAATTATGTGCGCCCGGCTGTGGTGCGCCCGTGGTATCAATGCGTTGTAAGGCATTCATGAACTGTGCCAGACGCTCAGCAAACAAGAGATCATCTGCGTAAGGCGTGACGGCGGGTACTTCTCCAGCGAGCAAACCATACACAGCCCACTGAAAAGGATACGTCTCATTTGATTGTCCCAGGGCGATCGGCGAGGGTATCGCGAGTGGGAGCTGAATCGCGAGCTTCGGCAACCACTGATATTCTTTGATCACCTGCGCTGACGTGTGAACAAGGCGGGGTAAACGAACGAGTAAATCTTCCCCTAACCGATATAAGACATGATCGGTTCCCATCGCGGCGAATGGCTCAAGAGGTAGATCGCTCCATTGCGGAAACTGCTGATTGATCAATCCTGTTACGATTGCTTGTGTGATCGGCACTTCATCCGCATGTAATGTGTGATGCGTCATCCAGTATGCTCCAAATCTCCATTGTGATCTGTTAGTGCCGTTAATGGCGATAACAGGCCCACAATAACCGTAGGATTACTAATTGTATCGGATGATGATATTGTGATTCCAGCCTGCACCGGTCATTGCATAGACTTTGTCCGCAACAAACTCATGCTTGAATTCACTATGTATTTCAAATTCGAGATCGTCTGCCTCACTCGTATAGAGTGGGGCTTGTGTCATGTGAATATCCTTCATGCTCGGCTAGTGACTTGTTCACATTATATCACCGGATTGTGCCTCACAATTGGGCTGAACTGATAGCGACATCATGAGTAGTACGCGGTTATCTCTTGCAAAACGTACAGAGTCCGCTATCGTAATGGTGATGAGCGCAAAACGAGGATAAACGACCATGAACTTTCTCAAAAAATTATTCGGGGGCGGACAGCCCACTGACGGGGGCTATTACGTCTACGTGCAACCCAAACGCTGTGATGAAATCGTGCGTGTGCGTATCAATCTCAACAGTGATCTATCGCCGACAGAAGATTATGATGGCTATTGGATCCGCAAAGTGGCAAGCGCAACCCGTTGCCCGTTTCAGGCAGAGTTCACCCTGCACTTTGATAAATCGCGCAAGCTGGTTGATCGCACCGTCGAAAACGGCGAGTTCGTCACCGAAGAAGCCTATCACCAATTCGCCGGCACAGATGTAACCTGACCCCTTCGCTATATCTCAGGCATCCACATCGGATGCCATCTGCACATACTCAGCAGATACTCATACAGTCTTTACCCTCTCACCCCGCTGAATCTGCTTCAATAGGGTTAACTTAATCATGCACTACTTTAAATCTCATCAGCAACTATTCATGTCGATCTGATTTTATGGAGATGACAATTAGTCATCAAGAGGGGACAAATTATGCGTGCATTGTGGGAAATTACCGAACAAATCTTGATCTTAGCCGGCATCGGCTTGATTGCCATTCAGATCAGTTTTATGCTGGAATTTTACTTCCTCGCCGGCATCATTGCTTCGATGTTGATCCTCTCGGGCGGGGTACTCATGTTGCAGTTCTACATCAAAAAGCGTCGCTAGCATTTTATACAAAATCGCGCTAAGGTGAGTATCACACCGACATAAGCGATAGGAACGATGCGAACGATGCCAATCATGACATGGGATGATGCGCGTCACTTACGGCAACAATTCGATCACCAGAGAAAACGCATTGTCTTCACGAACGGCGTATTTGATCTCTTGCACGTCGGTCATCTAGATTATCTGGAGAAGGCGCGTGCCTGTGGTGACGCCTTACTGGTAGCGCTCAACGACGATGCCAGCACCCACCAGCATAAAGGCACAGGTCGTCCATTGGTTCCAGCAGATGAACGCGCTCGCTTGCTCGAAGCTCTAGCGCCCGTCGATGGTGTGTTGCTGTTCGCCGATACCACTGCCGATACCATCCTGGCCACCATACAACCCCACATTTACTGCAAGGGAGGCGATTACACCCCGCAGACCCTGCCCGAATACGATACGGTCATCGGTTACGGTGGTGAGGTGCGCTTGATCCCCTATTTGCCCGATCACAGCACCACGCGCTTGATCGCAAAAATCCGGGCGTTACCTTCATAGGCTGAATAGCTGACGGTCATCATCCTGCTGGATTTTGCCAGCGATGCGCAGATAGTCGAGGTGCGAGAGCGTCTCCGCCATTGCAAAGCGCCATTCGTGTGCGGTAAAACGCTCTGTTTCGAAGATCGCCTGTGCCACATCAAAAGGCGTGTGCCACCCATTCGCTAGCGATTCAATCACCAGCCCCAGACGATGCTCATGATGCAATAATAGCTCGGCAATACGCCCCGCCCAATCTTCGATCAAACCACGATGCCCCGGCAGGGCTAAACGCACATCCAGCTCACTCAGCCGGCGCAAGGATGCCATATATTGTCCGAGCGGGTTGCTATCGGTGGTCTCCCACAAGCCGATATTGGGTGTGATCGTCATCAGCACATGATCCGCCGAGAGCAACAGTTGATCGTCTGCGTGATAGAACAACAATTGCCCATCACTATGACCGGGCGCGTGAATCGCCATAAAATGACGTTCACCGAGTCGGATCATCTCGCCAGCCTTGTGAAGTATCAGTTTGTGCGGGTGTGGTAAGGTCATCGTGTGTGTGTCACCCATGCTCGTATCGACCGCATGTGCCATCTCCGCCGACATGCCATTATCTGCCAACCACAGATGAAAATCCGGACGCGCACCCAACCAGACATCTTGCGTCTGTTGTGCCTCTCGTGGCGAGACAATCACGTCTACCTCGCGCCCTGCGGCGCTAGCGCGGGCTTGTAACCAACCCGCCAACCCGAAATGATCGGGGTGAACGTGCGTCAATACGATACCTGCAATGTCGGCATCGGCGATATCCAGCTCAGCGAAGGCGTGTTCCCATGCCAACCGCCCCTGCTCCCAATTGATACCACAATCGACAATCGTCCAACCATCGCTCCCGCGTAGCAGATAGACGTTGACATGGTTCAAGGCGAACGGTAGGGGTAAGCGTAATTGATATATATCTTCAGCAATGCTCGTCAATGACACGCGGTCACTCATGGTGTTCCTATCCTGTGAGGGTTGCGCATCAACAGTCCATCACGCAACCGGTCAAACGGTCAATCTGTGTTAGCGGGTTCTTGCCAATTGGCAAATATCTTATCTAGCTCGCGTCTTAGCGCGGGTTTGCCGTCATGGAGCGCGGTCAGGCGCAAATCTGCCCCCTGAATGATGGCGCGGATAATGGCACTATCACTCCGTTGGGTCTTGAAAGCGGTGGAGATATTATCCGCAGTGCGTCCACTACCATCAATGATAATCAGAGGCATCCGGTTTTCGCCGATGGCGCTGGCAAGATAGGCTTCGCGCTCAGCGATCTTGCCCCCATTGACTAAGATGCCCACCATCGGCGCTTTCTGTGAAGCAACCGCTTTGGTCAGCGTGATGATCATATTGGTTTCCCCACCCCATTCATCGGATTCCACCAGCACAAAATGCGAATGTCCATCTTGCAATACCGCTTCAGGATCAGCGCCTTTGAAGCCCGGATATTCGACTTTCTGACGGGGCGCAACACCAATTAATGGGAAGTTGTAGCCTCGATCACGACGCGCATCACCGATCATATCCATCACACCCGCTTCTGTGCCCCCATCAATGACCGTGATCGACTTCTCCTGAGCAAATTCAGCGACACACTCATCAATTAAAACCCGTGTGCGCTCAATATCGTCTTCGGACATCGCCGAAGCACCGCCAGAGATGAAAATCGTCGGACGCGGTACGCTCAGCCCAAACGCCTGTATGATAATCTGTGGATCGGCATTCACGGGCACGTTGATCGCTGGCGCAGCGCGATCACTGGTAAACTGAATGGTGAACGGATCGTTTGAGTTTGTCATGATGTGTCCTGTATACTTATGCTGTGCCATGCGACAAAACCAATTAGATGATTGCTCTCCCGCACAATGAAACAGCCATCGGCGAAGCGCATCCTGCTACCGGATCATTATACCGCATATCAGGCATAAACGGGAAATAGCGTGCAGGGGCATATGGTTTCACGCATTGAGAGCGGGCAACACAACATGCACAGACGAAGGGACTTATGAGTACATGTCATCGCACTTGAACGCCGATTTTATCCAACGCGCCCTGCTGTTGTGGTACGATGCCAACCGCGCTGAATTGCCATGGCGCGGAGCAGATGCCTACCGTGTGTGGCTATCAGAGATTATGCTCCAGCAGACGCAAATTGACACCGTGATCCCCTATTACCATCGCTTTTTGGAGGCATTCCCGACAATCCATGATCTAGCACGCGCCGACCTCGATCAGGTGCTTAAGTTGTGGGAAGGTCTGGGCTATTATAGCCGTGCGCGTAATTTGCACCGTACCGCACAAATCATCGCCGATCAACACGAGGGTATCTTTCCTCAGCAGGTAGCAGACTTGCTCCAATTGCCGGGTATCGGGCGCTATACTGCCGGCGCAATCGCCAGCATCGCCTTCGATCAATCCGCACCGGTGCTCGATGGGAACGTGATCCGTGTGTTCAGTCGCTGGCTCGACCTGAACGAGCAAGTCAACCGGTCGCCGGTCAAGCGCATGTTATGGGATCTGGCGGAATCGCTGGTTCCGGCAGAGCGTGCTGGCGATTACAACCAGGCACTGATGGAACTGGGGCAGACGATCTGCACGCCGAAAAATCCTGATTGTGAGCGGTGTCCGCTACAGGCGATCTGTAAAGCATACGAAGCCGGTACCCAGACCGAGCGCCCCCTCAAGAAGAAGCGCCCCACCCCACCCCATTATGATGTGAGCGCCGGTTTGATCCGTGATGACCAAGGGCATCTGTTGATCGCTCAACGTCCGGCAGAAGGCTTGCTCGGGGGTTTATGGGAGTTCCCCGGCGGTAAACAAGAAGCGAACGAGAGTCTGCCGGAATGCCTTCAGCGTGAACTGCGCGAAGAACTAGCAATCGAAGTCGAAGTCGGGGCTTTGTTCGTACAGGTCAAGCACGCCTTCACTCATTTTAAGATCACGCTTCATGCCTATGAGTGCCGTTATCTGGGAGCAAGCGGAGATGCCGACACACCACAGGCGCTCGAAGTAGCCGATTGGGCGTGGGTCACTGAAGATCAACTCGCAGATTATAGCTTCGGCAAAGCCGATCGTGAGGTCATCCGAGCCCTGCACGAGCGCAAGAATATGTTGTTGTGAGCGTATTCTTTCCCTTCACCCCTGGCGACGTTCGTCTGTCTCTCTCCCTCAATCACGATTGTATCGCCGGAGCCCGATACATGATTGCGCCACTCAAGGCACATCTACCCAATCCATCTGATGCCTACAGCACTGCTCACAAAAATCCTGTATGATTAGAGTGTATCAATCGGTTTGTCTATGAAAGGTGAGGTATGTCTCAACAACCGAATCAACGCATTCTCCGTGAACGGGTGGAGCAAGCCAAGGCACTGATTAAAAAAGGGCAATATAGCAAAGCCCGTTATTTATTGGGCGAGAGTCGCGCTCATCCGCAAGCCGAGAAGCTCTTGAAGCAGATCGAAGGACGTGATGATAAATTACAGGGTGGGTTGACCAACTTCTTCAATGTGACCGTGCTGGCCATTGTCGGTCTCAGCATCGTGACTATTTTTGTGGTGTATACAATGGTCACGCGCATTCAAGACAATGTGGGGCATCGGGATAGCGTCGTCGCGCAGTTCAGCGAACGCGGACTAGAGGGTAACGCCATCTTATACGCCGATCTGGTCTATTATTGTTACGATCAAGTCGGTGGCGAACAGCGCCCATCCTGCCTTGATTGGGGGGAGCTGGTCTATACCGAGCATGAAACCGATGTGCGTCGCTGTGTGATCGTCGATGAGCGCAACGGTATTCAGTACCGCAACCGCCCGATGGAAGAAATCGCGACGTGCTTCAGTGAGCGTGGTATCCCGGATCCGTCCTGAGCAATCCCATTCACCATCCCCTCACGCGCTGGTGAGGGGATAACACCATGCCCCTTCTCTCATACTTTGATGAGAACTTCACAATCCGCGCCATCGAAACCTCATGATGCCGTGATACAATACGGTCAATTAAACTCTCCGTATCTCATCGTATGATATGGACAAATTGCAAATTATTAGGATTGGTTCTTCTATGACAATACGCCGTCTGACATGGCTCACACTTGTGCTGATGTGCTTGAGCAGTGTTGGCATCCCGATCACGGCACAGACCAGCGATACGCAGGGCATCAGCTTGCGCGTGGATGCCGGTTACAATAATTTTTACCGTCCGGGATACTGGTTGCCCCTACAAATACAAGCCGAGAACGCCGGTGCGCCCTTCGTGGGACGTTTAGCTGTACGTCCGGAAACCTCCGGGCGGGCGGTGACCTCTGCCTATAGCGTGCCGATTGACTTGCCGACCGGCTCCAACAAGACTGTCTTCCTCTATGTACAGGCACAACCCCGCGCTAACACGCTGATTGTCGAACTGATCGACGAAGACGGGGTGCGCTTTGCCGAACAGGCGGTTGGCATCAGCACATTAGATGCCGGCGATACCTTACACATGGTGCTATCAGGGAGCGGAGCCAACAGCATCCCCTTAGGCGCAGTCACCGAACCGAGCTATCAAGCGCATCAGGCACGCTGGGATGTGGCACAACTACCGCCCAATGTCTCAGCATTGCAGGCGCTCGATACGCTGATTGTCTACGATGTGCAGAGCGATCAATTGACACCGGCACAAGTACAAGCGATAGAAGCCTGGTTGTTGATGGGCGGTCACCTGATTGTGATCGGTGGGCCAGGTTGGGCACAAACATATTCGGGCTTGAGCGATGCGCCCTTCATGCCCTTCCGCGCACAGGGTACACAGACCGTCGATGATCTCAGCGCGTTCGCGGAGTATCTGAACAGTGATGAGACGCTGGACGGGCAAACCCTGCTGACCACCGGCACAGTCACCGATGAGAGCGCGGTACGCATCCGCACAACAGACGGTGATCCACTGTTAGTGAGCCGTGATTGGGGTACGGGTGTGGTAGATTACCTGACCGTTGACCCCACACAAGAACCGCTCAGCAGTTGGGAGCGCCTCAGCGATCTATGGTATAACTTACTCGCGACGCGATCGCCGGAACCGGGCTGGCAACGCGGCTGGCTCGATATACAGGATAGTGTGCGAGCCTTAGCAATCTTGCCGGCGGTGGAGTTATTGCCACCGGTCAGCAATATGATCGCCTTCATCGTCGCCTATATCTTGCTGATTGGCCCCGTGAATTACTTCCTGCTATCGCGTATCCGACGGCGGGCGCTGGCGTGGGTGACGATCCCACTGGTGATTTTGACCTTCACCTTGCTGGCGTGGAATGTCGGCTTCACCCTACGCGGGAATGAGGTGATTGTCAGCCGCCTGTATGCGATACAATCTTTCGCCGATAGCCCGATTGCCCATCAAGAACAGTTGATAGGCGTGCTATCCCCGCGCCGCGAGACTTACACCATCGAAGCGCCGGACAATACCATGCTCAATATCTTGCCCGGCTTAGTCGAAGAAACCATCTTCTCGGCGAATGTCTCGCGCACCACCACCGAAATCCGGCAGGGACAATCGTTCAGCGTGCCGGAGATTGCCATTGATGGCGGGATTTTTGCCAATTTCAGCGCCAGTCGCCTTGTTGATGCGCCGGCGATCAGCGGGCAAATTAACTTCGACTATCAGGTTGATGCCCCACGCACAGATACAACACCCATCAATCAAGCGACCCCGCATAGCTTGCGCGGGGTGGTGCGTAACGATAGTGACATCACACTAGAAGATGTGGTGATCGTCACCCGTAATCATTTCTACCGCGTCGAAGGCACATTTGCGCCGGGCGATGTTCTCAACTTCGATACCGACGACTTCGAGCGCATCAACCTTAGAGATGAGACACTCTTACCGATTGCTAGCCCGGTTCAAACCCGCGCCATCTACGCCATCACACAAGATCTCGCTAATCGGCGTGGTATCAACGAAAGTCTGGTCACGGCGCGTCTGTTGCTCGGTCTTAACTGGTCAACGGTGACCAATCCGCGTGACGATGTCGCTCAGATCACTTTCGATGATGAGGAGATGAATCGTCGGCGAGCGTTCTTGCGGTCTTTCCTGCGTGATCAATACGCCACGAATGGCATCGGCGAACGCGCCTACTTGTTCGGCTGGACAAGTGACAATACATCCGATGATATTCGTATCAGTGACATCGCCTATCAAACGGTTGATAGCACGATGCATATCATCGAATTAGACACCGAACACGATACCCCACCATCGAGCGAGACGGTCACGCTCAGCGCTGATCAATTTACGTGGACATTAACCGACGTGGCAGTGGGACAATATTTCGGCAGTTTTAATGATCTGACCGTGATTAACCCCGGTTGGGCAGAGTTCACTGTGCGTCCGCTCGAAAGCGCGGTGCTGACGGATGTTTCGACGCTCTTATTTGAGGTCAATCGGGGAACCAGCTTAGGGCGACAGGTCATGATCTCGTTCTGGAACTGGGAAACACAGGCGTGGGAGAGCGTGGGCATTAATAACTTAGAAGACTATCGCTTCGATCAACCGCAAGCCTATCTCGGGCGAGATAATGCGGTGCGCGTGCGCGTCGAAATTGATGCCCGTGTGCAGAGCAGTAACGCCAATGGGCGCGTGTTACAATTGCGTCTCATCCAGATCGGCAATTTTTAGTGCGAGCATACCACAGCAAACAATGTGCGAGGAGCAGAATACAGAACAATGGATAACATCATTGAAACACGGGACTTGATGAAGAATTTTGGCGGGTTTGAAGCGGTGCGAGGCGTGTCGATCAACGTGCCGGCGGGGTCAATTTACGGCTTTGTGGGGCCCAACGGCGCAGGCAAGACGACGACGATGCGCATCCTCACTACCCTGACGCGCCCGACATCCGGCACTGCCTACGTTGCCGGTCATAGCGTGCTGGAAGATCGGCGGGCGGTACGGCGAGCAATCGGTTACATGCCAGATGAATTCGGCGTGTACGAAGATTTGCGCGTGTGGGAATACTTAGATTTCTTCGCCGCCTGCTATGATATCCCAGAAAATGAACGCAAACGCCTTGTCGGGGATCTGCTGGAACTGGTTGACCTCGCCCATCGGCGCGAAGATATGGTGGATAAGCTCTCTCGCGGGATGAAACAACGGCTCTCTCTGGCGCGTACCCTCGCCCACGATCCGCAAGTGCTGATCCTCGATGAGCCGGCATCGGGGCTAGATCCGCGTGCGCGTGTTGAAATCCGCGAATTGCTGGGCGAGCTAGCGAACATGGGCAAGACAATCTTCTTCTCATCGCACATCCTCGCTGATGTAGAAGATATTTGCTCCCACATCGGCATCATCGAAGCCGGACAGATCATCATGGAAGGCAGTATCGACGAACTCAAGCAACAACTCGCCGAAACACGCGAGATCATCGTCACGGTGCGCGATGTGGACGACGCCAACCTCGCTATCAGCGCTTTGCAGGCGATCCGCGACGTACAAGCCGCCGAATTGCTGACCCCGCGTGGCGGGCGCTCACGGGTGCGCGTTGAGTTTAGTGGCGATGACGAGGGCGTGATGGCGCTCAACCGCGCCCTGCTCGATGCCGAAATTCCCGTGTTAGGCTTTCAAGAACAGGAGCGCGATCTGGAGCACATGTTCATGCGCGTGACAAGAGGCTTAGTAACCTGATGCAATACGCCCGAAGTATGTTCAAGAACCTGCTGAATGCGATTGACGGGGGCGATAACGGCGAAGAAGCGTGGGTCGATAACGATGCCTCGTTGACCCCGCGTGAGCGTCTGGTACGGCGTATCGCGTCAATCATGCAATGGAGCGCGATAGTCAACGCGCTGGTGCTGTTGATCCTCAACCTCCTGCTAGCGACGAACACCATCAGCGCGAGCCAGCTCGGCGGGTGGATCTTATCGGCGTGGGAGGGTTCCGGCGGTGAGATGGCGCTGATGGGCTTATTGTTGATTGGCGCGAATGTCTCGCTGGCACTGTTGCTGTCGGCATCGGCGGGGGCGCAGGAGTTCTGGACGTGGGCGGTGCTGGCGCTGATCCTCGTCAGTAACGTACTCGCCCTGTTCACCTATCGCTTTTATCCGGCGGTGCTGGCGCTGATCCCTGCCGGTGTCGCGCTGTTCTACATGGTGCAAGATTGGCGTGCCTTTCATCAGAACGCGGTCAGTGTCCGCGAACTGCGCGGACGGATGCGCGGGGTGCGCTCGTTTGCGATTATCACCGTCTTTCTCGTACTGATGGGCAGTTTCGTGATCTTGTTGTATCTGTTGCGCCTGCCCCAGTTACGCAGTAGCGATGTGATCATCACTGGCAATCTGGGGCAATTGTTGTTCTTCGGCGTGGTGGGCGTGGAGCTAATGCTGATCGCCTTCATTGTGCCTGCCCTGACCGCTGGCGCGATCACCGGCGAGCGCGAGCGCAAGACCTACGACCTGCTCCAGACCACGCTGTTATCCGCACCGGCGTTCATCGTCGGCAAGATGGAATCAGCATTGGGCTATATTGTGCTGTTATTGCTGAGCGCCATCCCGCTCCAAAGCATCGCGTTCTTGTTCGGTGGTGTGAGCCAGACCGAGGTTTATGTGACCTTCATCCTGTTGATGGCAACCGCACTCTTGCTGGGGGCGCTGGGCATGTTCTTCTCGGCAACGGTGGATAAAACCATGTCCTCGACGGTGCGCGTGTACGTAGCCGCAGTGCTGATTGTGTTCGGCTTGCCCCTGCTGACGACAGTCATATTTCAGGGCGCGTTCGTGTCGGCGGTCAATCAGATAGGGATTGATGCCGCATCCACCTTTGGCGAAGCCCTGCGCATTTACGGGGATATGCTGTGGGGAAGCCTGAACCCGATCACCTCGGCGTATTACACACAACAGATGATCACCGCGCATCAGTCGATCTTCTTGCTGGATGTCGAATTACAGAA
This sequence comes from Anaerolineae bacterium, assembly GCA_051117475.1. Classification (GTDB taxonomy): domain Bacteria; phylum Chloroflexota; class Anaerolineae; order Aggregatilineales; family Phototrophicaceae; genus JAUZRW01. The sequence continues at coordinate 211,376 of JBNPEE010000001.1, read as the reverse complement.
TAACACCTTCATTCCGGTAGTTGCGCCATGGATCATCACGACGGTTGCCTATCTGGGCGGAACGGCGCTCTTATTACTGCTGGCAATTCGTCGCATGCGTCGCACGCATTAAACGCAACACAACAAGCAGTGAGTTTGTAGGGAGCAATGAGCGATGGCAAATCAAGCAATCTCAAGCGAAACACGCACGCAGTTAGAACAGGTACTCCATCAATGGCGGGCACGCTGGCGCTTACGGCGCGTCGTGCTGTTCCTGCCCCGCGTGCTAATCGCGACCTTCTTGGTGGGAATGGTTGTGGCGCTGGTGCTGACTACCCTACAAACACTCACGCCGACGCGCTTACTGCTGGTGTGCGGGGTGGCGATGGGCGCAACGTTCGCCAGCTTGATCACCGGTCTGGGTACATGGAGCCCGCGTGGGCAAGCCGAAGCCCGTCAATTTGATCGGCTATTCGATCTGCAAGAACGGTTCGCCACTGCGCTGGAAATTCTCGACGGGCACATACAAACTGCACCGGAGATCATGGAGCGCCAGCTACACAACACCTACGAAGTCGCCCGCAACGTGGATCCGCGCAAGCACCTGCCCTTGACAGTCAACTGGTTGGAGTGGATCGGGGCATTTGTGGTACTGCTGGTCTTGATCGGCGTGCTGGTCTTTGCCGTAATCGCCACCAACGCCAGTCAGAATGCGGTCAACCCTAACACACAGGCAGTGATCAATGCCTCCGCCGATAACACCCGCGACATCACCGAGGATGTGGCGCTGGATACCGCGCTCACTGACGAAGAACGCTCCGCATTGCTGGAAACACTCGAAAATACCCTCGATGAACTGGACATGCCCGAACTCAGCGCCGAAGAAGCCTTCGTCGCCATGAGCGATCTGGAAACCGACCTGCGCGAGACCGCCGACGATCTCAGCGCCGAGACCGAAGCCTTCGACAACGGCCTACAGAGCGCCAACGAGACACTCGGCACGCCCCCGAACAGCAATCAAGGTGAGGCCCTCAGCGACGAACTCGCCGACTTGAGCGAGAGCGCGGGGACATTCAGCCCACAGGAGCAACAAGACCTCGCGCAGACTTTACAAACCGTCGCCGATGCCCTGCGCGAGATTGCACCAGAACTCGCTGAACAACTCGATCAAGCCAGTGAAGCGCTCGAACAGGGGCAAACGCAGAGCGCACAACAGGCGCTCGATCAAGCATCTGAACAGGCTAGCGCCAGCGCACAGCGCAATCAAGAGCGCCGTGAGAGTGCCGATATGCTCGATCAGGCATCGCAACAGACACAGGAACGCGCACAAGAGATCGCCATGAGTGAGGGCGAGCAAGATCAGCAAGGCGATAATCCCCCCGCCGAAGGACAACAGGCTGACGGGCAACAGGGGCAACAGTCAGAAGGACAACAGGGACAGCAAGCGGGACAGGGTGAGCAATCCGGTCAGGGACAAGACCCCAACGCCGAACAAATGGGTGAGGATGGTGCGCTGGTCGACAGCCCGCAGGAGGGCGGTCAGAGTGCGCCGGGCAGTGAAGGCGTGCCTTCCGATAGCGCACCGGGTGAAGGCCAAAGCGAGAGCGACGAAGGCGGTCAGGGGGGCGGGTCTGGTTCCGAGAGCGCCTCGCAACGCTCACAAGACCCCGCTTCAGCAGGGAACATCAGCACCGATGGCGGGAGTGATGATGATACGGGCGAAATCGACTATGAGCCGGTCTTCGCGCCGGATGCGCCCAATATCCGCGCCGGCGATAGCACCGTTGAACTCGAAGGCGAGACCAGCAATTCGCCGATCATTGAAGGTGATTTTCAAGACAATCCCGACGGCGTGAGTAGCGTGCCCTATAATCAGGTATTCAGCAGTTATGCCGAAAGTGCCAACAGCGCCCTCGATAACGGCTACGTGCCGTTCAGTGTGCGTGATGTTGTCCGGCGCTATTTCACCTCGATTGAACCGACAGGTGATGAGTGAGCCGGAGCCACCTTGATCTGGGCGCAGGTGCTAAACCCCAGTGATGGCTGGGTTAACCGCATGATCGAAGGACTTTACATCGGCGAGTTATTGGGCATCGACGGGCGCGGGGTCAACGGGTTGCGCTGGTTGAACGATCCGAGCCGCCCTAACCTCGTGTGGATTGCCTATACCTTCATCGGCTTGTGGGGCATCGGTAATGCCATGCTGATTAACTTATCCGCGCTACAGGGCGTGCCGACAGAACTATACGATGCCGCCCGCGTCGATGGCGCGTCATGGTTACGCCGCTTGTGGTCAATCACCATCCCGATGATCTTACCGGTGATCTTCTACAACCTCGTACTCAGCGCGATTGGCTTGTTGCAATACTTCATCGTGCCGTGGGTGCTGAACGGCGGTAGTGGCGATCCTGAAGGACGCACGATGTTCTACATGGTACATTTCTTCAAACAGGCTTTCGTCTTCCAGAATATGGGCTATGGTGCAACTTTAGCATGGTTGATGTTCCTCGTCTCGCTGATCATCACCATCGGTCTCTTTGGTACCGCACGTTACTGGGTCTTCTATAGTGGGGAGTTAGACTAATGACAACATTATCACAAAATCAGATCGAAACCCCCACCGTACTCAAGAAGAAAGTCGGGCAAAGCACACAAAGCCGTCAGGATGCCATCGTCGCCCTGATGGTGACCAGCATTGCTGTGTTGATCCTGTTGGTTTACTTGATGCCCACGGGCTACGCACTGGTGACATCGCTCAAGACCAAAGCTCAAACGGCTGAAGTCGGCTCACCGATCCTGCCAATGACACCACGCCAGTTTGAATATGAAGGTCAAACTTACGATGTTCTGCTCGTGCCTCAGGAAGATGGCTCTGTTGAAGAATGGGCACTGCTTCAGGGTAGACGGCACGGTGCAAGCGATTTCATCAACGTCAACAACCCCGAAGCCGGCATCATCGAATGGGATGGCAACTGGCGCGAACTCGAAAAAGCATGGGAACCCAACGTGCAATGGAGTAACTACCCAGATGCATGGGCGTTCATCGACTTTGCGCGTTTGCTCTGGAACACGCTCGCCTATGCGATGATTACGATGGTAGGCATGGTATCGGCATCCGCACTGACCGCTTACGGCTTTGCGCGTTTCCGCTTCCCCGGCAAGAACCTCTTGTTCATCTTGGTGATCTCGACCTTGATCTTACCACCACAGGTCACGCAGTTGCCCGCTTATGCCTTCTTCATCAACGTGCTAGATTGGGGCGGAACGTGGTTGCCTTTATACGTGCCGGCATTCTTCGGATATGCGTATCACGTGTTCTTGTTAAGACAATACTTCCTGACGATCCCACGCGAGATGGAAGAAGCCGCCTCCATCGATGGCGCAGGGCCTTTCCAGACCTTCATTCTGGTGATCTTACCGCAGGCTGTACCGGCTCTGACCGCGTCCGCGTTGTTCCACTTCTTCTATGCGTGGAACGATTACTTCGGGCCGCTGATTTATCTGGCAGGCAACCGCCAGGCACAACCGATCAGCGTCGGGCTGGCTGAGTTCAACGGCTTGTACAGCAGTGAACCACAGTTGATCTTAGCGGCATCAATCATCACGCTGATTATCCCACTGACGATCTTCTTCTTCGCACAGCGCATCTTCGTGCAGGGGATTGTGATCACAGGGGTTGATAAATAAGAGAGGTGAGGGCGGTCTTGTTTATCCGCTAGACTGTATCAAAATCGGGAAGGCGCACGCTACAGGGTGTGCCTTCACAGGAATATATATTGCTCAATGCGGGCTGAAAGTAGGGAAACATGCAAGTAGAACACACCATTTACCGCGATCGATCACAATCCATCGCCACGCGCATCGACGATTTGCTCGGTCAAATGACGCTCGATGAGAAGATCGGTCAAATGACACAGGTTGAGAAAAACAGCATCACACCCGATGATGTGCGTGCGTATCATATCGGCTCGGTGCTGAGCGGGGGCGGGGGTAACCCCACGCCCAACAATCAGCAGGCATGGCGCAAGATGGTACAAGCATTTATCGAAGCCTCACTGCAAACGCGCCTCGGTATTCCGATCATCTACGGAGTGGATGCAGTTCACGGGCACAACAACTTACACGGTGCAACCATCTTCCCGCACAATATCGGGCTAGGCGCGGCGGGCGATGCTGACTTAGTCGAGCGTATTGCACAGGCTACCGCGCAAGAATTGCTCGCGACCAACGTGCATTGGAACTTCGCACCGGCGGTCAGCGTGCCACAAGATATACGCTGGGGGCGCACCTATGAGGGCTACAGCGAGAACACCACGCTAGTCAGCCAATTAGGGGCAGCCTATGTGCGCGGTCTACAACGCTCGACAGACGCTGATGAGTGGGTGATGGCATCGGTCAAGCACTTTGTGGGTGATGGCGGCACCGCGTGGGATTCCCGCGCTGATATGCCCTACACCGTCGCCAATAACTGGCAAGCGGCATCACCCAATTGGCGCATCGATCAGGGCGATACCCGTATCGACGAAGCCACACTGCGCGACATCCATCTCGCGCCCTATCAAGATGCGATTGATGCTGGCGCACAGAATATCATGGTATCTTTCTCCAGCTGGAACGGGGACAAGATGCACGCGCATCGTTACCTGTTGACCGATGTCCTCAAGGGTGAGATGGGCTTTGAAGGCTTCCTCATCTCCGATTGGATGGCAGTCAACCAGATCAACGATGATTTCTATCAAGCTGTCGTCGCATCGATCAACGCCGGTCTGGATATGATTATGGTGCCCTTCGACTACAAGCAATTCATCCAGACCATGCAAACCGCCATTGCCAACGGTGACATCAGCATGGCGCGGGTGGATGATGCGGTAGCGCGTATCTTGCGGGCGAAATTCATGCTGGGTATCTTCGAAAAACCGCTCACCGATAAGAGCCTCGACCTAATCGGCTCCGACGCACACCGCGCCATCGCCCGCGAAGCCGTACATAAATCGCTGGTATTGCTCAAGAATGAGGACACCCTGCCCCTCGCACCCACGGACCAGATCGTGGTTGCCGGACAACCTGCCGACGACATCGGCTTAGCCTGTGGTGGTTGGACAATCGACTGGCAAGGGGGTATCGGTGCGATCACGAGCGGGTCAACGTTCCTGAATGGGATGCAACAACGCGCTGAAGATAGCGTGCTATACAGCGCCAATGGTCAATTCGATGAGCAGATGGCAGTCGGAATTGTGGTCATCGCCGAAAAGCCGTATGCCGAAGGCGAAGGTGACCGCGCCGATTTGACGATCTCCGACGCCGATACCGAACTCATCGCCAACATGCGCGCACGCTGTGACAAGCTGGTGCTGGTGATCTATAGCGGGCGTCCGCTGATTATCACGCACGTCGTCGATCAATGTGATGCCATTATCGCCGGATGGTTGCCCGGCAGTGAAGCTGATGCCATCGCCGATGCGATCTTCGGCACAGTGCCCTTCACCGGCAAATTGCCCTATACGTGGGTTCAGTCGATGGCACAACTTCCGCTGAGTCATCTGCACGCGCAGGATGAACAACCCTTGTGGCAATTCGGGTTCGGATTGTCGTCATAGTGACCGTATAGGCCAGCGTGGGCGCGGGTTCACGCTGGTTAACTGACAAAAACTTAATTTTTAGAAGGAACATAGCATGTTAAAGAGACGAAGTATAACCGTAATCGTATTATTGCTCATCATGAGCCTGCTCACGGTGATGGTGCTGGCACAGGATGAAGACGAGACAGCCTCGCCCTTGATGGACGACTTCGAGGCGAAGAATTGTTCACCGGGGTGGATGCGTTCAACAATGCCATCGGGCACGCCACATGGGGCGATGCTTCCGGCAACGTATAGTTAGCGCTAGAAGACATCGAACGGGATGACGAAATGACCTCCGCGCTGGCGATCAGTTATGACATCGGCGCGTGGGGGGGCTTCACCCATGCCCTGAGCGATGGCGAAAACTGGATCAGTCAGGATTGGACGGATTTCAACGCCCTACAATTCTCGCTCTATGGCAACAACACCGGCGGTATTGTAAAGATAGAGATCTTCGACAACCGCAACCCCGAACTCAACAATGATAGCGCCGAACGCTGGTTCTTCCGCATCACCGATGACTACGAAGGCTGGCAAGAATTCGTCATTCCCTCCGCCTCATCACCCAAGACAAGTTCGAGTTCACCTATGGGTGCGTGGAAGCCCGTATCAACATTCCGGAAGGTCAGGGCATCTGGCCTGCGTTCTGGATGCTAGGCGCGAACTTCCGTGAAGTGGGTTGGCCATCAAGCGGTGAGATCGACATCTTAGAGAACATCAGGCGCGAGCCAAACACCATTCACGGCACGGTACATGGGCCCGGCTATTCGGGTGCCAATGGCATCGGCAATAGCTACACCACCAGCGCCTTCGCTGATGATTTCCATGTCTACGCGATTGAATGGGATCCCTATATCATTCGCTGGTATGTGGATGGTGAACTGTTCGGTATCGTGTCGGTCAATGACCTATCGGAGAGCCAGACGTGGGTCTACGATCATGATTTCTTCTTACTGATGAACATCGCCGTAGGCGGCAATTGGCCCGACTACCCCGATGACACCACCGAATTCCCGCAAGAGATGTTAGTTGATTACGTGCGCGTCTATCAATTAGCCGACTGAGTGCCATGAGTTAGATCAACGCAGTAACACAGGGCGCGAGCGATTGGCTTGCGTCTTGTGTTTTATCCACATACCATCGCACATCCCCCCACACACCCCAAACCTAAGCTTCCTTTATACGCAAAACCCAAATTGCACGTACAATAAGGAATAATGATGACTCGCTGTTGAGGAATACCTATGCTCAACCTGCTGATTTTTATTGTTCAGCTCTACTTATTTAGTTTTGTGGCGATTATTTTGCATTACAACAGCCCGCGCATCGGATTAGCGCCCTTGCTTTTCATGTTAGCAGGGATCATCGGTTTGCTGAACGTGATCGAACTCAACCTACTGACGATCACGCTCCCTTCAAATGTGATCTTGCGTCCCGGCGGTCATATCTTCATTCCGGTCACGCTGTTGATTATCTTGATGCTCTACGTGGTACACGGCACCCGGCAGGCACAGATTGCGGTGGTCGGCATCATTGGCGTGAATGTGCTGGTCTTCTTCACATTGCTCTTTACCCTGATTTACGTGCGCTTTGCTAGCGAAAATGCGGTTGTCACTGGCTATTTCACGGATGCAAATGTCTTTAACTTGATATTCGTTCGGGGGATGGTTGCCTCATTGTTCGCTTTTGTGGCAGATATGCTCTTGCTGATTATCGTTTATCAGGGGATCAACAATCATGTCAATGTCATACCGCGCTGGATGGCACCGGGGATAGCGTTGATCGTCGCGCTGTGGGCGGATACGGTGATCTACAATGTCGGCGCGTTCGGGGGTACGCAGATCTTTTCGGTGAATGTTGCCAACGATATCCTGCTCAAGACGCTGATGGGCTTGTTGCTGTTGCCGATGATTGGCATCTACCTGACGCGCTTCGCCACCAAACTGCCGGAATTTCTGGGACCAGAAAATCGGCGTACGCTCGGTATTTTATTCCTCTCCAATTACTATAATTCCAAGCGTGTGGAAACCTTAGAGAGCGAGTTACGCATCAGTCGTAGTGTGTACAATCAACTGACACAACATATCGAAGAGATTTTCTGGTTGATTGATATTGAGGAAAAACGTTTTGTCTATGTCAGTCCAGCATATGAGCGCATCACAAAATATAGCGTTGAGCCACTCTATCAGAATCTTAACCACCTGCTGACGATTATATATGAAGAAGATCGTAACCTGACCCAAGATGACATCCTGCACTTTTTGACCAGCACTCGTCACACTGAATTTCGCATCGTTTGCCCGGATAAATCCCTGCGAACCTTGCGGGCACGCGCCTTCCCGATCACCGATGAACAGGGGCAAATTATCCGCTATGCCGGCGTAGCAGAAGACATCACCGAACACAAAAAACTGACCGCGCAGGAATTTGAGCTTGCCCTCACCCGCGAACGTGTGCAAATCTTGCACAACTTCATCCGTGATGCCTCGCACGATCTCAAAACACCCATTAGCGCGATGATCCTCAAACTGAGCATGTTAGATCGCATCGAAGATGATGAGCGTCGGCGTGAGTTACGGCACGAACTGCGCGAACGGGCGATGTTTCTCTCTAATCTGATCAATGACCTGTTCACACTCTCGCGAATTGAAGGGCAAGACCTGATTGAGATGACGCGCATCGAACTCAACGCAATTGTGCAAGGTGCGATCAAGGATACAGAACCTCTCGCTGACGAAAAACACTTGCTGATGATCGTCCAACTCGCGCCAGAAACCCTTTATTTTCAGGGGAATGCAGAACAGATCAACCGCGTGGTGAGTAACCTGATCAGCAACGCCATCCGTTACACCCAAAACGGCACGGTTGCTATTCAGTCGTGGGCGAGTGAGGAGAAAGTGTACTTGAGCGTGCGCGATACGGGCATCGGCATCCCGAAAGCGAACCATCAGCGCATTTTTGAGCGTTTCTTCCGATCTGTCGGGGCACGTGATACGCAAGATGGCACAGGCTTAGGCTTAGCGATCGCTAAAGCCGTTGCCGATCGGCATCATGGTCGGATTGAGGTAGAGAGCGAACCGGGCAAAGGTTCAACCTTCACCCTGATTTTGCCACAAACACAACCGGATGCGCTCGCCAACGTGACCGCCATCGGTCAGGTGGATGTCAGGCGTACCACGCAGGAAATGCGCACCCTTCCGGATGTTTAAAAGACACCCTGTTGCATGTTGATGATCACGCCAGCGAGCAAATTCATCAAGAAAGGTAATAAGATCAGGTAAAAGACCGCACGCTTCTTGAACACGCCCATGAACATCAGCGTGCTTTTGACATCCACCATCGGGCCGAATGACAGGAACGCGATGATCGAACCGATGGAGAAGGTGTTGACGAACGCCAGCGCGAGGAAGCTATCGACGGTGCTACACACGCTAAGAACGAAGGCGAAGCCTTGCATCACCAACACACTCAAGACCGGCCCCTGACCGATCACCTGTAAATCCGATTGGTTGATGAGGGTTTGCATCGCGGCGGCTAAGACACAACCCATCACCAGAAAGCGCCCCATCTCGAAGAATTCACTGCTGGCGATGCTCAGCGCCTGTGATAAACCCGTTTTTAGCGTCGGGCGAGCCGGCGTGATGTCATCCACCTCGCTACTATCCAACAAGCTGACCGGCAGTAACACATCGCTTGGGCGCGTGTTGAGCGAGAAGATCAGACCAACAGTGATGGCGACGACTGCCGTCAGCACGAAACGCGCAATGAACACCGTGCCGAAGCCGAACGCAATATAGGTGCTGGCGAAGACAATCGGGTTCATGAACGGTGCGGCGAGCAAGAACGCCACCCCTACCGACATCGGCAACCCTTTCTTGAACAGGCGACGCACCACTGGCACCACGCCACACTCACACACTGGAAAGATCACGCCCAAAAATGTGCCACTGATCACACTCAGCAGGCGATTCTTCGGCAACCAGCGCACAATATCTTGCGGGCGAATGAAGGATTCGATCAAGCCAGATGTGACTGTGCCCAATAACAAAAATGGCACAGCTTCGATGAAGATCCCCAGAAAGCGCGTTGAGAAGATGTTCAGAATGGTGTTCACACCGCGTCCGGTAACCAGCACATTATAGCCAAAGATGCCAGCGATGAAGATCGCCAAGCCCAGATAAAGCAAGGGGCGCAGGGTCACGGCGCGGGAAGGTGAGGAAAGCGTCATAAACAGGTCACTCGAAACTGTGGACGGTTTATCGATTGTTTGCGATTGTACGAAGGCATAGGATAACTGGCAAGATGCGTTTCCCCGCCGTAGGGTTTTACGTGAGTTTGTGTTGACCCCCGCATCACAACAGCGTCTGTTGCGATTGCTGACGGGGTGCGCCCAGTTGTAGGCGCGGCAACAAGCCCGAATACCGCTCGGAGACTTTGTTGTTATCCACCGCCATCGCAATCGCCTGACGGGTACCCACCAGCACTACCATATTCCGCGCCCGTGTGATTGCCGTATAGATCAGGTTGCGCTGGAGCATCATATAGTGTTGCGTCATGATGGGCATCACCACCGCCGGATATTCACTGCCCTGTGAGCGATGCGTGCTGATGCAATAGGCGTGGATCAGTTGTTCGTCGGCATCGGTGTAATCATAGCTGATAAACCGTCCATCAACCACCACCTCGATGCTGTTCTCGTCATCATCGATGGCACGGATGATGCCAATATCGCCGTTGAACACATCTTTTTCGTAGTTGTTTTTGGTTTGCATCACCTTATCACCCACACGAAAGACCTTATAACCGAATTTCTTCTCGGCGGTGCGCCCGTTTGCCGGGTTGAGACGTGCTTGTAACAACTCATTGAGGCGTGTCACGCCGATAGCCCCACGATACATCGGTGCGATGACCTGTACATCTTGAATCGGGTCATAATCGCCCAATTTCTTACGCAGTCGGTCACTGACCAGATCAACAATCATCTCAGAGGCTTCGTCCGGATCGCCCATGTTGAAGAAGAAGAAGTCGGCGCTGTCGTTATCGGTGTAAGGCATTTGACCCTGATTGATGCGATGGGCGTTGGTGATGATATGGCTATGATGATCCTGCCGGAAAATCTGGTTCAGGCGCGTCACGTGCGCGATCCCGCTGTCGATCACATCATTGAGCACATTACCCGCACCCACACTCGGCAACTGGTCAATATCACCCACCAGCATCAGATGTGTGCCGGGCTTGATCGCCTTGAGCAGATGATGGAACAGCACGAGGTCAATCATGGAGGCTTCGTCAATGATGATCACATCGGCTTCGAGCGGGTTATCCTCGTCATAATCGAACCCGCCGAACTGCGGATTGAAGCCGAGCAAGCGATGAATAGTGGTCGCGTCACGTTCCGTAGCTTCGCTCAAGCGTTTGGCGGCACGTCCTGTCGGTGAGGCGAGTTTGTAATCGTAGCCTTCTTCGTCGAGCGCATCAATCACCATACGCAGCGTCGTTGTCTTGCCGGTGCCGGGCCCACCGGTGAGGACGCTCACCTTACTGAACAGCGCACCGGTCACCGCGCCCTGTTGTTGCGGCGACAAATCCACTGCGTTATCGTCAGCGAGTGCTTGCAGATGCGCTGCCCAATCGCTGATTTGCTCCACACGACGAATGAGTGGGCTGGATGTGCTAGCGATCACGTGTAATTTCTCCGCACAGGCGATCTCAGCGCGGTGAAATAGCGGAATATAGACGGCTTCTACCGTGTGTTCATCGCGGAAAATCAGTGTATCGAGATAGATTTTTTGGGCTAAGATTTGCTCACGCAATTGTAAATCGAGCTTCTCGTCGTCCGTTGCCACGCCGAGAATCTCCCGTGCTTCTTCCATCAGCACGCTACGCGGGGCGAAGGTGTGCCCGTCGTTCGCCATCTGCGAGAGCGTGTAGACCAGTCCCGCCCGCAAACGCGCTGGCGCATCCGCTTCAATGCCCATACCCTGCGCGATCTGATCGGCTTTCTTGAAGCCAATGCCATGCACATCATCGGCTAGCTGATAGGGATCGTGCTGAACAATCGTCAGCGTCTCGTTACCGTATTCGTCGAAGATGCGTTTCGCGGTCTTGGTGGTGATGCCATAGCTTTGCAGGTGGATCATGATCTGGCGCATGGAGCGGTTGACGCGCCACGCATCGATCAGGTTATTGGCAAGCTGGCGCTTGAGACCGGGCACGTCATAGACCTGTTCAGGATCGTTATCCAGTACATCCAGCGTACTCTCACCAAAATGATTGAAAATCTTAGTCGCAGTCACATCGCCGATGCCGAAGACCGTATCGGCAATATAGCGGATGATGCCCTGTTTGTTGCGCGGTGAGATCGGCACCACGCCCTCACACTTGAACTGCTTGCCGTATTGTTCGTTGTTCACCCATTTGCCCGTGAACTCGGCGGATTCGCCCTCGACCAGTTGGGGCATCACGCCCACGACAGCAATCGCGCCATCATAGCTGGTGGCTTCCGGCGGATAATCGGCATCCTCGAAGGGTTCGATTTTGATCACGCCCCAGCTGTTATCTTCATTGTAAAAGGTGATACGCAAGATCGTCCCGCTGAGCTTATCGCCGGCAATCCCCTGCTGACCATTGCTTGTGAGCGGTGTCGGCACATGCTCGGCTGATTTTTCGACACGGCGATAACCCGTGATGCGAAACTGCATCCCATAGCGCGGGTTCTCCGTCCAATACCCCTGACACTCAATCGCATCGCCGACGCGGGGCGTATCGGGCATATCGCCCACCACTGAGGTTGTGCCGTCTTCGTTCTGGATGTTGTAATCCTCATCCGGCACCAGCTTCAAGATGGTGAAATCGTTATCGGGGCTGGTAAATAGAATGTGTTGCACAATGCCTGTGATAATCAGTGTGTCCATAAGATTTTATCGAGGAATGCTTATCGAACGTATGTCGAGTATACGCCAGAATGATTATTTCAGATAGAGACGGTATCGCCTCAGATGGACGAACAAGTTGGCAGTGAGTGAAGTCTAGGTTTTTCTTACCCCCACCCCGACGGCGTTGCCGTTTCCCCTCCCCCATAGGCACATCTACGACGCTAGAAGGAGGGGTTGCCTATGCTTTTGTTCCCTATTCCCTTCTTTCTAGCGAAGCGTTATAGGAGTGGGAGTTCAACTGATCGGCCTTTCGTAGAGAGGCGCTTCTATGAGGTGCGCGAGGTTGGTCATATGTGAGGGATAGCAATCTAGCGTTCGATACGGCACAATGGGCGCCTGATTGATTGGGTGCATAGGATTGATTATGTTTGAATTGATACTCTTATTAGTGATCGGGGCGATAGCCGGCGTGATGTCCGGCATGTTTGGGATTGGCGGCGGGGCGATCATCGTGCCCATGCTGATGTTATTCCTCGGTTTTGAGCAAACAACCGCCAACGGCACATCATTGGCGGCGCTCTTATTGCCGGTGGGTTTGTTCGGGTGTCTCGAATATTACCGCAAGGGCAAGCTCAAGATTTATCCGGCGACAGCCGTCGCGCTGGGCTTGGCGGTTGCGACCTGGTTCGGGGCCAATCTGGCGCTGAATGTCCCGCGTGACCTGCTCAAGGGCATGTACGGCGTGTTCTTGATTTACTATGCGTGGCGTTATCTCGCACCGCGTCAGTGGTATAAATCTTGGCGGGGGATTGCGGACGCGCCACCGGTGGTCACCGATGCCGAGATTGACGACAAAAGCCCGCGTGTGTTGCTGATCTCACTGGCGATTGGTCTGGTGGCGGGCGTGGCATCGGGCTTGTTCGGCATCGGGGGCGGGGTGGTGATTGTGCCCTTTGCGATGACGATGCTGGGCTTCGATCAGAAGCTGGCGAACGGGACCTCACTCGGTGCCCTGTTGTTGCCGGTGGGCTTGCCGGGGGTGATCGCCTTCATGAACACCGAGCCGGCTTCCACCCCGATGGGGCCTGATTTCTTGGTGAGCATCTTGCCCCAATATGGCGATGTGGTCTTCTGGACAGCCGCGCCGATTGCGATTTTGTTGTTGATCGGTGCCTTCTTCGGGGCACGTCTGACACTCAGCCTGCCGACGCTGACTGTCAAACGGCTTTACGGCGCGTTCTTGCTATTCGTGGGCTTGCGCTTCCTGTGGGATATGTTCAGCAGTCTGTGATTGTTGCCCTCACCCCAACCCCCGATTGTGTGCGATTCCCCCTTCTCCTAGCCATGTAACGGCGGTTGTAGGGGGATGAGGGCTAGGACGCACGCTCAATTGCCGGGCACGAGCGTCTGCACACCATCAGCGGATTCCACCACCCAGCCCACCTGACCGGTAGACAAGCGAATCTGCCACCATGTGAAGCTATCGGTCAGCACCGGCCCATCAAGGACGACCACCCGCGCACCACTCTCCACCCGTGCGATGATCGTGCTATCTAAGCCGGGGTTGTCGCGCATGTTGAGCCGATCGCCGCCGGTGGTGGTGATGATCGCCACTGTGTTGATCGTGATGGTGTTGCTAGGATTACTGCCGTTAATGTCGTTGGGGTCAATCCCCTGTGCCGAGATGCCGGGCACGATGACCTGTGTCGGGAAGATCGGCGGGGCGAGTTGCAACCACGCTTCGTAATCCTCTTGTGGGGTGAGCGTCGCCCACATCGGCACAAAGCGCGAGTCCGCCGGCGCTGTCCATAGGGCGCGTTGAGGGAACGCCACATCGCGGGTATCGACAGCGATCAAGACCGGCGTGAGCGCATTATCCACCACATAGACGAAGCCTTCCGGCGTGCCTATGAAAGCCTCATCGAGCGCGTTGAGGGCCGGCAAGCCCCGCAAAACACCGATGCGATTCACCAGCAGATAACTGCGCTCGAAGGTCAGCAGATCATCGGCGGTGACCAGCACCTGATCCCCATTTTGCACAAATTGCGCCCTGAGCAGGTCATAGGTGCGGGTGGCGAAGAAGGGCGCACGCGCCCCTAGCTCTGGACGGTAAACGTGAAGCGCGTTGGTATAGGGCGCGTTGGCGTCGTCGTAATTGGTGCGCTCATCGGTGATCGGTGAGATGCTCTCGCCGGTGCTCTGGAGCGTATCGCCCGTGATGCGCGGGGCGCGGTTGGTCTGGATCACCCGTCCGGTGATAATATCCCACTCATAGCTGAACAACTCGGCGCTGAATTGGAGCGTCTGGTAGGGGATGAGGTTGAAGCCCAGCGTGGCTTCGCCGTAGAATTGCAACACGGGCAAGAGATAGGGCGCGAGATTCTCGGCTTGTGCGCTGAAGAAGGGTGTTTTGTCGTCCAGTTCTGCCAGTTCGCGCCCATCAATGGCGTTGAAAACGGCGATGCGCCAGGCTTGCGTCTCGAGGTCATCGCCGAAGGCATAGGCAAAGGCGACGATATTGCCAGTGCTGTTCCACGCCACCCGACTGAAATCCAGCGACGAAGCCAGCGCGTAATCGGGCGGTTCATAGGTGAACAGCACGTCATCGCTGGCGACATCATAGACGAGGAAGGCACTCAGGGCTTGCCCGTCGGCATCGGTGCCGGTGACCGCGTAGGCCATGCGCTCGCCATTGGGCGCGATGGCGAGGTTGGGCGCGAGGTCAAACGCAAGGTACGGGGCAGGGATTGGTAACGTGACATCTGCCAGCACCGCGCCATCCTGATCCACCTGTATCGCTCGCGCCTGAGTGCGGTCATACACCCAGACTGACCACGGTGGCTCTGCTTCTTGTGCACCTACCTGCCCGATGATCGCCCACAACACCCACACCAAAAATAGCAACCGCTTCATGATCTTTCCCTCATTCGCTCTCGCCAGATTATCATTTGATTGTAGAGAGCCAGCGCCGAATCCGCAACTGTGCGGGGTGCGTGCGGGTTGAGATTTATGGATAGGCGCAAAAATTTTTCACCACAAAGCGTTTTGCGCGGGATTAAAATCCCCCGCTAGATGTCTGGGTCGTCCACTAAAGGGACTCAAAAGCGCCTTTAGTGCGCGGTGCGGTTCTTAGCTAGAGGATTCATCCTCTAGTGTGTGCGATAGATTGCGCGTTTTGCTCCCCTTCTCCCAGCATAGCGTTCGGGAGAAGGGGTCGGGGGATGAGGGCTTGTGTGCGCTCACTTTGTGGGGACAACCAACACCGGACAAGCGGCTGCTTGCAAGACTTCTTGTGTCACGCTACCGAGCAACCAGCGCTTCACACCTGAGTGTCCCCGTGTTGTGATGATGATCATATCGACTGCATTTTTTTCGGCGAATTCAACCAGTTTACTCGCCGAATCATCGCCTGTGATCAGGGCAAGTTCGATCTTATCGCTGTGACCGTCGAAGCGTTGCGCGATGTCCTTCAAATACTCATGCGCGGATTCTTGCTTACGTTGGCGGGATAGCGCATAGTCTTCGGTCTCCTGAGGCAAGGCCGGCGGTGATGGACTAATCGGGAACGGCGTGGTCGGTAATTGCAAAACATGAATCAGCGTGATCTGGGTCGCCGATGAGGCCATTTCAATGGCAATCGGGATCGCCTGTTCAGCACGTTCTGAGCCATCTAGTGCAACAAGTAAGTGCTTCAGCATGGATAACTCCTCATTCTATGTGTCGTGATGCCCCCATTGTAGCCTATGGATGTATGAAATTTATTTTTGCAGGGTGTGATGCAGGAGGATGAGGGCGGTTTTGCGCAGGATTAAAATCCCCCGCTAGATGTCTGAGTCGTCCACTAAAGGGACTCAAAAGCGCCTTTAGTGCACGGTGCGGTTCTTAGCTAGAGGATTCATCCTCTGGCGTTTTTACTACGTTTTGATGCGATCGATTAGGGTTTTTTGCTCCCTTCTCCCAGCGTAGCGTTCGGGAGAAGGGGTCGGGGGATGCGGGCGGTTTTGCGCAGGATTAAAATCCCCCGCTAGATGTCTGAGTCGTCCACTAAAGGGACTCAAAAGCGCCTTTAGTGCGCGGTGCGGTTCTTAGCTAGAGGATTCATCCTCTGGCGTGTTTGCGCGGGCTTGATCGATCACGCCCCTACGTTTTGATGCGATCGATTAGGGGTCGGGGGATGAGGACTTGTGCAGGCGCAAAAATTTTCACCACTTTAAATAAAAGAACCTACTTGTGCCCTTCCCGATGTCTTTGTCTATGTCGTGGTTGAGCTTTTTAAGAAGGATGCCTGATGCGGAATCATTGCCTGATAGACGATGTCAACCACAGCTGAGACAAAAGCCTGTGTTATTAATTCTTTGACAACTTTTTATATACCTTAAATCATACCGCAATTGCTTTATTTGCAATTGCGCTTATAATCAGGCTGTCTTATCATAACAATATATTACGAGGATATCATGATTCAATTCCGAAATGTAGGCATCATCATCATCAGTGGCTTGTTATTCTTTATGATTTCAGGGTTTGCTGATGCAGGTGAGCCGATTGGCCCCCCCGGGCCGGGACCTGGACCCGGAGCAGGAACTGTGCCGAGTTTTGCACTGACTTCCGCAGATTGCAACTCATTCAGCGCAGAATTTGATGCAGGCTCAGGCTTCAGTAATATACGGGTCAACATTGATGCGAGTTTCTCCATCAGTACCAGCATCACACCATCATTTTATGAAGAAATATTTGCCTTAGGATCACCAGTAGCTGATACGGCAACCTTCGCTTTCGACACGCCACTGACACAGGCAGTAGAAGTCACGTTGGAGATTGAGATGCGCACACCTGGCGCCGACTTCCCCTTTGCGGAGGATACGCTGGTCTTTGAAATAGACTGCTCAACTGGAACAGCCAGCGTGACCCTATCAGAAGCCAATGGGTTCCTCGGTTGCAACGATGGGCGCTTGAACCAAACCTTATGTGAACCGATTGCGATCTACAGCGTCAACAGTGATGATGGCGTGGGCATCCACGTTTGGAACATTGATCGTGAAACCAGCGTAGGACGCCCGAGCTTGTATCTCTCAGCAGAGAGCTTAGCCGAAGCCTTCGCTAACGATATCGCAGAATTCTGTCAGCTTGCGGTATCGGACGATAGCCGTAACGGTGTTTATCTATTTCCAGATGATGGCTTAACTGTTGTCCATGGCCCCGATTTTGAGGGTAAGTTCTTCGTCTTCACCTTCGAGAGCTATCCGGGCCTCCCAACAGCCGGCACCTATATCGGCAACAGCTTACCCGTTGCCCCCGCTTGTTAGAGACGGAACGCCCCTAACACCCCGCTTTTAAGCACACAAGACTCTCTCACTGGATACATCTGCAATACGTGAGGGAGTCTTCCCAACAAAAACGGACTGCGTGCCTCATCACAAAAATACGCGTGCCTCACTCACTGTGCCCCCTACAAACTCAGGACTGTGCCTTGTCAACTGTGGCAGATCAGACCACAATGGGCGCATGATCGAATGACATAAGTGAGAGAGAACACGATGGCAAACCCCACCCAACATGCTCAGCGCGTCCTCGATGCGAGCCATGAGCAAGTTCAGCCCTATATGGCGGCGCTGTTCAGCCGTCTGGCGAACAATTACGGCATCTTATTCTTGCTGGTGCTGATGGTGAACCTGATCGGTATCCCGCTGTTGATGCGGTGGATGCCCGTTCCCGCATCAACGGCAAACGTACTCGGCTTCAGCGCGATGGTGCTGATTCTGGTTTATGGCTGGCGCTTTCTGGAAAATCGCAATCAAGCGACAGCCCTCTTTGTGCTGTATATCCGCTACAGTCGGCAACGGCGCGATACCGAAGACACGCTCAAGCTGGCGCAAGAGGGCGCATTAGAAGATGAGAACCGCCTGTATGTGCAGGTTGATCTGCTGGAGGAGAACGCCACTAGCTTACTGAACGCCGTCCAAGAACAGGGGTTAGCCCAACACCCGCGCTGACCGCGCCGGAGGAGTAGATGATGGATTTTGCGATCAACTGGTCACCCGAAGCCTCGGTATTGCTCGATGCGGGCTTGATTGAGGTCGATTATTACAAGTGCCCCGACTGGCCAAATCTCGTCGCTGATGCGCGGACACAGCGCCCGTCTTATGTACATTTTCCTTTGTCGATAGGTATCGGACAGTCACCAGCATGGGATTTTGCTGAAATCGAAGATTGGTTCCAACGCACCGAGACACGCTTCGTCAACGCGCACATCGTCCCCAATACGGAACAATTCAGCGCCGATATTGAGCTAGACGCACTCGCAGAGACGCTCAGTATAGAGGTACAGCGTCTGGTGGATGCCTTCGGTGCGGAGCGCGTCATCATCGAGAATTGCCCCTTCTTCGCCCGCAATGCTGATACAGGCAAACTGGCGCAGAGCATCGAGCCGGCGCTGTTTCATGCCATCATCGCTTCAACAGGGTGCGGGTTCTTACTCGATATTTCGCACGCTTATCTGGTATGTGATTATCTCGAACGAGATTTTGAGGCCTATGTCAACGCGATGCCGGTGCAACACCTGCGCGAATGTCATGTGACCGGTGTGGGCATGTGGTCAACCGGCACTTTTGGCGATCACATGCCCCTCACCGCGCCCGATTGGCAACGCTTCGGCTATTGTGCGGATCAGATGCGGACGGGGCACTGGCGCAAGCCGGAGGTGCTGGCCTTTGAATATGGTGGGATCGAGTTCTTGCGTGATCTGTGTGGCAGTGACCGCGACGCCATCGCCGAGCAAGCGCCGCGCCTGTATGCCACTGTGCAAGCGATCACCAACGCCGACTAACGACGCATTCGGCGTAAATATTCCACACTCGCAATCCCCAACACACCCAACTGCACCGCAATCGCCCCGATCAACCACAGGGGCGGTTGTTGCCCTGATCGGCTTTGTTCGGTGCGCGGTGGACGGGCTTCCTCGCTGAGCGGGGTTACCCCCTGTGCGACCTGTGTCACCGGCTCAGATTGCGTGTTAATGCGTAATGTCGGCACAGGGCTAGCTGTCGCGGTGACCGTCGGCGTTTCTGTCGGCGCGGGCGTGTCCGTGGTTTCTGGCGCGGGTGTATCCTCGCCGGGCGCTTCGCTCACTACTTCGGTGACTTCCGGCACAGGCTGTGATTCGTCACTGATCGGCGCTTCGGTGATTTCCGGCGCGTCTGTCACTTCGGCAGTCACTGCTTCGGCGATGGGTGTGGGCGTGTAGGTGCCCTGTGGTGGTGGCACGAGCAAGACCTGCCCCACATCCAGCGAACGAATGTCCGCGTCGGATAGCTCGTTGAGTGCGAGCATCATGCCGAGATCATCCCACGTATAGCCGAATAACAACAGCACCTGTCCGAGTGTATCACCGGCTTGTAACTCATACTGAATGTTGCCCACCGCATCATAGCCCACAATCGGCAGAGGCGGCGGCGCATTGCTGGCGCTATCATCGCCTGAACTGCTGGTGCGATTATTCGTGACGGTACTTGCGCCGGGGGGCACGCCGAAGACCAGCACGAAGGCTTGTCCACCGGTTCCCTGTGCGCTGGCGATGCCAATATCGCGGTAGTTGGGGCTGGTCAAGCCAGCATAATGAATGGATGAGTTAATCCAGAAATTCCACGCAGTGTCGATACTGCGCCCCATGTAGATATTCTCACTCACCCACTGTGAGTTATAGCCGTTCGCCTGCGCCCGACTGCGCGGGCTACTACCGTTATCCTGCACATGGCTGACCTGTGCGGTGTTTGCCATCCACTGAGCATGATTAGCGGCGGCGGCGCTCAATGCCGAATTGAGCGTGTACGGTGGCAGGCCCCGTTCGGCACGCAAATTATTGATGCGCCCGAGCAAATCTTGCGTCGCGCCCTGCGCCTGTGTGGTTGGGATGATTGCGCCGATGATGACCAGCAGGACAATCGGCACGAGTAAACGGTATCTCATGCGCTCATTCTAGCAAAGAGTCTGCATGTGAACAACGTGACAGTTACCCTACGCCTTTTCACAGCCAAACGCTTCACGCCATCATCAGCACGGGTGTGATGCGTTCCAGCGCCCAATCGATTGCTTCACGGGTGATCGTCAGGGGTGGCGCGAAGCGGATCACCGTGTGATGCGTCTCTTTGCACAGCAAACCCTGCTCCTTGAGCGCCTCACAAAAACGACGCGCCCCACCGGCGCTCTCGTGCAATTCGACACCGATCAGCAACCCGCGCCCGCGCACCTCTTTGACGTGCGGGCTATCGATCTCGCGCAGGCGTTGCATCAGGTACGTGCCTTGCTTATCGGCATTCTCGATCAAGCCTTCATCCTGTAACACCGCCAACGCCTCTCGCGCCACCGCCGAACCGAGCGGGTTCCCGCCGAAGGTACTGCCATGATCGCCGGGCGTGAACATCGCCATGATCGGCGCATCGGTCAGCACCGCCGACACCGGATAAAATCCGCCGGAGAGCGCCTTACCGATGGTGATGATGTCGGGACGGATACCGTCCCAATCAGAGGCGAACAAACGCCCCGAACGTCCCAATCCGCTCTGGATCTCATCGGCAATCAGCAACACGTTATGGTCGGTACAAATATCGCGCACTGCCTGCAAATACCCTGCTGGCGGAACGATCACCCCGCCTTCCCCCTGTATCGGTTCCACGATGAAGGCGACGGTATTCTCGGTGATGGCATCGCGCAGAGCATCAGCATCACCATAATCCACCATCTTAAAGCCGGGTGTGAGTGGCCCGAAGCCATCGCGGTATTGTGCTTCAGGGCTGAATGAGATCAGGCTGATGGTACGCCCGGCAAAATTGCCCGAACACACGATGATCTCCGCTTGATTATCTGCCACCCCTTTGACCTTATAACCCCATTTACGCGCCAGCTTCAACGCTGATTCGACGGCTTCTGCTCCGCTGTTCATCGGTAACACTTTCTCGTAGCCGGTCAGTTCACACAATTCTTGCACCAGCAAAGGCAGTTGATCGTTACGGAATGCGCGACTGGTCAGCGGGAGTTTACGGGCCTGGTCGATCATCGCCTGTAAGATGCGCGGGTGTGCATGCCCTTGATTGACCGCGCTGTAGGCGCTCAGAAAATCCAGATAGCGATTGCCATCCACATCCCACACCCAGATATCTTCACCGCGTGTCAGCACCACATCGAGCGGTTTATAGTTGTTGGCGTTATATTGTGTCTCTAGTGCGATGTAATCCTGTGCGGTCAGTTTGACTTGTTCAACCATGCGCGTCTTCTCCCCTGAGTTGATCTATGTTGGTTAGGCTCAGTGTACCAGAAAGCTAGGTCGAATCAGCAAGAATTCGTATGGATTACCGATGGTTCGGGCGTGTGTGGGCGTGGTTGATTTTGTGAAGATTGCACACCGTTCAGCATCCGTCTGTGATGAGTTGGAGCAGGCGCGCGGCAGTTTGTGATGCGCCATCACGCGCTATATCTGACCAGTGATGATCAGCGTGTAAGACATTCGGCAGATCATCTACCCAGTGCCCCGCGATGAAATCGTTGAGGGGGACGTAATGTGCAGAAGCGTGATCGGTCAGCGTGCGTGCCAGTAATTCGGATTCGCGCCATTGCGCCGCGTGCTGTGTGGTGTAGATCATCGGTGTGCGATGCCCGATCACTTCGGCGACGGTGCTACCGCCGGCTTTGCCCACCAGTACATCCGCCGCTGCGATCAGGTTATGATAAGCGGGATAATCCATGGGCACCGGACGAAAACGCTCCGGATGATCGCTGACTTGCTCCCACGCGTCCGGCATCACCAGAAAGACCGCGCCGGTCTGTTGCTTGAGCGTCTGAATGTTGCTATGTCCCCAGCGATGCCCACCCATACTCAGCAATACCAGCGCCTGATCGGGGGGGATGTTGAACTCTGCCCGCACTGCCTCACGGGTGCGTGTGGCTGGATTATGGATCAAGCCAACGGGTTCCACTGTCGGGAAGGCATCGAAAGGGTGCGGGTAAGGGATTTGCATCTGGAGCGCCAGTGTCGCCTGACTGTACTGAGCGCGTAAGGCTTCCACAATCGGTTCGGCTTGCGGATAGTCGGCGCTGTAGTGCGCGTACACCCAATCCCATGTGAAATGCGTGACCACCACCGAAGGCACACCGGCACGTTCGGCGATCTCACAGGCAATCGCCGGCATATCGCTGACCACCAGATCAATCTTCTGTACGTGCAAGAACGCAACTTCCTGCGCGATCAAAGGCGCTTGTGCGTCGAGGAAATCCACCATCCACTGCAACGACGCAGGAATATCGAAATGCAGGGCATCGGCTTGAATCATACCGATGTCATAGCGGGCATGATGCAAGCTACGCGCCGACTGAAAGAACTTGGGTGGCGTCGCTGTTCGCACATGCACCGCAACCCCCCGCCGTGCGAGCTGATTGATCACCGCTTGTTGGCGGGCGGCGTGTCCATATCCATGACTGCTGATGTAGTAGGCGATGTTGGGCATGTCTTCTCATCCTGTGTGGTGTGGGTGTACGCGTCCAAGAGATTTTAAACGACCTCAGGGACAAAGAAAGCCCCCATTGCTCCCCCGGATCGAAAAACTGAAATACGATTACCTTATGTCGGTGTATTTCAGTTTAGGGGCATATTGGGGTAGCTTACGCCGCCTAGAGTTCAAAACTCTAGGCTATACAAAAGCATGAAAACCCACTGAAGGGGTTTTTAGGCGGGTCAAAGTGACTTTAGTGCGCTTCCCGCCGCACTGGATAGCCGGACGTTTTAACGTCTGGTAGTAAATGAGTACAAACGCCCCCATTTTGACATGCCCCTCTACATCAAATTACTTGTATAGCATTGAGAATAGCGCTATACTGAGTGTGATCTTCACACTGCATTATGATTGTGTGATGTCATCTTGACCTGATGAGTCAGGGTAGTTCTTATTTCAACGACACGTCCCACGTGTCGTTTTTTTATTGCGCCTGATCACGCTGATAAGTGCTCGCATCGAAGCCCATCTGCTCCAATGACTGCGCGATGCGGGCGCGGTCTTCGGCATCGTTCGCGTCATAGGTACGCACACAGATCACCCGTTGATCGCTGTGCGGTATGCCATCGGTGGCGCTGGTGCTGACCTTGCTCTTATAACCCAACGTACCCTTCTCCGTTGCCTGCTTAATACGCGCCCACTCTGCATCCACCTGATCAACTGTGGTACTGATGCGGAACTCGCCACTGCGAGCCGTCGGGGGGTGTGGTGGGTTGGGATGCTTGGCTTCGATCCAATACACGCCCGGAACTTTTGAGGGCATCGCACTCTCATCGTGCATCATACGTGCATTCTGTACCCGATTAATCAAATCCATATCGAGCTTGTCGCCTTGATTTGTCATGCTCTCATAACCTTCTCTATACGTGGGTTGTTGCTCTTAGCCTATCGCGCATTCATCAGAACCATATCAGCATTTTAACCCTCAACTCTCAGCTAAGTCTCATGATATGATGATTTAATCGAATTGAAATTAGATTAAATGGAGTGATGGTTAATCATGGTAGTGTCAACCGAACAAGCAAGAGACTTATTGGGATTCGATTATTACAACATCTTCGACGCGAACCTGACCGATGCACAACGCGCCACCCGTGACCGTGTGCGTCAGTGGGTGCAGACGCGGGTTTTGCCAAACATCAACCCGTATTGGGAAAAAGCCGAATTCCCCTATGAACTATTCTATGAGATGGGCGATCTCGGCATCATCGGCGGGGCGCTGACTGAATATGGTTGTGCAGGGCTGGATTTTGTCGAAAATGGGCTGGTTGCTTATGAACTGGCTAAAGGCGATGGCAGTGTGGGCACCGCTTACGGCGTGCATAGCGGGCTGGCGCTCAGCTCGATTGGCTATCTGGCAAGCGATGAACAAAAAGCCCGCTGGATGCCGGATATGGTTGCCATGAAGAAGATCGGGGCGTTCGGGCTGACCGAACCGACGGTTGGCAGTAATGCCGCCGGCATCAAGACCACCGCCCGCCGCGATGGCGATCACTATATCCTCAACGGCGCAAAACGCTGGATAGGCAACGCTTCGATCAGCAATATTTTGATCGTATGGGCACGCGATGACGAGGGCAAAATCGGCGCGTTTGTGCTGGAAGATGCGCCTCAGGCAGACGGCGTGAGCATGGAAGATATTTATGGCAAAGTGGCAAAACGCGCTGTGCTCAATGCTGAGATTCACCTGGATAACGTGCGCATACCTGCCGAAAACCGTCTGGAGAAAGTGCGTAGCTTCAAAGATGCGGCAATGGTGCTGTTCAACGGGCGTTATGGCGTGGCGTGGGAAGCCGCCGGTTGTGCGGCTGGTGCCTTTGAGTTCGCGCTACAATATGCCCTCGAACGCGAGCAATTCGGCAAGCCCATTGCGGGCTTCCAGCTGATTCAGCAGAAGCTAGTGGAGATGGCGAGCGAAGTCACCGCGATGCAGGCGATGTGTATGCAACTGGCGCAAAATGCCGAACGGGGCATGCTCACCGAGGCGATGAGCAGTATGGCGAAGTATCATAACGCCAGCAAAGCCCGCCGTGTGACGCAACTCGCCCGCGAGACACTGGGCGGGAACGGCATCGTCACTGAAAATCACATTGCGCGTCTGTGGACAGATGCCGAAGTGATCTACACCTATGAAGGCAGTAATGAGATCAACATGTTGATTGTCGGGCGCGACATCACCGGCATCAACGCTTTCGTCTAAATCGCATCACCCTGTAGCGGGCGCACAGTGTCCGCTACACACCGATCTATAAGCGAATCCCCCACAGAACCTCCGCCCATAGTGGCAAAAAGACAATTACGCCGATCACACCCAGTATCATCAGCACCGATGCGATCACCGCATAGCGGGCTTGCATGTGCGTCATATCGCGGATCAGTACCAGTGGCAGGGCAAAGATCGCAATCGGCGTGCCCAGTACTGTCGCTGGCAGGCAGATCAACTGATAGAGTGAGGTCTGTGTGAAATTCGCCAGAATGAATGTCGCCACGAAGAAGCGCCCCGCCCCATACAACCCGAAGCCGACGACGATCATCAGCAACAGATAGGCTGTCGCCTTCCAGATAGTTGAGGCTTGTTGCATGGCATTGGTTTGATTGGTGCGGGTCATCGTGTACTCCTGTGCTTACCAGTTAGCTGTTAAGAGATATAATTCTTGTGTGTGCCCAGATAAGCAACATCTCCTAATGTCTGTACCGCTTGCATGTCCATCTTCGCTTGATAACGCTGGACGAAGCGCCAACCCTGTGCTTTACCACGTTCCCCGGCTTCCAACATCAGGGCATCGGTACCACTGTTGCCGATTTCAATTTGACCATCATAGACAATGGCATAACCGAGCGTATCTTCACCGGCTTCGGCAACAGCTTGATAGGCGCGTTCAATTGCCTGTGCCACGTCATCATCGGCAAAGCGACGCAAGACCACGCCTTCTTTCGTCAGCAAGAGCGCGAATGGCACGAGGTTTTTTTCGGCTTTAAGTATAGCCAGACCTTCTTCAACGGCGGAGAAGATCATCTGCATCAGGGGATCACTGATATTTAAGTCGGTCATGTGCGTTTACTTTCTTCTTGAGTGTGTGCGGGGATCAGGCGACCCCCACCGGTTCACTTCATATATACGCACTCAATAGGCGCGATGGATGATGAACTGTGCCATTTGCTTGAGATTGCGATAGTCATCATTATCCAAGCCCAGCGCATCGAGGGCGTTCATGGCGTTGTTGTAGTACGTTTCAACGATAGTTTCGGTGTGCGTGCGGGCATCAACAATATCCAGCACGCCCAGCACTTCGTCAACATCGGTATCAGTCAACTGTGACTGACTATAGATATAGTGTAAGCGTTTTTGTTCGGGCTCGTCAGCATGGGTGAAGGCGTAGGTGATCGGGTAACTCTTTTTCTTCTGCTCAATGTCCCCTGTTGCTGATTTACCGATCACATCCGGATCACCCCAGATACCGAGATAATCATCCCAGATTTGGAAGGCTAGCCCCAGATTTTCGCCGACGGTGGCGTATTGCTCGATGATATGGGCATTATCAGTGCTGAGGTACGCGCCCAGTTTGATCGCCACTTCGATGAAGCGCCCTGTCTTGAGACGGATCATGGTCAGGTATTCTTCAGGTGTGATATCGAGGCGATCTTCAAAGCTAATATCAAGCGCCTGCCCTTCGACAGTATCGAGGCACGCCTGCAACAATTCGCGGTTAGCCACCAGTGCTTTCTCTGCTGAGATACCCACCATATCCAGCTGTAACGCCGATAGCATCCCCAGCGCAAACAAGCCATCACCGGAGTCAATCGCCTGTGCGATGCCGTAATTCTTCCAGATGGTGGTGCGTCCGCGTCGTGTATCCGATTGATCCATGATGTCATCATGAATCAGCGTGAAGTTGTGGATCAATTCGAGAGCAACGGCTGTGGGTAGCACATGCTCATAGCGCCCACTGATCGAACGCGCCACCAGTGTCATCAGTAGGGGGCGAATGCGTTTACCCGCCGACGATGGATGCTGTTCTGTGAGTGCGTCCGGGTAGTGATAATCAAAATGTTCGTAAATCTGCCGCCAGAAGATCGGCGCCTGGTGCGTGTGCTGGCTGATGAAGGTGCGCATTGCGCCATCAATCGCCACCAGCAAATCTGCGAAAGTTTCGGCATACCAGTTGGGCATAGCATCCTCATGTGAGTTGTCTGAATAATCGCGTGCTTGTCAGTATAGCATCCTGCATCGCGCAAGCCTAGAGATTTAATGCCATGCTGAAGGATTCATGAACACGCTGTAGCTTTTTAGTCAATTACGGCACAGCAGGGGGTTACGTGTGCCGTTTGAGACAACTCAACATGCGATGATAAACACGAAATAGCAAGTCTTCGCCACTCACACCATGCATTTCTCGAAGAAAACACTGAGCGGATCGTCTTCGTAATCGCCGAACGGTGCGATGCGTTGGAACCCCACCTGTTCGTACAATCCAATTGCCGCCACTTGATAAATACCGGTCTCCAACCGCAGAACCGTTACACCCCGTTGGACACTGTAGCGGACGAAGTGCTCGACCAGTAGCTTGCCCAGGCCTAAACCTCTGAAACGCGGACGCACATACATGCGCTTCAACTCTGCATAATCGTCGCCAAAAAACTGCACCCCACCACATCCGGCTGGTGTGTCGTCGTGACGAACGATAAAGAAGACCACAGACTCTCGTAGCAACTTTTCGACGCTGTAACCATGACGGCTCTTCACAGGGTAATGCGGTGCGAGTGTCGCCTCAAGTTCATCGATAAGCTGGACAGCCTCTGCGCTATCCGGTCTTTCCTCCGTGATTATAACTGCCATATATCACCTCAATGTACGCCACCTTCATGCCTGCTGAAGCATAAAGCACCAACAGGACTATTTCGATGTCAGATTCGAGCAAAGAATAGCTCGCCGGATTGGTGATTCCATACATAGGTGCACATGAACACAAAACGGGACGCAGTGCGCCCCGTCATTGATTTGTTGATGCAGGCAAGCCCTAGGGTGAGCTTGGCGTTAATTCGTCGAAGGGCAACGGTGTCAGCTCAATCGAGAACGGTGTGGGTGTCGGTGGCACTTGTGTCGGTTCAGGATTATCGACAACCACGCGCACATCACGGAAGATAAACCCACCGTTCTGATTCGAATACGCCGCCAGGCGCAAGATGTAATTGCCATCACTGACGGTTGTGGTATCCCATTCATAGAGCGTCGAACCGCCGGTTGGCACTTGCTCGGTGCGCGGTTGAGACATCACCGAGCGGAAGTTATCCGTGCCGGCTTCAGCGATCTGAATTTCCCAGCGTTGTAATTCTGAAGCACTGACTTGACCCGTAATCGTTGCAACCCCTTCAAGGCGGGAATTCTCTTGCGGGAAGTTGATCTGTACTGTCGGCAACGGTTGCCCTTGTTGACATTCGCCCTGTGGTGGTGGTGCTAAATTGGCAGGCAAGTTGAGCAAAGATAAGATATTGCGCCCTTGCTGGGTATCGTTCAACCAACCCACCGCAAAAGGATCATCAATGTTGGCAAAGGTTTCGGTGACCACGTTCTCAGCACACCATTGGTTGGCGCGTAAGCCCGTCCAACTATTGATTTCAATCGTCGCGGCGAAGCCTTCGTCGGGTGGCGGTGGCGGTAAGGTCTGGACGAACAGCTCGGTGACACGGTTAGGGCAATTGCTCGCTTGTGGCGCGAGCGTACCTGTCAGCAGACAGACCGCATCCTGCACCACGCCGCCCGGATTATCGAAACTGCCGGGATTGGCGCCGTTGAGCGCCTCGCGCATGATCGCATTCCAGACGGGTGCCGCGCCAGTGAAGCCTGTGACCCGTCCGGTCATCGGCGTGCCCTGATTGAGTGTGCCCATCCAGATCCCCACTGCATAGTTATTGGTGAAGCCCACCGTCCAGATACGGCTCGGATTGCCGCTGACGGTGTTGTTGGTGCCGGTTTTCGCACCGACCTGATTTTGATTCTGCAAGCCAAGCCCCGCGCCACTGATAGCACTGTTAGCGGGGAATGTCGAACGCACGTTGTTGACCACCGCCGAACGCGCGTTATCATCGCTGAGGATGTTCTGGAGCAAGTAGGCAACCTGTGCGCTGATAGCGCGAGTGCCTTCGTTACGGCTGAGATCAACAGGCAATTCAACCGGTTGCTCATTACCGTTGGCGGTGCGTTCGGTGATCTCGGTCACCGCGTACATTTCGTTACGCACACCATCATTGGCGATGGTGGCATAGGCTTGTGTGAGATCCATCAGTGAGACTTCCGTTGCGCCGATTGCGGTCGGTAAGCCGAAGCTCGGCGTGATCTCATCATTCGGGTTCGGATCAAAGTTAATGCCGAGCGCGTTCGCCATCGAGACAAACGCCGGTGTATTGAATTCGGCATAGGTCTTGACAGCCGGCACGTTCAAACTCTGTGCCAGCGCATAACGCACGCTGACCGGCCCTCGATACTGACGGTCAAAGTTCAGCGGTTGATAGGTCGTCCCGCCGATATTGTAGGACGTCGGCACATCCCACAAGATCGACGCAGGCGTGAAGTACCCGCTGTCATCGGTACCAGTGAGCGCTGTCGCATAAACCACTGGCTTGATAGCACTACCCGGTTGTTGCAAGCTGAGCGTGTTGTTGTTCTGCCCGTCGATCTCGTCATCATTGAAATCCGGGCTACCCACCATGGCCAACACTGCGCCGGTACGCGGATCAGTCACTAGGACTGCGCCGGTCTGTACACCGTTGAGTTGGAGCGCTTCAACACCCTGTTGTAAGGCATTCTCCGCGGTATTCTGGATACGTGGAACCAGTGTCGTCTGGATGGTGAACCCTCGTTCGATGTAGGCACCGCGTCCGAAAGCATTATCTAACTCACCCAGCACATAAAAGACGAAATGCGGATAACGAATATCCGATTGACGCGGTTCATAACGGCGCGTCTCCACCTGTGCGATCTGCAAGGCGAGAAATCCGCCGAACGTGCCATCGGGGTTGCGCCGATAGAGCGGCACACGATTGCCGGAACCATCATCGACCAGTGTCTCCGCGTTGACACAGAAGGGTTCACCTGTCTGTGCCCATTCGCCATGCTGGAAGTCCAGGCAGTTGACATCAATCATGCGGTTCAGCACGATGCGCATATTGCTGAAAGAAACAGCAGGTGCAACCACCGGATTGCTCGATGAAGGACTGGGCAGGATGCCTGCGAGCGTTGCCGCCTGTGCCGCATCGAGTTCGGCGGCGGTGGTGTCGAAGTAGAACTCTGCGGCAGCTTCTACTCCATAGGATTGTTCACCATAGAAGAATTCGTTGATGTAAATATCAAGGATCTGGTTCTTGCTATAATTGTTGGCGACTTCAATTGCCACCAGCGCCTCAACTAGCTTGCGATCCAACGTCACCTCCGCGTTGCCGATGATGCGCTCGCGCACAATCTGTTGCGTGATGGTACTCGCACCGGAGACGACCTCGCCCGCGAAATAATTCTGGAAGAAGGCGCGGGCAATCGCGAGTGGATCAACGCCCGGGTTTTCGTAGAAACGCGGATCTTCTGAGGCAACAATGGCGTGAATGAAATAAGGCGAGACCTCGCCATTCTCAATGCTGACGGCAGTCCGTGCGCCTTCTTCGCCGGTTAATTCAGCGATGACGGTGCCATCGGCAGCAAGGATCGTCGCTGTCTGGAAGTCAAAGTTCTGCGTGCCGAGTGCGGCAACTTCATCTTGCCATTGGGTAATAACGGCGCTGTATTGCGATTGAGCCCACCAGATGAACCCACCCACAGTCAGCAAGCCCACAATGAACAAGCCAAACAAGCCGAAGGCGATGAAAGTCAGCATACCGGCGCGAGATTGACGTTCCAATTGTGTGTGATCGGGGGCGGCTTGTGGCTCGTACTGGTTGAAACCGTCGTCATATTGTGCGGGCGGTGGCACATCCTGTTGGTTGTAATAATCGTCATAAGCCGCATCGTTGAAGCTAGCAGAAGGCATAGTCTGTTGCCCGCTGAACCCTTCCGATTGCATCGTCGCTTGATCATCGACGCGGTTCATGTTCTGTAGCGTCTGGTCGGCATAGTTCAACTGCGTCAGGTCAGCGCTAGTGCCCACCTGCGTCAGATTGGGATCAACAGTCGGTTGATTGGCTTTAGGGAGAGGATTCTCCTGCACGCCGTAGCGTTCAGTGTAGTTCTGCTGTGCGGTTGAATACTGCGTGTTATCGTACTGTGTATCTTGATCGCTGTATTCCATATTCCCCTGTGAGCCATCGTTAGGCAGGTAGGGCAAAGAACCGGGCATCACATCGGGCGCAGTTTCGCCAATACCGGTTTCGGTGAGATCATCGGCGGCTTCCAACGGGACAGGAGGCGCAGCAGACTCCCATTGCCCGTTCTGATTGTTATAGCGATACCAATCGTCAGTCTCAAAGCCGATCATCCACCAATTCCCCTGCGGATCGAGGATGGTGTGTTCTTGCAGACGAATTTGTAGCTCGTTCTGGTCAATCTGCCCTTGCTGTTGCATCTGGCGTAAGACCGCCACCTGCCGTTTGGTCTCGCGGAATTGTTGTGCCAGTTGGCGTTCTTCCGGCGTGTAGGTGCGTTGCGCTGGCGCGGGAGCATCTGCCGGTTGATCGCCCCCTTGTTCCTGTAGGGCGCGTAATTGTTCGGCGGCGTAGCTCTGCGCCTGATTAACCGGTTGGCCGCCGGTATCCTCAAGTGTCATCGTGGCTTCGTCATCGAGTTGGGCTTCAGCGATTTTCTTGGAATCCATCTCGTCGGCGGTGTTGAGCGCGGCACTGTAGAGGGCCTGCTCAGCCGGAGATAAATCGTTGAATTCCAGACCGGCAAGATCATCATCATCACCCTGAGCGAGATTAGCCAGCGCCATATATTCGCCCATACTGAAGGCTTCATCATCGAGATCGATAGGCTTGCCTGCCGTAGTTGCCGACTCTTCATCGACGAGTAAGGTCTCGCCTTCTTCAAACGCATCAGCGGCACGGGTGGGGTCGCCGTCGTCGCCCTCGGCCTGACTCAGATTACTATAGTCGTAATCTTCCGGATTGGGTGCGCTGGTGCGTCGTGATGTACCTTGCAAAATCTCGGCGATGAGATCTTCCGGACGCGCTTCCAATGCCGAGCTAGTCGGTTTAGGGCGTGGTTCATCTGGCACTTCAACCACATCATCTTCACCGAAGACGGTATCTTCAGCATCGGGTTGATGCCACATGCCCGGCTCGGTCGGTTCTTCGCCAAAGTCCGAAAGGGCTTTCATCTGTCGCCATTTGACGGTCTGTGTACTCTGGGTATCTGATGAACGCCAGGGATTGGCATCACGCGGTGCTTGCCATCCGCCCTGCGCGTTTGGGTCATCATTCTGAGGATTTTCTGGGCGTTCTGACATAATAATGGCTCTATCCCACTGTTGATCGCTGATTATTTCGCTAAATGTGCAGTTTAACGCATTATAACGCACAGCACCACTGAGCAATAACGTAATCTGCACATACATTCAGCTTTATTATACAACACGTTGCGATTTCGTGTGAAATCTCAAGCAAATTTTTAACGGTGAACGGGCTCCTGTTAAAAGAGGGTATCCATCGAGCCATCATTGCCTTCACCATAGATACCTGCCGAGGGTGTCTCTTGTGTGGCGAAGGGGTCATCGCGGTGGTCAACATGATCAAGCGATTGGTTGAGGCGCGTCACCTTGAGGTAATCGGGATTCATCGGCACAGTGGGTTGATCGTCACCGACAATATTAAATTCTGTCTTCTCGGTGATATCAGGCTTGCTCTCGTCAAAATCAGCGACGATCACAATCACGCTAACGTTATCTTTGCCGCCGCGTTCATTCGCCAGTTCAACCAGTTTGTTAGAGATCACGTTGGGGTCATCAGAAGAAAGCGTCGTATCGCGAATTTCGTCGTCGTTCAGGTGCAAGGTCAAGCCATCGCTACAGAGTACCAGTCGATCTGTGGCATGAATGCGTATATCTTGTATGACATCCACATCCAGTAAATCAGCTTGCCCTAAGGCACGGTACAGCACGTTCTTCATGGGGTGGGTTTCAGCTTCGGCATGGGTGATATGTCCGGCATCGACGAGTGCCTGCACAAAACTATGATCGGACGTGATCTGGTTGATACTTTGGTCAGAACCGTCGATGTAATACGCCCGGCTATCGCCCACATGCGCCAGAATCACATCATCACCACGGGCGAAGGCGATGGTCAGGGTTGTACCCATGCCTTTGAGTTCGGGCGCACCCAGAGCACGATCAATGATATTCTGGTTAGCCTCGTGAACAGCTTCATCGAGCAAATCAGCAAGATCCTGTGCATCGTGCTGTTTGTAATCTTCAGGGCTACGATAATACTCCGTCACCAGCTTGCTCTGAACGGTCTCGATAGCAATACGGCTGGCTTCTTCACCAGCGACTGCGCCTCCCATGCCATCTGCCACCACAGCTAGCACTGACGTATCGGCATCCCATAGATGGACACTATCTTCATTATTCTGGCGCACACGACCGCGATCACTGCGCGCACTGCTACGTAAACGAATTCCGCGTCCCGGGCGATACATGCCGGACTCCTGCTGTCAAATGTACATTTCATGTGCTCAATTGCCGTCTGCACAGTTTCAGTTGGCTGTGATAGACAAGCTCCCATACCAGTATAGTATAATTCAAAAATTCTGTGTGTGACAATTTCGTTATGCTTAGCGTATAACTGATATCCGTTTGTTTTTGGTAGGCTTAAATCTTGGGGAACCTGGCTGAAGAAGGAGCGTCTCAAGTTTGCGCCTCAAAAAATTGAAACTGCCCCCGTCTTCTTTCACAGCTTAGATGACGGCTTGACCTGATGCGTATGACACCATCTAATATCATTCATAGGTGACGATACACCACGGTTGAGTACAATTGATGGTGTACCTATCAGCAGTATTGACTGTGATTTGTGCTGTTGTGTCCCACACCGCGAGCGCATCCGGCACAGCGACATAGTAGGCATCAGCATTGCAGGCTGGCACCAGCTGGCGGGTATCCGTATCAGATTCATAGGCAATCACACAGCTATTCGGCGCGAGTTCCCGCAGACCAAAATCCGCCCCATACAACACCGTATCATCCAACGACAAACGCAAGCCCATCAGCGGGAAAGGTGCTTCAGTCATGTTGATGAATATCAGCGCCCCATCAATACGGCGCGAGATCAAGAGTGATGGCACAGCGCCCTGTGGCGCGGGTGGTTGCATCAGAGGCAATACCCAATCATCAGCCCACAGATCATCCGCTTGGCTGGCAAGATCAACAGTCGGATCAATCAGCAGTTGTGGCGCACGGCTGTTGAGCGTCATCATGGACCAGACAAGAATCTGATGATTGGCATATTGATCTTGTTGCGCGAGAAAGTGCGCGAAACGCAACAGCATCGGCGGATCGCCTTCCATCTTGGAAATCTGGCGATTGTTGAGGTAGGCGCTGATCGGGATATATTGGATCGTTCCCTGCTGGGGATCGCTGGCATAGAAGGCGACATCCCCGCCTTTACTGCGCAATTTCATATGCCATGCAAGGTTGTGCCCTTCTTCTGTCCAGCTGACATAACCATCATATAAGAAGTGGCGCAAGGGTAAGAGCATCTGCACAGCGAAGTACACCCCCACCGCACCGACAATCGCCCAGCGTTGGGGCGTGAGTGTCTGCACGGGTTTGATGGCTTCGGGCGCGTTCCTCTGCCAGAAGCGGAACCAGTGCGGGGGTAAAAAGAGCAAGGTCATCACCATGGCGAAGTGCGGGAAAATGCCAATGTTGAACAGGCGGTCATTGGTCATGTGGAAAAGGGCACTACCTCCCAGCGCCCACCAGCGCGTCCGATGCCAGAGCAAGAGAGGCACCACCAGCAGATCGAACAGCAAGCCCCCGTAGCTGAAGCTATAGACCATCCAGTCTTGCGTGAACCACTGCCCGATCAACGGGAACCATGTGCGATCACTGAGCCAGTCGCGCATCGGTTCACCGCGCAACCAATCCGGGTTAATCTTAGCAATTGCCCCATAGACATAAACCACCGTCATCTGCCCGCGCAATAGCCACAATGACCATAGTGGCGCAGTCTCAGCATGGAGCACAGGACGCAACAAAGCATCCACTGACCATTTACGGTGCGCTGGCACGAAGATCATCAGGAAACTAATCAGGCTGATGAGATAGAAGTGATTGAGATATTGCGTCTGATCGAGCAAGAAAATATAAGTGAAGCACAACCAGAAGATGACCGTCACAACGCGGTAAAACAAACCAATCATGATCATGAATGCCAGCACCGCCAGAGCGTAGAATAACCAGATCATACCATCCCCCGGCAGAGGATGCACCCAGTGAAAGCCATGATAGGTGAAGTAAAAGACCGGATCCATAAAATAGCGGAATACGCGATCATAGTGGAAATAACGCCACACTTCCCAGATCATGATCGCACCGAACATCACGCGAAAAAAAACCAGTGGCAGTATATCAATCGGATCAAATAACTTGCGGGATATATCGCGGAATAGCCTCATAGCGTGTCACTCCTTCGTTCATCAATAGCGGAAGAAAGATGCAGACAAGCGCCCCTGTACGCCTGTCTACATCAGCTGAAAGTGGGTCTAATCGTCGTCGTCGTTATCACGTCCGCGATCATCATCATCGTCGCTATTGTTGCCACCACGTCCGGGGTTGCCACCGGTATTACCGCCACCGGTATTGCTCGGTTGGCAACGCACCAGCACCACCTGAATTTGTTCAGTAGGAACCCAATCAGGGATACCTGCACAACTGCCGGAATCACGCCATACTTGCCCGTCGACAATAATCACAGTCACGCTGACGAAAGTGATATTGATGCTAACTAAGCGCACACGGTTGAAGCTGATACCGTCATCGTCATCGTTATCATCACGGTTATCGTCGTTGTCGTCGTTATCATCATCATCGTCGCTGTCGTCGTCATCGTCATAGCGGTCATCAAAATCATCATCCTCATTATCCAGTGCGCCTTCGACACGGATCACATCGCCGATTTGCAAGACAGTCAGTGAGAGATCACTCTGATCAACTTCGATTTCAAAGTTGTAGATGGTGATGATGTTGATGTTAATCGATTGTACAGGCCCTTCGATCACAATGATGGTGTCATCGTCGTCGCTATCGTCATCATCGTCATCAGGTTGTGCGGTGACTTCAGGTGTGGCTTCGGGCGTGACTTCCGGTGTAGCTTCAGGATTATTGCCGTTGGGATCATCGGGATCATCGAGTTCTGTCGCTTGAATTTGACCATCTTCAAGGAAGTAACCTTCGATCTCTACCCGTTGCCCGATGACGAGATCGACTTCAATCTCTGCACCCGTGTAGATCACGACCAAACCGTTCACGGTGACGGTTGTATCCGTCACGTCGGTGATATCGCCGGTGAATTCGATGGATGAGCGCGGGGTTGCGGTAGCATCCTGCGCCTGTGCCGGCATGTTGATACTCAACACGCCCAGTACCAGTGCCACGAGCCATAATAAAAGTACACGCGGTTGAATTAAAGAATGATGCATCATGTGGTTTACTCCATTATCTTGTTGAGTTTCACCCTTATAGACGATCTCGCTAGAAAAAGGTTACGGTCAATCTGATAAATTTGCAAAAGGTCAGGGGAATAGCATGTATTCAGTCCGTTTGGGATGAAGACTTTTCATCGATAACGGGACGCTGAATCATTGATCTACGAGAAATTTTAACCGCAACAGATAGACTGCTACGGTGTTTATTTAGCGCTCTACTCTTTGCGAGAATCTATTTCGCATCTATACTTGGGTTACATTCAAAACAGACAAAGGACTTGACCAATGACACAAACAGTATCTTCTGAATTGCTTGGTATTTTGCGCTGTCCAGAAGCGGTACACTACACCGATAAAGGCGATGACCCCGGCAAATTGGAGCTGGTGCGGGATGGTCACTGGTTAGCATGTGCCGATAGCGGGTATAAATATCCGATTCGTGAAGGCATTCCGGTGATGTTAATCGAAGAAGGGCAAAAGTGGAAAGATACGGTGGTGGATGATTTGCCTGTGCCACCACCTGCTGAATAAACGCAATCAAGCGACAGGACACAAACTCCGCGCGGTCTGTGTCCTGTGGGGTGAATTTCACTTGAGCGTTGCGGTGACAGTCATCTCATCCACATTGAGCGCACGGCTGATAATGCAGTTGGATTTGGCATCCTCAGCGAGTTTCATGAACGTTTCTTCGCTCACGTTGGGCACACTGGCTTCGACAATCAACTCGATCTTCGTCACTGCAAACTGATCATCTGCGTTCTTTCCTAGATGAACTTTTGCGATGGTGTGAACATAGTCCGGTGTGGTGCCATTGCGTTCGAGTGTGACATTGAGCGCCATAGTAAAACAACCCGCAAAGGCAGCTCCTAATAATTCTTCAGGATTGGTTCCCGTTCCTTCTTCAAAACGTGAACTGAAACTATATTGCCCTTCGAACGCACCACTCTTGAGCGCTAAATGCCCCTTGCCCTCTTTCATCGTGCCTTCCCAGCGTGCATCTGCGGAACGAATTGCCATAAAAGTTCTCCTCACTAGTTGGAATTCAATAGTCTTAATCAGCTCACACTATAGCGCAGTTGTACAAAACTTGCATTAGAAGCGCTGGTTGGGGACTACGAACAAGTTGTCAGAAAGTGTACAGACAAATTGTGCAGGTTAAATTGACAAGTCTTTCGTCGTCCCGCTGGCTGTATGTGCTATAATGCCTCGTCAATCATCCGCTAGCCTGCGAGCATAAATATGGTCACTGTATCTCGCTTACAACTGACAGACCGCAACCTGATCCTGACCGGTTATATCGAACCCAACAAACCGCGCATCGGGCGTCAAGTTGCTGAACAACTCAAAATGCCGTTCATCGACATCGAAGAAAGAATTCAAGATCGGATGGGTGAAGGTATCGAAGACCTGCGCGAGACTTTTGGCGAGCGCCACCTCAAGACGGTCGAAGATGAATTGATGGCAGAGATGATTTTGCATCGCAACAGCGTGTTGCGCATCAATGGTAGTATTCTCGCGCAGTCATCGTATTTGCCTCGCCTACAGGAAACCGGCGCTGTGATCTGTCTGGTGGCGCGGTTGGATGCTATCCTACAAAAGATGCACCTGACGCTCGGCGCTCGCTACCACGACCCCAATGAACGCGGATTTGAACTGGGCAAATTACGGCGCGAATGGGCGATCCGCAAGCATGCGAACATCCACGAAATCGACGCAACCTATCTCAATGAAACGGCGATGATCGATGCCATCATTGATTTCTGGCAAGAAGTCGGTATCGCACGCATCTGAGGCTGAAATCAGGGGATGACGCGGTTATTGACCACCTCATTGACCGCTTTAACGAGTCGGCGCAGTTCATCTTCTAAATCTTCGGTGATGCCATCGATGATCAGCGCTTCACGAAATAGATCACGCGCTTCACGGATGGCGCTCTCGCCTTCGCGCAGACGGTTTAAGCCTTTGCGCAAGTTATCCCGTGCCTGACGACTGGCGGAAGAAGTATCCGTCGCAGGGAAATCGCGCCCATGCAAAGAGGCAACGGCCTGCAATTGCTTGAGAAATTCCGCAACCGACTTGATCTCTTGCTGTGCCCCACGTTGTAATAAATCCTGCATAGCCAGACTCAAGCTCGGCTCCATCATGAAATCCAGCGTCTGAATATCCTTGTAGCGACGTTCGACCACGTCCATCCCGCCCGCTTGCGGACGAAGCGCAGTCTTTTGTGGGGACATGCCGGTGAAGATCGGATAAAGGATACCCACACACAGATTATGCACGTCATTGGTGAATTCCAGCGCCTGATTGCCTTGTCCCAGCTGTTTACTGCTGTTGAAATCAATCACCTTGAGCGTTGTCCCGTTCCAGTAGACATGCTCCAGCTTATGATCAAGATAGACGATACCCTGCGCGTGTGCCATCGTCATCAGGTTGGCGAATTGTAACGCGAGCGTGATCGCTTCTTCGCTCGGTAAGCGTCGGCGGGTGTCGGCGTGGGTGGGTTTCATCGCGTAAAACAGGTTCTCGGCGCGGGGTAGCGCTTCTAATGCGAGATAAGGTCGCCAACCCTGCTGGGCAAAACGTGTCATCTGCGAGACAAAGCCCGCGACATCTGTGCTGTAGGATTCGATCTCACCATCAGCAGGGGCTTCAGCAATGGTCGAGAGATAGCCACAATCCAGCAGTTTGACCACATGTGGACTGCTAGCGAGGGTTTCGAGGATTTGCGCCTCATTGCCAAAGGCGCGGAATTCCCAGCGAGCTTCACCATCTGCCTGAACGTGTTCAGGGCGCATCACCTTGAAGGCAACATCTGCGCCAGTACGCAAATCGGTTGCCGATAGCACCCGCGCATAATGCCCCAGCGCAAAGGTGTCGATGTAATTTTCAATCTGATACACTGCGTTTAATTGTGCCATCATGTGTCTTTCTTTTGTTATCACCAGCCGGCAGAGTGCGCATTATGAGCAAAATGCCGGTGTGTTGTGCGTATCGTGGTCAGGTACGTGTGCGCTCACAATATATAGCAGATGCCCCGAAAATTGGAAATAGCAGGTTTGCGTTTGAGCACGGCCACGCTCAGGATCAGTTTTTTGTGCTTGGCATCGCTATTCGAGCAATAGAGCATCATGCACTCGGATAAAATGTGCCGATCCCTCCTCAGTGGATTGCTCATTATCAGGACATCAAGTATAGTAACCGTTGCGAATCGATAACTTTTCAGGATAAGACAGTATCTGCTATGTATCGCAGTTTTAGTAATCGCATGTTGGCGGGTGTATGTGGCGGGATAGCGAGTTCCCTACCACTCAATCCCTGGATATGGCGGGGTATTTTTCTGGTGATGACGCTTGCCACATTGGGTGCAGGCGCACTGATCTATCTCTTAATGTGGTGGATCTTACCGCTGGATTCCCCCTTACAACGACGCGCAGGGGGCTCACTGCCCGGCTTGTTGAGTATCCTGCTAGGCGGGTTGGTGCTGGGCGTATGGTTCGGGCGGGGCGCACTCAACTTACCTTTAAACGTCTACTGGGGACTGGCTGGTGTGTTGTTGGCACTGGTCTTTCTTATCAAGCAACTGTTCACCGGACGCGGACACAACATCGCGCTGGGGCTGGTAGCGCTGACAGTGCCAACAGTCTACCTGCTCAATCACTATGCCCTGTTACAAGCTGGCATACTCGATATCCTCATGCGCTCTGCGCCGGCAGTGCTGGTGTTTCTCGGCTTATACTGGCTGTTACGCTATCGTGTGCGCTTCGGCAGTTGGGTCGCGTTGGCGCTGAGTATCATGCTGATAATGAGCCTGATGACTTATGCCTATACCAGTCGCGTCAACGTGATCAGCACTGATAACCAATTCACAGTCACCATACCCAATGCCGACGATCATGGACAGACCGTGATCGGCGAGAACATCACCACGCTGGGCGTGACACTCAGCACGCTAGAAACCGATATCACGCTGACCGTCAGCGATAGCGCCCGCCAGATTGAAACGCGCTTCGTCGGTAGCAACAATAGTCAGATTGTCATTGATTACAGCGAAGACGAGAATACGCTGGGCGAAGTGCAAATCATCGAACGCCAGCGCTCTGATTTCCCGATGTTGCAAGATGTCGGGCGCGGAGAGTTGACAGTACTTCTGCCGGCTAATCTAGCAGTGGGTGTGACCTTGAGCAGTACCGGCGCTAACCTGATTACACTCGATATGGGTGAATTGAATTTAGAGCGCCTATCTTTCAGGGTCGATCAGGGAGATGTGCTGGTGCGTTTGCCGGACTATCAACCACGCTCACCGAGTGTCATTGAGAGCAATGGCAGATGGCAAATGCAATCCGGAAATTTGCGTGTGCTCACCCCGCCGAATCTTGGCTTGCGCCTCTTCTTTGATCGGGAACGCAACGCTGAACCGGGCAACTTCGATAACCTGATTTTCGCGCTGGGGCTGGAACCAGCGGATTACGTGCTGGCATCGCGCCAATACGATAATCTCGACGCACAGATGCAATATCGGGTTGATATCAACGGGCGCTTTAGTTTGGAAGTTGCCGACGAGTGAGTCCGTCAATCCATATGAGATATTGGCTCAGGGCGCAGGGAGAACCTGCGCCCGATGTGTTAGAGCAAGAGCAAGCGGGCTTCATGCAAGACCATCGGCAAGGGATCAGGGCTAGCGGTGGCCACCGCTAGCTGATGCGGTAAACCGTCGTATTCTGTACGGCTTTGTGTGATCACAATCCCCGACGTGCCCACGTCGAAACGCCCTGCCCCCGGCATACGGTTGGGTGTGCCGAAGATCAAGCTATAGTGTGCCAAGGTCGCTTCTAAGTCGTTGGTATGGATCAGCACCTCATGGATGCCCGTTGCGCCGTTAGGATGCGTGACCTGTTCGCTCTCGTTGGGCACACGCAGATGACGCTCGGTCACATCCTGTATCATGAAGGGGGACATGCTATTATCGAGTTGTGCCATCTTCCACTGTAGCAGGGTGCCATCGGGACGCGCCCGACTGCCCTCGCGTACCTCGCCCACAACTAACCCGCGCTCGCGTATCGCCTCAAGATCCGCTTCAAGATCATCCGATTGGAGCGCATAGCCGGTATAGCCTTCGCCCCCCGCTTTGAGCAAGCCTTTGAAGCCGGCTTCGTCGTAGGTTTTGCCATCTACCAGCGCGATCAGTTCAACATAGGTGCCATCGGCAAAGATGATTAAGGCGTTCTCGGTGATTCCATCGGCATGTTGCCCACCATAGTTAACGGTGAACCCCACATCGCGGTAACGGGCGATGGCGGTCTCTAAATCCTGTACATGAATCACGATATGATCAATTGATAATGTCATGATGGTGATTGCCTCACTGTGTCGGTGAACAAATAGGGTGATTGGTCTCATTCATCGAGATCGTCCCAATCATCGAGCGCATCGCCGTTATCTTTCGCTTTGCGCTTACGCATGACTGGCTCTTCGAGCGTGCGCTTGCTGGCTTCGGCGAGCGCCTGTGCCCACGCTTCATAGTCATCGAGCGCGAACGCCTGTAGGTCATTATCGACAAAGAAGCGAATCAAGCCAGCTGGTTTGCCCCCTTCCATGCGTTTTAGTGCGCCGATATCCTGTATCTGCGCCAGTTCGATCTGCTGTCGCACGCGCCCATCGCGCATCACCACCAGATAGAGAGGCATCAGATACAACTGTATCGCTGTGCCGATTTCCCACGCGCCGGTCAGCGTTTGATGTGCGGGATGGGCGTGAATCGGTCCGCGATGGATATAAGGACGACGGCGACGGTACGCAGTGACTTGCTCCGGCGTGCTGATCTCCTTGAGCGCCCGCACCAGTTCTTGCATATCATACTGATACAGCTTGAGCTTGAGTATCTGCCAGCGCCCGCTGATCTCCGCATGTAACCAGATGGTATTCTGCCCCGACATATACTTGATCGGTCTCCAGAACCCGCGCAGTTCATCCGGTTGGATGGTATACAGCGCCTTAACTTTGTCCGGTTGATTCGGCACATACGGATAGAGTGCCACCCGCTTATGGGTCACCAGCAAGGTTGCCCGTTGCCAGCGCGGGGCTTTCTCACCGATAGTCTCAATCTGATAGACCACCCGCGTCCAGCGATCATTGAGAAAGAGTGGCTCGTATTGCTTCAGATGATCGACTAACTGTGAGGTCTTGCTGGCACGTCGCGCTTCGATATAGCCGATCAAACCGGTTGCCAGCGCCAACCCGCCTGCAATCCCTATCCCGATCATCTCCATCAGAGCTTACACACTTTCTTGTCGATGCGTGAACCTATCTCTAGTGTACCGCCATTCACCTCATCTGGAAATGTACGGTCATGAATGATAGGATTTGCCGCTCAACAGAACGTGAATACCACATGTGTACAACTATTACTCGCCCCACCACAGCGACTTTGCTACAATCACACTTACGAATCCATATGATGTGAGACTATGAGGTGTGGTGATGGTAAAAGTTTTCAAATGGATAGCGGGTATCATCGGTGTGTTGCTAGTGGTGGCGGTGATCGGGATTGCTGTGATGATCGTGATCGCACAACCGCGCCCTGATCATCCGTTTTTTGCAAATTTACCCGATCATGATGTGCTGATATTGGCGCATCAGGGCGGTGACGGGGAATTCCCCGGTAACACGCTCTATGCCTTCGAACAGGCGACAGCCCTGGGTGTGGATGTGCTAGAAATGGACGTACACAGTAGCGCCGACGGGACGATTATGGTCATCCATGATGATACGGTTGACCGCACCACCGACGCTAGCGGGCGCGTCAATGAGCTGACAGTCACGGAATTGCAAGCGCTGGATGCCGGCTATCATTGGCCCACCCTTGGCGGTCACCCTTTGTCGGATAGTGGCGAGTATCCCTATCGTGGACAGGGTATCACAATACCCACGTTGGAAGAGATCTTTCAGGCGTTTCCTGACATGCCAATGTCGGTTGAGATCAAACAAGAGACACCCTCGATTGCTCAAACCCTGTGTGGTCTCATTCGCCAATATGAGCGCGAAGACCTGACTATCGTGCCTTCCTTCCGCACAGGTGCGATGCAAGAATTCCGCGATGTGTGTCCGGAGGTCGCAACTGCTGGCGTGGAACCAGAAGTGATCGCTTTCTTCGCATGGAGTTATGTGGGTCTGGGGTCTGCGTGGCAACCCACAACCGAATCCTTCATGGTTCCTGAATATCAGGGCGATTTGCAGGTGATCTCGGCGCGTTTTGTCAATCAGTTACAGGCACAGAACGTCGCCATTTATCCGTGGACAATCAACGATAGCCAGCAGATGCAACGCATGATTGATCTGGGTGTGGATGGGCTAATCACCGATTACCCCACACAGGCGCTGGCATTGCTGGGGCGTTAACTCGCGTTGATGACGGCAGTATTGGCGATCATATCATGCCATGTGCGCTGGTCACGGTCAAACAGTGCCCACAAGAAGCCAATGCCGGGGATGATGTTCGATACTTGATAGCCGATCACATTGCGCAGGATGCTATCCCACACAGTGAGGGGCAAGCCATCGCGCTTGATAACACGAATATTAACCAGACGTTTGCCCGGTGTTTGCCCACTCTGTTGCGAGAGAAAATAACCGTAGTAGAGCGATTGCATCAACACGTTGACCGTCATCACCACGACCAGCGCGTTAGTCTGGTTGATGAGGTTATCAAAAGTCGGCACCACATTGGGCGCAAAGACCGACAGACCAAGCGCCAAAAACGGATATGAGAGCACGCTCACAATCAAGA
This sequence comes from Anaerolineae bacterium, assembly GCA_051117475.1. GTDB lineage: Bacteria > Chloroflexota > Anaerolineae > Aggregatilineales > Phototrophicaceae > JAUZRW01. The sequence continues at coordinate 166,953 of JBNPEE010000001.1, read as the reverse complement.
AATCAACGGTCGTACCGATGGCGCGTCGTGTAAAACTCGCCGATGCGCTGCGTGATTTTGCCGTTGGCGTGGGGTGTTCTCCCTGCGTGCTAACGGGTGCTGTTTGCACCTGTGGTGTGTCCATCAGGTAGATTTCGTTCGCGGCGCTATGGTGCAAGGGGTCAATCTGAACAGCTTTCTCCAGAAAAGCGCGGCGCTGACGATCATTGACAGCAACCTGTGCCGCCCAATACCACAAATTGGCATCGTCAGGATATTTTTCCAGTTGAACGCGCAACAAATTACGCGCTAACCCATCCTGACCGTTGGCAATTGCTTCTTGTATGGGTTGGAGTGCTTCGTTCATCTTTGCTCCTTAACTGTCGTGTGCGACGTAATTATGCTCATTATACGGGATGAATCAGGCGCGGGGTAGGTTGGTCAGGCCTGCAACTTATCAACACTCACCTGCGTATCATGTTAATGAAAACAAGTACCGATCACACAAATACACAAACGAAAAAGAAGGATATGAGACATGAGCGATAACCCACAACAGCCACAAGAACCGCAAGAGAAAGATACGATCGTCGAAGAATTTGAGATGGCAGGTAGCGAACTAGTAGGCCGTGTGAGGCAGTTAATTGAAGAAGGCAACGTGCGCCGACTGGTGATCCGCAACGCAGAAGATGAAGTGCTATTTGTCGTTCCATTGACTGCCAGCATGATCGCCGGTGGTGCAATGCTAGTCTTCACGCCAATTCTGGCGGCAATCGGGGCGGCGGCGGCTTTCCTGACACGGGTCAAATTACAGGTGATCCGCATCGATGATAAAACTAAGAATGACGATAGCGCCGATCATCGTAACGACAAGACCAAGATTGACATCGACTGAGTAGAGTCTGCCCTATTCAAACAAACGAGCGCCCACAGCGGAGCGCTCATTTCATTAAAAAGACAAACCCAATGTGAGGGGGGACACATCGGGCAGTCTAGAGGGAAGGGCTTATTCATGTGGCTTGGTGACGCTACTCCCAAAACCACTAATGCCTGCTATCTGACGTGTTATCAGAATATGACCACATTATGGATCTCTACACTAAACAGTTGATGAAGTGGGTATGAGTCGATAGTTAGAAAGTGAGCGCCCAGAATGGAACACGGCTCACCGTGAGGCAAACCGTGTTCCTGGGACAAATATCAGGGGGAACTTACATGCAAACAGCACAATTTGTGCTGATTAGCACCGTGTTTGTATGGATATACACCCACATTTCTTAATCTACTGTAATTGACGGCATCTGTCAAGAAGTTAATTGGAAGAGGGGCGACGAACAAGTTATCAGAAGATGAGACGCTCATTTGCTGTCTAACCTGTCGTTAAAATCCGCATAATTGTGTGAGCGAAAAGCACTACCACAAAGACCGCAAAGAAGGTTCTTTCTTCGTGTTTTTCGTGGTCTTTGTGGTGAAAAATTTGTCGTCCCCTGTGACCGCCTTTAGTACCTTCGACAACCGCACATTTCAACGTCTGGCGGGATACACCACAAATTAAATGCAGAAAACAGATGATCATTCGCTATCGTCTGCCATCCTCTTTGCTGATATTGCTCTATCCCGCGAGAGTGCCCAGAAGGTCATGTCATCGAATTGCACGCTACTGCCAATCTGATTGAATACGCGGTCTGAGACTTGTGTCAGCAGGTCATCGACACTCGTCGCCGAACGCACCATCTCGATCACATCCGCCTCACCGAGCAATTCGCCGTGCCGGTTGTGTGCGTCGTTCACACCATCGGTGAAGGCAAACAACAAATCACCCGGACGGATACTCACCTGTTTGACCTCAAACCACGCTTCACCGAACATGCCCACTGCTGGCCCTGTCGGGTTCAGGCGCTCAATGCGCCCATCTTTCCCGCGTTGTAAGATCGGCGTGGGGGAATGCCCGCCGTTGATGTAGTACATGCGTCCGGTTTGCGTGTTTACCACACCCAGAAATAGCGTGGCGAACATCGTCAGTTCATAGTGATGTTCGATGATATAATCGTTGGTATTCTGTACCACCTTGCGAATCTCAGTCATGAGGGCAATGGGCGTTTGCATCTGAGGCGGTAACGCGATCATGCTCTCGCGTGCTTGTGAGATGAACGCCCGCAATAAACTGCGGATCAGTGCCATAAACAGCGCCGCCCCCACTCCCTTATCACACACATCCGCCAAGATGAACACAGCATATTCTCCCATCACGAAAATATCATAAAAATCGCCAGCAATCTCCCGCGCTGGATAGAACCGCGCATCGATTGACCACCCCGCGATCTCCGGTATTGTGGCCGGCATGAAATCGCGCTGAATTTGACGACCAATCCGCAGATCGTTCTCAATCGTTGAGAGCACCGCTTGCCGTTGCAACAAGCGATAATTGCTGAGGATCACCGCAGTATATGCTGAGAGCGCCTCGACTAACATCTGTTGCGATACATCAAACGGAATCACATGACCCGTCTCATCCTGCGCGTTAATCAGTTGGATCACCCCTAGCACCTCGTCATTATGATCTCTGAGCGGCACCGTCAAAGTTGAGATCGAACGATAGTGATTGTGCTGATCAAACCAGCGTGTGCCGGAAAAATCAAACTCACGGCTCTCATAAATATCGCGGATATTGACCGTTTCGCCGGTATGCACCACATGTGCCGAAACGTTGTGATGGTTAGGCTTGCCGTCCTCCTCATAAAGCGGAATCGTCGGCATGGTGATATGCTGCTCGGCACTCCCGCCGGCTTTGAGGTTGAGCGAGTGCGTCTGCATCACTGCAAAATGCAGGGTGTTATCGTCAGTTTTGAGATAAACTGTGCCGGCGTCCGCGCGATACATCCCTTGTACCTCATCCAGCACATGCTCTAAATAATGATCGATCTGCATATTACGTCCAAAGCGCAATTCCGGACGATCCGACAGGAAGATATTCTTGATGTGTTGTGCCAGCTTCTGAATACGCTTCTTGATTGCGCCCTGTGATTGACGGATCACAACCCGAATGCGGGCTTCAAGCAAGAGCGGGTCAAGCGGGGTAATCAGGAAATCCGTCGCGCCCAGTTCCATGCACCGCGAGATATACACACCATCCTCTCCGAGCACCAGCACCGGCATATCCTGATTGCCCGCCGTGATGCGAATTAACTTGAGAAAGTGAAAGACTTCTTTATAGGGAACACCTTTATCAATGATGAGCAAATCATGCTGATCTTGATTGATCCACTTAATATGCTGATGCTGGCTGGCGCTATGATGCACCGTATAACCCGCATCGGTCAAATGCTCACGTACCCGTTGCTGATCGCTATGGGTGTAGAATAAAATTTGTGTCCCGCTCTCCGGTTGCGCTCGTGTCAGGGGGCGGTACATGATGAACTGGTTCTGATTGCAAGCATCTTCATAATGATAGTGAAATTCATCGACGTTGTTGAGCGCGAAGAAGATGCCCAACCCGCCGATCTCACGATCTTCCAACGGCGTATTCAGATCAACCGGAGTGTGTTGCGCACGCGGGTTATAAGGAATGCCGGTATCTTCCAGCGTGATCTCCAGATGATCGCGATAGATGCGCGAGGTTACCGTGATCAGATCATCTTCGGTGCTATCAGGATAGGCATACATCACAATATTGGTGGCGATCTCATCGACCGCCAGCTTGAGGTTATAAATCGCACGCGGAGCTAAACCGGCATTGCGCCCTGCCAGCGAGACAAAATCGCGCAATGAAGCGAGCGTGCTACCCAGCACCTCATCCCGCGCCGATAGCACCTCAACGTTGACTTCAGTCGACATCGGCCCCTGCTCCTATAATTGCACAATGACTTTACCGCGTGATGCCCCGCTCATCATGTGGGCGATTGCATCCGGCACTGTGTCGATACCGCTAAACTCGGTGGGATCAACCAGTGAATGAAGGATGCCCAGTTGTAACTTATCCAATAATTTCAGGCTCTCAATCGGCACAGCGTTAGCATAATCACTGAGGCTAAAACCAACTAACGCAATGCTGTGCGCAATCAAACGCTGATATAGATCAGCAGGCGGGGTGTGCCCGTTCTGTTGTTGATGCAATGCCGCATTGAGCACGATACGCGCACGCGGCGCGGCATTCTTGATACAGGCGGCTAAGATTGGCCCGCCTATCACATCGAAGACCACATTAATCATGTCGTGATACTCATCGGTTAGCACCTGTGCCACATCGTCCGCACTGCGATCGAGAACCTGATCAACGCCCAGATGCGTCAGGATGCTGGCTTCATGAGCGTTAGCGCAGGTTCCAATGACGTGACACCCCTGCATTTTAGCCAGTTGCACCGCAAAGTGTCCGCTTGCACTGAGCGCACCCGTGACCATCACCGTTTCGGTTGATTGGATATTGGCGACAAATTCAAGCGCAATCTTGGCTGTGGTGCCACTGATGAAGACCCCCACATACTTAGGATCAAGCGCAGGCACACGCGCCACAAAATTCTGATCGATCACCGTGTATTCGCCATAACCATTGCCCGGCAAAGCGCTGATGACCGAATCACCAACGGCGTAATCTCGCACTTTATCGCCGATAGCGACCACCTCACCCAGCGCCTCTACACCAAAATCGAAAGGGACAGGGTGTGACCAATCATCCAGACCCATCATGCGCCCGACATCGGTATCGTTCACGCCGGCATAATGGTTTTTGACGACAATTTCATACGGGCGAGGCATCGGCATCGGCACATCGACAATCACCAACTGCTGATGCGGATCGGCTCCACGTTGCTTGACGCGCACCTTCTTATAGCGTTCCGGTAAGCTCATCAGTCTCTCCTCATCCGCTTAATCGATTCATTCTAATTATAGCGGTATTAAGGCTAGGACTGCAAAACAACAATGATTGGGGCTGCCTGTCACTTCAGTGCAAAAATTGTAAGGAAGCACCCGTGATGAAATGCGACCCTAATCATCTGTTGAGTTGCACCAAAGGCACTTTGACCGCTACACTATCCATAACCTAACCATCATCGGAGGTATGACGCTTGATTCTCGTTGATATCCTCATCCGCATTGCAATCGCACTGTTGGGTATATACCTGATTTATTTCACAATCTCAACCACGATCCGTGTCTTTGTGTTGCCACGCGGGGAAAATGCCTGGCTTGCCCGCCAGATTTTTCGCATTTTCTATCAGATCTTCTTGTTCTTTGCCTACAAAAAGAAGACCTATGCCGAGCGCGATACAGTGCTGGCGCTGTTTGCACCGGTGGTGTTGCTGGTGCAACCGTTGATTTATCTAGCGCTGATTGTTCTGGGTTTCGCCCCGCTTTACTGGGTGCTCGATCCGCGTCCGTTGACTCTGTTCACCTTCGAAGAAGCCTTCTTCCTCAGTGGTTCCTCGCTGATGACGCTCGGCTTTGCGACCGTGGCGGCACATAACATTCCCCTGCAAATACTGACTTTTCTACAGGCGGCGATGGGCATGATCTTCGTTGCGCTCGTAATCGCCTATTTGCCCACCATCTACAGCGCCTTCAGCGCCCGCGAGGCGCTGGTCGCCATGCTCGAAGTGCGTGCGGGGTCGCCTCCGAGTGGGGTAGAGATGCTCAAGCGCGTTTATCGCAATGCAGGTGGTGCGGCGGCGCTCGATAGCGCGTGGGAACGCTGGGAGGAATGGTTCGCACAAATTGAGGAGAGCCATACCTCACTGGTGGCGCTGGTCTTCTTTCGTTCGCCTATGCCGGATCGCCACTGGGTGACCGCCGCCGGTGCAATTTTGGATGCCGCGGTATTGCTCGATGCTGTGATAGATGAACCCCGTCGCATCGAGTCGGTGATGTGTATCCGCGCCGGTTATGTCTCGCTACGGCGTATTGTTGATTTCTTCGGCACCATCCCTTACGATCCCGACCCTGAACCCACCGATCCGATCAGCATTGCCCGTGATGAATTCGATGATGTATATGATGAACTGCGCGAAGCGGGCATTCCGGTGATGGCAGATCGTGAGCAAGCCTGGGCGAACTTTCGCGGGTGGCGGGTCAATTATGATCGTGTCCTCATCGGGCTAGCGCGGATCACCAATGCGCCCTATGCGCTCTGGTCGTCTGATCGCACCACAATCGATATGAAAGATGTGCCGGGCTTCACCCCGTTCGATACCTTCAGCTATCGCCCGATCTATGAGACAAAAAATCGTAACGATCGCTGATCATTATCCTCTAACCTAACTGCTGCTGATCACTGGAGTGATGATCTTCCTGGCACACCCGGCAAATAATCATAGGATGAGTTTTCTGCTACCCTTTGATACAATGACAAGTCGAACGGTCATCCGTGCTTATTCGAGAGGTCACAATCTATGCCACGTCGATGGATTATCATCACCTGTTTGCTATTATTCGCCGTGCCGATCATACCGGCACAGGCGCGGGATGTGCTGGCACAAGATGTGTGTATCGTTGAAGCTGATCAGGTGGTGGATGGATCGCTCTTTGCCTTCTGCGAGGAACTGTATATCGAAGGCACAGTCAATGGAGATGTCTACGGTGCATCCATCTACACAGTCATCACCGGCACAGTGAACGGTAGCCTGTACATGGTAGGCGGTCAGATGGATGTATACGGGGATATTCAAGCTGATCTGCACTATGCCGGAGCGGTCTTACGCCTCAATCCCCTGCCCGTATTGGATAGTAGCTTACGCGGTCTGCGTGATGGCGTAGAAGTCGAGGCGATCACGCGCACGGTGCGCAGTATCAAAGCCTTCACCCTCAGCACATTCATCTATCCGGATACAGTGGTTGAAGCGGGCATTGTCGATGCAGGCTATCAACTGGTGATTGAGGGCGATGTCAACGCAGAGGTCAGCTTCTGGGGATCAACCTTCATCCTCAACGGGCGCATTGATGGCAACACCTACGCGCTGGTGGGCGATCCTAACTCCGATAGTTCACAAATTGAGACGCTCTTATTACCCAGTCGCCTGGATGTACAATTGTTCAATCCCGGCTTGACCGTCGGCGAGGATGGCGAAATCACAGGCTTACTCAGCTATCAAGGGCCAGTTGCCGGACTTATTAACGGCACAATCTCGCAAACGCCCAATTACGTCCCGCCGGAGCCGGTGGTGTTGACGCTCGATGAGCCGGGCTTCCTCACCCGCTATCTGGAAGCGCTGGGGCGTGAGTTCAGCACATTGCTGATTATTGGCGTGCTGGTAGTATTCTTCGCCAGCAATTTCCTACAGGCACCGGTCAGCAATCTACGCAGTCGCCCCTTTGCGAGCCTCGGCGTGGGTCTGTTAGGCTTCCTATTATCGTTTCCGATTGTGCTGATTATCCTGCTCTTGAGCTTATCCCTGCTCGGCGTGCTGTTCATTCTCGGGTTTCGGGGCGTTGTGATCGCCATTACGTTGGTGCTAGGCTTGGTCAATATCGGCGGAATTAGCATCTTCTATTTTGTGGCGATCTTCGTCACGCGGGCGCTGGTGGGCTTAGCAATTGGGCGCTTACTATTGCGTGTGATGATGAATCGCAACGACGTAGACGATCATCGTTGGTTGCAGTATCTAGCATTAGCAGTCGGGGTATTCTTGATCGCTGTCGCGAGTTCACTACCTTTCATCGGTATTCTGGTGAATGCGACTGCGCTCTTTCTCGGTTTGGGTTCCATCTTAATCATTGTTATGGCGCAGATCGAACGCTTCCGCCAGACTGCGCCCGCGCCTGCACCGGATGGCTATCGCCCCTCGCCAGCTGTGATCCGCACTCACCGCATCAGTGCCGATACGCCTCATGCGACAACGCTCACACCAACTTTGACAGATCCGCCCGCATCAGGATTGCTAGCTCATGAGGAAGGTCTAGCGCCACCCGGCACACATAATTTGCCGGAAGGCTTCGATTGGCAGTTCTTCGACGATTGAGTGCTATCATTCCTGCCCGACACGCTCACCAAGTCGGCGTTCAGTGCCCGTCAACAACCGTTCAATGTTCTCGCGGAAGCGCCATACAATCAGCACCGCCAGCAAGACCGAATAGAGAATGTGTAATGAGTTCACAGGCTCGTAGAACACGCTCCACAGAATAACCGCCAGATAAGTGGACGCGAACGAGACCAGCACGCTCAATGAGGCATAACGGGTGATGATCGCCAGGGGCACGCCAATCAATAATAGGAATACGTTGGCGTAAATGGGCAAGATCACTAACATCGTGCCGAAGGCTGTCGCCGCACCTTTGCCCCCGCGAATCGCGAATTTCTTCTGATAGTACATGTAGAGCGATGTGGCAATCACTGACCAATTGTGACCCGCCACCGCCGCCACCGCCGCAATCATCCCCGGCAACAAAACGGATTCCGGCAACCCATTGGCAATAGTCGGTGAGATCGTCAAGGGTTGACCGACGATCCACTGTGCCACCAACACCGCTATTGATCCCTTGATGACATCCAGCACTGCCGTGAAGATGCCCCAACCTAAACCGAGCGTGCGCGCAACATTGGTTCCGCCCATGTTACCACTGCCCACCTCAAAGATGTTGATGCGCTTCACCGCCAGCGTGACGAAATAGGCATTCGGCAATGATCCTAACAAATAGGCGCTGATAACGATAATCAATATCTGAATAAACGTCATGGTGCGGTCTTTCTCCTCAATATTAGTGATAGGCCCGTGTTGATTCGTCGTGGTGTGATGAAAGGTGTGTGATTGTGTGTTCCAAATGTAGAAACACGTTAGACGCTCTGTGGTTGCGCGTCTAGTGTAACACGTCAGGGGAGATTCGCATCAAATGAGTGGAGAGGCGTAGGACAATACAAAACAGGCGCTCCGATTGCGGAACGCCTGCTGTTTCAACGATAAGCGTGGACGTTGTTACTGTCCACAAGCGCCTTCGCCAGCGAGTGTATCAAAGATACATTGCGGTACGAGCACATCGTTGATGATGTGAATCACACCGTTGCTCGCTTCAATATCTGTTGTCACCAGATTCACACCATTATTGAGGAACGGTGCGCTGGCACTATTGAATGAGACAATGATCGCATTCTGGGTATCTTGTAGCAAGGTTGGAACCACTGCACCATTTGGCAAGCTGACCACATCAGCGGCACGAACTTCACCGGCGACTACATGATACAGCAAGACATCGGTCAGAATACCCTGATTTTGTGGGCTGAGTAATTGTGCTGGTGTCAGACCAAGCACGGCAGCCAGATTGATGAAACCCTGATTGTTCGGTGCGAACACCGTCAGCGGGCCTTCGCCGGTTAGCGCGTCAAGAATAGCCGGATTGGCATTCTGAACAGCGGTTAACAGGTAGCTGAAACCATCGCGGTCAGCATTGCCACCCTCGGAACCCGCGATGACAATATCGGCAATCGTACCGGTAGCTGCGGCAGTTTCTTCCTCTTCAGCTTCTTCAGCAGGTGGTACGATGACGTTATCAATGACATGGATCACGCCGTTGGTGCCTTCGATATCGGTGGCAACGACATTGACCACACGACCGAGACCATCGGTGAGGGTGACACCCTCATCAGTGATATTGACGGTGAAGCTTGCACCGTTGAGGGCGGTCACTTCGAGACCATCGCTGAGGTCATTTGAGAATACTTTGCCAGATACAACATGATAGGTCAGGATATTGGCCAACAGATCCACATCGGCGACTACATCGTCGAGGGTTAAGCCCAGTTCATCGAGGGCGGCGGTGAAAGCTTCATTAGTTGGTGCAAAGACGGTGAAGGGACCTTCGCCACTCAGCGTTTCGGCTAAATCAGCGGCAGTCACTGCGGCGACCAGTGTCGAGAAATCGTCATTATCAACAGCAATTTCGACGATGTTCTGGCTCGGTGGCAGAATGACATTATCCAGCACATGGATCACACCGTTGCTCGCTTCGATATCAACCGCGGTGATGTTGACAGTACGACCAGCGCTATCAGTCAGGGACGCGCTCTCATCGCTGAGGTTGACGACGAAGGTCGCACCGTTAACGGTAGTCACGCGCATACCATCACTCAGATCGCCGGAGAACACTTCGCCGGATACGACGTGATAGGTCAAAATGCTGGTCAACAGATCCACATCGGCGACCACATCGTCGAGGGTTAAGCCCAGTTCATCGAGGGCGGCGGTGAAAGCCTCATTGGTTGGTGCAAAGACGGTGAAGGGACCTTCGCCACTCAGCGTTTCGGCTAAATCAGCGGCAGTCACTGCGGCGACCAATGTCGAGAAATCGTCGTTGCCAGCGGCAATTTCGACAATGGTTTCTTCCTGTGCCGTGACAGGCATTACAAAGGCAACCCATACAAGTAAAGCAGTCACCATTAGACTCAAGTGTTTCATCATGTACAACAAACTCCATCAAGGTAGTAAATAAACGATGTGGTGAGTTGTACCAGCGTAAAATAAGGATGAGATGATACACAACTGAGATTTAAGGTTTTATTTAGCAATTGTGAATGATTTACTCATGAGGTACCGTGTGTCCAGGCTCATGCTTCAGCGACAGTGTCCGCTACTGTATCGGCTTCATCGCGGATGCAATCCATCCACAGCACCAACCCGCGCCACTGACCGAAGCGCTCATAATAGGTGCGGATGTCGGTATCGCTCTCAGGGGCTTGTCCGGTGACCTGTTCGTAGGCTTTGCGGGCAACCGTATCAATCGCCAGCTTATCAAAATGCCCGATAGTACGCATCAACGTGCCCGCCGCATAATCGCCGAAGCCGCTCAGATCAGTGACCGCTTTATAAAGGCTATCGCTATCCAGACTGCGCCAGCTTTCAACATGCAACTCACCGGAGGCAACGCGCTGTGCTACCTCGTACAAATACGCCGAGCGATACCCCGCCCGAACCCGTTCGCTAAAGTCGTCTTCGCTATACTGGGTGATGATCTGTGGTGAGGGAAACACCCCCGCCGGATCAAGTGCGACCAGTTGCTCAACCATCTTGCGCGTGTTGCCCCATGAGGTGTTGGTGGTCAGCAGAGTTTTGGTGAGGTCTTCCCACACTGTCGGCGAAGCCAATAGACGCGCTGATTTCTGGTCAGCGACCCACTGATACCCTTCAGTTTTCGCCATCAGTTGATAGAAAGGTGTGAGTGACTGATGCAAGTTGAAAATCCAGCGTGCTGATTGGATCAGTTTATTGCGATCACGACTGGTGATGATCGCCTGACCACGCACCGTCACGATCAGCGCGTTAGATTTGCCTCCGCGAAAATCAACCATGACGCGCTTGCCATTCTCCAGTTGATATGGGCGCTGTAAAACGAGCCGTTCGCTATCGTATAGATTGGGTGCGAGTTGGTACCAGCCATGACTGAGTACAGTGGCTTGAAAGTCAAAATCTTTGGGTGTTGGTAGGGTGAAGGTAATCATTGCGAATGTTATCCCCATATATCATTTGATCTGCATCATAGCACAGAGCGTGCCTCAACCATACCGTGTTTTCACAGATAGCCTGCATTGATGATCGATGAGATTGATTGGTCTGCTGTTTGCAGATAACAGACCCCATGCTATACTCGACCAGTTATTGTTCAATAATTTCGAGGAGATTAAAGCATGTCGCTTGCCAGTTCCCTGACATGGCGCTTGCTCATTATAAGCCTGATAGTAAGCATCGGATTCAGCATCCGCGCTCAGGGTTTTGAGCCTGTCATCAACATGCTTGGCTTCACCACCAGTACATCATCGTCTGCTGATGTGATCGAATGGACGGTGACTTTCAGCAATATCGGCGAAGCAATCGGTCAAAATATCGTAATCTCCGATACTGTCGGCACCGGCTTACAGATCGAGAGCGTGCAGATCAATCAAGGTTCGGCTAGCATCAACGGGCGCACAGTAACGATCTCTCTGCCGATGCTCAACCCCGACGAGAGCGTGCAATTCACCATCCTGACCACCGTCGTCGATGCCAACGACCTCAGCAATACCGCCTGTGTCACCGCATCGAACCTCAGCGGTGAACAATGCGTGCGCGGTCTGCCCGTGCAAGCCCTGCCCGCTACCGGTGAAACACCGTACTGGCGACAACCCATGTTATGGCTGGGCGTGATGAGCATTTCAGTCACGCTTTTGATGATCGGCTTAGGAATGCTCGCCTATCGATCATGGCGCGATGCTTAATCCCCTGTATGTTTCTGGTGAAGCTGTTGATGCCAGAGCTATTCAACACCCCCAACATCCCGCTGAATAATCGTGGCTTATCGTCTATAATACATCACACAATCTAACCATGAAGTGAGTGATATAATGGCAAAATTAACGGTAAGCCTCGCACAGATGACCGTCCATGCGGGGGATGTGGTACGCAACACCAATCAGTTTGAACGGCTTGTCGTCGATGCCGCACGCCGTAAATCAGACTTAGTGGTCTTTCCAGAGTTATTCATCACCGGTTATGCGCTGGAAGAAGCTAAACAACATGCCGACGAACTGAGCAAAGGCATGTTTGCTGAAATTGGGGCGCTGGCTAGTAAAGCCAAGCTATCCATTACCGGTTCGATCATGGAGAAGCGCGGGCTTGAAGTCGCCAACAGTATGCCTTTCTTCGCCCCGAATGGGCGCATGTTGGGCGTATACCGCAAGATGCACCTCTTCCGCCTATTCAACGAAGATCAATATCTCGCGCCCGGTCAATCGCCATTAGTCTTAGATTTGCCGTGGGGTAAAACGGGCGTGGCGATTTGCTATGATCTGCGCTTCCCTGAACTGTTCCGGCGCTATGCCGTGCAAGAAAAAGCACGCATGATCTTGATCTCTGCGGAATGGCCTCTGGCACGCATCGAACACTGGCGGGCGTTGCTGATTGCCCGTGCAATCGAGAATCAGTGTTATATGATTGCTTGCAACGCCGCCGGCGATACCGGCGACACGGTGATGGGCGGGCATAGCATGGTGATTGATCCATGGGGGCGCGTCGTTGTCGAAGCAGGCGAAACGCCACAGATGGTGACGGTCACGATTGATCTAGATGAAGTTGATCATGCTCGCGCTAAGATACCCGTTTTCGATGATATTCGCCGTGAGTTATACAATTACTGAGATGTGTCCGTCGCCGTTTCATCAGTGCGAATAGGTTGATCCACCGGATAGGTACAACTAAAATACTGGTACTGCCCCCCGATATACAGTTCATAATCATAGGTGCGTTGTGGATCGGGGTCGGTCTGTACACCTTGCTCGGTGATGCGTAGCACATCCTGTATCACGTCCACAGGATTGTTACGACTGCTGCCGATGTGGTCAACGATCAGGTTATAGTTGCGTGGGCTGGCTGCCTCGCCGGTGATGATGGTACGGAAGCCTTCACGCTCTAAGCGATGCGCCGCGATATAATCCAAGCCGGGCACATCACTACCGTTATAGATAGCAACTGTCGGTGGGTTGGTGCGTAGACGGGAGCGTGTCGCCGGCGTGACCACCTGTGCTATCAGTTCTGTCACAGCTTCGCGAATGGGCGTCAGGATGAAGCGCTGTGCGTCATCATCGGTGTAGCCCTGCGTGACGTGTTCGTTGATGCGGAAGGTGTAATACTCCACTGCCGCGGCATCTAAGTCAACAGCTGTTGGTAAGAAGCTGAGGGCATCGGGCAGGGTCATATCGGTTTCAACAATCTGGTTGAACTGCTCCCACAATTGCGGAAAATTATTGAGCAAGCCATCACTGCGTATCCGTCGCCAGAGCGCCCGCAACACATCTTGCTGACGACGATTGCGGTCAAGATCGTTACTGGTGCGCCGACTGCGCACATACCACAGCGCGGTATCGCCATCCATATGATGCAGACCGCTCCACAGGGTAAACATCTCCCAATTTTCGGCAACCGTCTTATCCAGATCTGGTTCAATCAAACGCCAATCTTCAATTGAGCAATCGACAGTCATATCAATCCCGCCTACCGCATCAATCAGATCGGCAAAGCTGGCAAAATTGACGCGCCCGTAAAAATCAATCGTGATGCCGAGGTTGTGGGTGATGGTGGCGCGTAAGGTCTCGATGCCTGTTCCGGCTTCGCGCCGTTCTGCCAGATAATACGCCTGATTGATCTTGTACATGCCGTACTCTGGCACGTAAACGTACAGATCCCGCGGGATCGAGAGTAGCGCAACGTGGCGAGTATCGGTATTGATGGAGGCAATCATCAGCGTGTCGGTCAAGCCGGGGTTGCTGTCGTATTCCGTCGCGGAACCGATCAGCAGGATGTTGGTGATGGATGCGTCGCTATCAATCGGCGAGACGGGCGGGGGCACGTCATCATCGGCGCGGATGATGAGTGTGAGGCTCAATATCAACATCACAATGAAGCTAAAGACAAAAGATGTGCGCCACTGTCGCATCATACCCCCTACGGTGATTGGATCATACTCACAGCATACCACTGATCAGGGCGCGGGTGTTACACGTCTGGGATACGCTTGTGTGACGTATCCCCTACGATGAGGTTCAGGCGTGCTGGCGATACCAATCAACAGTGCGCCGTAAGCCTTCTTCAAACGACACCACCGGCGCAAAATCGAGCAAGTTCTGCGCTTTGCTGATGTCCGCCTGCGAGTGCAAGATGTCGCCGGCACGCGCTTCTTCATGAATCGGTTCGATTTGCGTGCCCATCACCTGATTGAGCGTATCCACTAATTCCAGCAAGGAGACCCGACCGCCTGTGGCGAGGTTCATCATCTGCCCGACGGCATCGCTCGATTGTGATGCGAGCAAGTTACCGTGTACGACGTTATCAATGTAGGTGAAATCGCGGGATTGCTCGCCTGTGCCGTAGATGATCGGTTGTTTGCCGGCTTGCATCCGCGTGATGAACTTGGGAATGACCGCGGCGTATTCAGATTGGGGATCTTGCCGTGCGCCGAACACGTTGAAATAGCGCAGGGCGACAGTCTCTAGTCCGTAAGCCTCATAGAATGCCTGACAATAGAACTCGCCGGCTAATTTTGCAACACCATAAGGCGAGATCGGCGCAGGCACCATCGTCTCCACTTTGTATTGCCCCTCTTGATCCCCATATGCTGATGATGACGCGGCATAGACCACGCGCCGCACGCCACTATTACGGGCGGCATCTAGGACATTGAGTGTGCCATTGACGCAATGCAGATTGGTCTCTCGTGGGGCGGCAACACTGCGCGGGACAGATGCCAGCGCCGCCTGATGAAAGACAACTTCTGCACTCTCGAACACCGGCAGTAAGTCCTCATAATCAGTGATGCTCACCTGATGCACGCTCAGATCAGCATCAAGTGCTTTGAGATAATCGAGATTTTCGGTTTTGCCGGTCAGCAGGTTATCGACCACGCGCACAGTATGCCCATCAGTGAGCAAGTGTTCCGCAATGTGTGAGCCGATAAACCCCGCCCCACCGGTGACAACATAGGTAGTCATAATATCCTTAATTCTTATGCTTATAATGCGTGTTGCGAATCAATGCGTACATGTTGCCGCTACTATCACCAGATAAGCCAACCGATTCCCAACCATATTCGCCCATGATATTGATAGCTTCAATCAGGTTCTTGAAGGTCATCAGCATTGAGGTATCTTTGAGTAGCACATACTGCTGTATAAAGTGGTGGATTTGGTCAGGATCATCGACAATTTCTTTCGCCGCAATTGGTTTGGTCTCATCAAGCATAGCAGATCAATCCCATCAATCCATGAAATTCTTGCGTTTGAAGTTGAGGTTCTTCATCATGGCGAACATATAGCCACCGTCATAGGTGACGTTGATGACTTCCCAACCGGCATTGACTAAGATTTCAATCGCGTCCATCAGGTTAGTGAAGGTGGCGTTGAGTGAACTATCGGTGACGAGGACATGTGACCGCATCAAACCGAAAACGGCATCCGGATCATCAACTATATCTTTGGCTTTTAGCGCTTTACTCTCATCGAGCATCGAGGGTGCTCTCCTTCTATCTCTATCAATCTATTCAGTTGCTGGCGGTTGTTGAAAACGGGCACGGATCCACCACATCATCAACCAGAGTAAGCATAGCACAATCAAGCCAAACACGCCGATCACCAGGCCATATTGTGCAGGCACGACGCTGACCACGAATCCCACCGCGCCGAACAGCATACACATCGCGTATAAGATGAATAAAGTTTGACGGGCGTTAAAGCCCACCGCCTGAATACGGTGTGAGGTGTGATCGCGCCCTGCTTGTGCGGGTGAACGCCCTTCACGCAGGCGCGTCCAGACGACGAGGTTAATATCGAAAACAGGTAGGGCGATCACCAGCAGGGGAATCATCCAGGTGACGTTGAGCGGTTGTCCGCTAAAGTTGAGTTTGATGGCTAGCGTTGCCAGCAAAAAACCCAATGGCAACGCGCCCATATCGCCCATAAAGGTGCTACTCGGCGCGAAGTTATACGCCAGAAAGCCCAGCGCACTGCCCAGAATCGCGGCGGCGAGCATCGAGACAAGGATTTGCCCCTGCATGATAGCAATCAGCAAGAACCAACCCGCAGCAATCGCCGATAAGCCTGCTGTCAGTCCATCCATGTTATCGAGGAAATTGGTCGCATTGGTCAGCGTCACCACCCAGATGAGCGTGATTGGAATATCCAGCAGGGCAATCCCGAACAGGCGAATTTGTATGCCGAACAGCACCAGCACCGCCGCCGCAAGGAATTGCACGGCTAAGCGCACGCGCGAACTGAGCTGATAACGGTCATCGATCAAACCCACCAACGCCAGCAAGCCCGCCCCGCCCACAATCGCCAGCAGTTCGCGGATGTGTTGCGGGGGGCTGAATAAGAACACCGAGAGCGTCAGTGCAACGTAAATCGCCAACCCGCCCATCATCGGCTTATGATCTTTGTGCGTCTTACGGGCTTCGTTGGGCTTATCGACTACGCCGAGATACATCGCAATCTGCCGTGAAATCGGCGTGAAGCCTAACGAAATAGCAAAACCCACGATTAAAATAGGTACATACTGTAATGACGTGTCCATGACAGTAGTATATCGGGATTTGTGCCAAAAATGAACACCCTCAACCGCCTGCGGCAACTTCGAAGATTTGCACGGTGTCACCATCTCCGAGCGTGTCGCCTTCGCTGGCGTGTTCGTCGTTGATCGCCACTGTCACATGCTCGGCAATCGTCAACTGATCGAGTACATCCTGCACGGTGGCATCTGCACGGAGGGCGAGCGTCGCCCGTCCGCGTTGCGCCTGTGGCAGATGCTCGCGCAAGCGCCCGAATAAGCGCACTGTGATCTGCATCGAATTATCCCTTCGTCTGATTATAGCGCCAGTTCATCAGCAACCCACGATAAGCCGACCTCATCGAGCGCGGTACGGGTGGGGATGCCAGTGGTGTTATCCCAATTGGCACGCTGATAATATAGATCAAGCCCATTTTCAAACTCATCACGGGTGAGGATCACGCCATCAGAGCGCCCACCTTTCAGCGCCTTCTTGAACATCTTCTTGGGCAAGGTGTCTTGATCGCGCTGGATACCTTCACGGGCGTTATAGGCACGCATCAGGTTCAGGCGCTTCTTGCCAATCGCGATAATATCGTCCAGCATGACATCCCAACCGGTTGCCGCCGCTAGTAATTGGGCGGCATCGCTGACATCGTAGAGTTGCCAGGTTGAACCGAACACGAACACGCATAAGCCCAGCGTATCGGCGGCGCTGACGGCGCATTGTGTCGTGAACATGTAATCGACTTTTTCGGCGTTGAGGACGTGCATCTCTTGCGGTTGGTTCAAGCCGAGCGGTTCAAGGCGCACGTTGCTATAGCTGGCGTAATTCTTAGGATGATAAGCGGTATCATGCTCGGATGATTCATGATCAGCACCAAAGGGGTTCACCGCGTAGATCAAGCCCAACCCGCGCTTGACCTGTGGCATGTGCGCCGGCAATTCCTGCCCCTTGACCGTCACGAGGTACTCATGCCCGCGCCCCACTATATCGGCGGCTTTAGCGGAGCCATTGGCAAGCACATCGCCAAAGCCCTCGCGCTTGAGCGTGCGTTCCAACAGCGTCACCATCGCCTCGGCATTGCCGAAGGTGAGTTCTAAACCGTCAGTGTCTTCGGTGGTCAACAGGCCTTGTTCGTAACACTCAAACGCCCACGCCAGCGTCGCCCCGCATGAGATCGTATCCACACCGTAAGCGTTGCACAACTGATTGGCATAGGTCACGGCGTGCAAATCGGTGATGCCACAGTACGAGCCAAAGGTGGCGAGTGTCTCATATTCCGGCCCGCCGTATTCGGGATCAATCGAACGATCTTTGTATTCGGATTGCACCACGCGCTTACAGCGCACCACGCAGGCATAGCAGGTATCACGTCCTAGCTTATCCTGCTTGCCCTCTTCCGCCCCGCGCAAGAGTTCCTCATAGAGCCGTTCACCGCCGAGTGCCTCAGCATCGGCGAGGGTCGGCAGTGCGCCGCTGTTATAGTTGTTCGTCGGCAGACCACCGGACGCTTGTTGGCCGGTCACCACACCCGACGTACCATATTTGCCAAAAGTGAACTTACCACTGTTGACGCGCTTCGCCCCACGTTTGGCAAGGTCAAGAATGGGCGTTTTATCGGCGGGAGTCACCCGTTGCGACCCACGCACGACAATCGCTTTGAGTTGCTTACTGCCCATCACCGCGCCGATGCCCGTGCGCCCCCAGGCGCGATTGCTCATGTTCATCACCGATGCGAAGTTCGCCAGCTTTTCACCGGCAATGCCAATCTGCGCGATCTCCAGCTTTTTGTCGTTCCATTCCTCTTTGAGCAAGGTATCGACATCATAGGTCAGCTTGCCCCACAGGTGACTGGCATCGTGCAGTTGAGGCTCACCGTCGATGATCGAGAGATAGACCGGCGTATCCGATGCACCGCGAATCACCACCGCATCGAAGCCCGCGTATTTGAGTTCTGCCGGGAAGAAGCCCCCTGCCTGACTATCGGCTACCCCGCCACTGCTCGGTGATTTACAGGTGGCCGTGCATCGGCTTTGCCCGCTGACCGGCAAACCTGTCGGCGCACTGAGCGCGAAGGTCAGCACGTTATCGGCACTGAGGGGATCCACGCCAACGGGCGCGTACTTCCACAGATAATATAAACCCATCAAGCTACCGCCCACATAATCGCGATAGAATTGTTCATCGGGGGTTTCAATGTCGAGCGTGCCTGTCGTCAGGTTCACATGCAAGATTTGTCCTGTATAGCCGTACATGGTGTATTCACTCCATCATCACAAATTAACCGTCCATCATGGGGCGAGTATACCACAGCGCACCGTGCTTCTCACCTATTTAAGCCGTGCCCCGTTTTTCCTCGCAGGCGATATGAGATGTCGCCGCTAGTCTTCAGTGAAATTGTTTGAAAACCAGTCTCTTAATCCTAAGTGCTTGTCGGGTTGGCGGTTGCAACGTACAATAAGCAAGTATCGATCACTACTCTGCAAAACTTGGGAAAGATAATGAGCAGTCCAACGCCTGTCAAAATCATGTTAGATGACCGCTTGCGCTTGATCGCTATGGCACTCGCTGCCACCGATTTTCCGCAGAAAGCACAAGCACAAAAACGCCATCACGCTCACGCTCACGCTCGCGCCGCCATCAAGCACTTGCAAGATCGCGCTATGAACCAGCATCCGGCGATTGTGACGCTTCAGGATATGCTCGATCAAGGCGTACCCGTTGAGGCGCTGTTCACGTTGGCGATGTTCTTTCAGTGGCCGCAGCTCACAGCGCCCACCCTCCCCGATTGGGTTCCGGCAGGGTGGAATGAGCAGTTGTGGGATTTTTACCAGCAATCTGAGGCGGGTTTATTCTGGCAAGCCGCCGATAAATCTTGGCAGAACGCCAACGCCGAGAGCGAGCGCGTCTTCACTGATAAAGTGTTCTTCAAAGATTTGCTAGCGGAATTCGTGGGCGAGGTGCAAGAAGAGATGATCTTCGCGCCCAATCTGCTATGGCCCGCCGACCGCGAAATCGGTATCCGCGTTGAAAATCAACTGATTAGCATCGTGCCCCCGCCCCTCGCATGGGGGGAAAGCCCGCCCTGGCCCTATGACGAAGAAACACGTCTCGCAGAACACACCTACCCGATGGCACTCTCACAATATGCACGCTTGCTCATGCTCAATTATTTGCGTAGCCATGCCGATCAATTAGGCGATGCCACCGAGAAAGATCTGCCCATCAGTGACGAACTCAAAGCGCAGTATCCCACATGGGAAGATCAATTTCTGCTCTTGTTCAAATCGGCAGTGGTGGCAATCTACTTAGAAGATTACATCAACGAGACTGAAGCTAAAGGCTTCATGATGATGGAGAAGCGCATCCGCAAGATGACTGAATTGCCCGGCACAGTCAGCGTGTTACGGCGCTTCTTGCAAGAGAAGGGCAACCGTTACAATACCTTCGCTGAATTCCTCAGCGTGTTTCCGACGCAATTGCGCGTGGCGAAGAAGATCGTCACCCTCTAGACATCACAGAAAAGAGCGCATGATTGTCATGCGCTCAGGATTGTGTCACACTCAGTTAGTGATCGCGATGCCATCTGGATCAACATCCGGTGAGAGGATCACGAACAGCGCGTTCACCCAACCAACACGCCCATTCTGCCGAATTTGCCACCAGTTACCGTCGCTACTACGCCCGATAATCAGCGCATCTTCCCCGCGTAAGAGCAAATCAAGCGCTTCAGCATCGGTACTCGGTGCGGTGCGGATCAACAAGCGGGCTGAACTGCGCAGGCGTTGTCCGCTCAAGCCTAGATCATCGACAGTGGCGAAGCTAGCCGTGACATAAGAGGCGCTCACCCAACCCCGCGTGCCATTACCGAGATCAAGCTGAACCCAGCGACCATCGGCGCTTGTGCTAACTTGCAAAAACTGTTGACCACGGGCAATGCGTGTCATGATGTTATTAGCAATGCGCGGTTCATTCCGCACATTGAGCGTGTTCGCTGTCACTACCACAGTATTACTGCTGATGAGATTCGTCGGTTGCGGGCCAATTTCGCCATCTGGCGCTAAGCCCCAATCAAGGAAGATGAAGGCATTTCCACTGAAGGCACGATAATCAACCTGAATGTTGTGATACCCGCCTTCGATGAAAATATCGCGCCCAATCGTGACCCCATCCGCACCACCGTCCCATGTATCGAGAATCACCTCATTATCAATGTACAGGCGAAACCCCAGCGATGCTGTCACGATGAAGCGATACGTCCCGCTGGGCATTTGCCCGCCTTTGCCCCAGCGCACGCTGAAATTATCGGCAGGGATGCCCGCGACAGGTGCATCCAGTCCCCAGTCAAAGCCGATCCCGTTATCGAAGCGCGTTACGTTAGGTGTGCCCGCTAGATAAGGATTGTTGAAGTATTCAGCACGCCAATCACTCTCGAAGATGCCAGTCTCTTGCGCTTGTAATGGCAAGACCGCACCCAAACATAGTAAAAATAGCCATAATACTTTACGTTGCATTGATCTTGTCCCCAGCACTCAGTCGGTTGTTCATGGTGCAATCATACCTAATTTTCGTGATATGGCTATAGTTTACCCAAAACAGTGGGCGAGCGTCAGTTACACGGTATAACATGGCTATTTTCCCGAACGATACATCCTCAAACTGCCCTCAGAATTTAGCACATTATGACAAACAGTACGGATATCGCTACGCATTTTTCTGTGTGAAGTAAACGCATATTGTGTACTATACACAACTCATTAGGCATTCTCACCGATCAAATTGCGCTTCATTCGTAAAAATCGTACAAACAACTGAATTTTGCTGATGAAAGCCCTCAACAGATTATTTTTTGTGAGAATACAACAAAATAAGGCGGTCATAATTTATAAAAAAGTTCGGTTTTTGTGTGATAGTCACCAAGGCTACACTCCTGATACTGAAACGCAACAACGCTTTTTTGTTGATAAACTATCTATAAGCTACGGGGGCTATATCATGCTCAAGCGCAAATTCCTTTACCGTCTTATTTCCGTCAGTGTTGCCCTAGTTTTCCTATTTGTGATGGGCATCAGCAGTTTTGCACAGGAAGAAACCACCGAAGAACCTGTCGCCACCGAAGAAGTGGCCGTCGCGCTCACCGATGTTGAAATCGTCCAATACAATCTCGATATGACCTGGATGATCACCGCCGGTTTCCTCGTGTTCTTCATGCAAGCCGGGTTCGCCATGCTCGAAGGTGGCTTCATCCGCCACACAGGCGTGATCAACTCCATGGCTGAGAATTTCATGGATGCTTGTATCACCGCACTGGTCTTCTTCATTGTAGGGTATAGCATCGCTTACGCCGGTGATGGGTTGTTCGGCAACGGTATCATACCGATACCCGCGACACTGGGCATCGGCACCGAATTAGTCATTGATCCGCTCGGCCCCGGTAACCTTGATCCCTACGCCGACTGGTTCTTCCAATTCGCCTTCGCCGGTGCAGCAGCAACCATCGCTACCGGTGCTATGGCTGAACGCACGGATTTCCGTGGCAAGATGATCTACTCCGCTATTCTTGGTGCAATCATCTACCCGGTCGTGATCTTCTGGAGCCCATGGAACGGTGGTTTCCTCGCACAACTCGGCATGGTCGATTTCGCTGGTAGCACGATTGTGCATCAAACCGGTGGTGTGTTGGCGCTGGTCGGTGCGGCATTCGTTGGGCCTCGCGTCGGACGAGTATTCGGTAACCCACCTGTACCTAGCAACTTGATGATGGCATCGCTCGGTACATTCATCCTGTGGTTCGGTTGGTACGGTTTCAATGTGGGTTCCACCCTCGCCGCTAGCGACGTTCATCTGATGGGCTTAGTCGCTGTCAACACCACGCTGGCCGCTGCCGCTGGCGCACTGACTGCAATGGGCTTCGTCTATGTGCGTAGTGGTCATTGGAATATGGGCTTCATCCTCAACGGATCACTGGCTGGTCTGGTCGGGATTACAGCAGGTGCGGCGTTTGTCTCACCGGTTGCCTCAATCATCATCGGTCTGACAGCAGGTTTCGTAGTTGTGCTGGCAGTGGATGCCGTCGAAGCGTCGAAAATTGATGATGCAGTGGGCGCATTCGCAGTACATGGTGCTTGCGGTATGCTGGGTACACTGGCAATTGGTTTCTGGGGTGTGCCGGAACTGCTCGGCACCGAGAACGGCGGTCTATTTGTAGCAGGCGGTAACCTTGATCTCTTGATTGCACAGGCAATCAGCGTGATTGTGGTCACTGTCTGGGCGGCTGGTACCGGTATCGTGATGTTCGGTAGCCTGAGAGCGCTAGGCATCCTCCGTATGCACGAATCAGGTGATGAAATCGGCATCGACTTGCACGAACATGAAGCAAGCCTCTACGGTGACATCCTCCTGACCCTGCCGAAACCCGTTGAAGGGCCAGTCGGCGACTAAATCAAATTCATGTGTGATGGTGGTGTGGGAACACACCGCCTTTAAAGCACATTGTTCGCCTCAATCGGTGAGCAATAGCCCGACAGGGTTCTCCTAAATGTGTGTGTGAATATGAGAGGCTATCGTGTGTGTGCGATAGCCTCTCGCACGTTTTAGGTAGAATCTGGTTTCTGCCAATCAAATTCCCAGTATGCGCCGTTCTCAATCGCCTTGATCTTATGCAGATAGGCTTGTGGTTTGCTCATCTGCGTGCTGAGGGCGCGGGCATCAGCGAGCGCCTCATCAAGCGCGTGCCCCAAACGCCCGAGCAAGCGACAGTATTGCCAGTGAGCGCTCATCTGGTTATACAGGCTAATATTGCCTGCTGTTTGTTCGATCAGGGTAAGCCGTAGCGTGAGTGCGGTTTGTATATCACCTAGTAACTCATGATATTCGGCGCTGGCATCGTGATAAGTGACTTCTCGCGGTAGACGATAGCGTTGGTAATAATCAAGCGCACTCTGATAACTCGCTCTGGCATTGTCTATTAAGCCGAGCCGTTGCTGATACACTGCCATCCACAACCTGCCCTCCGCAATCGAACGCTGTACCTGTATCACGTGCGCGTGTTGCTCAGCGATGTGGGCATAGTCGAGCGCTTGCGCCACATCGCCCTGTGCATAGGTAACCGCCCTCAGCATGTGATAGCCGGAACGTTGACGAAAGTCATTATCCTGCGAGCGGTTGAGCATATCCTGCGTGATATCGAGCGCCTGTGCATAGCGTTCATGTTCATATTCGATCTGCGCACGCATGTGCAACACGCGCAAATGGGTATCTTCGTCCATCATCACCTGCTGTTCGATATGATCGAGCAACTCAACGATCTGCTCTTCGTAGCGGTAAAAGTCGATCATGTAATAAATATTCGCCAGCACAAAGAACACACGGCTCAGTACCGGACAATCCTGATAAATTGGTTTGCGCGATTCGGCAGTCAAACGCACGATATAATCCAGCGTGCCCTGATAATCGTGCTTGAGGTAGAACAGCATCTCGGCAACCCAATATTGATGAAAGATCACCCAACACGGCTCATTTAACTCGGTGGCGAGCGATGCCCCCTCTTCAAAACAGCGAATCGCTTGATCCGCATCAGCGAGTTCACGTTGTCGCCATCCGTCACGTGCTAAGGTCACCAAACGTCGACGGCGCAAATCTTGCCGTAACAGGGCTTGTAATTCGTATTGTCGGAACCATGCCCACAAATCAACATACATAAACCGCTCATCTTTCATAATTGACTGCGTTCGGTTTTCATTATATGCACATCTGATGAGAATGTGCCTCATGAGGAATAGCCTTTACCTATAACTGATTTGCTTCTATCATCATGCCTCATGATTAAAATAGGCATTAACGCTCATCTCTTATCCAGTCAGGCGGGGTATCGCTCCGCCGGTATCCATAATGTATTACACCAGACACTGACGCATTTGCCTGCCGTCGCGCCGTCGGATTGGCAGATTGATGCCCTCGTGGGGGCGAACAATCGGGCGCAGTACGATGGCGTGACGATGTACCGCGCCTCACTGGATACCGAATCACCGGCAAAGCGCATCCTGTGGGAACAACTGATGCAACCGTGGCAGTTAGGGCAATACGATTTGTATCACGCCGGCGCATTCGTCGCGCCCCTGTGGCTGAGCGTACCGATGGTCGTTACCGTCTATGACCTGACCTTCATCCGTTACCCACAACGCCTGACCCGTGCCCGCCGACTGTATCTGCAAAGCTTCACCCGCCTGACCTGCCAACGGGCACGGCGTATCATCGCCATCTCGGAGAGTACACGGCAAGACATCATCAAGTTATTAGGGATTGCGCCGGATAAAATTGATGTGACCCCACTCGGTTACGATCAAGACATTCACCGCCCCTTGCCATCGGCACAGATCGCACAATTCCGCCAGCAGAAGGGTTTACCGGAGCGCTTCTGGTTATACTTAGGCACGCTGGAACCGCGTAAAAATCTAGTGACATTAATCAATGCCTATGCCCGCTTGCCCCAATCGGAACGCCTGCCTTTGATCTTAGCGGGCGGTAAAGGGTGGCTGACCGATCCGATCTTCGAGGCAATCGAACGGCACCAGCTGGGCGCATCAATTCACCTGCCGGGATTTATCCCTACCGATGAATTGGCGCTCTGGTACAATAGCGCGGAGTGTTTTATCTTCCCATCAGTATTTGAAGGCTTCGGTTTACCTGTACTCGAAGCAATGGCATGTGGTACGCCAGTGATTACCAGCAATGTATCATCTCTGCCAGAGATCGCGCAGGATGCCGGCATCAGCATCGCACCGGATGACATCCCACGCTGGACAGATGCGCTACATCATGTCTATCATGATGAGGCGTGGCGCAAGCAGGCCCGCGAACAGGGGCTAGCCCTTGCCAGCACCTTCACATGGGAACGCACCGCCCGCTTAACCGTCGCCAGTTATCAACGTGCAATGGATTCATGAACGAGAATCGACAGATCACCCATTCCCAAACAATAGAACCGCGCTGGTTGATGCCGGCGCTGGATGTGATTCTCGTCTATGTTGCCTTCGGCATCGGCTATTTGTTGCGTTATGAATACCAGCTGTTCCGCGCTCTGTTCGATCCCACACGGCGCGAGTTCATCCCCTATTTGCCTTACGCCACTATCTTTGCGATTATGCTGGTATTTATTTACCAATCGAACGGACTCTATCGCCATGTGCGTGGGCGGGGTTGGATCGAAGAACTGACGATCATCACCAGTGGTGTGGCGAATGCGACTGTTGTCCTGCTAGCGCTGTATTTCATCTTACAACCGGAGATCACCAGCCGTCTGATGCTGGTCTACGTGGCCGCATTGACAATTATCCTGCTGGGGATAGCACGAGGCGTACATCATCTGGTGTGGGATTATCTGCGGGCGAAGGGTATCGGCGTGCAACGGGTGCTGATCATCGGCATGGGCGATGTGGGTCAGGCGGTATTGGGCACGCTGGTCTCACGGCGGGCACTAGGTTATAAGGTAATCGGCTATCTCGATGATCATCCTGAACGTGGTCAGACTGATCTGGGGCGCGTGGTGGGTCTGGGCAGTGTCGATAATTTTGAGAATGTTGTTACGGCACACGGTATCGACGTTGTGATTATCACGCTTGAATGGCGACAATACGATACCATCCTTGATCTAGCCCGTCAGTCGCGAGCGCTCAATATTGATGTGCGCCTTGTGCCGGATATTTTCCAGCTCAATCTGCGACAGGTACGGTTTGAGAACCTCGACGGCATCCCGGTCTTAGGCATCGACGGTGTGCAGATGCTCAAGGGCACATCGCGCATGATTAAGCGCGGGCTAGATGTGTTGCTGGTGATCCTTAGTGCGCCGATCTGGTTGCTGATTTATTTGCTGGTGGCGCTGGCGATAAAGCTCGAAGATGGCGGTGATGTGGTCTATGAGGCGGTGCGCGTCGGGGAGAACGGGCGACACTTCAAGATGCTCAAATTCCGCAGTATGATTCCCGATGCCGATAGATACCGCGATCAAGTCTTCGCCGGGCAAGACCCCAAACACCCTAAACTAGCCGATGATCCGCGCATCACGCGGGTGGGCAAGTTCATCCGACGCACCAGCATCGACGAAATTCCCAATTTCATCAACGTGCTGAAAGGCGATATGAGTCTCGTCGGCCCCCGCCCGCCTATTCCGGAAGAAGTCGCCGAATATGAAGGCTGGCATATGCAACGCCTGAAAACCACGCCGGGCATCACCGGCTTATGGCAGGTATCCGGGCGCAGTGAAGTACCCTTCGATGAGATGGTACTGATGGATATTTATTACATCGAGAATTGGTCAGTGCGTTTCGATCTACAAATCATGCTGATGACGATTCCCCGCGTGCTGTTGCGCAGTGGTGCGTATTAATCGGCTTAAAGTGAAAGGATTGCAAAAACCATGCGCGATGTGGTCATTGTTGGCGGCGGTCTGACTGGACTTGTAACCGCTTATGAACTGTCACAACATGCCGTCGATGTTACCCTGATTGAAGTCAAACGTCGACTAGGGGGCAGTATCGACACGCGCACACAGGCAGACTGTGTGTTGGATGGTGTCGCCTTCGCAGTACATGATACACTCGATGCTGAGTGGTTAGAGGGCTTAGGTCTGGCAGATGAGACTTTTGCGCTGGAGACCGGCGGGATCGCTTTCAAGCGAGGCACAACCAGCTTGATCGATGCGCTACAGGCACGCATCACGGCTACACGTCTGATGCGGATGGCGGTCAGCAGTGTGGGGGAACTGGATGAGAAGCAACGTTTTAGCATTTGCATGGAGAACGGTTTGATGTTCGATGCGCGGGCACTGATCTTAGCCGTGCCGGCACGCTACGCTGAGCGTATGTTTTACGGCTATATCACGCCGATCACCGAGCAATTGTTAGATTATCACTATGACACGGTGTATCGCGTTTCGCTAGTATGCGCCAGCCATGCCCTGCCCACAGAACTCGTCACCCCGCCCGATATGGGTTATGTGTTCATCCATCGCACCGAGCATCCCTCACGGGTTCCGGCAGGATACACGCTCTTACAGTTCGGGATACGCCTACACACAACCCCCACGACAGAAGCGCTGATCGCCTTCGTGCGCGAGCAGTTCGGCTTACCCGCTCCCTTGACCACGCATGTTAGTCATTGGGCAGAAGCCGATCCAATCTCCTGCTATGATGACCATCACCGCGCCCGTGTCGCTACCATCCGCGAACAATTGCCGACAGGCATCGCGCTCGTCGGCAGTGATTATGCACTCAATATGCCGGCGATGCCGGCAGGTGTGGTGTCACTCAACGAACGCATCGAACAGGGCAAACGCGCCGCCCACGAAGCACTTGCTAGCCTCTAAGCGCACGATGTGCTAGGATGGTGGAACAGATAAAGAAGGATATGAAACGATGCGACGTTTGATAAGTCTCTTAGTTGGATTAGGATTAGGCACAACCGTGGCCGTGATTATCGTCACGCTCTTTTCACCGTTCAGCGGGGAAGAACTGCGCGAGAACCTCAAAGAACATTATCAGGACGCGCTCGAAGCCGCCCGCAAAGCCAGCGAAGCCAAACGACAAGAACTTGAGCAAGAGCTAGCCGAGATGCAAAAGCAGTGATCCGCTAAAAATCCTCCGCCGGAACAGATACGCTCGACGGAGGGTTACCGTCCACATTCAAATTTCTAGCAGGGCGCGTTGTCTCAAGCTCTTCACGATGCTCTGTGCCCATTCTTCGACCATTTCCCAATTGCGAAAATCACCGGTTGGCGCTTTGATGCGATTGATAATGAACCGTTCCAGACGGTTGATCTGGTTGAGATTTAGTTCACCATGAAAGAGCGCGATGCTCTGCGGATTGATGCTGTCGATCAGGTCTTGCAATTGTTCGGGGTAGCGCACCCCCTGCGATAGGTCAACTGGATCACCTTCGCCCGTGGGGCCACTCGAAAAGAGCCAGACTGCTTTCTCACGCAGATCGTTCTGGTGATCACGCAAGAAATTGACGGCATCTTTACGCCATTGCCCGTAATAGATTGCACTGCCGACGATCACCACATCGAAGGCATCTAGATCGTCCACAATTTCAATCGGCATAATCTCCAATTCATAACCAGCTTGGCGCAGTACCGCGCCTACTTTAACCGCAATTTCTGCCGTTGCCCCGTGTTTGGTGGCATAAGCAATCAGAATGCGTTTCATGTCGGTTTACCTTCCATCTTATCGGGTCAGTACACCTTCATTGAAACAGAAGACCCTGCACCTGACCAGTGAAGGGTGTCATGGTTGCGATAGGCAAAAAATCGCGATTACCTCTATTCCGCTGTTGAGGAAGTCGGATCAACCAGACGTGCCCCGCCAAAGACCACCATCATCAGCATGGCGACTTTATTGAGCGCTTTCGCCACCAATGGCATGACCATCATCGGGCGCATCAGCTTGATAACCTCGCGCATGAAATCGGCGAAAAGCTGAGAAGCTTGTTTATCTTCACTGCGGTCATACAACCAGAAAACAGTCATCAAGAAATGAAAGGCATAGAGAAAGAGCGCCAGCGCTTCGCTATCGCGTGAAGGCGTATCACTGGCATCTGCGACAAGGTGCTGAATGCGTTGCATCAGGGGATCACGCATTCCGGGCGAAATATCACTGGCGCTGACGGTGCTCTGTGGGCGCATCGCCCCGGCAAAAACTGCGCTGATCGTCTCCGGATAGGCGCTGAGTAACCCGAGTTGATCACCCAACATCAGATAATAACGGTCAGCAATCGTGCCATCGGGCAAATCATCATCGGCATCGTGATACTGTGCGCTGAGGTGTTGATAAGCGTGTAGGGCTAGATGCGCCTTACAGCAAAAATCCCGTTCGAGTAGTTCAAGTGGCATATCCGCTTGTTCGGCGATTTGATTAAGGGTGGTCTGATCGTACCCCTGTGTTTCAAAGCATTGAGCGGCAATCTCTAGCATAGTATATGGGTTGACCGGTGTTTGGTTCATCAGCGATTATCCAGATAGGCTTCGGCAAAGCGTTGGTGTAACAAACGCCTGCCTAGCGTATCATGATTGTTCGGATAATTCAATAAATTCTGAATTTGCTAATACACCTATCAAAGTCATCTGGGCGTTTTGCTGGTTGACGAGAAAAATAGATACACAAGCCGCTGCGCACGTGCTCGTTTAACCCGAAGAAGGCGTATGTCATGATCTACGTCAGCCCAATATTCTCATCGGGCACAGCTGTATTCGGATTGAGGGAGACCTTGTGGCTGCACAGTGATCTGAAACCTCAATCAATGGCGTGATCTTGAATCCCTTTTAGTGGACTTTTTGAACGTCGAATGGTGACAATTGCACAGTCTGATATTCTGCGACCCTTTCCGAAAACACCATCGGGCACATAAAAATTGCTTATGCACCGAGCATTCGGTATTATTTAGGGGAGTAGAATCCAACATTATCATGCGACTCATACGCGATTGTGAGAATAATATCATGCTGCAAAGTGGATTACGTGTAGGCTTAATCGGTGAGGCGATTGAGACTGTGGTAGAAGCAAACACGGCGCTAATCTTAGGTAGTGGTGCTTTTCATGTCTTTGCCACGCCGGCAATGGTGATACTGATGGAACGCGCCGCTGTTGCGGCGATTGCTCCTTACCTCCCGATGGAATATGCCAGCGTCGGCATTGAAATCAACGTCCAACATTTATCCGCAACCCCGATTGGAGAGGGTGTGATAGCAATGGCGGAAATCACCAAAATTGATAGCAAACGGATCTATCTGGAAGTACGTGCCTGGGACGAGCGCGAATTAATCGGTATAGGAACACATATTCGCTATATCGTCGAAACAGAAGATTTTGAATCGCGGTTACATCGTAATAAAGATTGAGACGGGCGCACAATGATCGTCCCTCTGTGAACACCCGCTATCCGATGTGTTCAACGCGCAAGAGTATCTTTCATCTCGGCGATCTTCTCGCCGATGAAACGCCCGTCATCACTTGCGATCAGCACGCCGGCTTGTTTGTTAATCACCAATTCCCCTAGATGATTGATCAGCTGGGTAATTTGTTGGCGCATGATCATCATCACATCTTCCCAGATGACATCATCCGGCAAAGAAGCTTCGCGCAGATCCCGCGTGCTTTGTAGGTATTCCATAGCAGGATCAACCTTGGGGAAAACCAGCGCACTGGGCAAGTCGTGGCGCACGATAGCGTAAAAATGGCGCGAGAGTACCCGTATACCGTTCTCCAATGCGAAGCGATCCGTGGGCATCTCAGGCGCACGCACTGATGCCGCACCACTGCGCGTCAACAACACAATTGCCCGCCGCATCAAGACCTGTAACTCCGGCATGGTACTCATGCTATTGGTGGCGATCACCACCAAACCACCGGGGGCTAGCACGCGCTGAAATTCTAGCAAAGCGTGGTCGATATGTTCGACGTGATGCAACATGTGATTCGCCATCACAATGTCGAAGCTATCATCGGGGAAAGGTAAGCTCTCCGCATTGCCCAGAAGAGCCCGTTGCGGATCACCGGCAAGCGGATGATTGACGAGCATGGAGGGCATCAGGTCGACACCGTAATAATCGAGTTCGATCTGGCGTTGCTTGAGTTTGCTATAGTATAAGCCATTACCACAGCCGACATCTAACAACCGTTCGCCACCATGCCATGGCACACGATCTAGCGCCCAATCCGCAAAACTGCGATCCGGCACCGTGTACGTGTCGTGAATAGTCTGACGGATACGCAGATGGTTGTCAGTTGCGTAATGCTTGCGGATGAGATCGTCTTGATGTTCAGATGCCATAAGATTCCTAATCGGTGATTGCTCGCATTGGTTATCAGTAAACCGGTCGATTGTGACCGTGCTTTCGGACAGATCATAGTATAACTATACTACCGGATAGTTATTATGCAACAAAAGATTGCAGGAAGCGCCTACGAAAGATCGGTCGGTTGATCGATATCGTCTTAGACTTGCTCCAGAGCGCCTAATGAGATACAACGCCCCCTCGTTGATACTATAACGCGACGAGGGCATTTAAGGGATGCGGACAGCAAAAGACGGTTTTTCATGCAGTGGCAGTGTAGCCCCATCAATTGCTGGCATGTTTGCGCGGGTTGAGCGCACCAGCCGAGAAAACGATTGTGGAAGCGATCACCATCACGACAATCAAGGCAAGGCGTAAGCTCGTGGCTTCGGCGATGAAGCCAATCACCGGCGGGCCGATCAGAAATGCCGCATAACCAATCGTCGCCACACTCGCAATCGCCCGCCCCGACGGAATGCCGGGCATCTTACCCGCCGCACTGAACGCCAGCGGAATCGCCACCGCTAGACCAATTCCTGCCACCGAGAAACCAATTACTGTCGCCCAAAAAGTTGGGATCATCACCGCTAAACCCACCCCCAGCACCACGCCGACACCACCCAACCGCACCAATCGCACCGCACCCACACGTTCTGCTACCGCATCGCCAATGAAGCGCATCACCACCATCGTGAAAGAGAATGCTGCCAGCCCTAGCGCAGCAACCGCCTCAGTTGTGCCGACAATGTCATGCAAATACAAGCCGCCCCAGTCGATGATTGCCCCTTCGCTGAGACCGGCGGCAAATGCTAACACCCCTAACCCCCACAGGGCGCGGTGTGGCAATTGTACGGTTGCTTGATCGTCACTGTTCTGTTCGCCATCGATCACTAGCAGGTAACGCTGTGCAATCAGCATCAACAAGATAAAAAATATGGGCACAATCAGAAAATGCTGACGGAAGGTGAAACCGAGCGTCACAAAGCCCGATCCCATCAACGCGCCGGAGAACAAGCCTACACTCCAGAAAGCATGAAACGAGTTCATGATCTGCTTCTTACTGCGCAATTCCACTTCAACGCCCTGTGCGTTCATCGCCACATCAGCGATGCTGTTAAATGCGCCGAGGAAGAACAGCGCAATGCCCAGTGTGGCGAAATTTGTCGCTAGCGAAACGCCCGCCAGCGCTATCGTGAGCGCAATCGCCCCTACGATACTCACGCGCCGACTGCCAAAGCGAGCAATCAACCCGCCTGTAATCAGCAAGCCGAGAATCACGCCTATGGATAAGACCATCAGCGCCAGACCGAGCGTGCCTTCGGTCAGGTTGAGTTCTGTTTTAACTTCCGGAATGCGCGAAACCCAGTTGGCAAACACCGCACCAACTGTGAAAAACACAACTGAAACAGCGATACGGGCAAACAGGAGCTGACGGGCAATAGGTTGCATGAGATGCCTCACTTGATCATCTGTGATATATCTGCTGAGTTTAAAGGCGTTTGCACCACGTACCTATACCCACTGCATTGCACAATGGTCTACACGCCATTACTGAAGACGGTGACGTGTTCGTCCCAGTTATCGACCAGCAGTAATAACTGTTCCAGACTATCAATCGTGGCATCCGGTTCGATCATCGTGCGTGTTGGTTCGTTGAGGTCAAACACGCGCAAGACCGCCCGCATCCCTGCTTGTTGCGCCCCGCTAATATCCGCTGTGGGGTTATCACCGATGAACAAGGTCTCTTGTGGGCGCGTGCCGAGTTCTTTCAGCGCGTGCTGGAAGATGTTCGGGTGTGGTTTGAGATAGCCGACATCCGCCGCTGAGATCCGCAGATTAGCTTGCGGGAAATATTGTATCAAGTCATGGTGTTCCAGCTCCGCATCACGCAACCACATCGGTTGCCAGGCATTGGTCACAATACCGATAGCGATTCCCTGTTCGCGCAAGTTCGCCAGCGCTGATGGCACATCCGGGAAGGGCATCACACCATTCACCACGCGCCAATCATAGGCGATCATCACATCTTTCATCGTGATCTGTTCATCCGGTGTAAAACCAAAACGCGCCAGTGCGCGCTCCATCACCGTAATGATTTGCGGAGCGCGTAAATTCGTGCGAGCCTGCCCCCATGCCTCGACTGCCAGAGACCGAAAATGTATGCAGAGGTCATCCAGCGAACCCTTCAAAGGGCACCCTTGCGCGGTGAGATAGTCATAGACCAGACCCAAATTTTTACGTTCGACGTCGCTCCAATCACCCGCCCCGCGCCAATCAATCAGCGTATTATCGAGATCAAATAGAACACCTTTCACCGTACTCGTCATGTTTTGACAATCCCCGCACTCGCATCGGCTTCATCTTCCTGATGGTAAACCGTGACCTGTGCATCTTCAGCTGTCCACAACAGCAACATCTTATCGAGCGCCTTAGCGAGGGTGAATTGCGGTTGCCACCCGAGTTCCTCGCGGGCTTTGCCGGTATCGACGAGTGTGCCGAAGCTCATCAGCGCCCGTTGTGTAGGGCTAGTCCGTAATTGCAACAAGAAATCTGCCAGTGCGCCCGGCGCTCCTGTTCCATATGTCTCACCGAATTGGCGCATGAATTCATCAGGACTTGGTGTTTCGTCACCGGCAATGTTGTAGATGCTACCACTGGCGCTATCGTCGTCGCGTTCAGCGAGGATCAACGCTGCCGATGCCACATCATCTTCATGCACCCATACCGTAGCGTGTTTGCCGGATGGCATCCCCTTGCCGGCAAGCAGGGCTTTGGCAATCTCAGCGCCCGCTTGGTGCGTGCCGACAATATGCCCCGCACGTAAGATATAGGCAGGCACACCCCCATCGAGCACCGTCTCTTCAGCTTCGAGCAGGGCTTTGCCGAGCGCGTTGCTCAGGTCAAGATGTGCATCTTCTTTGACCGCTTCGTGATGGGTGTCTCCGTAGATGCTCGCCGCACTGATATGAATCACCCGTTGAATGTCGGCGCGTCCGGCGGCGGTCATCAGCGCATCCGTGCTGGCTTGCAACCAGGTGAATGCCTCATCATAATCGAGCGTATGTTGCGGAATGCCGTTCACACGCTGGGGTGCGGCGTGAATAATCACATCCGCTTTTGCCATCTGTAAGGCGCTATACAGGGCGGATTCACGGGTGAGATCCGGATAAATGGGCACGCCCCCCGCGTGACGGATACGGTACGCGCCGGTACTACCGAGATCCGTTGTGCCAATCACCTTATATCCAGCACGCACAGCGAGCGTTGTCGCCGCTAACCCGACTCCCTGCCCCGCGCCGGTGATGAATATTGTCAATTGTTGTGTTTCGTCTGTTTCAGACATCATATTCCCTCGTTTTATTGAGCAAACTACATAGGGTGATTATGCCATGAGCAAGTCAGACTATCAACGGCAAGCGCCCATATAGGTCAAGCAATTATGTACCCTATCATCCCGTCCAAACGATTATCGCACATTAAGGAAGGCGCGTTATAATCAGCGCCATCATCGATCCAACAAGAGAGAATGTACCATGAGACAGATGAGTTTTGATTTTGAGTCACGGCGCAGTATGGTCGTGGCACGGCGCGGGATGGTCTCGGCAAGTAACCCGATGGCAGCGCAAGCCGGCTTACGCATCTTGCAACGGGGCGGGAATGCTGCCGATGCGGCTATCGCTACCGCCGCCATGATGAACGTCTTTGAACCCTCCGCGACAGGTATCGGCGGTGATTGTTTCGCGCTCTATTATGACGCGCAATCCGGCAGTGTGACCGCCATGAATGGCAGTGGACGCGCACCGCAGGCGCTCAGCATCGCACATTTGCGCAAAGACGGTGTGGAGGGCGATAGCATCCCCGGCTTGAACGTCCACGCGATCACTGTGCCCGGTGCGGCACGTGGTTGGGAAGATCTCGTCAAGAAGTTCGGCACCATGCCCATGACCGAGATACTCAAGGATGCCATCTTCTATGCGGAGAATGGCTTCGCGGTAGCGCCTGCTTATGGCGCGTTCTGGGGCAGTGACTATGCACGTCAGTTCTTATCCGAGCGCCCTAACGCGGGCGATTACATCCCCAACGGCAAAACCCCCGGCGCAGGCGATGTCATCCGCTTGCCGGGGCTGGCACGTACCTTCCGCACTGTGGCCGAAGATGGCGCAGATGCCTATTACAAAGGCGTCATCGCACAGAAAATGGTGGAGACTGTACAGGCGCGGGGCAGTCTGATGACGCTCGAAGACCTCGCCCAACATCACACGACATGGCATGATGCCATCACCACCGATTATCGCGGGTATACTGTCGCGGAGCATCCGCCGAACGGGCAAGGGCTGGCGGCACTGATTGCGCTTAATATCGCTGGAGGCTGGCAACTGGGTGAGATGGCGTGGGATGATCCCGCTAAACTCCACCTAATGATCGAAGCGATGCGGCTGGCATTTGCCGATGTCAAACAGTACGTCGCTGATCCGCACACGAATCCGGCACCAATCGATTTCTTGCTGAGCAAAGCCTATGCCGATGAACGGCGTGCGCTGGTCAGCACTGACCGCGCCATGTCACCGCCATCATTTGGCGCACCGGTCAACACCAGTGATACCATTTATCTGTGTGTAGTCGATGGGGAGGGCAACGCCTGCTCATTCATCAACAGCTTGTATCAGGGGGGCACATTTGGCAGTGGCGTAGCGGTCAAAGACTATGGCTTCTTCTTGCAAAATCGCGGGGCGAACTTCGTATTAGAAGACGGACATCCCAACGCGCTGGCAGGTGGCAAACGCCCGTACCATACGATCATCCCCGGCATGTTGTTGAAAGAGGGCGAATTAGTAGGCCCCTTCGGCGTGATGGGGGGCTTCATGCAACCACAGGGACATTTTCAGGTGGTGAACGCGCTGGTTGATGATGATCTCAACCCACAGGACGCGCTCAACCGTCCGCGCTGGCAGGTCAACAGTGGCGATCCTGCTGGCGTGATACTCGTCGAAGAAGGCTATCCGGTCAAGGCGATGGCGCAACTGGCGAACCTCGGGCACACCATCCGCCCTATCAGCGGACGCGGACGCGGCAACTTCGGACGCGGGCACATCATTCTGCGCGATGCTGAAACTGGCGTGCTATTCGGTGGCGCAGAGCCTCGCTCGGATGGTCAGGTAGCGGCGTATTGAGGCAGTCATTGCCGGTGATCATAAAAGATACCAGTCGTCGCGACTGGTATCTGTATGTCTAACTGACTTTACGAAGCGCGTGCAGATCGCCTTATCCGCAAGTTGCTCCAACCAGTTCCAGAATGCCATCTGGCACAATCACAGCGTCGATACCATGAATGATCCCGTTGCTGGCGCTGGCAAGGTTAGGGGCTTCGATTGTTGCACCATCAATTGTAGCTCCGGGACTAGGCGCACGATCCCCGTTAAGCATCGTGATTCCCGGTGCGGGAACAACGGAGTTGGCACCACGTCGCCCTGTTGTGACGTGATACAGCAGAACTTCAGATACGATCTCGTTGTCTGATAGGATCGCGTTGGTTGTATCTGCGCCGCAGGTCTCGGTCAAGAAGCCGATGAATCCGGCGAAAGCATCGTTATCAGGAGCAAAGACAGTGTACTGTCCACGACCCTGAAAAACCTCGACTAATCCCGTCTGTACCAACAAATCAACTAGGATGCTGTATTCAGGTACACCACTAGCGATCTCTGCAATTGTTTGATCTCCGGGGCGTTGCGGGTTGCGCTGTGCGGATACCACACTGGCAACAAAAAGACTCATTAACGCTAAAATCGTAAAAGCGATACTAAAACGTTTCATTCAATTACCCTCACTCATAAAGATACTGACATTAAATAAACGGCGCCATTTATCAGTGTATATACTATGGTGGATCTATGAGTGACAATAAAATTTGCTGTGAGATCAAGATAAAAATTGCATTGACCTGACAATGTGCTACCCGCACACACAGTGCTGTGTATCTACGAAATGTCAACTATTTGCTATCTTGCGGAGAGAACCTTAGGGTTACCCTCAGGCATCCATCAGGGTTTCAGACCGTCCGAGTGCGCTCATCATGCTTGAGATAGTCATGGTGTGGAAATATTGCGCCATCGCTTCGGGTGTGTAGGGCATGTCATTCTCCAACCACCACGAGATGGTGCTGAACATCGAACCTGCCATATGACGCGCCGCCACGGGAATCGGCACCGGTAGCTGGCTGACATCGTCTTCATCAGTCAGTAGCATCTCATACTGCTGTTCAGCGATACGTGCGATGTAATCTAAGATCCGATTGATGACCGACGACACGCCCTTATCACCCAGTAAGGATTGATAGAGATCTGCGTACTCAGCAACATGCTTGAAGACCGGCAAACTCGGCGCATCGCCTTCGATAGGTTCTAGCTTGCGCCGTAACATCAAATCTTTG
Organism: Anaerolineae bacterium; assembly: GCA_051117475.1. Lineage (GTDB taxonomy): Bacteria > Chloroflexota > Anaerolineae > Aggregatilineales > Phototrophicaceae > JAUZRW01. The sequence continues at coordinate 128,734 of JBNPEE010000001.1, read as the reverse complement.
ACCGAATCCATCAATTCATCGAACATCTCCTCCAGACTGCTGGCGAGCAATTCATCTTTGTCTTTGTAGTGCAAATAGAAGGTGGCACGGCTTAAATCTGCGGCGTTGGTAATCTCTTGAATGGTGATGTGGTCATAGCCTTTTTCAAGAATTAGTTGGATGAGGGCATCGCGCAGGCGGTGACGGGTACGGCGAACGCGACGATCTAGTTTCTTTTCCATAGCGTGTCTTCGCTCTCTCGATGGTTGAATATTCGGCGCTCAACATGCTGAGCATCATAATATTTGTATGATATACAAGTGTCTACAAATAGACAAGCTGTAACCATGCCCTACTCCTTAGGATGTTAAGGCTTGTTATGATATGCCGACCCTTAAGGGCATGTCACTGGTGCGAGATTTTGAACTATGGCACAATGAACACATCATCATATGATTGCAATATACCTTGTAACGATACAGTAGGAGTTCAACCATGCAGAAATTTCGTCTGATAGTTATGCTGATGTTACTCAGCATCTTAGTTGCGTCAGTCGGTTGGGTCAGCGCACAAGAAGATACGATTGCTGATCTAGCGAGTGCCAATGAAGATTTCTCCAACCTCATCATCTTGCTTGAAGCTGCCGATTTACTGGAGACACTCGACGGTGAGGAACCACTCACTGTGTTCGCTCCCACGAATGAAGCCTTTAATGCATTGCCCCTCTCCGTGCGCAGTTACCTATTCAACAATGTAGATGTACTCACCCGTGTGTTGACCTATCATGTGGTGCCTGGCGAAGTTCTCAGCAGTGACCTGGGCGATGGCATGGTTGTGACTACGCTCGAAACGAGCGGGGCAACGATCACCCTGACACCGGATGCACGCATTGATGGCGTTGCAATCACCTTGCCGGATGTCGTTGCCAGCAATGGCGTGATCCACGTCATCGATCAGGTGTTGATCCCTGACTTCACCTTTGAGCCACTTGATCCCCGCGATTATCCCGATGGCAATACAGTCTCGATGGCGCGTACACAGAATCTTGTTCCTGTATTCGATACCTTGTTCCAATCATGGGAAGACGCTGGCGGAACCGCCCCTATCAGCGAGACGCTCGATAGCGATAGTGCACTAGCCAGCCTGTGTGCGGATGAATTGCCAATTGTCGCCGTAGATCGTGAATTGACAGAAGACGAACAGGCTGAGTGTGCTGTTGATGCCATCAGTTTACGCATTGGTGCGGATGCTATGGCGCTGAGTGTGGGCGCAGACAATGACTTCGTGCAAGATATCACACAAGATGAAGTGGCGTTAATTTTCGGTGATGCGGTCAACTGGAGCGATGTGCGCGCCGAATGGCCTGCCGAGGCAATCAACATTGTGGACGATCCCAATGCGCTCGGTGATGATCCTTATGCGATCAGTCAGTATCTGTTCAGTGATGCGCCTGAGTTAGCAACGATCAGCGTGGATGGCATTGAGTTGAACGCACAAACTGTCGCACAGGATACGTATCCTTTGACCATCCCATTCTATCTGTACACCAGTGCTAGCGCCTTAGACGGTAACCCACCCGCGCTCGCGTTGGTGAACTACTTCCTGACCTTCGCCAGCAATGCAGTCAGTGAAGCAGGCTACCTGAACGCCTCAGAACGGGATCTCAATCGTGCATACCTGTACTTGATCTCAACAGACTTATTCGACGTGTAAGCCTATTCTGTGGCAAACTAATCTCTAAACTTCAGCACGTTAAAATAGCCCATGAATAAGCTTCATGGGCTATTTGTATAGGGGTTTAAAGGATGTCGCTCAGCTTACCTGTGGTGTGATCTCAATGAAGATGACCTCTGTACCGCGTAGTTTCCACATCATCTCGAAGAAGCGTTTCATAAGACCATATTTCTTATTGAGAAGACGGTTGGCATGATCGGCGGTGGGGGTGTTGAGAGGGTGCAACTGCGCCATACCATTGATCTCCTCACCATGTACGACCCCGCGCACGTTGCAAGCGGCAAATTTGACGTGGCTATTGTGGCGAATACGTTTGACTTTCCAGGCATCCGCCTGCGTCACAACGTAGAGCTTCCCCTGATCTTCAGCAAACCAGACCGGCGTGGCGACTGCGTTGCCGTTCTTGCGATAGGTTACCAGACTAATATATTGCTCATCAGCGAGCAAACTGTGAATGGGAGTCATCTCACCCTGTGTCATAATGTGTGTATTCCCTTCGTCTTGGCTTACAGATGACACACCCACTATAATGTTATTGCATGAACATCATATGAATCACATGAATGCTTAACGGCGTGCTGCCGCATTAAATGTTCGTAACAGGCGCAGGGCACTCAACACCGCGAGGATACCCCCACCTAAAGCATAGGCGGCACCAGCATTACGGGTAATCGGTATGCACGAATGTTGCGATGGTTTATTCGGATCGAACCATAGCGTGAACGTGCTGCGGTCATCGCCAGCGAACAAGAGCGGAGCGGCTAGATCACACACAGAGATAGCGAGTAACACCTCACCGGCGACGGGCATACTCACCCAATCGGTTACGCCAAAGTGTTGTTCACCACGAAAATCTTCGTAATTATAACGGATGCGCTCGCTATTCTGGCTGGTGACTGTCGCGGTCGTTTCGCGCCAGTTGGTGTCAAGGTTAGTCTGCAAATCATTACCCACCAGCACCAAACCCAGCCCGATCGGCAAGGCAATCAGCGCCAACACGCTGAAGATCCATGTGCGTAAATAACGCAAAGGCAAGCTCGTATTGCGCTTGGCAAGAGGGGCGATGGTATCATTAGGAATATAGAGCGTGGAACTACGTGAAGCCCTTGGCTGAATTTTATTGCTCTCATCACGCAGGTTATAAGGGTTTTGCTTCTCGGACATGATCACCGCTCCTCATAGATGCTTCGCTAACAGGTATACATCTATCATAGCATGAGAATGCATTTTAGGGACAGAAATTGTGTAAATTGAGGTAACCACTCAGGATGAACAAGTCCCGCAGCAAAAAAACTGCTACAATATCCAACATGAACGAACAAGCCCGCGAACAACGTCGTCAACTGGATAAAGCACGGCGCATCATCTTGGATTGACGCGGTAAAATCGTTGAGCTTAAGCCAATACTAGCTAATCAATACAACCCATGAAACGGATACAGGCATGATAACACGATGGCTGATCGCAATCGGGCTAGCGCTAATGATCGGGGCGCTGGTGAACGCACAAGGAACTTGCTCGCTAGATGACGCGCTCGAACGTGTCATCGCAGACTGCGACGAACAAGCATCCGGCACGCTCTGCCATGCAGGCGGGGATAGCACGCTCATCAGCGCCAGTAATGACGCGCCCGATTGGCAAGGCATTGGTGCGAACGCTCCCCTGCAAGACCTGATCGCCATCGAGCTAGAATCTGCCAACACAACAAGCGCGGTGCGGGCACGTCTGATGATTGCTGTCGAGTGGATCGCCTATGGGACGCTCACGATTCACAACAGCGCCCCCCGTCAGATTGTGACGGTCTACGCTCTGCGCAATGTCAACCTGCGCGAACAGCCCTCCGTCGATGCGCGGGTGATTGGCTCATTCGTGCGCGGGCAAAATTATCAGGCGGTGGCGCGTCTGGCAGATAACACATGGCTACAATTGCAATTAGAAGATGGGCGCATCGGCTGGGCATCGGCGCAATATTTCCGCGCTCAAACCAGCTTCACAGAATTGGAAATCGTCACCCCCACTGACCCGCCCTATTTGCCAATGCAAGCAGTCAGGTTGAGTGAAAATGATTGTGGCGGATTGGTGCTGGTCAGCGCACCACAAACTAACGCAGACGACGACACACTAGCGCCAATAGTCAGCATCAACGGCGTACAGATCACACTGGCAGGGGTGCTGTGGGCACAGGTGCAGGATGATCAACTGAGCTTGCAGAGCTTACAAGGCGAACACAGCGTCAACACCTTCGGCTTTGAGACCGTGCTCACGATGGAGGAGGCACTCACGATCCCCCTTAATGCCGATGGTGCGCTGGTGGGTGTCGCGTCACCGGCTGATCTGCCCGCGCTAACTGTCGCTGAGGCATTGTTAGCACAACTGGCTACCCTACCCGAAGCAGACGACGATCAACCCTGAACCGTCGGCGGAGGCGGTAGCGCTTCTACCGCTTCGCCACAATAGGGGCAGGTGTCTAGTGTTTCGCTGACCACTTCCTTACAGTAATCGCAGATGAAAGTCTTGCCCGGCGCTAGGTTGTGATCGACGCTGATACGATCATCGAACACGAAGCATTCGCCCTGCCATAAGCTATGATCCGGTTGGGTCAGTTCCAGATAGCGCAGGATACCCCCGTTGAGATGATAGACTTCTTCGAAGCCTTTTTCGAGCATCAAGGCGGTGGCTTTCTCACATCGAATGCCGCCGGTACAGAACATCGCCACCTTCTTATGCTGTGAAGGATCGAGATTCTGATCGACAAACTCCGGAAATTCGTTGAAGGATGCCGTCTGCGGGTTGATGGCGTTCTGGAATGTGCCGATCTTCACTTCGTAATCGTTGCGCGTGTCGATCACCACCACATCCGGATCACTGACGAGGCGGTTCCACTCATCTGGATCGACATAGGTGCCCACGCGCTGGTTCGGATCAATGCCATCCACTTTCAAGCGCACGATCTCTTGCTTGATGCGCACTTTCATCTTCTGAAATGGGATAAAATCTGCATACGAACGCTTGACTATCAGATCAGCGAAGCGCGGGTCGTCAGCCAACGATTCCAGCACATGCGCCAAACCCTCACGGGGGCCCGCGATGGTGCTGTTGATGCCTTCTTCCGCCAGCAAGATCGTACCGTATACGCCGTTGGCTTTGCACAAGTCCAGCAAGGGTTGCTTGAGGGCGCGGTAATCCGGCAGATGGACGAATTTATAGAAGGCTACAATCACAATGTTAGATGGTTCAGTCATGGTTTATTATCATATCTCAGCGAACAAACGATAACGATATGTTAATGGCTTTGCGTCCAAATTTCTATGCAGAACCCGTCACGCTCAATGGGGCTTGAGTACCACAATCGATCCGAAACGCGCACTGCTGTATTGTGTCAGGTCATACTGATCCAGCGATGGCGTGTAAACTATGATGTAATCTGCTGGCTCTGTGCGTCCTAATGGTTCCAGATTGCGGTTCTCAATGCCGTGATGATACGACAACAGAAAATCAAAGTTCATGCCCATCCGATAAGACGGATCAATGCTATGCCACGCCGGAACCCACCACAAATAATTGGCATCCTCGATGATGTCATAATTGATCGTGACCGCATCCCCGCCCTGCCAATCCTGCGCGATGTAATCCACCGTTGCTTCAACATGGCGATAGATCGCGATGTTATAGGGGCTGAAGCTGTCGTCATCATGTTGCATGATGCGTAAGACGCGCTCGCCCGATTGCAAACCCATATAGGCGATCATCACCAGCAACAAACCCACCGTGACCGTCCGCCGATGCGGTAAGAGCGTGGTACTGTACGCGATCATCAGGAATTGTAAGCTCATCAAGCCTGTCCAATATGAGCTATTATTGATGGTGCGAGTGAGAATCATGAGCGTGATGATCGTTAGGTTAGCTATCAACAACAAGAGCCAGCGTCCGGCAGGGGTGCACGTCAGCACTGCCGGATGTTGACGCTGACGGATCACCTGTAGGCTCACTGCCCCGATGCACAAGAGCATCAAAACCTCACGCATCCCATAGAAAAGGGTCAGCATCGGTGCCAGTATCGGAAAAGTTGTCGAGAGCGTGGGCGTGGATATCTTGAAGGCATAAGTCAGGGCTTGCCAGTACCAGCGCGGAGATTGCCACGCATAATCCAACGCCCGTTGCCAGTGCGGAGGCGGTTCAGGGCGCACATCGGGTAACGATTCGATTGCGCCGGCTTCGCTCAAATCTTCTGTGACTTGTTCGATGCTTTCCGGCGGGTTGAGCGGTTCACGCGCAGGTTGTGAGCGATAGCCCGGCTTGTAAATTTCGTACTGTGCCATCACATCGGCATCAACCAGCACTTGCTGACGGGCAAAGGCACGTACATCCGCAAAATCACGCTCGATCTGCACGCGCAGGTAAGGCAAGAACATCAGAAATACCGCACCCGCACCGACCAATAACCAGCGCCACTGCCATTTCGCCCGCGTGAGGAGCGCAATCACCAGCATCGCCGGATACAATAAGAGCGCGGAAAAGTGTGTCATGAATGCCATCGTCGCCACGATACCCGCCAGCGCCAACCACACCCCGCGCTGACGATCAATCCACAACCACAGGCATAAGAAGGTCATCGCGAAGAAGCCCGGCAAGAGTAACTGCGCCCACGCGGTGTAACTGCTACTGACCCCCACTTCGCTGAAGGTGAACAGCGTCGCGCCAATCAGCGCCACCCGCCGATCAAACATCGCCAGACCCAGCGCATAGAGCGCCGTCGTACTCAGCAGGTTGAAGCCCAGCATCGTCAGCATGATTGTCCACCACACATTGCCCGTCAGCCATTGTGCGGGCAGATGCAACCAGGATAGCATCGGCAAATTGTAAGCGGCAACGCTGGAGAGTGTTCCGACAGGGGTCAGCAGATAGTCGGTGTTGCGGGCGACCACCGGCACAATGTCAATGTCCCACGGCAGATTGTGCGCGGTCATTATTTTGATCGGCACACTCAGCGCCAGCACCAGCATGAAAAGCCCATGACGACGCATCAGTGCCCATACATCAGTGATCTGTATCATCATAGGGATTGAGCCCGCCCTGTGTGCCTTTACGAACATCCTGTTGCCAGGGCTTCTTCGCCTCACCCTGATAGCCCATTTCGCGCAGGCGTTCGGTTTCGAGCGCTTCAAGCTGTGCGGAGATGTCCTCGCGTGTCAGGTCATCTGCCGGGATTTTATGATCGATAGCGTTTGCATCACGGTAGACATAGCCCACCCCAGCACACCACTGACAATCATCTACCTCACCCGTGAAATCGTCCTCATGCCAGCCGTAACCCTCGCATGATGGACATCGTACAATCTGCATCGTCATCACCCCTGAATACCGTCCGTCCATATTCAGAGAGATGATACCATACGAGATGATCTATTCTGAAGATTGTCCTTCGACTTGGTTAGCCGAATGTCGGCGTTCATGATGGATTTTCGCACGGCACAACAGCATCTCAATGCCTGATGAATACATCCACCTACACCTTGCTGAGGAGTGTGGTTGACCGTTAAGCGTAAGGCTGAGTTTTGCCCTTAAAACAAAAACGTCCCGACTGAATCGGGACGTTTGCAACAGTTACTACCCTTAACTATTGCGACGGCGACGCATGATCTTGCGAACGTGTTCGCGCGTCCGTTGTTTAGTATCACGAATCTTTGCTTTTGACATAACTACCCCTCTGTGACAACTTATTTGCCCACTCATCAGGCAACAAATACAGTCCTACCCCTTCAAGATTAGGTTGATGTCTGTGCATCACAAGCTGTGATTTGTTAACCTTGACCTCACTATAAATGCGTTGACCTTTCATCTCCCTAACACGTCCACACAAGCACATTACAATATCGTTGGAATGCTGATAGTGATCTCTTTAACCGGAGACATCCCCCCCGCTTGCGATCAGCTCATGGATGAAACGCAGTGAAATCCCATGTTGGCGCAAACCATTGATGAAGATCGCGGGGGCTTGTTCTATCGTGCTATCTGAGGCTCTTTGCATGTCATGGCGAATGCGTTGCAAGGTATCCGTATGCGAGAAATCATCCTCAAACTGTGCTTTATCGAGGTCAATGGCGCGGGCATATTGGCGCAGGAAACCATCGGTCAATTGGTCTTGATGCGCGAGGATTTGATCGAGCATCTCCCAGAATTGATCTTGCTTGGCGGCGGCTTCGAGCGCCTGTGCGACGGCGAAGGCTTGCACGTTACGTGTGGTCTGCGGAAAGTGTCGATACACAATTAGCACATCATCTGCTGAACTTTGCATCAGTTGATCAAGACTTTTTTGTAGGCGCACGGTTTCCGGATCGGCAAAATCAAGATACAGCACAATCTTCACTTTAGCCGATGGATTACCACGCTGATGATCGCGGGCGTGGATCGGGTCTTTTAGATCACCTTGAAACGAGTCGAACATGAGAGGCTCCTCTCGATAAAAACACATAGCAAGCACATATCAGGACATCATCTGGTGATGCAGGTGCGGGTAAACGCGCCTGGCCGCTCTTTAGCCGATGAGTGCTGGCCTGACACTATGATGGGCGTTTGCCTGCTCATAGGCGTGCGCCACCCGTAGAATTGTCGCTTCGCCCAGTTGCGGGCCTAGCACCTGCAAGCCTATCGGCAAGCCATCGCGATCCAAGCCACAGGGCACGCTCACCCCGCATACGCCCCCGACATTGGCGGCAATCGTCAGCACATCCACCAGATACATTTGCAAGGGATCATCGGTGTTCTCGCCAAACTTGAAAGCCGTTGTCGGTGATGTCGGCGCAAGTAATACATCCACTTCTTCAAAGACGGTTTCAAAATCGCGCTTAATCAATTGACGCACGCCGAGCGCCTTGCCATACCACGCATCATAATAGCCAGCACTGAGCGCATAGGTGCCCAGCATGATGCGCCGTTTGACTTCATCGCCGAAGCCTTGCCCCCGCGATGCTTTGTAAGTCGCCCACATATCGCCTTGTTCGACACGTTGACCATAGCGCACGCCATCAAAGCGGGCGAGGTTGGCGCTGGCTTCGCTGGTGGCAACGAGATAATAAGTCGGCAAGCTGTAACGGGTGTGTGGCAGGCTCACCCGCTTGACAGTCGCGCCCATGCTTTCAAGTTGTGCGATCGCATCCCGTACTGCCTGCTCAACATCCGGTTGCATCCCCTCCACGAAATATTCATCGGGTAAGCCAATTGTCAGACCTTGCACGTCACCACTCAGCGCGGCAAGATAATCCGGCACGTCTTCAGGACGTGAGGTGCTATCGTGCGGATCATGTCCGGCGATCACCTGTAAGATGCGGGCGGCATCTTCAACGGTGCGCGTCATGGGGCCAGCTTGATCAAGCGATGAACCGTAGGCTACCAGACCATAGCGTGACACGCGCCCGTAAGAGGGCTTGAGCGCGACGAGGTTACAGAAGCTCCCCGGCAAGCGGATACTCCCGCCCGTATCGGTTCCGAGTGCGCCCATTGCCATGCGTGCCGCTACCGCCGCCGCCGAACCGCCGGAACTGCCACCGGGTACGCGCTCTAAATCGAATGGGTTGCGCGTCTCGAAGAAGGCGCTGTTCTCGGTGGATGATCCCATAGCGAACTCATCCATATTGAGCTTGCCAAGTAAGATCATGCCGGCATCGAGCAAGCGGGCGACGCAGGTCGCGTCGAATAAGGGCACATACCCCTTGAGGATTTGACTGCCGCAGGTGGTCTCGATACCTTTCGTCGATAGCACGTCTTTGAGCGCCAGCGGAATCCCTAACAGGGGGCGGTCATCGCCCTGTGCGCGGGCATCGTCAGCGGCACGTGCCTGTGCCAGCGCCTGCTCTGGGGTAATAGTGATGAAAGCGCGGACTTGTGTGTTATATTGTTCGATCTGGTCGAGATGGGCTTGTGTCAGGTCAACCGAGGTGATCTCGCCGGCACGCAACTGTGCCAGCGCCTCGCTGATAGTTAAATCGGTGAGATGGGTCATAGTGTTATCCGTGTGATTGTGCGTCAACAAACAGCCTGAGTATAGCAGAAATTCAGGTTACATGTTGAGTTGAGTTAGTGAGGATTACGATCTTCTGATAGGCAAATGACACCCTGTTGGATGCCCATACCATTTACGTCATTATGCCTGTAGGGGACGACCGATGTGTCATCCCGACTTGATGGGGCGTTGCACACGAACGCCCCCGCGCTAGCCTTACGCCAACCCTTCACGGATGATGGCGAGTACCTCATCGCGTTTTTCTTCCATCAAGGGCACGCTATCCGCTTCGAGATTGAGGCGCACCAGTGGTTCGGTATTCGAGGCACGCACGTTGAAGCGCCATGATCCCATCTCAAAAGTTAAGCCATCCACACGCAAGATCTCGTTCGCGCTCTCGCCATAGGTGTCTTCCAACCGTGCCATGACATCCGATGCCACCACACCCCGCGTGTTGATCTCGCCGGCGAGATGATAGTTGGCTTCGTATTCGTCGATCATCTCCGCCATCGACTGCTCGCTATTCGCCAGCAAATCCAGCAGGTAGAGCATCGGCACCACACCCGAATCACTGAAGTAAAAATCACGGAAGTAGTAATGTCCGGTGACCTCGCCACCAAAGACCGCATCTTCTTCCATCATACGCTTCTTGATGAAGGCGTGACCGACGCGGTTATACAGGGGTCGTCCGCCGTGCGCTTCAACGGTATCTTTGACCGCCAACGACGAGCGAATATCATAGACAATCGCGCTACTGCCCTGCCCCTGCAAGAAGTATTTGGCGAGGATTGCCGTCATGAAATCGCCCGGCACGAAGCGCCCTTTGCCATCGACCACGAAGAAGCGATCGCCGTCCGGATCGAACAGGAAACCCAAATCAGCGCCCTCTGCCGGCACACGGGCTTGAATTTCAGCACGGTTCTCCTCTTTGAGCGGATCGCCACCGTGATTGGGGAAGGTGCCATCTGGCTCAAAATACATCGGCACTAGTGTCATCTGCGGGATATGCTTGAACAACTCGATTAACGAAGGGCCGACCATGCCGTTGGCGGTATCAGCCAGCACGGTATAGGGCTTGAACTGCGATACATCCACCAGCGAGAGCATCTTCTGCACGAACTCATCCATCACATCCCATTGGCTGACAGTACCGGCTGTCTCCGCATCAGCGGGAACCATATCGTTCTCGATCATCTGCCGAATATCCTGAATCCCCTCATCGCCGGAGAGCAGATGTGGCACCTTACGCACCATCTTGAAACCGTTGTATTCTTTAGGATTGTGGCTGGCTGTGACCATAATCCCCGGCAGACCGCGCTCGGCGCAGGCGTAATAATACATATCGGTGGAGACCATGCCGAGATCAATCACGTCTACGCCCACTGCCGATAAACCACCGAGCACGCGCTCATGCAATGCCGGGCTAGAGACCCGCGCATCCCGCCCGACGATGACTGTCTGCGCCTCAACCACCTTGCTGAAGCACCGTGCCACTGCCTCGGCGGTATCTTCAAATAAGGTTTCGCCATAAATACCACGAATATCATAGGCTTTGAAAATATCAGGGGAAACTTGCATACTGTGGATGTCCTTTCTTGTCCGATTGTTTGTTTGACGGAATCAGCATGTATTAATCAATGCTACAATGATTTATATAATAAGAGATAACGGGGCGAAATGCCAAAGGAGAACCGCAAAAGATGAAAGATCAAATCGAGCGCGTGATCGTGATTGTACTGGATGGTGTCGGCGTGGGCGAAGCTCCCGATGCCGATCAATACGGCGATCAGGGCAGTAATTCCGTTGCCAACACCGCCGAGAAGCTCGGTGGCTTAGACGTGCCCAACCTGCAACAGCTCGGCTTCGGCAATATTATCCCGATCACGGGCGTGGACGAACAACCGGATGCCCCATCCGCATGGGGTAAATTGCAACCCAAATCTGCCGGCAAAGATTCCGTCACCGGTCATTGGGAGCTAATGGGCGTATACCTCGAAAAACCCTTCCCCACGTATCCACAAGGCTTCCCGCCGGCAGTCGTGCGACAGGTCGAACAGGCGGCAGGCGTGCAGTTCATCGGTAACGTGGTCGCATCGGGGACGGTCATCATCGAAGAACTCGGCGCACAACATATGAAGAGCGGGCATCCGATCCTCTATACGTCGGCAGATAGCGTGTTTCAGATTGCCGCTCATGAAGACATCATCCCGCTTGAGCGACTCTATGAGATTTGCGAGATCGCCCGCGAGACACTCACCGGTGAGCATGGTGTCGGGCGCGTGATTGCCCGTCCTTTCGTCGGTGATCCAGAGCAGGGCTTCACCCGCACCAGCAACCGCCACGATTATTCGATCACCCCGCCCACAGATTCCGTGATTGATGCGCTGGCGCAAAACGGGCATCCTGTGATTGCTGTGGGCAAAATTCAAGATTTGTTCGGCGGGCGCAATATCCATCACTATTATCCCGCAAAGACCAATCAGGATAGTTTGCAACAACTAGAACAAGCGCTCAACGCGCACGAACAGGGCTTCATCTTCGTCAATCTGGTGGAGTTCGATCAGGTCTTCGGGCATCGCAATAATTACGAAGGCTACGCACAAGCCCTGCACGATTTTGACACCTACCTGCCTCACATTCAGGCGCAACTCAACCCATCTGATCTGGTGTTCATCGTCGCTGATCATGGCGTAGACCCCACCACACCCAGCACCGATCACTCGCGGGAATACGCACCGTTGCTGGTGTTTGGTGGCGGGATTGCCGGCGGGGTGGATCTGGGCACACGCGCCACCTATGCGGATGTCGGCGCAACGATTGCCCGTATCTTCGATGTGCCTACGCCCACCATTGGCGCGAGCTTCCTCGAAGCACTCTGAGCCTTTGTGTTGAGATTGCGCGATCATGGGTATACTAGGGCATCAAACATCACAAACTGAGGAGTCACACAAAATGAAGTGGGAATATTTAGTCGTTTACATCACCGATAGCAAAGTTGCCGAAGACGGCAGTGAACTCGATAGCCATCTTGATGCGGATCGCTTCACCGATAAGCTCAATAAATACGGTGATGCCGGTTGGGAGATGGTCTCGTTCGAGTGGGAGACCGACGGCGCAAAAGTCGCTTTCAAACGCCAAAAACGCTGAGGGCTACGCGCACCAGGAGCACATCTTCATCAAATCTGTTGTGGTCACGCACGCGCAGATATGCTAGATTAAGTGCCGAGTTAATCGGTGAGCAATCAAAGGCGAGATTATGGGCTTGAACGCACGCATTCAGGGTGATGTGCCAGTTTTTATCAGCAGTTGGAAAGGCTTCCGTAATTTCATGGAAGCCCTCGAGAAACTCGGCGAAGCGCACTTCCCGACGCTCATCGCGCAGTTGCCCGATGGTGAGGAAGGCATCACCCCTGCCGATAAATTGCTTGCCCTCCGCGCTGAACTCACTTACTTCATCGACCACCAGACTGACATTCAGCAGGCGGTGCTGGTTGATAGTGAACGCGAACTCGACATCAGCATGGGTAGTAATGTTCTGCGGGGTGCGTTGACCACAGACCGCCTCTCCGGTTATGACCTCGGCTTCAATGAACAGGGCTTCTTCGTGCGTGATCGCTGGGAATTAGACCGCATTTTGTTTCAGGCGATGCGCGTCGAACAACGTCTGCTCAACCCGGAAGAGCATCAGGTGGAGTATATCAACCGTGATGATGACACCCTGCGCTTCTTGTGTACCACACCCTTTGGCAAGGTGCAGACCGGCGCGGATGGTGTGCCTCGCATGGCGCTCGAACGCTTTCACGTGGAATTACGCCAGACTGCGCCCAATCGCTTCGCTTATATCACCGGCCCACTCGGGCGCGTACTCGATGATGCAATCGACCGTAACGCGCCGATTGAATGGATTTAAGCCTGCGCCCGCTTGCTGTTGATGCGGGCAACCGCGCTGTAAATATACTCACGCGCTTCTGCTTCATCTTTGGCGAATAATACATCTTCCACCACCGAGGCATCCACATTCTTGATCGCTTCAAAGATCATCTTGATCACGCCGTTCACGCCCAATACCGCCACCGGCCCCTGACGATTATCCCCATCATTGAGTGATAGCAATTGCTTGAAGCGATCAAGGCTCTCTTTGCTGAAGATATTGCCACCGGGCAGGTGCATCCCATTGCGCAGGTCAATGATGGCACCAAAGATCATATCCCGCTCATAAGATAGCGATTTGATCTTGCTAATCATCTTGTGCAGTTCGTCCCATGTCCATTTGCCATTGAACTCTGCCAGCAAGACGGTCTGTGCGTCGTCATCCCAATATAAATCAATCGCCATGGCTGATGCTCCTAAAATCTATTTGTTGTTACGATTATCCTAGCACGATTACATAATGCGTGCATCAGGAGTAGATTAATTGGCGCTTATCTTGCTTGCAGATGAACGTTTGCATGACGACTCCCCGCCGATGCCCTCAAAACTCGGCGCGTTTGATGTTACAATTTGCCTTATCGTGCTTCAAATACAACAAGGAGATCCTGTTATGGTCAAACGATTGCTACTGTTCATCGCGCTGTTCGTGCTGGCATTGCCCCTGTACGCGCAGGATGCCGAAACACCTCAGGTTGCCATCGAGAGCGCTTTGAGCGCCGTGGAAGCGCAAGTCGGCGAACGTGCCAATAATTACACCTTCGAATTTCTCGGTGAGACCACCGATAGCAGTCTGGGATGCGGATTGGTCACAGGCGAAGAACTGCCCTTCGTGGTCAATGCGGTGCGCGTCAATGTCATTTATCCGGATGCCCAGTATGCAGTCTTTGTCTCGATCAACGGGCAACGGGTGATCCTGTGTGATTCTCAATTCGGTGAGGAAGTGCTCTCGGCACAGGTAGACGACACCAACGCTTGTACAGTCACCCCCATCGCGCCCCTGCCGGCGTATATCGCGCCGAATATCACCCTGAACGGTGTATTCACCGCCACTACCGAGCCTTACCGCGTCTATGGCGCATCGGGCGATGGGGGCTGGTATCAGATTGTTGGGGATGCTGGATTAGGCTGGGTAGAAGCGACATCGGTCACGCTCAATGGAGATTGTGAGGACGTGCCCACCACCGCCCTGACCACTATCACCGATGGCGCGGTGTGCTTCGTATCTGCGCTGGGGGGCTTCTCCAACGTGCGCACCGTTCCTGAAGGTGAGCTTGTGGCGCGTATTTATCAGAACGAGACCTATCAGGCGACAGCGCGGGATAGCGCGGGCACGTGGTTCTATGTACAACCGCTTGGCTGGATTTCGAACACGGTGCTGACACTCACCGGCGCGTGTGAGGATCTGCCCGTCAACGATAACGCAGTTGGCATCGGCTTTGTCGATGATCTGGGTACGCTCGATGGCACAGACGATGTGACAGAGGTACTGGCGCGTTTTCGTTGCCCTGCGGATTTCGCCGGCTATTTGATTCCGCGCATCAGCATTGGCACAGCAAACGCGCAGGTGCAAGCTGGCGCAGTGCCTAACGCCTTGCGCGGGTATCCTTCGGTCGATGATAACGAAGGTGTGCGCCTCGGTGTGATCCAACCCGCTCGTACCATCGACCGCGTGATTGCTGGTCCCGCGTGCAATCAGGGCTTTGTCTGGTGGTTGGTGGAAATCGATGATGTGATCGGCTGGACAGCCGAGAGCAACGAGAGCAGTGATGATTATTACCTGATCCCCACTGGTGACACGCCCCCTGCACAGGATAACACAGCGCCCGATGCGCCCGCACCCACCCTCGACGGTAATTTAGAAACCCTCGATATGAGCGACGCGCCGATTGACGCGCTCGTATTCACAGCAGATAGCACGCGCTTATTCGCGCTCACCCGTGAGCAAGGCTTCGGCGATGCCACCCGCGCAGTTGTGCTGGTCTATGATTTGCAAACGGGCGCACCCTTAGCACGTATCGAAGAGCCGGCGGGTATCTCCGCATTGGCATATGCCTCAGAAGCTGATCAAGTGCTGGTTGTCAATAATAACGGCACGATCACGCTCTACGATGCACAAACCCTGACACAAACCACACAGTTGAGCGAACAACTGACATCTGTTGAGGCACTACAGCTTGCGCTCTATCCGGATGCCTCGCGGGTGGTCTTCAGTACCTGTGTCGATGCATCCTGTCAGACTTCGTCAATCGGCACGGTCACACTTGCCGATGGCACAATCAGTAACACACAAACTGTCGATAGTGCGGCGAGCGATCTGGTACTCAGCGTTGATACCAGCACGCTGGCATTGTTAACGGCTGAGGGCGTGCGCTTCTACAATGCCGAAACGCTCGAACAGATCAGCACATGGGAGAATAGCGACGGCTTCCCGCTCGATTCCGTGGCGCTCACCACAGACGGGGAATCGGCGCTGGTGGCAGGTTGTAACAATCTCACCTGCGATCAAGGGCGTATCGGCTTGGTGAATGTGAGTGATGGGGCGCTCTTAGGCGTTGTCCCCTCGCACGAGACCAGCGCCACACGCATCACCTACCGTCCGGATGACCAGCGCTTCATCACTGTCGGCGAGCCGTCATCGGTGCTAATTGAGCGCAACGCGAGCACCGGCAACGAGACACAACAGTTCACGGTAGGCGGCGAGCAGGTGGTGACAAGCCTTGCCTATGCGCCCGATGGCTCGCTAGTTGCTGTCGGAACCGATCAAGGGCAGGTGTTCTTCTTCCCACTCACTGACTGAGCGTCTGCGACACGGTCACACACGGCGGATGATAGCAAGGGATCGTCCGCCAGTGTCTTTGCTGATGCCACTCTAGCCCACAACAGTGCCCACACATATAGGTATCAGATCCTACGGTTCGCAGGTTGCCATTGTTATCATAGGTTAGTGTATTGGTGCCATCGTTGACCATCTGATTAGCGGCATTGTAGGTACGGGTCACGCCATCATAGTTAACCAGATTACCCGCCACATCATAGCCATAATTGTAGATAGTTGCGCCGTTGTTGTAGTCCGCTTCAAGCAGTCTGGAGAGGCGATCATAGAATCTATGATCCCCATGCCCAAAAATCAGAACATGTTGGTGGTTCACAATCTCATTTTCGTGATACACTTGTAGATACAATATATATACATTCAGGAGTGATGAAATGCTCGCGAAGATACAAAAATGGGGCAATAGTTTGGCACTACGTATCCCAAAAGCATTTGCTGAAGAAACAGGTATAGATAAAAACAGTGCTGTCGAAATTCGCGTTGTGGACGGTGAAATTCATATTGTCCCTGTTCGAGATAACCGTTACAACTTAGCAGATCTGCTAGCAGAGGTTACTGAAGATAACCTGCACGAAGAAGTCGATACAGGTAATGCTATGGGAAATGAGAGCTGGTAATGGCGTATGTTCCAGATCGTGGCGACGCCATCTGGCTTGAATTCACCCCACAGGCAGGTCACGAACAAGCAGGACATCGACCTGCACTCGTTTTATCGCCTAAATCCTATAACCGCAAAGTCAGTTTGATGATTTGCTGCCCGATTACCACTAAAATCAAAGACTACCCTTTTGAGGTCAAAATACCCGATGGATTGGATGTCACAGGCGTAGTCTTATCGGATCAGGTCAAAAGTCTAGATTGGAAAGTTCGTCAAGCCAAGTTCATCACAAAAGTTCCAGATGATGTACTCAAAGATGTCCTGGCAAAACTTAACACGCTTCTGCGCTGATGTGCGCGTAGGATTGCGCCGTTCCCACACAGCACACCAGCACACTGTCTGACAGTGCGGGCTGTCCTGTCGGTTTGGTCTATCGGGACGACAGGACACATTAATTTATT
Organism: Anaerolineae bacterium; assembly: GCA_051117475.1. Lineage (GTDB taxonomy): Bacteria > Chloroflexota > Anaerolineae > Aggregatilineales > Phototrophicaceae > JAUZRW01. The sequence goes on along the minus strand of JBNPEE010000001.1, from coordinate 111,200 downwards.
GTAAGGAAAATAGCTATCAGTGAAGAATATATTTTACAATCCCGTTAATAGCAGCTCATCAAAAATATCTATAACTACTCCGTCGCGAAAGAAAAAAATTATGCGTAAGTGAGGATCTGCGTAGCAAACATTCAATTTACCCCATACAAAATTTTTAATATTTAGAAAAGATGGATCATGTGCAGGGAATATACAAGCAATCAAATTGTCAGATTCACTTTCTTCAAAACGCACAGGATCAGTATTTGACAATACATCACTACAATCCATATTTTTTTCTAAAATAAAGTCCTGAATGATTTCAATGTTATCTGTGCCTATTTCTAAGTTTTGTATCAAAAATTCTTGAACGGCAGTCATGTTGTGCAAATTATTTTCTTTAAGAAATTGATCGGTTTCAACAAAGCCTTCACAATATCCTAGAATAATAATCAATAGCAAGATGATGATACCGAATATTGCTGCAACCATTGTAAATAATGGTTGCAAAGTAAAAATCTTAGTTTTCTTTTTCACAGATTTTCTCATTTGGATTATCCTGTCAAAATGTGTGGGTCATGTAAGCAACCCACACAGTCACTGCAAAATTCTAAACTACGGGTAAGTTATGTAGGATGGATAAGGTATAAAGCTATTTATCCCGGGAAACGCCACATTTGAGTATAACTCGGACAAAGAGACATTTATTCCACAACTCTCTGCTAGATGTCCAAAGACTGTATTGCTATTAGGACCCGAAGGCCAGTATGTTGCTTGAAGCATATCTATTTCAACGATTCGTTGATCCAAACATCTTGCAGCTAACGATGCTTGTACCCCAGATACTAAAGTTCTACGAGCCAATGCGGTGTTATCTGCCAAAGCGTTGTGATAAAGACGGAAATCAATACCAGACTCATCAAACACATTTCTATCTGCGGACAGCGTCGTGTTACCAGTAAGAACATCTATTTCAGATGGTTGATATGAACCATCTTTAAACGGTCCACCTCTATATTCCCACTCTGTACCAAAGGCATCTCTATAAATTAAAAACAGATGATGTTGGTTCGGTATTCTAGTACTGTATCCAGCGACCTCTACTCTACTGCTGTTTATATTGCCATTAGCATCAGATCCAATGCCATCATTGTTACATGTTGGAGATACACATTGACATACAAAAGATTCACTCGTTGTTGTTACACTGCCTGTATTAGCGTTAACATCAACATTCACCCGTTGTACTGGTGCAAACCCTGGTGAACATATGGGAACACAGTAACCATCTTGTGCCCTGAAACCGTCTGGACAACTAAGACCAGTTGGATTGCATTCTGAGTTTTGTTGATTGTTTGAAACTCTCTCAGGATGGCACGATTTATCAGCATTACGCAGACCGATTTGAACAATATCATGCGGAATAGCTAACTCCCAACCTAGTTGTATTAAACTAGGATTTGAAATCCACATATTCTCTTGTCTAATGCGGTTGTAAGTGTCCGTGACTGCATAATTGGATGGTGGTTGATTACAAGTCCACCCTGTTGTGCCTTCACGCGCTATGCAGAATAAACTATCTCTTGATTCAACTGTTCTCGTAGCCCAATCAAACAGCCCGGTAGGGTCTACTCGATTCACAGGATTCCCGGAAACATAGGCATAGCGATTCGGAGTTTCCATCGGGTCTAACGCATTGAATACGCCCAAACTCGGTTCATAATACCGCGCCCGTAAGAACACGCTACCATTCTCATCCGTCTGTTCACCGGTGAAGCCGAAGTCTAGGGGTAAACTACCGGTTGGATTCCCATACCGATCATCATAGAAATTGAAATGGCTGTAATTGAAGTTTGCCAGTCAGTTTGCGCTATCCCATGTGTAGGTATCCGATCCCACCATTAGGGGGTGCCGTTGTTGTCGTCAGTCAGCGAGTCTGTACTCACTCATCAGCAAGAGTGAGCGCAGGATCGCTAGTACGGATCAATCGCGCGCCTTTCTCTCGCCAACCCAGATCACGCGCATGATCGGCTAGGGTGTGTCCTTCGCCACTGAGCGACGGCGGTCTGTGCGTTGACCACTTCGACGGGTTCACCGCCCACGATCAAGGCGTGGATTGTCAAATTGAGCGATGCCAGCGCTCGTTTGGAGGATTGTTTCTGCCCGTATTGATACAATTGCAGGAATGTGTCATCGAGTGTTAGCTGCGTGAGCGCGATACCGGTCACAAACCACAGGTCTTTCTTCTGTTCAATCAGATCGACCGTCAGCTCAACACTCATTTAGTGAGTACCAGCGGATTTAAGCCCTCATCATGCTGGTGCTGGTTGGGCGCAGTGACAACCCACCCTTGCTGTTTGAGGAGCGCCAGCAAGCTCGTACTATCACCCGTCAGTTCTAATTCTGCTACCATATGAGCATTCAAGCGATTGAGGATGTTGTGATAGGCTTTGATCGCCCGCACACGCAGATTGATTATCATCAGGGTATTGGTTTCTGGTATCAGTGCCTGCACCATGCGAAAGCGATCACCGACCTTGATCGCGCTATGCGCAATGCCGGATACATACACGCTCGTCTCGCACACCTTGACTTCTTGTATCTCGAACTTCGGTGGCTGACCAAAATCAGCACCCCAATCAGGTTCTAGTGTGACGTTTTTGCGCATTGTAATTCCTTCAACATTACCTGATTTCTTCAATTTAAACCTATCTTAACCACAGTCTATCAGTCTGGATAAAATACCCGATAATGAGCCGATTTTATCATCTGAGCCGTCATTTCTCATTAACAAATCAGCATCAATGTTAAAAACAATCTCAATTGCAAGTAGTATACCGCAAAATAGGCAAATTGTGTCACCTTAAATTTTAGGATTGTATATCCATTTTGTGCGTCATCTTGTCCATATTTTGATGTAGGCGGCGTAGCGATGTCTGCGCCATTCGGGACGATACACTGATGTCTCCTATGATGATTCATCGGACGGAACGCTTAATACCACCAACCCAGTTTTCTCAAATAGGTAGATGCTTGTTTAGACATGATACGCCCTTGTTTTTCCTGAGCATATCATGTCTTTTCGGTTTACGTGGTGGTCATCCCTTACAGGCGTAGATGCTAACGGGGCATGATGCAACGGGTGAGGCGCGTTTCGCTGGCGGCGGGACAGGTAGCGCGTCCTTCTAATGAAAGTGGCGAGTTCAGTTCAAATGGGGCTAACCAGAACGCCACCGATGGATCCAACTCACGTTGTGCAATCAGATCACATCCTTCGAGCGCCGGCGCATCAGTTAGTGGGGCGAGCGTCAGCATCACGCATTGTCCGGGCGCGAGGCGCGTCACATCAGCGACTGTCTCTGGATTACGGAACAAGCCCTGATCACCTAGAATCACAGTCGCGCCGGGGATGCTGATCTGTGGGTTGAAGTTATAGATAGGGGTTTCAGTTAGTGGCATCCAGGCTGTTTCTGAGGTGTTAATCACCGCGAATTGATCGCGTGTATAAGCAAAATAGATGTATTCTGTATTGTCGGCGCTCAGTGTGTTTGTAATCACGAAGAACTCACAGGTCAAAGGGGCATTTTCGGAGTTGGCAGGTGCAGCATCACAGGTGGCTAACTGCTGGTTGTTCTGCGTCACCACGAAGCTATCCACACCGGCAGCCTGTGTCCAGAAGTGATTGTCGGGGTTGTTGGTGGTCAACCAGAAAGTTGATGCACAGCCCTCAACATCTTTAGCCGCACGCCGCGCAATGGACCAGACTTGCGTGCAATCGCCATTATCCAGCGTGCCGCGCCAGTTGGTGGCGAGATAGCGTTTGCTACCATCGCTGGAACCGAACACCAGCCCGTTGAGGTCAATCACAGATCCCGCCTGATTAATCATCGTCAGATCGTTGCCATCATAAATCAGTGTGACGCGCGCATTGCTCAAGATGGTCAGGTCAATGCGCGTGCCCGGCTCGCTGGTCATGCCCCCCGGCACACTCTGATCGACAACCGTGCCCGGTACCAGTCCTTCGCCCGCTTGCGGAGATGCAGTCTGGCTCCCCAGACCATAACCGGCGGCATTGAGGACGGCGGCGGCTTCGGGGATGGTTAAACCGGTGACATCCGGTACGGTGTTCTCCTCCTGTGCGCTTATCAGGCTCACGCTGAACAGGCTCATCAGCGTGATCAACAATAGGTTCATCATTTTGCGGTTGGCATATGCCATAACTCTAACTCCTCTGATACCATAGTATAGTCACTCCTACAGACAGTGTATATCAGAAAAGGTTACGGTGAACTTTGAAAATTGCCCGTAACCTTTCGTCAGCATAAGCGTCTATGAGAGTGAACCATCATATTGACCACGTTACAAAGGTGATGCCATCTGCGATGATTTGCCTTGTTCTGCCTGATATTACCCTCGATGATGCGCGTTTAGAGCGTGCTCGCAAAGGGGATAAACAGGCAATAGCTGAAATCTACCAAGAATATTTTGAGCCGATCTATCAGTTTGTGCGACTGCGCGTGGGGCATCGACAGAATGCCGAAGACTTGACCAGCGATATTTTTGTCAAGTTCATTAAGGCGCTCAAGACTGATAAAGCGCCTCATACTAGCCTGCGCGGATGGATTTTTCGCGTGGCACGCAACACCATCTACGATCATTATGGAGAGTCTGTGCCGTTACCCGTTGAAACTATCGATCAATGGCTGACCAACGACGAGAACACTGATCCAGAAGTGCAAGCGATCCGCACTATCGAAGGCGAACGCGCCCGTCAGGTAATCAGCATGTTAGTCCCTGCTCAACAAGAGGTGTTGATGTTGCGTTTCGATCAACAATTAAGTCTACAAGAAACCGCCGATGTCATGGATAAGAACGTCAATTCAATCAAAGCCTTGCAGTTTCGAGCGGTCAATACTCTGCGCGACATCCTACGCGCCGATCAAGGAGAGGACTGAGCATTATGGTTAACAACGAGCAATTAATCGATGCGCTCAATACCTGTATTGATCAACTGAATGCGGAGGTGCCTCTAGAGACCGTCTTACAAGACTATCCTGAGCTGGCGAACCAACTGCGTCCGATGCTGGAAGTCGGTCTGGTCAGCAGACGAGCGCGTTACCCTCTGCCCGATGTCATGCAAGCTCAACAACAGATTGATCCGCGTATACAGGCTACCATTGACGAGACCTTCAGCGGAGGGATGGGTTTATCAAGTGCGTGGTGGGGTGTGCTGGTGGTTGTTATACTGATTGCTGGTGGTGCGCTGTTCTTCGGCGGGTTCAACGTCGATCAATGGTTGATGGGTGCACCCACCGCCACCCACACACCGACAGCCACTGCGACAGCTACGCCTCAACCAACAGCCACCGTGACAAATACGCCCGCTCCGAGCGTAACGGCGACACCTCAGCCGACAGCCACATCCACAGAGTTAGAGACGCGCACAATCATCACAGGGCCGGTCAGCGCGGTGCAGGACAACGCCATCACCATTTACGATCACACGCTCACCCTGACAGATGATGATCCGCGCTTGAGTGTGTTACAGGTGGGGGATGTGGTACAGGTGACACTCGCTCCCGATGCATCAACACAGGTGATCGAGTTGGTTTTCATCAGCGTGACGGTCTTGTTCAGCGAAGCCGGGGAAGTATGGCGCGGGGATAACTGCAACCTGCCCCCGCCTGCATGGGTGGTAGATGGCGCGGATAACTGGTATGTACAGTGTCGTCCTGCGAACACCACAACCAATCCCAACAACAACCCGCCACCGAGCAGTGGCGGGCAAGACAATGATGATGATGATGATGGAGATGACGACGATTGACGCGCTTATGCCTCAACCGCTTCAAACTGTTTGAGCGCCTCTAGTGCCTCACAGCCATAGACCATAGCCGGCCCACCACCCATCAAGATCGCAACGCCGATAACTTCGGTGATCTCTTCGGCAGTCGCGCCGGCTTTGATGGCATCGTGGACATGAAAGGCAATACATCCATCACAGCGCACCGTGATCGCAATCCCCAGCGCAATCAACTCTTTGACCTTGCTACTCAGCACACCTTCGCTCGCGCCGGCAGCGTGCAATTGCCCGAAGGCAGTCATCACATCGGGGATGTGACTGCCTAGCTCTTTCATGGCAACGCGCAATTTCTCATAGGTTTGTGGATAATCTGACATGTGATGCCTCCATAAATAGCGGATGTTTCCATTTGCCTATAGCATACGGCACATCACCGATGCAATCATCTATCATTCCTCCTGTCTTATTGTGAAATTTGTCACAAACCATTGGCATCGAAGGCAACGGCGTTGCGTTCACTCTGAATACCATGCCGGGCGAGCGCTTCTTGACCTTTCAGCGTGATGTCTGTCATAAACTGGAATTGTTCGCGGACATCAAGTGGATAGGCTTTGACATGATAATGAGTGGCGTAAGCTTCTTCTTTGACGATGACTGTCACACCATTTTTAACAAATAGATAGGGACTGCTGAGGGTAACATCTTTGAGCAGATGATAAACAAACTGGCTATCATGTTCTTGTGCGATATAAAAATGCGTGACACACATCAAATTCGGCGATCCATCGTTGGAATTTTTGACCAAACTATTCCAAATTTTGATGTGTGGCACGATCACAGCAGTATCATCTGGCGTGACTAGCTTATAATAGCGCAAGCTGATATCGCGCACTTCGCCATAAATATCCTCAATTTCCACCCAATCACCCTGCCGATAGGGCATCTCGTAGAGTGTCACCACCCCGGCGATCAAACTGCTGGCATAATCCTTGAAAGCGAACCCTAGCGCCAACCCGACCGCGCCTAAGATCGTGATCAGGTTATTGAATGTTGGTTCGATGAAGATCGGGATGATGAGGATAATCGTTCCCACTATTAATATCAGGCGTGTGGCGGGGATTGTTGCCAGCAAGTATGGGCGGATGCGCCCGCTCACCCGTTCAGAAACCCACGTTAGCACGCGATAGATCAGGACATTAATCAGCACTGCACCCATAACCAGCAGGATAGCTTGTATGATCGATTGGGTATTAATAGTGCCCGTTACATCAGATAAATTCTCTAAATTCACGCGGATCTCCTAATAAATTATCATCTAAAAAGCGTTGATCTTGCAGTGCGGAATGAATGCGTGGGTACGCATGGGCTTGAATGTACCACAGCTTATTGTCGTAGTGGATGAAATCAAGCTGTTGCAACTCACGCAGATGCGTCTCAACTTGATCGATCATCGGGTGTAAGAGGCGCAACATATCACTGCTGAGCGGCCCGTGTAGCAATATGTTGTGGGTTAAAAAATACATCGAGCGTCTCCGATTTGACCACTGAACAGGCAAATCGCCTTTGACGAATAGATGTTGATAATCGTCACTCTCGCGCATATCTTGCTTGAGCATGGCACGGATCACGCCCCAATTGCCGTGTCCTTGACTGATTAAATTCCTGAGATAGGCGGGGTGATCCTCGCTCAAGATAGAGTCACCTTGATATAATATGTCCTTTTCTATATTTTTTCTGAGCCGTTCACGCCAATAAGCCACATCAGCATGGCTTTGTAGCGTGCGTACCGTGTAATCGTTGATGGGGATATCCCTCAAATATTGGATGAATGCCCACGCCCAACTACCACAGACAATTAAGCATGGGCGGTGATGTGCTTGCTGTAAAATGTAGCGTACCACCCCATAGCCATCACTGTGCCGTATGAAGAATTGCTCCAAACCGATGATTGCAAAACTCGTATCTGGTAGCTCATAATGTTGTTTACCGAATAACTCAGCGCGGGGTGGCGCATCCAGAACCGGTAAATCTTCTTTTTTCACAATTTGCCGGCTGATCTCATATAAACCACAAAAGGGCGGTGCCACGAGGATAGTCGGTTGATCTAGATCGAGTTGATCAGCAATATTTTCTGTAGCCAACTCAACATCCATCGTAGGGATATAACGATCAATGATCTCTTTTTCCAGCCTCCGCCAGCGATCCTCTACTTCCTCATGTTGCGTGTCATCTGATTGAAACAGGTTGAGGATTTGTCGCCAATTACGTTTCGCTTGTTCTTGCAATGGGGGTGAAGGGACTTTAAATTCGTGTAGTGGGATCAACTGCCATTGCGGGGTGTTTTCAGCCATGTCTATACCTGCTTATACCCTGATGTACTTTGCCCCATTATACCCGCGATGTAAGCCACTCACCACATCGGCGGTTGAGCCGGTCACTCATCATTGAGGAAGAAGTAGTATTCGAGGATTTGCCGTGAGAGCGGTGCGGCAATCGCGGAGCCTTCGCCGGCGTTCTCCACCATCACAATCAGCGCGACCTCAGGATCGTCGGCGGGGGCGTACGACGCAAACCAGCTGAAAGGCGGGTCTTGATTGGGTGCTTGTGCTGTGCCCGTCTTACCGCATACCCCGACTTCAACCAGTGGCGAATTGCGGAATACAAATTCTGCCGTGCCCGCTGTTGATCCGATCACATCGCACAAGCCTGCTTGAACAACCGCCAGCGTCTCATCACTCACATCAAAATTGCTGACCACAGTCGGTTCAGCGACGGGGGTGCGCTGATTGAGGATACCGGTTTCTTCCACTAAATAAGGGCGCATCAAGTTCCCACCGTTGGCAATCGCCGCGTAAAGGCGCACCATCTGCAAAGGCGTGACACTCATCTCGCCCTGCCCGATAGACAGATTGATCGCGTTGGCATATGACCACGGTAAACCGGTTAATTGGAGTGCGCTATCCGGATCAGGGATCTGCCCCGGTGATTCGGGCAGATCGGTTAAGCCAGTAAAACCGCCCAATCCTAGACGACGGGAATAATTCGGCAAGAAGTACGGATCGGCATTATTGAGGACGAAGCCTGCTTGATAGAAGAAGGGGTTACAACTTTGCATCAGAGCAGTTCGGGTGTTGACTGTGCCATGCCCCGGCGGATACCAGTCATAACGTGTGTCGCCTTCATAACGCCAGATGCCACTGCAAAAATAGGAGGTGTTAGCATCGTAAACATTAGTATCCAGTACCGCAATCGCACCAATCACCTTGAAGGTTGATCCCACAGGATATTCGCCCTGTGTGACGCGGTTCAAGAGCGGGTTGCGCGGGTCTTCTGCGATAGCAGCTTGGATCTCATCAGCGGCTTGCCGTCCGATTGCCGGATAGGTAGTGAAGGCGTTGGCATCATAAGTCGGGTAACTAACCATCGCTAAGATTGCGCCGGTGTTGACATCGATCATCACCGCTACTGCGCCGGGCGAGGTTGCGCCCCAGCTGGGGTCACCGTTGGCATTCTGACGATTTTGCAAATACGCGGTGTTGAAGGTATCGATGATGAACTGTTGCAAGCTGAGGTCAATCGTCAACCACAGTGATTCTGAAATTTGTGACGAAATTTCCGCCAGTACCCGCGCCCGCGAACCATCAGCATTGATGATCTGTAAGCGTCCACCGGGCACGCCCATCAGCGTATCATTCCAACTACGCTCGATACCCGCTTGCCCGATAATGGTTTCAGAATTAAATCCGCGCTGAATAAGTCCTTCAACCTGTGAGTCATCCGGCAAGCCGACATGTCCCAGCACGTGCCCTAATACGTTGCCATTGGGATGATAACGCCGGACAGAGAAACCCTCGAAGGTGGCATCGCAATCATTTTCGAGGCGGGCACGCTGTTCGTTATAGGTCTGGCTTTCGATACGTCCGACCCGCATTGACCAGTTGGAGCGGGCACTGGCATAAATCTGGTCTACCCGTTCGGGGGTAATGTTGATTACCTCACTGAGTGTGGTACGGCATAGCGCCCAATCGTCGGGTTCTTCGCGCACGACGAATACTTCGACCATGCGCCCTTGCATATCGGCGACAATTTCACCATCACGCGCATAAATGTTTGATCGACTGGGAGCGTTACTTTGAAATTCGAGGCGGGCGCCACTGGCAAACTCGGCGAAGATATCGCCAGCAGACCATGCTACACGCCAGATACCCGTTTGCGGATCGAGGATGACAGTCAGGGTGCGCCCGTCATCCTCGATTTCGCCCAGCAAACGAGTCTGGAATGTAACGTTGTACGAGAGTTGTGCGGTACGTGATCCGACTGATGCCATCGACATTGCCTCGAATGAGACCGATTCAAAGGTCATCGTATCTTGTACATCTTCGTACCGTGTTTGAAAATCCTCTAGTGAGATAGTCTCCTGTGCGCTGAACGCCATCAGGCTGTACATGGTAGCAAAATCTTGATTCTGCCACGCGCTCAGGAAAGCTGTCGCGATGCGTGCCGGTTCTTGTAGATCTACAGTCACTGTCGGCAACGGAACTAACGTCGGCAGTTGTACTTCTCGCACTGCGGATTGTTCCTGTGGCGTACAGCTAACTAAAATCAACAAAAAAAGAACTGCAATCTGACGCACACTATTCAACTTTCAACGGTTCTCAAACAACTCTTGTCTAACTATTATACTACGGAATCTGCAAGAACGGTAGTTTGGGATAGGGGAAAATATTCAATATGTACCCTTAAAAGTTTATTCAAGCTTCATCTTCCTCCAAATCTTCGTAACATTCTTGACGAAAACGGGGCGTACACAATGCCAAAAAGACCAGATCTTCCTCGCCAATGTTGGTGATGCGCTGGCGTACCATTGGCGGGATAATGACAGCATCGCCCGCCCGCACGTCCTGCGGGGGTAAATCACCGACTTCCATGCGCCCAACGCCCTTCACAATCACGTAACGTTCGACTGTGCCATGTAAGCGATGCCAGTGTGTGGTCACGCCCGGCTCCACCCGCGCATGGGCAATCGATAAGTCCGGATCATTATCAGAGTTTGATTGTTCGGTGATGTAACATCCTTCAGGGATGAAAAATTCGCTATCCGCATCATACTTGTGAATTTCTTCTTGCATCACGCATCCTTTCTCGTTTAGTGCCAATCAGTTGGCTGATTTTACCGCAATCACGCTAAAATGACAGCAATATACAAGTTGCCCAAGAATAAAGGATGTACGATGTACAGTGAATTTGTAAACGATCATGCTGATTTAAAGACTGCCATTGATCTACTCGATAAGTGGTTGAGCAAGTCTGTTCATGATAGCCACCTGCCCGGTCTGGCGCTGGGATTGGTGCATAATGGCGATCTGATCTGGGGTAAGGGCTACGGCTATGCGGATCTTGCCACACAAACACCGGTCACGCTCGATACGCGCTTTCGGATTGCGAGCATCACCAAATCCTTCACGGCAGTTGCCATCTTGCAACTTTACGATGCCGGCAAGCTCCGCCTTGATGATCCCCTGACAAAATATCTTGAGTGGTTCGACCTGCACTATCCAGATGCCCCACCCATCACCATCTACCACTGTCTGACGCACACCTCCGGCTTACCGCGTGATGCCACGGTGCCTCACTGGACAGAGAACGACTTTCAAGATTGGGCGGAGTTCGTAGCAACAACACGCCAGCGTCAACCGATGATGCCCCCCTTGCAAGATTTCAGCTATAGCAATCTGGCGTATTCCTTATTAGGGGGTGTGATCGAAGCGGTGAGCGGGCAAAGCTGGGCAGATTACGTGCAGACGCAGATCGTCGCACCCCTCAACATGAGCGATACTATCGTCGCGCCCGATGGCACTGAAGGCGATTTTGCTACGGGTTATCTGCGCTATGACACCGACTATCAACGCGAAGCCGTGCCGTTCATCAATGCGCGGGCGTTCTCGCCTTCAGCCAGTGTGGCCTCGACCCTCAATGATCTGGTCAAGTATGCGCGGTTCCATCTCAGCAAAGGGCAAACGCCGATTTTATCCGGTTACAGCTTGCGCGAGATGCACCGCGTGCATTGGGTGTATCCAGATTGGAGCGGTGGGTACGGGCTGGGCACGCGCACATGGCGCATCGGTCAGTGGAATGTGAGCGGGCACACCGGCGGGTATAAGGGCTTCCTAACAATGTTCAGCGTGTGCCGTGAGCATGACTTCGGCGTGATTGTACTCACCAATAGCATTGATAGCACACCTTATACCTATGCCGAACAAGCCTATAAGCTGGTTCTGCCGGAGATCATCACCATCACGGCAAAAAATCAGGTTGCCGATCCGACATGGTACGACTACGTCGGCACGTATCTCAATGACTGGGGCAATACCGAAGTCGTGGTGCGCGGTGGTCAGCTACAGATGGTCAGCCTCGATGATCTCGATCAAACGCCTGTGGTGCTGGAACCCACCGAAAGCGACGATACCTTCATCATTCGCGTGCAGGGCAATCCGGGCGAGACCGTGCGCTTCGTGCGTGATGCATCCGGCGCGGTGGTGCGCTATGACAGCCGAAACGAATACGCCATCAAGCAGACGATCAGTTGACTGCTAACGTAGGATAAGCGCGGTCAGTCCGTAGTGCGATAGCCAGAGAGATAAGGCGCTCACTGCGCTATAATGAAGATCAAATGAACAATCTGCAAGGCGAAGGATAAAGCGGATGAGGTGGCATTTCCGGTGGTATGCGATGATAGTCTGGCTCTTGAGTGGGTGTGGGGTGGGCTTGCCCCCCGTCACACCCACTGTCGCACCCACTAACACACCGCCACCGACGGCGATTGTGCAACAGATCGAACCGAGCAACACGCCGATCATCCGCATGACGAACACCGCCACACCAACTGATCTGCCGAGCAAGACCCCTGAGCCTCAACCGAGTGCGACGGCTACGCCCTTGCCGACGGATACTGTACCACCCACCCCCACGCCTTTGATTATTAGCACGCGCACGCCCATCCCACCGCCAACGGCGACCGATACGCCGACGATCACACCGAGCGCGACAGCCAGTGCCACGCAAACGCCGAATGCCATCGCCACCGCAAACGCCGAACGCCTGCTGACCCGCGCCGCCGCATCGGATACGCCGGTACGCGCAACGTTCACGCCGGTTCCGCAAGCCTCGCCCACCAGTACGCTGATCCCACCGACGCAGGATGTCCCGCCGACGATCATCACCGCTACGCCTAACACGGGCATCCTCCCCACGCCGGAGGTCGCCTTCACGCCGATTATCTCAACGCCGGCGCTGGAACCCGACGCACCGACGGTCACTGCCACACCCTTTGTGCCGATCACGCCATCGCCTTTGCCACCGGAACAAATCCCGCCGACGGTTGAGGTACTGGTGCGCGATAATATCACGGTACTCGCGCCCACGTTCAACAATACCACCACCACCGCGCTGACCTTCAACGTGGGCGAAGGCGCGTTCTTCTTCAATGGCGAAGCCTTGCCCGGCGGGGGTGGCGTGCGTCTGTTTGAGGTTAATCCAGCAGATCCGAACAGCTTCGCCCGCACCGATGCCAACGGTTTCTTGACCTTCCGCCCTAGCAACGGCGCAGAAACCCCGCTCAATAGCTCGCCCTTTTACGCTGGCTTTTCAGTGACATCTGCCGAAACCAACGAAAATTTCGTCAACGCGCTGTCGTGGTCACCGAATGGGCAACGGCTCGCTTTCATCGTCCAACCCGCGCCGGGCACGGATAATGTCAACGCTGGCGTGTGGTTCTGGGATGCCAACAGCAACAGCTCCGGCACGCTGTTACACGATTGCCCCGACAATGGCTATAATTCCTGTAGCTTGACCAGTCGCCCTTTTGGCAACTGGCAGAGCATCAGCGTTGAGTGGTCACCAGATAGCAACCGTGTCATCATCACCGCGTTCTTGCCCGCCGAGGGGCGGCAAGCGGTATTCATCAGTGAGATGAACTTCGTCACACGCCGTCCGGAAGCCCCGCCGGCACTCCGTTGGGATAACGCGCAATGGCTCAACAATAACGAGATTCTGCTCAGTGGACGCGCCCCCGACGGCGCAAGCCGAATCGCTATCTATGATCGCGCCAGCAACAATGAGCGCGTGATCTATGATGCCTCTGCCAACGGCTTATTCCTGTTCGATGCGGTGCAACGCCCCAATGGGCAACTGATCGCTATCGGGCGCGAAGGCGGCGCGGGGGATGGTGCCTACCGCCTCTATCGCATTGAGAATGGTGTGGCGACAGCTATCAGCGCCCCTGCCGGCAACCGTCCGCCACAGCGCGTGAGCTGGTCTGCCAATTACAGCGAAGCCGTGCTGACCATCGACGGGCAACAGTGGATCATCAACGCCAATACCGGCACCGTCAGCCGTGTGAACGTCAGTGAGACAGTCCAAGTCGGCGCAGGCTTAACCACAGAAGCCGATGGTGCAAGTCAAGTGCAAGACCCGCCCCCATCAGGTGTGGTGGCGGGCAGTCGCTATGAGGCCGGTCAGCAAGTGCAGTTCATCGGCGATACCCCACGCAACATGCGCACACAGCCGACCCTTGCCGGCGCGTTCGCTGATGTGATCAATCCGGGCGATTTCGTCACAATCTTAGCCGGCCCCTATGAAGCCGACGGGTATGAGTGGTGGCAAGTTGCTAACCGCAACGGCACGCGGGCGTGGGTCAGCGCACGCACGCTTGATGGCTTCAGCTTCTTCAATCCGTGAGCGACTCAGGGTTTTTGTAGCACCACCGCGCCTTTCTCGTTATCGACGGTTTGCAGGTGGACCAAGTCGAACTCATCGAGCCAACGGGCTACGCATCGCTGTTCATGCTCACGGTGATAATCATCCACTAAGATAATCGCGCCCGAACTAAGGCGATCATATAACAGAGGAAGCGCCGGATAACGCGCCATCTCAAGCGGGTTATCCTGTTGCGGGGGGCCGTCAATCGTCAGAAAGTCGATCGCGTATAAACCTGAGAAGGCGTTCGGGTCGTACCATTCCCACGCTTGATCGCTCAGCACAATCGACATCAACGGCGCATGTGTGACACGCGCCACGTCGATCAGTTGGTGCGCGTCCAGTTGCTTACGGGCTAATTGCGCATAGAGGGGGTGATGATCGAAGGCGCGGACAGTGCCCACACCTGCATGAGTGCAATAGTAACCGGTGATAATCGTCGAAACACCACCGCCGAGTTCCACAACATGCATCGGGTGATATTCGCTCAAGAGGCTATAGAGCAAGATGCCAAAATCCGGTGAGATCGCCCACTTACGCATGGCGGGGAGTGGGGCATTGAGTGGGGAGAGCATCGCGTGCAGGTTCAGCAACGCCTCCACCTGCTCATAGAGTAACTCTTGCCCGCGTGCCAGTTTTTGCAGGTGTTGTTCAATGCGTTGCAAGAGCGCGTGCGTGTCGTCTGCCATGATGATTTGTCCTCATTCGGTGGGTGAACGCAGTCGGGTATCTTTCCATAATACCGTGCTTCGCCTATTTTGCCCGCATGATTGGAATCAGGCGGTGTACCTAAAATACAAAGAGGGTTTCGAAGTACAATAGATGATCAACAAAGTAATACCACCATTGCTTGACAGGGTGTCAAACACATGTTAGATTTATCGCAATTACCCGATAAGCTGGGTAATTGACCGAAACGAATAAGTTAGAGGAGTTAGTACAGTGTCCGATTGGGATTTTATTCTTGCGCCCGCAACTGTGGATGTGCAAATTGTATTGGATGAAGTTGCGATCATCAGCAACAGCTTTAAGTTGCTGAGAGCAGAAGAATTCCATGATGGCTTGCATGAATGGATTCAGACGACTGCCCATAAACTCAGCCCACAACAGGCTGAGATGAGCAAGCGTATTGCCTCATATATCGATCATTTCGTAGTCGAAACACAGGCGAAAACCTACCCGGAGTTCATTCGGGCTATCAACGATATTGCCCCTGAACGCCTCTATGATTTTGCGTTGCAGTGGATGCGCGATAAAGAAGGCTATCCGGGCGATGAGACGCTGTTAAAGGATAAAACCGCTTATCTGGATTTCCTACAACAGGCAACCGCCGAGAAATACGCCCGACGTGGCGATAGCTTTAACTATGAACACTGGGAAAAAGAGTGGATGATCTTACAAAATCCACAAAAATTCCTTGAAGATACCACGATTCACCTACAATTCATGTGGGATACCTTCCTGAAAGCCGAATGGCAACGGGTGAAGCCGATCTTGCAAGAAGCAGTCAGCGCCTTTGAGAGCGTCGATTACAGTGGAATGAACGCTTACGATGCCATTGAAGCCGTGACCGGACGCAACATGCGCGGGAAAGAGTTCTTCGAGCAACAGCTTGAAAAGACCGAACGCCTGATCTTCATGCCCAACGCACACTTAGGCCCCTATATCAGCTGGGGCAATTCCCCTGATGAGCGCACGATGGTCTTCTTCTTCGGAGCACGCCCGCCCAAAAACGCCACCATACAATCGACAGCGCTCAGCCGTAGCGAGTTGCTGGTGCGCCTGAACGCACTCGCTGATGAGACGCGCCTAAAAATTTTAGAGATGCTGACCGAACATGATGAACTATGCGCGCAAGATTTTATCAACGAACTGGACTTGAGCCAATCGAGCGCCAGCCGACACTTACGCCAGTTGACCGCATCGGGCTATCTCAATGAGCGCCGGCGCGATGTGGCGAAATGTTATTCGATCAACCCTGAACGACTGGAAGACACCATCCACGCGCTGAAGGTCTTTCTCAAGAAGGCGTGAGCAAGCAGAATAATTGAGGATGTTGGGGGCACAATACACTGTGCCCTTTTTAGATTATTGTGTGACGCGCAGAGGAATCGCCTTGAAGCCATGAAAGCTGTGCGTGTCGTATTCAAGCGCATCACTCGCCAGCACCATCTCAGGGAAGCGTCGGATCAGTGCCGGTAACGCAATCGCCCCTTCGAGGCGTGCCAGTGGCGCACCGAGACAATAATGAATCCCGCCACCAAAACCCACATGCTTACTGGCATTTGCCCGCCGAATATCGAAGCGATCCGGTTGCTCGAATACCTCAGGATCACGGTTGGCGGCGTGCAATACAAGGAACACCCCATCGCCCTGCTGTATCGTCTGACCGCGCACGGTCACATCATCCAGCGCATAACGCAGTAAAGTTGTCGGAGCCGGCCCGTTGTAGCGCAAGATTTCCTCGATGGTGTTGTGTACCAGTGCGTCATCATCGAGATGCGTGCGCAGGTCAGCCAGTTGCGCGGGATGTTGTAACAGCGCCACCATGCCATTACCGATCAGGTGCGTGGTGGTCTCGTGACCGGCAGCCAGCAACAGGAAGATCATCGACATCAGTTCTTGACGATCCAGCGTATCACCCGCTTCTTCAGCATCGACAAGGCCGGTCAGCACATCATCGGGTTTTTCGGTGGCGCGTCGATCAATCTGCTCGTTCATGTACTGCGCGAATTCCATGCCCGCCATCATCTGATCTTGCTCGTCTTCCCAACCAAAGATCATGCGCTTCGTCCAGTCACGGAACTTATCCTGATCGTCATGGGGCACGCCGAGCAATTGCGCGATGACCATCGCCGGCACAATCGACGCATATTCCGCCATCAGATCGAAGGTCTCGCGCCCCGCAAGCTGATCAAGCAAGTCGTCGCATAAGGCTTCAATGGGCGCGTGCATTTCGCGCACGATGCGCGGGGTGAAGGCTTTGTGTACCAGCGTCCGCAGGCGTGTGTGATTGGGCGGATCCATGTTCAGCATATGTTGCCCGATGCCGAGTGGATCTTGCAGTTGGTGTTGCCATTCGGCTTGCAGGGCTTCTGGCAAGCGTCGGATCTCTTTGCCGATGCGCAAATCTTTGATGAGCGCCGAACAATCATCATAGCGTGTGAGCCACCAGAAGCGGTTGCCTGTCACCGGGCCAATCGCACAATGAACGGGGTCTTCGGTGCGCATTTGATGATACAGGCGATGATTGCCGGAATTCTCAAACACGTTATAGGGGTTGGGATGTGTGGTATCTGCCATAGCCAGTGCTCCAAATAACCATCAAATTAGCTGATAGGCATTTTCGGCGTATTGACGCGCATCACCGTTGACCGGTTTTTGCGTCCTGCCGGTGCTCAAGGCTTCCTGACGGTTCAAACTAACTTCTTCAAATAACGCCAGCACGTCTTTATCTTCGGGATCGAGATCAAGCGCCTCTTTCAACAACATATCGGCAATATCTAAGTGTACGGGACTGATGAGCAACAAGCGCACCAGATCCACGATAGCCACCACAATCTCTTGCTGATCGTCGCTCAAGAATGCCAGATGCAGTGCCTGACGGTAGCTCTGGAGTGCATCGCCGATCTTGCCAGCCTGTTCTTGTGCCTGTGCCAGACTGCTCAGTTGTAGGCGTTCTTCATCTTTATCGCTGACCTCACGGGCGATGTACAGCGCCGAGGTATAATAACCAATTGCCTCACTCCATTGTTCTAATTCGCTATACGCACTGCCGAGCGCCCCTAAGACGCGCCCCTCATAATCGCGCTTCATCTGTTCCTTGAATAACTCACGCGCTTGCTCCAGTGAGTGTGTCGCGTCGGCGGTTGCGCCGTTATCCAGATGCGCGTTACCGAGCTTATAGAGCGCAATCGCCTCATGCTGGCTATCGCCGGTCTTGCGGGCAATCTCCAACGCATTACGGAAGCTATCCACTGCCGCTTGCGTCTCACCAAGGTCTTGTCGCGCATCACCTAAGATCATGTGCATCTGTAGCGCAATCACCTGATCATCACGATCTTCTGCCAATTGTGTACCGCGCGTGGCGTGCATGACCGCCGCCTGCGAATTGCCGGTTTTCGTCAGCAGAGAACTGAGCATGTGCAGGGTATCCAGCACGCCTTCTTCATCAGCTTCGCTCTCGTACAGTTCGAGGATTTCGTTATAGGTGGCGATTGCTTCAGTCTCTTTACCCTGACCAATCTGCACCTTGCCGATGGCTTTATGAATCTGTAACACGCGGGTGATGTCGTTCTGTTGTTTGGCCTGCACTAACGCCTGACGCAATTGTTCCACGTCGATGCCATGTAGCGCATCAGTACGCAGTGCCTCGCTATTCATGCCTTCACTGAGCCTAATATCACCGAGATCAGGCGTGGCAAATGCTGACTCATCTTCGTCGTCGAGGATGCTGACATCCAGTTCTTCATCATCCTCATAATAATCGTCATCGTCTGCTTCATCGTCGTAACCATAATAGGCATCGTCGTCTTCGTCATAATCCTGCACGATGGGTTCAGGATCATAGGCGGGGAAGGCTTGCGTGCTACCACTGCTGAGGTGGCGCAAAGTCAGCAGTTCGTAGACATAACTGCCTACTTCTGCCAGTTCACTCTCACTGAGTGCGCTCGCCAGATCATTCGCCAGATCGCGGTTGCCGTTCTCGCTCGCCCATTGCGCGGTGGCGATCAGGTTATGCATCTCTTTGGCGATTGCCTGTGGATCATCCTGATGCGCTTCGACATAGCTCAGTGTAGTTGACTGTACCTTCTGCTGAAGCGTCCCCAGTTGATTTTTGCCCTTGAGCGCCGATTGTGCGAACTGATACACCGCACGCGGTAAGCGATAATAAGGCTTACCGTAGATCTCGAACTTTTCCACCAGATACAATTGCGCCAGAATAGTCATTGCTTGCTGAATGCCTTCTTCCGGCACGCCACTGACAGCTGAGATAAAATCGAGGCTCCCCTGCCCTCTGAAGGTCGCGCCCAACATCAAAATCAAACCCTGAAGCGCGTTGTTCAACGCACGATAACTGAGCGCGATGGCGGTCAATGTGGGATCGTTGGATTGTTCATTGAGGGTTTTCAAGTTCTTGAGGTAATCATCTGGCGTTTGTTTGGCGGCAACCATGCCCCGCGCCGCGATCACCAACGGTAGCGGTTTATATTGGAGCAGTTTGGTTAAGCCGTAAATATCAATGTCATGATCGGGGCTTTGTATACCACTTTTCTGCTTGAACAGTGTCAGCGCGTCTGTATCGGCTAAACCACCGATGGCGACAGACTCCCACGGGCCTTCTAATTCAGTATGGCTAATCATCACCAGCGCCGTCCGATCGGCGACTTTGCGGATGAATTGCTGTGGGGCGAGTGCATCTTCGACATTGTCCAGCACGATGAAGGGTTTATGACGGGCGAGCGCCGTCGCCAACGCGCCGATGTGCGCGGTTGGTTCTTCGCTGGTGGTGATGTCCTCAACGCCGAGGGCACGCCCTACTTGCACCAGCAATGCTGGCAAGGGGTGCGTGCGGGCATTGAGCCATATCACACCGCCGGCTTGTTGCACGAAAGCGGCAGCCAGCGCGGCGGCGAGAGCGGTTTTGCCAATGCCGGGATCACCGTATAACAGGACGGGGCGTTGATTTTGCAGGTGAGCATAAATCGTCTTCAGGATATCATCGCGCCCGACAGGTCTGCCCGGATGCATCAGAGGCAGCGATTGTATATCTTTTGCCGGTTGTTCCAGGGGTGTAAAAGCGGTCATGTAATTGTCCCCGATAGATCAAAATAATCATGTTCACAATATATCAGCGAGTATAACACTACTCCCAAGTTTAAGACAATTTTTGTCGGAGACAACTTAAAACAATGATATGGTCTGTGCTTCAACAATCTGGCACTATTATTTTGCGGTGAGGAAGCCAGACCCACGCCTTAATAGGGTCACCGTTGAAGTCCCTTCATATGATACGGCATCTTCGTTTTTCACCTCAACTCAAACGGCTACGCCTAACGCTGAATGTGTTGTTGATCGGGTTGGTTGATGAGCGCCAGCACCTCCGCACGATTGAGCAGGGGCATATCGCCGGGGAGCGTGTATTTTAGCGCGGCGCAGGCATTTGCCCATCGTAATGCCCTTGTCAAATCGACGTGTGTGCCTTGTTCGACGACCTGTGACAAAAAACCTGCGACAAAGGCATCCCCCGCACCGATGCGATCAATTGCAGTGGTGTTATAAGCCAATATATGAACAGGATCATGTTCGGGTGATGCGGCAAACGCGCCCTCGCTACCCATCGTCATGACGAGTGTGGCCTGTGCATAACGTGTGTGAAATTGTGAAAAGGTGGTTTCTGGCGTACCCTCGATCTGGAATACGTGCTGAATATCTCGATAAGGCGCGAAGATTATATCTGCAAGTTGTAACAGGGGGGCGCATCCGTCATGAGCGGCGGTGTAATCCCAGAGTTTAGCGCGATAATTCAAATCGAAACTGATGCGCCAGCCTGCCCTCTTGGCCCGTTCAGCAAGATGGCGCGTTGTGTGGTGTGCCGTATCGCTGAGGGCTGGTGTAATCCCTGAGAGGTGCAATATGCCCTGTACGTTCCGGGCAAACAGTCCGTCGGGGATATCGTCAGGGCTTATCTGGCTGATGGCAGTCTGAGATCGATCGTAGATGACCTTGCTCGGGCGTGGTACCGCCCCCGTCTCGACCCAATAGGTGCCGAGCCGAGCCTGGTCTGACCAATGAACATGCGATGTATCGACCCCCTGTGTGTGAATCGCACGTTCAACATACCGTCCCAACGGGTTGTCTGGCAAGCTCGAAAACCAGGCCACCTCAATGCCCAGCCTGGCGAGACCCACCGCCACATTCGATTCACTGCCGCCAACGTGCATCTCAACAGACTGTGCCTGTGCAAGCAACTGATGATTCGGCGGTGAGAGGCGGAGCATCGTCTCGCCAAAGGTGATGACTTTAAGCATAGTTCACCCCGATGGCATTGACGTATTGACGCGCCGTGTCTGTGATGGCTTGCCAGTTCTGGTCGGTGATGTGTTGTTTGTTGAGCAAGGCGCTACCCACGCCCACCGCAATAGCGCCTGCTTTCAAGTAATCGTTGATGTTGTTGAGATCAATGCCGCCTGTGGGCATGATCTGTAACTCAGGCATAGGGGCTAGCACGCTCTTGATGTACTCAGCCCCTAGCGTGTTCGCAGGAAAGACTTTGACCAGATCGGCACCCGCTTCTTGAGCAAAATGAATTTCTGAAGGGGTGTAACCCGCTGGCGCTGTCAGGACATCCGCGCTTTTACCGGCTTCTATCATATCGTGTGAGAGTATAGGGGAGACAAGCAGTTCTGCGCCACTATCGATGGCACGTCTGGCTTGTTCTGCTGTGCGGATTGAGCCGATGCCCAACAGGGCTTCTCCGGAATCAAATACAGATATGTGCTTGCGTAATTGGATGATCGCCTCGTAAGCATCAGGGTTCGTCAGCGTGAATTCTAAGATACGAATGCCACCGGCAAGCAAGGCTTCGCTGAGGGCTTGTGCCTGTGACAAATCTGACAAGCGAATCACAACAGCGATACGATGTTGTTTGAGAATAGCGATCGCCTCTGTTTTATTCATAGTGTGGGGTCTCCTTATTCTGTGACTGCAATTTTGATTAATTGTCCGGTGATGTGTCTTAGCTCGCCATCAACCCAGATGCGGCGATCGGGTGTGCCTTGTCCGACGGACACATAGAGATCACCATCGTGATAAGTGATATTTGTCGGGGCATCTAAATCCTCAGCAATGACGATAGGGGCGCTACCATCAATAGGGTACATCGTGATACGTCCTGAAAAACGGGCATACCCGCCCGCATCAGGCGGGGCATCTGCTGCATACAAATCAAAGTGAGTATCCATGGTGGGCATTGCCCATTCAGTTGTCATTTCAACAACGTACAGGTTGCCGACTTCATCGAGAGTCACATCAACCGCCGTAGTTAAGCCAGTCACCTCATCAGTGACCGCGCCTGTTTGTGGATTCACGCGCACAACTCTGGCATCACCTGCCATGAAAGACAGCACTTCACCATAGTAATCCCATAATTGTCCTGAAAATAATGCGACTAGCAAATCACCGGTGGTGGGGTCAATGGCAATACCCGCAGGGACAGCTTGTTGTCCATGGGGCAACGCATCAAAAATCGTGAGGAGGCGAGCACGGCCATCCATGGTGATAACGGCAAGCGCGTTAGTCGAACTGAGTGTGGCGTAAATCGTGGCAGTTGTATCATCGTATACCAGCGCGTTGATGGTGCTATCACTTCTGTATAGATTGCCGACACGCTGAAAATCGGCGTTGATCTCCACAATGGATAAGACTTCGAAATGGTCATCAAGCGTGAAGAAGATACGCCCATCATCTAAGGTGATGACATCACCGACCCCGACGACTTCATCGCGTGCCGGTTGAAACTGATAGAGAATGTTGTATCCCGGCAGATGAGTGATAATAGGAACACGTTCGCCTGCATCATCGTAATCACCGTCGTTGTTGCTATCGTCGAATAAACTGAGTTTACCGGTATTCTCGATGTCGGATTCCCCCACGAAACCTGTGCCGGCTTCCGCAACGATGAGGCGACCATCCGGCAAGATAGCAACGCCACGTGGATTTTGGAGATTTGTTGCGATGACATGCTGAGGATACATATATTGTGCCTGTGGCATAATGACTGTCGAAAAAATGATCATCAACAATATTAACTTGATCTTGCGTGACAAATTATGCCTCCTGTGTGACCAACACAGCCATTTCATGCCCGTGCAATGTCAGGATATGACTGACTGCTGTGATGTTATCAGTATATAGATTGAGATGGTAGGTTTGAGCGAGGTCAATCTCAAACTCAATCGGTGTTATTTCTTCATTGAACAGCACATACCAATCAAGGCCATGCTTCTTGAGGTGACGTACGCGCAATCCACTGGTATTGACATGTGAAAAGAGTGTTTGGGGGATATATCCCTTCAATTGTTGGATAGCATCTGCTGGATCATCTGACCAATACATGACAGGCATAGTGTCGGGTATGGGTGTTGAGGGAGGCAATTCACCGTCGATAATCAAGACGCGATAAACTTGATTAGCGATGTGATAGGTGCCATCTTGCAGGGTTCCACGCGCTAAGTCATCGATATCGAGATAATTGAAATCGATTTGATGCTGCAAACAATCTTTTGCCGCACGATACGGTAAGTGATGATGTTCCCCTAAGATAGCGACGTGGCAAATATGCTGACTATCGGTATTGAGCCAGCAGAGGCGACGACAAGCAGCTGCGAATTGTGTGAAGCCGTCATCCCACCAGGCACTGTGCAAACCGACATCGGGGGGACGTTCATGATAGCGTGCGCCACGCACGGAATAATAAAATGCATGGGGTATCAACAGATTACAGCCGCGTATCAGCAACCAATTGGCAAGCCAGCGCATTTCCTTGAATGTGAGTTGGTGACCATACGCGCCGCAAAATTCATTCGCATTGCGCCGGCGTGCGCTGTGCAACATCATGGATGATGTCGCTTTTGCTTGTGTCGATTGCCGCCCCTCAAGCGCAGAAGGTGTATCCGGTTCGATAAAGCGCCAGACTATATCTTGCCCCGGAATATGAAAGTAACGCAGGTGGCGCGTCGCATCGGGTTCAGCGGGATGTCCCGTGAGTTGGATATTATGTTCATCACACCATGCATAGAGTTGCGCGTAGTACGTCTGCTCAAAGCGCTGTTCTAATGCGCGTTCATAATCCTCGCGGATCACTCGGGGCGCGTTCTCATCCCACAGTGCAGGTAGATAGGGCGTGAAGTCATAACCGAGATAATCATTCACGTAAGCGAGGCTATCGCTTGAGCCTGCGATGATCCCTGTCTCTTGTAAACGTCCGAGCAGGTCGGGTTCATCGGTGAAGATTGCCCGAATCACACTGCCAAAATAGCCCCCGAATGCATCATGATAGCGTTGATAGACGAGACGAATGAAACAACGCACTGCATCCGGGTTGAGTAAATCAATGGCGAGAGGGGTATCTTCGGGTGGGTTTTCATCGTCGCTGTGGTGGTCGAGGAAGTGCAAGCCTCTTATGACCGCATCCACAGGGCGTTGTACGATAGCATAATTTGTTCCGTGATAGGCAATGTCAGCAATCAAGGATTGATACTTGGATAGCTGTGGTTTGCCATCTGCACCGATACGTATGCCCTGCACAACGGTATCGGGTTGAGCGTCATCCAGATTGATCCGCACGAATCCACGACATTGATAAGCGGGGTTTTCTGCAACAACTTGCCCTGATGATGACCCACTCGGATACATGCCTTCGTCATAAAGCATGACCCACATACCGCGTTGTTGTGCCTGCCGGATAACCCAACGCATTTTTGCCAGCAGAGCCTCGCTCATCCAACCTAGATGATGGGGCAAGCCTACACGCGGATGAATCACAAAGGCATCTACGCCATGTTCCTGAAATTGGTCGAGTTGGCGCAGTAACTCTGCATCGTCTAAATTGTCATTCCAGAACCAGAACGGCGCGAGCGAAAAATCCACAGGCGGGGCGTGCCATTCATGGGGTAGCGTGATAGCGGTCATGGTGATAGTTCAAACGCTTGCAGTTCAGCTTGTAAGGCGAGTTGCGCCGCGAGCAAACAATGCGCCTGTGACATAGCAACGTCGGTGCGCTGTTGCACATCGGCGATGAATTGCTCGGCAAAGGGCAAGGATACATTCCGGCAATCAATGTGTTGCGTTCCATGTCGGTTGACGAGAAAGAGATGGTTATCACCGTCCCGCCCTGCTATATCGATGTTTTTACGCAATTCGATGTAGCCATCTGTACCAAGAATGAACAGGCGTACATCGCCCCATGTATCGAGTCCTTCAGGGGTCATCCAATCGACGCGCACATAGCCTGTCGCTGATGGACTTCGCACAATCATATCCCCAAAATCATGCATCTTCGGGAATTGCTGATGCTTAAAATTGCCGATATGCGAGGCAATCACCTGTGCTTCGGTGCTCCCTGTGAAGTACAAAAACTGATCCATCTGATGGCTGGCAAGATCGTTAATCACCCCACCAAAATAACGCCTATCGAATGACCAATCCGGACGCTGAACGTGTCCGAGTAGGCGATGCGGGCCGAAGCCAACCGTTTGCACCACTTGCCCGATTACCCCACTATGTACCAGTTCACCTGCTTTGACAGTTGCCGGATTTTGCAGACGTTCTCCAAAGTAAATTATGTATTTACGTTGGGTTTGTGCCTGAACCTGACGCACTGCCGCGAGTTGGTCAAGATCAGTGATGCCAGGTTTAGCACACAAAAAATCTTTGCCATGTCGCATCACTTCAATGCCGAGTGGAGCGCGTTCACAGGGGATTGACGCACTCACGATGAGGTCAAGGCTATCATCTTCAAGCAGAACTTCAACTGATTCAGACTGTTGCGCCTGTGGGAAGCGTTCTGCAAACAAGGCAACACGTTCAGGTGTTTCATCATAGAACGAAACGAGTTCTGCGCCGGCAGCGCACAGCACCTCAACCATGTTGAAGATATGATTATGTGCAAAACCGACAGCACCAAAACGAATACTCATGATGTGGGTATCGCTTTCCGTGAGCCATCATTGGCGTAATAGAATGGATCGTCAGGCGTGATATCCCCGCGTGTGACGACCTGTCCGGTGTGAGCGGATTTATAGAGGCTTGCCGTGAATTCGATGATGCGCCGTGCTTCATCGCCACTGACCGGCGGACGTGTGTTGGCATCCAAAGCATCTAAGATTTCGCTCAATTGTTGGACATGTGATCCCTGAAAATCAATATCAAGCGTATCCCACACCGCTTTAACACCAAGAGCATCCCTGTCAGTGGGTGTGAGTGTCCAATTCGCGTTGGATGCACGGTATAAGCCGGTCATCTCCAGTGTAGTTTTCTGAAAATCAAAACGCAGGTAACTTTCTTGACGGGGTGCAAGGGCTGTGTTGATGATGCTACCCATCGCGCCATTTTGGAAACGAACAATCGCCATCGCGGTGTCTTCTACTTCGATATTGTGTTCCAGCGTGCCGATAGCCGCGCGAACATCCTGCCAATCCCCCATAAGGTAGAGCAACAAGTCCATCAGATGAATACCGAGTGTCATCGTGGGTCCTCCAAACTCGGTCTCGTAGCGCCCACGCCACACAGCATCATAATAATCTGCTGTGCGATACCAGAGCGTGTTACAGACGGCTACAAGGGGTTTGCCCAATGCAGACTCTGCCATCAATTGTCGGATATGTTTGACCGCCGAGCCAAAACGCCATTGAAAGACGGTGCTCACATAATTACCGGTACGATTTTCAGCGGCGGTGAGGTCATCGAAATCAGCCAGTGATGCACAGAGCGGTTTCTCACAATAGACCCATGCATTGGCTTCTAAGCATTCGATCGTGATATGCTTGTGACTAGCAGGTGGGGTGACCACACAAACGAGGTCGGGTTGTTCATGAGCGAGCATCGCTGTCACATCTGTATAATGATTGGGGACGTTATATTGTGTGCAAAACTGTTGTACACGTTCTGCGTTGCTATCCACCGCCGCAATGAGTTCCACGCGCTCCGATAAGGCCTGTATGGCTTCTAGATGATTGCCGACAGAATTGCCTGTGCCGACAATCACAACACGTTTCTTGTTCATGCCAGTTGTTGTCCTTCCAGGTGCAGGGTTGCCGGATCAAAATAACGATTCAGATGTCCACAAAAACCAGGGATTGGTTCATCTTCGTTGCTAATATGTGCAACCTGATTGTGCATCAAGTAGTGAGTGTCATTCTGTTGAAGTTGTGCCAGTTGTTGTAAGGATTGCTTTGCCGTTGCCAGCGCACCCTGTTCGACCAGCTCTTGCCATCGGGTTAAGCGCTGAGCAATGCGGGCATTGGCACCCGTATAAAAGCGATTCAGCGCCGCAATGCCCTCCTCATGATTTGACGCAAATTGTGCTTTCAGTTCTATGAAACCCTCAACACCGCGATTTCGCCGTTGATAAGCATCTGCGAGTGTTTGCACCTGCATGGCTTCGCTGTAACGGTCATCATCGCTGAGCCACTCATGCTTGAATGTGACCACATTATCGCCGCGTTCCGGTAAACCGCTATTTTGCATGATGACTAAAATTTCCAGATTGCGATTAGGATTGATCAAGCGGTGAATGGTTCCGGGTGAGAACACGAGTGCATCATGCTGTTGAAGTTCCACCCGCCGAAACCCGTCTTTGTCGATGATTTCAACCGCGCCGTGACCGGATAAAACCACATACATCTCTGTACACACCAGATGAACATGCGGCGTGCCGCCAATTTGCCCATCCGGTGTGGGGGTATCATACACGCTGAGGCGCGTCATCAAGGTTGCGCCCGGCATCTGGAGGGGTGAGGTCATCAGCTCGTGACCTTGTTGGTTTTTTTCACGTCCATCACTTGCTGATACTCGGGCGTTTGCTTGTAGAAATCATCGAGCGGATAACAACCCGAAACAATGCCATTGCGTGGTGCTGTTGTGCAATCACTAAAAGTACGGCAGATGCGTTTACGTTGTAAGCGCTCACCGCGCAGGATATCGGCAGGCATATCCGGATAACTGAGCATCATGCGCCCTAAACCCACAAAATCAGTCATGTTCTGCCGTACTGTTGCCTGTGCCACATTAGGCAACCAATCTTGTAAATAGGAATAGCCGGAACCAATATACGTCAATTCTGGACGATGTTGCTTGAGTTCGTTGGTGATATGAATGTGACGTGCCACGCCAAGTAGGGGATCTTCCGGTGGGAGATAGCCATCCGAGGGTGGAAAAATCGCAGGGCGAATCAGGTGTGGTACATAGTACGGGCTACCAGCAGTGATACACACGAGATGAATATCCAGATCGAGCAATAAATCCAGAAATTGCTTGGGTTCGGTGAAGTCTAAACCTGTGCCGCTGCCATCCCCGCCAAAAGCATAAGGATAGTCGCCGTCGTAATCGCTGGGTTCACCGACATTATCCCCGTTTGGACTAAAAGGTATCCAATCAATGGCACTCAGGCGTACACCGATTTGCAATCCGGGCGCTGCCGCACGAACAGCTTCGGTGATGTGTCTTAGGAAGCGCGTGCGATTCTCAAAACTGCCACCATATTTGCCCTTGCGATCAATGGCGCTCAAAAATTCATGTCCGAGATAGCCGTGACAATGTTTCACATCAATGAAATCAAAGCCGGCTTGTTGAGCGAGTACCGCCGCTTTTGCGAAATCTTGCACGAGTTCGTCAATGTCATCATCAGTGAGCACTTGCTCATCGCTGGTGACATCGAACTTATTATCAAGTATGGGATGGCGATAGGCAACAAGCGGTTCGAGTTCTTTGCTATTCGGACGGCAAAAACGCCCCGAATGTGTCAATTGTAAACCGATCAGCAATCCATCCGTATCGCCCATCTGGGCTTGGTGTGCGCTTACAAGAGTTTGGCGTAAATCAGCAATATCACCAACAGTCTTTTCGTTCATCACAAGCTGGTTGGCGTTAGCACGTCCATCATGGCGAACAGCCACGGCTTCGCCACCCCAAATCATCTTCGCCCCACTTTGACCAAAACGCTGCCAGCGCCGACGGGTGTTATCTGTCGGATGTCCATCAGCCGTGCCGTCCCAGCCTTCCATGGGTAACACCGCAAAGCGATTGGTGAGGGTGGTATCACGGTAGTGATGGGGTTGTGCGAGGGGCGCGTCATCACCGACGAGTACCTCCGCATCAAATGGCAGCAATGCCCCGATAGATTCACAATAATCTAAAAATTGTTCAGCATTGCGTAATTGCGCAATGCGTTTATAAGTACTCATCAAACTATCTCCTAAAGGATGCCCAGACGCGCGGCAATATCTTCTAAAATAGACCGGTCGCTATCCGGACGGGCGGGTGATTTGGGATGCGTTTTGCTGGTGGTTATCCAACCGCGTAACTGTAGAAATTGGGCGGCACTGTGCTTATAGGCGGGTACCGGCGCACGAAACGCTAAGAAGCCGAGATATTGCAGTAAATCATTCAGTTCATAGAAGGCAGGATCGTTCTTTTCCCACATGGCATCACGTTTGGCAAACAAATCTGGCGCGAAGGTACTCAAACCTAACAAATAATCGCTCCCATATTTGACCATATCAATCGCGAGGTCATTCCCTGTCAGTACCATAAAATCTCTGCGGGTGCTGTTTCGTAGTTGTAGACGTTGCCACTCTAACTCGCGGCTCAAAGACGAATGTTTGGCACCAATACACGACTCAATGCCGAGTAGCCCTTGATACACGTCGAGATCGTATATCTTACCAAATGGCGCGAACATCGTACCGAGTTCAAACGCGATGAATTTGTGCGCAATCTCCCCAATTTGAGCGTATGCATCAACAATGGCTTGTGGCGCTTGTTGTGTTAAGCCGTAAGATTGAAAAATAATCGGTGTACCCTCAAATTCATGGATCTGATCCATTTGTCGCTGGTAGGCATCAAAATTCCATGGTGCGCCATCTGTATCCGCTACAAATGCCCCTGCGACGAAATTATCCGTGATGGCGCGTGTGCGTCGCAAAACGTCCTGACGTGTTGGTTCATCAATAAGGTTGGCATAGCCTGTATCCATATTAACAGCCGGGATTAAGCCCGCATCCACGGTGCGCGTGACATGCGCATCAAAACTTTGCCAATCAACCGAACTATCGTCTAAAAAGGGTAATAGGATTGCTGACATTCCTGTAATTTTGCGCTCGGTGACGAGCAACTCGGTGGGATCTAACACTGCATTTAACATAATTATGTATTCCTAATCATTGCTCAAGTAGATGACCTTCTGACTGCATGTGACGGATATAGCTTTTGAGCGCATTTTGATTATGCTGACGGATGATGCGCTCAACTTCATCACTATCACGATTTTGCATGGCACCTAATAACAGCTTGTGTTCTTGCTGGGCATCAGGAATACGGCTCGATGAAATATTCGCCAGATAATGACGGCGCAAACGTTCCCAATGATCAAACGTTTGTTGGATCATCTTATGCACAAGGGTTGTCTTGGCACATTCGCTGATGAACAGGTGCATCTCTTTGTTCTTCTCAGCCCAGCGCGTAGGTTTGTCGATATAGACATCCATGACAGTGATCATCTCTTCGAGCTGGTCCAGCTCATCGTCTGTCATAAGTGTACAGGCACTGCGGCTACAGATGACTTCCAATGATTCCAACAATGCGAACACCTCATAGATGAAATTGGCATCTATTTCCGCAATACGCGCCCCCACGTGAGGCTGTGTGGTGACGAAGCCATCGGCTTGCAATTGTTGAATAGCCTCACGAATCGGGATGGTACTGGCATTCATGTGGGTTGCGAGTTCATCCACCACCAGCCGTTCGCCGGGTTTGTATTTACCTTTGACAATTTCTTCGCGTAGTTGTTCGTAGATGATTGTCTTTTTACTACGAAATTGAGAAGACATGGAAAAATTCCTTTGCAACTTGCAAAAAATCGTATATGATATATGATATATGAAAATCACGTGATTGCCAAGCTTTTTCTAATTGACGAATTAGAAATCTTGCACAATACGCGAACACATCATCCATTACATCGTAGCTTGTTCGTACTTACTTTTCTCAACTTAAATATTTTGAGGTTAAAAACCATGATTTCTCGTAAAGCAACCGTGCTAACTTCGCTAACAGTGATTCTGGTATTATTGCTGGGCGGCATCGTCCAGGCACAGGATACCGTTCTCACGATTACATGGTGGGGTTCGCAAAACCGCCATGACCGCACAATTGAAGTGATTGAACTCTTTGAAGCACAGAATCCTGGCATTGATATTGAATACGAATTTTCGGGCTGGGGTGATTATTGGACGCGCGTGAACACGCAAGTTGCAGGTGGTAATATGGCCTGTATCATGCAACATGATTACAAGTTCATGACAGAATGGGCACAACGTGATTTGCTCTTGCCGCTTAATGAGCTAATTGAATCCGGTGCGATTGATACGAGTGGCATTAGTGATTCCGTCATTGGTAGTGGTGTTGTGAATGACGAAATCGTTGGTATCAGCCTCGGCACGAACTCACAGGTTTACATCCTTGATGTGGATGCGTTTGAAGCCGCAGGTATCGAACTCCCCGACCGAGACTGGACATTCGACGAATTTGAAGCGATTTCCAACCAATTTGCTGAACAAGGCATGTGGGGTATGGCTTATGGGCAGTGGGATGAAGCGATCATCAAGTCAATCTTGCTGAGCGATGGTCAATGGCTGTTCAATGAAGATGGCACCGCTCTAGCTATCGAAGACTCACAACCAGTTATCGAATACCTGAACCGCATTCATGCCATGATGAACACAGGTGCAATTCCTCCAATGGACATGCAAGCTGATGTTTCCGCAGCCGGCATCGAAGGCTCACCGATTGTTGAAGGTACAGAAGCCATGCGTTACCAATGGAGCAATCAGGTTGTTGCATTGACCTCTGCCGCCGGTGAAGATCGCAACTTCGTGCTGTATCCACTGCCACGCTGGGGCGAAGATGGCGTAACACCTAACTACCTCAAACCATCCATGTTCTTTAGCATCACCGAAGGTTGCGAAACGGTAGACGAAGCCGCACAGTTCATTGACTTCTTCACCAACAGCGTTGAAGCCAATGAGATTCTTTTTGCAGAACGTGGTGTACCGGTGGATGCAGAAATCCGTGAATACCTCGCTGAGCAAGTTGACCCCGTTAGCCAACAAGTCTTTGAATTCATTGCTGAAGTGAGCGAAGTGGCTGTCCCTGTGCCACCACCAGATCCAGCTGGTTACAGCGATATTATCGAGAACGTGCTGGTACCACTCTTCATTGAGCCTGTTCTCTTCGGTATGGCCGACGCTGAAGATACCTACTCTATCTTCGTAGATGAATCGAACGCTATTCTCGCACAAAACGCCGAGTAAAAGCGCACAATTAGCAGGGATACTGAATCCGGGTATCCCTGTTTTCTGCAATCGAACATCTCTTAGCGTAAAAGGACATTCCAATGACGAACCAGATTGTACCATCCGATGCTGTTGCGGATGCGGCATATGTTGCAGAAACAGCAAGCGAGAAAGCCAAGCATACAACCGGCAAAGATTTCAAACTCAATAATTTGGCAGGTTATTTGTTTATCTCGCCCTGGCTGATTGCATTTTTTCTCTTCACATTTGTTCCAATGATGATTTCTTTATATTTGGCTTTTACGAATTATGATACCTTGAGCCAATCCGGTGAATTTATCGGGCTTGGGAACTTTGAGCGTATGTTCTTCGAAGATCGACGCTATTGGAATTCAGTGTTTGCAACACTTAAATATGTTGTTTTTTCTGTCCCTTTACGTTTGATAGTTGCACTCTTTATCGCGATGTTGCTGAATACCGACAGGCGCGGTGTGTTCTTTTACCGTGCGGCGTATTATATCCCCTCGATGATCGGGGGCAGTGTCGCTGTTGCCGTGTTATGGCGGCAGTTATTCGGTACGGATGGTCTCATTAATGCTCTGATGGGGTTCTTCGGGCTGGAAGGCATACGCTGGCTGGGCAACCCTGACTATGCTATCTGGACGCTGATCATTCTCGCAGCGTGGCAATTTGGCTCACCGATGTTGATTTTCTTAGCAGGGTTACGCCAGATTCCACAAGCGCTTTACGAAGCGGCTGATATTGATGGGGCGAGTAGCTTTGCTAAATTCTTCCGCATCACACTTCCATTATTGACTCCCATTATCTTCTTCAATCTCATCATTCAGATGATCGGTGCATTCCGTTCATTCACGCAGGCATTCATCATCAGTGGTGGGCGTGGCTCACCGCTTGATACCACCTTGCTCTATGCGATTTATTTGTACATTCGGGCGTTTACAACCTTCCAGATGGGTTATGCAGCAGCGATGGCATGGATACTTTTGCTGGTGATTGCTGTTCTTACCGGGATTAACTTCTTAGTCTCAAAACGCTGGGTCTATTACGAGACAGAATTGGAGTAAATCAAGATGGCAACGCTACCTCATACATCGGAAAAGAATGCGAATATCATAGCACAGCGCAAGGCGGAGAAGCGTCGACAAAAAGTGTTGATAACCATCCTCTATCATTTAGGGGTAGGGTTCTTCGGCTTTGTGATGTTATATCCCATTTTTTGGCTGATCTCGAGTTCACTCAAGCCGGCTGATGAAATCTTTACGAATGTCACATCGTTGATCCCATCTGAAATACAGTTTAGCAATTATGCCGAAGGCTGGCAGGGTTTCGGCGGCATTACCTTCGCCACATTCTTCAAAAATTCGTTCATCTATGCGGGAATTGGGACACTGATTCAAGTCTCGGCATCTGTGATTGTTGGCTTTGGCTTTGCACGGGTCAAATTTCGTGGTAAAAACATCTGGTTTAGCATCATGTTGCTGACGCTGATGTTACCCACAGAAGTGTTGATGATTCCGCAGTATATCATCTTCTCGCGTTTGGGCTGGGTGAACACATTCTTGCCCTTGCTTGTACCGCGTATTGGCGGGAGTGCCTTCTTCATCTTCATGATAATTCAGTTCATTCGCGGCATCCCAATCGACCTTGATGAAGCCGCGATGATTGACGGAGCGGGTCACTTTGGCATTTTCCGCTATATCATCGCGCCACAACTCAAACCGGCGATCATCACGGCGGCGATTTTCTCATTTTACTGGACGTGGGATGACTTTTTAGGGCCACTGATCTATTTGACGAATCCTCGCTTATATACTGTTTCAGTGGCGTTGCGGTCATTCTCGGATGCAAGTGGTGTGACCAATTGGGGCGCTATTTTCGCGATGATGCTGTTATCATTGTTACCGGCGTTACTCTTATTTGTTTTCTTCCAACGCTATATTGTGGAAGGTATCGCAACGACAGGTATGAAAGGATGATACAGGTAAACCGTTCTATGCGACGACACTGGCGCGATGAATTTGATGTCTGGTCAAGCCCAATACTGGC
Organism: Anaerolineae bacterium; assembly: GCA_051117475.1. Taxonomy (GTDB): domain Bacteria; phylum Chloroflexota; class Anaerolineae; order Aggregatilineales; family Phototrophicaceae; genus JAUZRW01. Next base: position 76,526 of record JBNPEE010000001.1, on the reverse strand, counting down.
AAATCTGTTGTGGATACTCGTATCAATCCCACTGCTGACGATGCCTCTGGCACTGGTGGGCTTGCTCGCGGTCATGTTCCATTGGGTTGATGACCGTCGCACGCAGGTCTTTTCGATATTCTTCAACACCATCCGTCAGACCTGGCATAAGTGTTACATGCTACTCGCATTGGACTTACTTGTGGGGGGCTTCCTCATCTTGAACGTGCTGATATTCTTAGAGATGGATATTACTCAATGGTTGCCGCGTATCTCTTTAGGGGCGACGATCTTCACACTGTTTATCTTCCTGATGGCGAATATTCTTGCATGGGTGCTGATCGCTGTGTGGGATGCGCCCTTCAAGCGTATTGTGACATTTGCCATCCGCCTTGTATTCGTCAACCCTTTCTGGACAGTTATCACAGGGGGGTGTGCCATATTACCATTCTTATTCTCATTGGTATTGCCTGCGGCGGTTTTCGTCACGGTGACAGGCGCTCTGGCAGCAGCGATTGCCGCACGCGGCACACACTACTTGATGCGCACTTATTTGCCTGAAAGCCAATATACATTGCTAGATGTTAGCGGATAAAGGGTATGCTATGCAGAAAAAACGTTATGTACTTGTCGGCACAGGGTCACGGGCAGGCATGTTTATTGATTCGATTATCAGGACATACTGTGACGTGGCAGAACTTGTCGGCTTTTGTGATGTCAGTCACGTACGGATGGATTGGTACAACGCGCAACTCGCTAAAACGCATAATCTCGATCCGTTGCCGACCTATCACGCGCATGACTTTGATAAGATGATCAACGAAACCCACCCCGACACCGTGATCGTCACGACGATCGATGCCGCACATCATATCTACATCATACGGGCGATGGAACTCGGTTGTGATGTCATCACTGAAAAACCGATGACGACAGACTTCCACAAGATGAAAGCAATTTTCAACACAATTGATCGCACAGGTCAATCACTGCGGGTAACCTTTAACTATCGTTATGCGCCTGCCTATACGCGCTTTCGTGAATTAGTGATGGATGGAGCGGTCGGACAACCTCTGCATGTCGATTTTTCGTGGATGCTGGATACCAGTCATGGGGCGGATTATTTTCGTCGCTGGCATCGTGAAAAACAGAATAGCGGTGGCTTGCTCGTTCATAAATCGACACATCATTTTGACCTCGTGAACTGGTGGATTGATTCTTATCCCTCACAAGTTTTTGCGATGGGTGATACACTCTTTTATGGAAAAGCCAATGCCGAAGCTCGGGGTGAACACTACGGTTATGACCGTTATACCCATGTCCCTGAAGCACAGGATGACCCTTTCGGCTTGTTCCTTGATGAGAAAGATGTCTATCAAGGCTTATACCTCAACGCGGAAGAAGAGACAGGTTATTTGCGTGATCGTAACGTCTTCGGCGAACCGATTACGGCTGAAGATACGATGAATGTGACTGTACGCTACCAGAATGGTGTCATGCTGTCTTACAGCTTGATTGCATATTCTCCATGGGAAGGGTTGCGCGTTGCTATCACAGGCACCCGAGGACGCATCGAAATGGACATCGCTGAGAATATTAACCACCTACAAGGTGATGGCGCGGCAAAGGCCAGCAAGGGCGCTTTCAAAACCGCTGCGATGCGTGTCTATCCGATTTTTGGCGAGAGTTACGCGGTGGATGTCCCGATGGGTGAAGGGGGGCACGGTGGGGCAGACCCCGTCATGCTAGAGCAAATCTTCTCTCCAAACCCACCGCATGACCCATTCTATCGGGCCGCCTCTCACATTGACGGCGCCGCCTCGATCCTTGTTGGTATGAGCGGTAACCTGGCGATGGAAACCGGACAGATGATTAACGTCGATGAGTTGTTCACATTGCCACAACATAAACGAATCGCACACACACAAGAGAGCACACAAAGTAATGGATGATCGTTATTTTTCACCTGACCCTGCACAACGTGATGTTGCCAGACAACTCTACAGAACGGTACAAGATTTGCCACTCATTTGTCCGCATGGTCATGTTGATCCGCGCTTATTCGCTGACGAAAACTACCAATTTGGCAGTCCTGTCGAATTGCTCATCATCCCTGACCATTACATCTTCCGTATGATGTACTCGCAGGGCATCTCGATGGCGGCGATGGGCATACCGCGTCGGGATGGTGGCGAAGTCGAAAATGATCATCGCAAAATCTGGCAAACTATTTGTGATAACTGGTATCTGATGCGTGGCACGCCCACTTATATCTGGTTGCGCGATGAATTGCACGATGTATTCGGCATTGAAGAAAAAATGAACAGTGACAATGCTAATGATATTTATGATGCCATTGAAGCGCAACTCCAAAGTGCAGAATTTAATCCGCGTCGATTATTTGAACGCTTCAATATTGAAGCCCTTGCCACAACCGATGCCGCCACCGACACCCTCGTGCATCACCAAGCTATACGTGAATCAGACTGGGGCGGGCGAATTGTCCCGACCTTCCGCCCGGATGCAGTCGTCAATATGGACACTGACGACTGGACAAAAAATATCGAGCAACTGGGTACGGTTTCGGGCATCAGTGTCACAGATTACCACAGCTATATTCAAGCATTGGAACAACGGCGCGAATTCTTCAAAGCCATGGGAGCAACAGCAACCGACCATGCCGCTTTAACTGCTTATACCGAGGTTCTGAGCGAGAATGAAGCTGATACGATTTTCCAGCGCGGGTTACAGGGAACTGCATCAGCTGAAGACGTGAAACGCTTCACAGGACATATGCTCATTGAGATGGCGCGTATGAGCAGTGAAGATGGTCTCGTGATGCAAATTCATGTGGGGGCATACCGCAATCATAATCCGCTGATCTATGATCGTTATGGTAAAGATATGGGCGCGGATATTCCCCTCACAAGTGAATTCACGCGCAATCTCAAACCGCTCTTAGATTGCTATGGTAACCATTCTGAATTGACGGTCGTGCTATTCAATTTAGATGAAACGACTTATGGGCGTGAACTCGCGCCACTGGCGGGACATTATCCCATTTTACGATTAGGTCCTCCGTGGTGGTTCTTCGATAGCCTCAAAGGAATGCGAACGTTCTTTGATGAAGTAGTCGAAACCGCAGGCATCTATAACACCGCCGGCTTCAACGATGACACCCGTGCTTATGCGTCAATTCCGGCACGGCATGATGTCTGGCGCAGAGCATCAGCCGATTGGCTTGCCGGATTGGTCGTGCGTCACATCATTGATGAGGACGATGCACAGGCCATGGTTGCCGATATGGCTTATCATCTAGCAAAGAAGACCTATAAGCTATGAGCCAATTGAAGACACTCAACCGACAAACAACCAACCTACAGTCGATTCTCCCTGAGCGCGTGGTTCAATTTGGTGCGGGGAATTTTATCCGTGCCTTCGTCGATTGGATGATACAACGCCTCAACGAAGAAACAGATTTTTCGAGTAGCGTCGTTGTGGTCAAAGTGACTCCGAATAGCAAATATGATGATCTCGATGCACAGGATGGCTTATTCTATGTGCATACCGAAGGCATCAAAAATGGTGAGTTTATAACCCAAACTCAACGCATTGATTGTATCAGTCGCACAGTGTACCCGTACTATAACTTTGATGCGTATAGGGCGCTGGCACGTCAACCGCAGATACGTTTTTTGGTCAGCAATACCACTGAAGCGGGCATCAGCTACAATGCAAATGACCAATTCGCTGATACACCTGCATCATCCTTTCCGGCGAAACTGACCCAATTTTTGTATGAACGCTATCGCCATTTTGAAGGGGCAAGCCACAAGGGGTGTATCATACTCCCCACCGAATTAGTGGTTGATAATGGGACACAGTTGCGTCACATGGTTTTAGCGTATGCCAAACAATGGCAACTCGATAGTGAATTTACAGATTGGATTACGCAACACAACCATTTTTATAACACGCTAGTTGATCGTATCGTGTCGGGCTATCCTGCTGATAAGCATGACGAAATCCTGCAAAAAGTGGGCTACAACGATGACCTTCTGGTGATGGGTGAACATTATCATAGCTGGGTTATCGAAGCACCACAGTCTATCTTGACGGCGTTGCCGTTTGATCAGAGTCAACTCAATGTGAAAATTGTCGATGATGTTGATCCCTATCGACGGATTAAAGTGCGTATTTTGAACGGTCTACACACCACGATGGTGCCGATTGGCTATTTGATGGGGTTAGAAACGGTTCAAGAAAGTATAGAACATCCGTTATTAGGACAATTTTTACGCGATGAAGCCACACAAGAAATCATCCCATCGCTGGACATGCCCGAAGATGAATTGAGACAATTTGCATCAGATGTCTTTGATCGGTTTCGTAATCCTTCCGTGCATCATCGGCTTTTGAGCATTGCAGTCAATACCAGTACAAAAGTCAAAACGCGCATCCTACCAACAATAAGAACGTATCATCATCAATATAATCAATTGCCGCAACGCGCTGTACTGGCAATGGCGGCATTCATTCGATTCTATAAAGGTGAGTGGCAGGGTGATCCCATTCCATTGGTTGATGATGAGAATGTGATTGCGTGGTTCAAGCAACAATGGCAAACTTGTGAGTCTCACGCGGTATTAGTACAAAGGGTGCTTGAGAATACAGACTTATGGGATAGCGATTTGTCAGAGATTACAGGCTTACACGCTCAGCTAGAAGCCTATTTAACACAGATAGATACATCAGGTATCGAAAACATTTTAGAGAACTTGAACACGGCATGAGTGTGCATCAACCAGTCGCCACGGCGCATAAGAACTCTAATTGACATCGTGATTTCTATCAGTATTTCAGGTGCTACCCCTGTTACCAGCATGTTACCCGAAGCTGATAACAGTGCTGTGATTGGAACAAGGCATACACCGCATTTATAGAGCTACAATTACCCTCCCACCCACTCACACGCCCTAGCAATGATCCGAATCCCCTATATAATGTGCGCTGTTATGATCATTTGATTTTCAGTAGGGAAGGATGAACACAATGCCCCGTTGGATCAGTCAAACTATCGCATGGGTTGCCATACTCATCTTGAGCAGTATAGCGGTTAACGCACAGGACGGTAACGCCCGCGTGATCGATATGGCAGAGACGCTCAATGTGCGTTCCGCACCATCAGGGCGTGCCGATATTGTCGGTGAAGTGGCGAGTGGTACGCCCTTGAACGTGGTCGGTCGCGTGTCTAGCAATCGCTGGTATCAGGTCAGCACGCTCGATGGCAGTGTGAGCGGTTGGGTGGCTTCTGGCTTTGTCAATCTGCTGGTGGCGCGTGCTAACGTGCCAATTGTCGATGCACCCACTCCCCCTCCGCCAGTTTCGGACGTTAGCCCCCCCTCAACCGATGCGCCCGCCCCCACCAATCCACAAACACCCGGCACAGACGGGGCAAACGGGTCAATCAGCGTGCTGGCAGCGAACGTCCGTGCCAGCGATAGCACACGGGCGGCGATTATCGGTCAACTGAACAATGGCACACCCGTAAACGCCATCGGGCGCAACCGCGCCGGCAACTGGCTACAGATCACTTATGGTGATGGTCAGGGGTGGGTGTTCGCGTCACTGGTGAGCTTGCGTGTGGCACGGGCAACATTGCCAATTGTGGGCGGTGGTGATACCAGCATCAGCGCTCCTGCTAATGACAGCACTGCTCCGTCAGCAGCCAGCGAGGTCACAGTCAGTGTGCCAACCGGCGATGCGCCATACTTCACGCTGGGGGCATCGGCACGCAACATCTTCACCAACGGGCAAGCGCTCGGCAATCGCGCCAATGTCTTCTCTAAAGTCGGCGATAGCATCACCATCGCTGAAGAGATGTTCCAACCCTTCGGCTTTGGCGTGTACAATCTCGGCGGCTATGACTACCTGCAACCGACAATCAGCTATTTCATGGCGCAGGCACGCAATAATAACTCATTCAACAACACCTCACTGGCGGCAGGCAACGGCTACACCACGCGCACTATCCTGGATGCCAACTTTGCCAATCGCTCGGTGTGTGAGGTGGGCGAATCGCCGTTGGCGTGCGAGTATCGCCTGACCCGTCCAGCGGTGGCACTGATCATGCTGGGTACGAACGATACCGGCATGGTGCCAATTGATGAGTTCATCCAGAATATGCGCGTAATTGCCGATTACAGCATCGGCGTGGGTGTGATTCCAGTGTTGCACACCATCCCGCCCCGCGCCAGCTTCCCCGGACGTGCCGAAGCCTATAATCAGGCGATCATTGATGTGGCGGCGCAACGAGGCTTGCCCCTGATTGATCTGTACGGCGCACTAGTGACCTTGCCCGATAGTGGGATGAACGCTGATGGCGTGCATCCGTCATCGCCACCGCGTGGCTTTGAGGAAGGTGCAGATTTCCGTGGTAGTAACTTGCAATACGGCTATGTGATGCGTAACCTCATCACCTTGCAGGCGCTACACGTCCTGCGGACACAGGTCTTGAACTGAAGCGAAAGACCTGTATCGTTTGCCCCTTTCCCTGACCTTGATAACGTTCAGGTAAGGGGCATCTAGCTAGCTTGCATCCAAACTCCTTGTATCTTCCCCTTAGCATTACAAATATCAATGCACGATGGTTACAAATCATCGTGCATTGTATACCGATACAAGTTATGAGTTTCACCACTTGTTTAGTTGTTGCCCAATCCAGGGAAAGTCAGAACATTGCGGATATTTGCGTGCATTAGTCCATCTTCCTGGACACTTGATGCTGAGATACCCTGCGCTAGACCCGAACCAAAATCGTCATGGAAGAGTTCACAACGGAAAGCGATCCAACCAGAAACTTGTGGAATGATGGGTTCGCCAGACTGATAATGGATGATAATCGGATCACCATCAACTGTATCAATATTATAATCGCCAAATACCATCATAGAACCCTGTGGTATCTGCACACCGTCGAATTCACCGCCGAGTGTGATGCCTTCTGGGTTCATAACAGCAACTGACCATCCACCATCTCGCACGACCCAACCTTCGGATGGCACATCATATCCTTTAACAACATAAGCACGATACTCATTGCGAGGATCAACCATGAACGATTGGAACATGACATCTTCGTTATCAACAGGGTCAATGCCGAAACGCTCAATGAAGAATTCTATAGCCTCATCACGGTTTTCTTCAATCTCTTCATCCGTTCGCCCCATGATCTCACGATGCCAGAAATCACCGTCAGGTGCTTCGTATTCAGGATCGTCAGGGTCATAGACACCGGCTGCCATGTAGACCAGAACTTGATTAAAATCTTCAGTTGTGTCATCCTGAGCAAAAACGAAACCTGCGATAGATGTACTCATTATGAACAATAGACCCAGTGCAATGATCAATTTATTTCTAAGAAACTTCATGTGATTTTTACCTCCTGATTGATCGGTTTAGCTTTCATAAATGTGCACGCTTTCAGCCTATGATATCGACGTATGACTGTCTGTTGGTAAAACAACACTATTCAATTGAACGCGGAGCATACACCGTCAAATCAAGCGACAAGCTCGGTTCTTCGTTCAATGCAGATTGTAAGACACAGCCATGCCAGTCGTCGTATGCAGGGTTCATATAGCAGGTCTTTCTTCACAAATATGGTTAAATATATGTACTTTGCTTGTTCCAAGGAATTTCAAATGAATCTGGCTCAACTAGAAGTTTTGGTTGCAATCGTAGACACCGGGAGTTTGACGGAAGCAGCTGAACTTGTCGGATTAACACAATCAGCTGTTAGTTATTCCCTAAGCAAGTTGGAGGCAGAACTAGGTGTCATCCTCGTGGAGTTAGCAGGTTTAGGCGCAATTGGTTATCACGGTTTACTCATTAGCCCCGGTGAGGGCGCTAGATTAAGAATTAATACCATTTATACCAACATCGAAAATCTGCCTATTCAAACCGAGAACGAGCATCTGTGGGTACGTGATTTCTGTGCAATGTGTAAAAAGTGGGTGCGGAAGTGTCCCGTCAGCGCGATTTATGATCAACCAGAACCACGTGGAGATGGTGGCATGCAGTCGATTGATCATGCGACTTGTCGAGAATACTTTACCAAGAACTATGGCTGTGCTGTGTGTCTAGCAGTCTGCCCCTTCAGTCAGGTTGGTTACGACAAGGTCAAAGAACGTTTCAAGGGCAATCCCGATGCTCCGCAGTTTCAGATTCCAGTCGGTGAGATTGGTGTGGTTAAATAGGCTAATTTAAGTGCATTTTCAGTGTGATTGACCTCTTATAACTGCTTTTAGTCTCTTCAGGCGAAAGGGTCTCATGCACTGGAACTTGGCATGGGTTCGGGCAAAGACTTGTTATTGTTGAGCAAGCATTTCAAGGTTACAGGTTCAGACTCATCAACTGTTCTTGTGGAACGTTTCCGGGCAGAGCATCCTAATATGGATTTGATCCAGCTTAACGCTGTTAATGGAAACAAAACGTCAGCGGCGGTCAATAGCACTCCCCCATTTCCTACCCGCCGGACGGCCAGTTGACAATTATGTCCGTTGCTGATTGGTAGATTCGGCAGCACGAACAGCGGGTGCTGCGAGACTCCAAGCAAACCACCTCGGAAATGCTCGAACGTATTGGGGTATCCCCTCGATGGTTAGCTGTGAGCTGTCGATCACTTCATAATAGTCGATCTTCCCAAGCCACAGCTTGAAGAACGTCGCCAAATCTGCCACAACCAGCAAATTGATTTCATAACCCGGATCCGTCAAGCACAGTGTCACATCCGCCGTCGAGAGAACCAACCAATATGTTTCATTCTTTGCGCCATAGAAGTCGAACTGGATAACGATGCGATCTTCCGGTAGATGTTCTCTATTGACCCGTTGATGCATCCACCACATTAGCAACAGCGGATCGAGATGATGGGGTGAGGGATCGCCGAAAGCCCATTTAGACCCCCAGATGAGTAGCGCATTGATAATATCCTGAATGTCTTCACCTGCGGACGTTAAATGATATTCCGTCGTTTGTTGCCCAGACTCCATATGACGTTTCTCAACCAATCCAGCTGTTTCCAGTTGGCGCAGACGTTTAGCTAGCAACCCGCGTGAGATACCCGGCAGCCCCCGCGCCAGATCGTTGAAATGGCGTGTACCTGTCAGCATGTCCCGGATAATGAGTAATGTCCAACGATTCCCAATCACTTCGAGCGCTTGCGCAACGGGACAATATTGTCCATAGGTTTTCACAAATTTCCTCCTAGTTACACCACACTGTGGCACAATCCGTCCAATACGACCAGTTTAGTTTGTGAACTAGTGTCCAAACAACCATGAACCTATAGTAAATGACAAATCAGGAGATAAGGAGATGATTGATGAGCGATTCAGATCGCGGACAAGTGAACCGTAGTGCGGCAGAAGTCTATGACGCATTTTTCGTCCCGGCACTCTTCCAACAGTGGGCCAGTCGGATTGCTGATGCCGCAGATTTTCAAACGGGTCATGATGTACTGGATGTTGCTTGTGGAACTGGTGTGCTCACCCGCACCGTTGCCGAGCGGGTTGGTCCGACGGGAGAGGTGATCGGGCTGGATAACAATGAGGACATGCTGACCGTGGCACAACGCAAAGCCCCACACATCAGATGGCAACACGGTAAAGCGGAAGCGCTACCTTTTGACGATGCATCCTTCGATGTGGTTGTGAGCCAGTTCGGGCTGATGTTCTTCGAGGATCGGGCAGTAGCAATTCAAGAAATGACCCGCGTGTTAAAGCCTGATGGACGGTTGGTTGTCGCCGTTTGGGATTCACTGACCAATACACCGGGGTACGCGGCAATGGTGGAGCTGTTGCAACGTCTTTTCGGTCATGATATTGCCAATGGACTGCGGGCACCCTATGTGTTGGGAGACACACAACAATTAAGGTCTCTATTCAATGTGCCTGAACTCGTGCAAGTCGATATTTTGACCCAGCAGGGTCACGCACGCTTTCCGTCAATTGAGTCATGGGTTCATACGGACATCAAAGGCTGGACGCTTGCGGATCAGATTGATGACACGCAATACACGCAACTTCTCCATGAAGCGAAAACGACGCTATCTCACTTTGTAGGAACAGACGGTGAAGTTATCTTTTCAGCACCGGCACATATTGTTGTAGCTTGCAAACGTAGTCTAGTAGAGGAATAGGTATCACAATGGCAGGTGGCGAAGGATATAGCCCCAATATTGGGTTTCTCCCGGATACGGGATGTAATCTTCTGCGATCATCAGTGTTATCACTTCGCTGCTACTGAGTCGTGGCTTTCATCCAACTTTGCCTTGCAATAGCCGATGTCCTTTTTCTTGCTGACCATCATCGACGATGACATAGATGATGGTCAGCAACGTCTCTATGCTTATACGGGTCATGGGCTATTTTCCTCCGATGGTGTGTTTGGTGACTTACCATCTTGGAATTCAGTCCGCTTTTGTCAATCTCATCTCACATCAGACACAACATATATATCTGACCCTGATTTCGCCCTGATTAAGGCGCAGTGTCAAATATCACTCTTAACACAGTTTTATACGCACTCGATGTATAATTCTATAAGAACATAAGGTAATAATTTGTAATCATTGGGTAGGAAACTTGTCATGTCGGAGTCTATTCGCATCATCATTGTCGATGACAACCACGATATTCATGATGCGATCATGCGTGTGCTGGATGGCACAGATGATATTGAGCTAGTCGGACAAGCCTACGATGGCGAAGCGGGCATCCAACTATGTCGCATCGCCAGACCCGATCTGGTATTAATGGATGTGGTGATGCCGGGCATGAGTGGTGCAGATGCTACCGCCACAATCCTCAAAGAATTACCGGAAACGCGCATCCTCGTCTTATCGAGCTTTCATGAATACGAATATATTCAGGCTATGCTGAGCAAGGGAGCGGTGGGCTATCTGGTCAAAGATAGTCTAGTGCAAGAACTTGTCATCACCATTCGTAATACTTTGCTGGGTAACCATGTGCTCTCACCTGAGGTCATGAACACGCTGTTCGATGCCCAATCAGCCCCCGCACCTGATTTTGAACTGAGTGAACGCGAATTGCAGGTCATCCAATTGATGGCAGAGGGCTTGACCTACAAGGGTATCGCCCGCAAACTACGCATTACCTCGCCCACTGTGCGCTTCCACACCAACAACATCCTCGAAAAAATGCAAGTCGAAACGCGCTCGGAAGCGCTAGTCCTCGCGGCAAAGTACAAACTCGTGTGAACACCCCTATCACTTGTGATAGTTATATTATCTTACTAACAAGCTATACTGAATTATATTCAGAGTATTCAACATTGCTTGCACGTGTTGAGTGCGCTATGTGTAAAAATATGGAGACAGATAACTATGCAAGATATTCGTTCAATATCGTTTGATAATCGGCTCAGCCGTGTATGGGAGATACTGGTACAAACCCCTACGAACATCACCGATGCCAGTGAGCAGAGACGCGCACGTTTGCTGGCTACCATGTTACTGATTGCGGGTGTAGTCGGCTCAATCATCCTCAGCATCCGTTTGATTCAAAGCCCTGGCATTCTGTTCTATGCTGATATTATGGGGGGCATCATCGGTGTGATCTTCACTATCGTGTTGTGGGCAGTCAACCGTCAAGGGTACACGGATTTAGCGGCGACAGGTTTCATTGCAATCACAGCTATCTTATTCACCTTCGTCCCCTTCGGCAATGCGGATCCGACTTTTCTCGGATATGGGGTGGTGCCGATCATTCTCACCGGCATCTTCTTCTCGAACCGTGCAGTTATTCTGTTAGCAACGGGTATGATCATCACGATTGGTGTGTTGAATGGTCTAAGCGAGACAACTGATAACACCATCACCTTTCTCTGGTATGCGTTAATCTTCTCATCGATCTTAATCGTAACCTTCATCAATCATATCAATACGGTGGAGATGATCCGCCGGCAAGAACTCGAAGAAGCCAACCAGCGTCTCCGCCTGTCGGAATCCATGCTGGAAGATCGTGTGCGTCGCCGCACATTCGAACTCGAAATTGCCAAGCAAGAGACCGAAACCGCACTGTTAAAAGCACTTGCTGCCGATGAGATGAAATCTCAATTTTTGGCGAGCATGAGCCATGAATTGCGCACCCCGTTGAACTCCATCTTGAGCTTCTCTGATTTGATGGCGATGGGCACGTTTGGCGATGTCAATGACGAACAGATCGAATATCTCGGCAAGATTTTGTTCAGTGGGCGGCATTTGCTCTCGCTGATTAACGATGTGCTAGATATTAGCAAAATCGAATCCGGCATGATGAAGTTGTTCATCGAAGATAACTTTGACGTTGCTGCTGAGATCACCCGTGTCGGTGCCAGTGTACAAGAACTCATCGGCGAAAAAGACGTTGAACTAATCATCGATATCGATACCACCTACCCGGCTTTGACTGTCGATAAGCGGCGCGTGCGTCAGGTGATGCTCAACCTCTTATCCAACGCTGTCAAATTCACCGATGAGGGCACAATCACCTTCGCCGCCAAACACAAAGCCGATGAGATCTTATTTGCCGTGATTGACACCGGTCCCGGCATTGAGGCATCCCTGCATCAGACGATCTTTGATCCCTTTGTGCAGACCGAAACTGGCATCAAACATGCGGGCGGTACGGGTTTAGGCTTGCCAATCTCCAAACGCTTGATCGAAGCACACGGTGGCAAACTCTGGTTAGAGAGCGAAGTTGGCGAGGGTGCGGCATTCTATTTCTCATTGCCGATTGAACCGTGGGTCAAACCCAGTGATGTGACATTATGAGCAATCAACAATCAGTTAAGTAGAAGGTACAGACACTAAAAGATGCAAAAAGAGATGCAAAATTTAACCTACGTCTATGTCGAAGATGATCCGATGAGCCGCGAAGCCTTATCGCTGATTCTCAAACGGGTGATGAAGCTGGAACATGTGCACATCTTTGAAGATAGCACGGATTTCATGACGCGAGTCAGCGCGTTATCGACTGTGCCAGATATTTTCCTGCTCGATATTCACATGCACCCGCATAGCGGTTTTGAGATGCTGGCGATGTTACGCGCTGATGATCGTTATCGCGCATCGCGTATTATCGCCCTGACAGCCAGCGTGATGAACGAAGAGATCGACCTGCTAAAAACCAGTGGCTTTGATGGTGTGATCGGTAAGCCAATTAACGTGCCAACCTTTCCGAAGATACTCGGACGCATCACTCATGGGGAAACCATCTGGCATATCACAGATATTGATGGATAAGAACATAAGGATATAGGACACAATGAACGAATTACAAGGTAAGCGCATTTTTATCGTAGAAGATGATCCAACCAATATGGCAATCAATGCTGTAACCCTGCGACGGGCAGGGGCAACGGTTATTCAAGATTTTTGGAACACCGATGTCCTCACTCATGTGCAAAAAGCGATGCCCGTGGATGTCATTTTGTTGGATTTGATGCTACGGCATGATATGAACGGCTATGCGATCTTTGAAGCCCTACAGGCTGATCCAGAATTAGCCACCATACCGGTGATTATCGTCAGCGCAGCCGATCCCGATATAGAGATTGCACGGGCGAAAAGCAAAGGCGTGCAGGGTTTCATCGGCAAACCGATTCTGCCTCGCTTATTCGCACAGCAGATCGCATCGGTGCTTGACGGTCAATCAGTCTGGTATGCGTTACAGGGACATGCCACACGATGATAGCAATCCTAAACAGTACCCGCATACACACGAGAAAGAAAAAGAGCATGGCAACTGCACTGATTATCGATGACAACAATATGAATTTAACATCGCTCAGTATCTTGCTGAGCAAAGAAGGCATTGATCCCATCGCCTTATCGACACCCACACTGATTGAGCAAGCACTAGAAGAAGTTGACGACATCGTGGTGATGTTCTTGGATCTCGAATTTCCGCGTTACAATGGGCTGGATTTGATCGCGAGCTTGAAAGCGATGCCTGCGCTGGCGAATGTGCCGATCATCGCATACTCCGTTCATATCAGCGAAGTCAATGAAACGCGCATGGCGGGTTTCGATGGGTTCATCGGCAAACCGCTTGATGTTCACCAATTCCCCGATCAACTCCGTCGTATCTTGCAGGGCGAAGCCGTCTGGGATGTCGGGCAGTGAGGCTAGCGTGAGGTGTATCCGTTTAGACGGGTATGCCTCATCCCTCCACAGGTTGACGCGGTGTTAGCCCGCGCAGAGGATCGGGGTGAGGTTCAAAGTGAACTTCGACTTCGGTCAAACCATCTAAATGTGTGCTAAGATGGGCGCGGATGTGGTGTGCGATGTGGTTGGTCTGGTTAACGGTCATATCCGCCGGCACGCGCACATCAATATCAACATGAGCCGCATCGCGTGAGCCCCGGCTACGGGCACGGATCACATCTGCCGGTAAATCGCGCATCAGCGCCTGTAGTTCGTCAGCTTCGTAAGGGGCAGTATCGACTAGCACACTGCCAGTCTTTTGTAAGATACCCCACGCCGCCTTGCCAATTAAAATCACCACGACACACGCCGCTAACCAATCGACCCACACCCAACCGCTGAGCACCACCAGCGCACTGCTGACGATCACTGACAACGTGACAAACACATCAGCGCGGGTGTTCTCGGCATCTGCGAGCAAAATCAGGCTGTTCAAGCGTTCGCCAGCACGCCGTTGATAACGGCTGACCAGCACATTAATCCCTAGTGTGACCATCAACACCGCAAAGACCAATGGCGATAAATCCGGCGTGATTGAGGCTTGCAGACGGTCTAGCAAGCCTTGCACCATCTCCCACGCAGTGAGCAATAATAACGCACCGATCAAGAGCGCCGATAGCGCCTCAAAACGTTGATGTCCGTAAGGGTGATTGTCGTCGGCGGGACGGTTGGCGTAATGTGTGCCGATCAAACCAGCCACGTTGCCCGCGCCATCGGTCAGGCTATGAAAGCCATCCGCCGTGATAGCGAGTGCCCCACTGACCATACCCAGCACGATTTTAGCGAGCGCTACTGCAATATTCAGCACCAGCGTTATCCA
The DNA here is from genome assembly GCA_051117475.1 of Anaerolineae bacterium. Classification (GTDB taxonomy): domain Bacteria; phylum Chloroflexota; class Anaerolineae; order Aggregatilineales; family Phototrophicaceae; genus JAUZRW01. The sequence continues at coordinate 61,458 of JBNPEE010000001.1, read as the reverse complement.
TAACACCTGTTGTACTGTGCGTTGATCGGATACTTGAGCCACCTGTTGCCCCCTCGTTGATGCAGTCTCATTATCAGCATAGGGGATAGATGCGAGTTTCGACAACAGGGAACAGAAAATTTAGACGGCACCAAGATTATGATACAGCGCCCCTAGAAATGTATTATTCATCAGAGATATGGCGTACAACACGGGTCTCGAATGAGATTGATCGACCCATCACGCCTCCGTGAAATCCACGACCACTTTGCCGATATTCTTGCCCGCGTACATGTATTCGAGCGCATTGAGTGCTCCCTCTGCCCCGGCAAAGCGCGTATCATCGGCGTTCAGTTGTAGTTGACCACCTGCCACCAGCGCCAATAATTTATCCATATGCGCTGGAATATCCTTGAAGAAGTTCATCAACCAGAAAGCACGCACCGATGCCGATTTGTTCATCAGCGCATAACCGATACGCGGGGCAGTGATCGCCTGTGGGCCGGATTCATACTCGCTGATCGCGCCAATTACCAGCAAGCGCCCGTGTACCGCCAGCGCTTTGAGCGCCGTATCGAACATCTCCCCCCCCACGCTCTCGAACACAATATCCACGCCCTCGGGATATTCGGCTTTCAAGACCTGTTTGACATCTTCAGAGCGATAGTTGATCGCCCGATCACAACCCAGTGATTGCAAGAACGCCACCTTATCATCATTGCCACAGGTACCAATCACAGTGTTGCCCGCAATCTTTGCCAATTGTACGGCCATGCTACCGGTGCCGCCTGCCGCCGCCGTGACCAGTACCGTCTCGCCCTGCGTCATGTTGCCGGTAACTTCGAGCGCAATGGATGCGGTTAAGCCACTGATCGCCAGCGAGACTACTTCTGGCGAGGCTTGCGGAATAGGAATGGCGAAACGGGCACGGGTGATAAAATATTCAGCAAAGCCCCCGTCCATCAGGGTTAACACGTGATCCCCAACTGCAAATTGGCTCACACCCTCGCCGATAGCAACCACCTCACCTACCGATTCCGCACCGAGATCGAAAGGGCGTTCTGTCGCCGAGAGATAACGCCCCAACGCCATCAGATAATCAGCGGCATTCACGCCGGTATAATGCGTCTTGACCAGAATCTCGCCTGCTGCCGGTGTCGGTATGGCGATGGTTTCGACAGTGCAGGCTTCGCGCAAATCATCGCTAGGATTGGCGGCAACCAGCTTGTGGTAAAGTGTCGGAAGGGTCATGGTCAGTCTCTCGCTTATTGTCGTATGGAAGAGTTGCTGGTTAGTATACTGCATCGCTCACACATCGTCGAAATGCTCGTTCAACAGGGAATAGCAGGTGCAGTTGTAGCTTAGCCAGTGCCGGAGCAATCGTGCCAATCGTGATGGTCAATCCTGCCACAACAGATTCCATACCAAACCATGTCATATTGTCCCTGCTCCATAAAAATCTGTGGTCTGCGGGGTTGTGACCCCAAGAAGGTTTAGTTGCTCCGGAACAAGCAAAGGATTGGATTCGCCGTATGAACGGGCATAGTATCGCAACCAATAGAGCATGAGATATGACCGATTCTGCTGCTCAAAACACCAACTTTATCAGACTAATAATATCTTCTCTCATGGATATTAAAGTTAATATAACAGCTAATATTGTCAAAGATATAGCATAGCGTTGGAGTTTGAGACTAGTCTCAGCTGAGATAATATTGCTATTTGTAAGAATGGCGTCACGGATTTGGGGTTGAAGTTGTTTTAAGTGTTTAATTCTAGATTTGTTGTTTTGTTTCAATAGGTCGATAAAAGATTTTTCAAAATTGGAATTTCTGAAGTTCATAGTGTCATACCAAAAATCATATTCTAACCAATTCTCAGCATCAGTACATATAATCTGTATGTCTGTGCTCAAAGAGAAAAAACGTTGTCTGATTGAATTTAGATTTTTTATGTACTTTTTGGTTCTAGAAAATTGAAATGTAGCTTGGTCTCGTATATCTGATAATTCAAACTCATAACTTACAAACAATTGATGTATAGCCCAAAATGAAACAAGTTTATCAGACACTAGAAAATTCATTTCTGACACCAAATACATTTCTGAATCTGTTTGATCTGAACCTATTAACAGGTCTCTATAGTTACCGAATACAGAGATAAAATCAGAAGGATTGCTATAATTCCATCTTAACTCAACATTTTTCTGTTCAGTATTTTTCCACATATTTCTCCTTGAACCTAAAAGTATATTTAGATAGTTATAATCTCTAACTTCATCGTCAGAAGGTTCATATAATTTGCTAGTTATAAAATTAATAGTAGGTAATTTTTTTAATTCAGATTGTGAAAAATACCCAGGTATAGTGAAACTAATCCACGAGTGTAAATGCGAATGAATATTATTAATTTCTTGTTCAACATAATCCTGACTTTGTCGTAATACATCAATATATGATATTCTTTGAATTTTTGTCCCAACCCTATGAACTTTTGTCATAGTTTGATACTTTTTTTCAAAAGCGGTGTTAAGGGCACCCTTAAACTCTTCTTGGAATACAAACTGTACTGTCAAAATGGTTAAACTTGAGTGGATAGTACAGAATGATAAATTCGCATATTTAACTCCGTCCGGAAGATCAAAATGTTTAGAATCAGGAAGATATGTAAAAAGGTCACTTTCAATTGGAACTATAGAACCCACATTATCCCAAGTGTAATGTTGTCCTTTACTACGAGTTGCCTGAATTCGTTTTGATAGTGTATCCCCTGAAAATATATCTTGATAATCCCAACCTAATCTTTCTAATGATCTGATCAAAGTGTTAATATTAGATGGTGTATATACCTCAGAAACCCAAATGCAATGTAAATCTATTTTTTCATTCTCTGGAAGACTGATTTTCTCCAGATTTACAGGGTCTCTCTTTTCTTGCAAAGCTTTGAGATAATTTTCTGACTCTTTCATCCTTTGATAATCAATCCACATATCACCAAGAAAAGGGATTTTTTCTAAAAGTTTTCTCGCGCTCATCAGAAATCTCCAACAGGATACCGATGCAACACATAATAACAGCGCCGTTGCGCGGGATCGGTCACAAAGTCAACGACATGATAGCCCTGCGCGAATGCGCCCTGCAAGACCTCGCGCATGGTAGCCCGCCACGCCAGCGCACAATCCAGATCATCGGCTTTGATTGCGTGGAAATCATAGGGGCATTGCACCCCATGATAGCGGGCGTGAGGGTGTGAAGTGATCTGCGGACGTTGATTGTCATCTGCACAGAGCAAGAAGGTCAGGTCAGTCGGTGGCGTGTGGGTGACGGGGTTTGTGTCCAATTGCCAGTGTGCCTCGAAACGGTCACTGGGCACACCGGCGTTGATCGCATCTTGCATCACCCCGTAAAAATTGGCGTGGTAGATATGGGTAATCGCCCCCAACTGATGGAAGTTGAAATTGGCATTGCGTCGTAAGGCGGGATCAAACGTCCAGCGCATTTCTGTATAGTCGTTCGCCAGTGCCCAATCCCGTTGAGCTTGTTTGAGCTGATAGCCAATACCCGCCCCCTGATAATCAGGACGCACCCCCGCCATATGTGACCACAGGCGCTGAGGGTGGCGCGTGGCGAAGGCAACCGCCATGCCGATCATGCGCCCCTCATCGAACGCACCCAACGCCAACCCGCCGTTATGTGTCAGCACGTGTAAAGTATGGGTGGTGATCGCTTCGTGAGCCGGCATCTGCCAGATTGCGACTTCCAGCGCCTTGATCTGCTCGTATTCGGCGTTGGTGGTGCAGGGACGATAACTCACGGGCATCTTAGTTCACCACCTCATACGATAGAATGATGGTATCACCGAGCATTAATGCCGAGCCAGGCGCAATCGGTCTCACCTGTTCGATGCGTGGCCCACCGTTGATGCGCGTGCCGTTGGTACTCTTGAGGTCTTCGATCTGGTAACCATTAAGTTGTGCGTTCCAGTGCAGGCGCAGATGATAACGGCTTACTTCAGGATCATCGATAGTGATGTCGTTGGTGTTATCACGCCCCAACGTGACCAACGGTTTGTTCAGGTGATGGATGCTGTTCAAGCCGGGACCCCGGCGCACTACCAGATAATGTCCCGTTTGAGTGGGCATCACCTGCCGTGTGAACGGCGCTCCCGCGCTCGGCGCTGGCGCTGGCGGTGGCGCAGCTGAGGCGGGCACCGGTTGGTTAGATTGCGCTTCCGGCGGTAGGATACGCCTGATCTCACGGTTGAAATAATCCCAGAATTGCGCCTCGGAGTTAAAAGCATTGAGGTCGAAGTGTTCGAGCATTTGCAAACGCGGGTGCATCTTGGCTTTGGAGACCATGACCGGAATTACCGGAATATCTAAGCCAATCGCGAGCGTCCACTCATAGGTCACATAGACTGATTCAGCAGCGGCAGGTGAGACAATCACCAGCACGGCATCGGCGGCACGGATGGCATCATCAATATCGAAGCGCCAATCCTGTCCCGGGCGTGGCTTAGGATCAATCCATGGTCTGTAGCCGATACGTAACAGGTTATCGCGCATGGTTGCCATGTAGCGGCTATCACGCTGTGAGAATGAGATGAAGATATGCTGCATACGATCTTGCTCCCCTGCTAAATGAACGGTGCATAACAGGGATTATAACGGTTTTCTGGCGAACACGTCAGGTATGAACTGCCGGCGGTAGGGGTGGCGCAGTGGGTTGCGTCATGGCATCGACGTAAGGCAACACGCCGAACAGCATCACGCCCACAATTAACAGGATCAACATGGCGACTAATAGTAAACGCATCACCCGTTGTGCGCCTGATGCACGGGGTGTGACTGCCTGATGGGCTGGATGGGTTGCGTCGGTCATGGCAGTGGATAATGGGCTTTCGTTCAACGGGCAATTATACGCTCATTTTAGCACGGCTTGCGTGCTGTGTGCATTGGGGTTTTGAGATAGAAGTGTACGAATTGAGTAACTTGTTCGTAGACAAAAATAATGCGCTTTGCGCCAAGCATTTTGAAGTGTGGGCACGCTGGTTAGAACAGGATCAACAAACGCCTGTCAGTGTCCGAGCGAAAGTGCTGTCAATAACGCGAGTACGAACGCGTTATATCGCTTTATGCGGTGATCAGGAAGAAGATCATAGGGGATTAGTGATGGCTGTCAGGTGTATTTTTTAGACGAATATCATTCAAATAGGAGATAAATGTAGCCACACTCATAGAGGGCATCCTAATGGCATCATCACAGGCACGTACCAACACTGCACGCTGGCAGACCGTCGCACTACCCACTGAACATGGCGGTTGGGGCTTCATCAGCGAACCGCTCTTGCTAGGCTTATTGCTCGCGCCGACGTGGGGCGGGCTAGCGCTGGCGATGATGGCATTCGGGGCTTTTTTGTTACGGCATCCGCTCAAGCTGGTAGTAAAAGATCGGCGTAAAGGGCGCATTGTCCCGCGCACGCTGAGAGCACAGCAATTTGTGATGCTGTACGGGGGCGTGATGCTCGGCGCGGGCGGACTGGTTCTGCTCACCCTACCGCCAGTCCCGGCGCTGATCCCATTGCTATTATGTGCGCCTTTGATTGGTGTGCAATTGTGGCAGGATATGCAGAATAAGAGCCGTAGCCTGAGTGCCGAATTAGCCGGCGCGTTGGCAACTGGCGCATTTGCCAGCACACTGGTGATGCTCGGCGGGTGGGAATTGCCCGGCGCATTGGCTTTATGGTTGGCCTTGGCGATCAAAGGGGCGACGGCTGTGCTGTATGTGCGGGCGCGTCTGCGTTTGGAGCGTGAGCAATCACATCGTAGCGAGCAGGCAATCGGGGCACATTGGCTCGGTCTCGTGATCTTGATCGGGGCGAGTGTGGCGCGTCTGTTACCTTGGACAGCACCACTCGCGATGCTGGTGCTGACGTTACGTGCGGGTTTGGGCTTATCAGCATGGCATAAACCGCGCCCGCCGAAGGTGATCGGCTTTCAAGAGATCGGTTATGGGTTGGGCTTTGTGCTGGCGTTGGTGATCGGCTATGCGTTAGCTGGTATGTGATAAACGCCGATATGATCGACCGTTCATCGCTCTGAAATATGACAATTTTTAGAGGTTTTAACAAGTTGCCCGTGTAATTTGGAGTATACTAGGCGCAATATACACGTATGTTAATCAAGGTTACATTGATGTCCACGTTGATTGAGAGTTTGCGTCGTAATACTTTATTACAAACCCTAGAAGATAGTACCTTAGACGCTCTGTTACCCGATCTTGAACGCATCACCCTCAACAATGAACAGGTCTTGTTCAGCATGGGGGAAAGTGGCGATAGTTATTACATCATCGAAAGCGGGACGATCAAAATCACCAGTAACGATCTCATGCTCAATCACCTGAATGCTGGTGAGAGCTTCGGCGAGATGGCACTGTTGACCAATCAACCGCGCAGTGCCACCGCCTCTGCTGATCCCGAAGCGAGCTTGATCCGTATCCCCCGTGTGGCGTTTTTGCGCTTGATCGATTTACAACCGACCCTTGCCGACGAATTTTATGCGTTGATGCAAGACTTGATGCGGTATTCGTTGTTGACCACTGCTTTCAGCCGTATTTTTGGCGTGATGGATGATCAGATTATGCGCGAGATTGAACAGGCGCTAATCTGGGAGACGTATAAGCCCAGCGACGTGATCTTGAAGCAGGGCGCTGAAGGTGATGACGCGCTAGTGATCGTCTCGGGGCGGGTACAGGCTACGCTAGAACAGGGCCATCAGGTGCGGGTACTCGGAGAGGTCGGAACGGGGAGCATCGTCGGCGAGATAGCACTGTTGAGTGACGCGCCCCGTAGTGCAACAGTCACGGCTATCCGCGAAACGCGGGTTGCCCGCATGAGCCGTGACGTGATCACACGCATCACCCATGCCCACCCTGATTTTGCCCTGCGCCTGATGGAAATTATGGTCAAACGGCAACAGCATAATTTTGATCAGAATTATGTGGAGAAGCCCAGCACGCTCAACATCGCGATTGTACCCACACAAGCACAGGTCGATACGGCATTGTTCGCACAGGAACTCGCCAATTATCTATCTTGCCACGGTAGCACGCTGGTGCTCAATCAGGAACAGTTCGACAAACTCTATGGCTTGCAGAGTGCGATGGATCACACACACCCGATGTCGGCTATTGTGCAATTGTGGTTGGATGAACTCGAACGCGAATATGATTATGTGGTGTATCTCACCGATCACAAATGGTCACCATGGACAGATTGGGTGACGCGCTGTGCTGATCGTGTTTTGCTCATCGGCGAGGCACAGAGTACGCCCAAACTGAGTCCGTTAGAGCACCAACTGCGCGAACAGGGCATTCAGCAACGGCAAGAGCTAGTCCTGTGGCACGAAGCCAATACGGAACGCCCACAACATACACGCCTCTGGTTACAAGAACGCCAGTTACACCGCCATTATCACGTGCGCAAAGGCGATGGCGCACATTATGCCCGTCTAGCACGCTTGCTGACCGGTAACGGCATCGGGCTGGTGCTGAGTGGAGGCGGGGCGCGGGGTTATGTGCATCTGGGCGTTATCCGCGCTTTGATGGAACAACAGGTGCCGCTTGACGCTATCGGTTCAACCAGCATGGGGTCAGTCATCGGTGCGGCGCTGGCAGTCTACATGGATTATGAAAAAATTCAGGAGAAGGCGCAGGAACTCGGCTCGCGCAAGGCAATCTTAGATTTCACGATGCCAGTCAGTGCTTTAATGCGCTCGAAGAAGATCAGCAACGTGACACGCTCGCTATATGCAGACTATCGCATTGAGGATAGCTGGTTGCCATTCTTCTGCGTCAGCACCAACTTGTCGAAAGCGAGCATGATACTACACACAGAAGGCTCGTTCGCGCAAGCCGTACGGGCGAGTATCAGCATTCCGGGGGTGTTCACGCCGGTTAATCGCGGGGGTGATCTGCTGGTGGATGGTGGCGTGATGAATAATTATCCTGTGGATGTGATGCGTCAATTCTTAGAAGGGGGAACGATCATCGGCACGCTGGTATCTGGCAGTGGGGGCAAAAAGCGCGAATACGATATTCCCGATCATATCGACGGCTGGCGCACCTTCCTCAGTGGGTTTGTGCCCGGCATGAAGCGCCGACGTGTGCCCTCGATCCTCAAGACAATTCTGGGTTCTACCTCAGTCAACAGTGAGCAATTTATGGAGGAATTCCAACGGCGCACTGATTTTTTGCTCCAGACAGATGCGCATCCTTACGGCATCCTCGACTTTGACATGCACCGCGAACTTGCGCAGAAGGGTTACGAGACACATCTTGAGCCTGTCGGACAGTGGGCACAGCGCCACGCCCGGTTGATCGATCAACCGCCGATGTGGTGAGAGGGACATGGCATACAGAGCGGGTACAGGTGCATCTTTTTCATTTTTAGACAATTGTCTATTAGTAGACAATTAACCCAAATATAAACAACTCCGCTAGAAAAAAGCGCATGAGATCGTCTATACTGAGGATACATATTCGTTGATAAAGCCCGACAAGGTGCCATAATGACAGCCCCTATATCTGATAGACCCTATCCACCCGGCCCGCCGACAGATTTCATCGGTGGACACCTGCTGAGCTTACGCCGTGATTCGCTCGGTTTTCTGAGTGCAAATATGGCACATGGTGATCTGGCACATATCAAGTTCATGCAATACGATGGCTATCAAGTCAACCATCCGGATTTGATCGGACAGGTGTTGCGGGACAGTGCGCTGTGGCATAAATCGATCATTTATAAGGAACCGCTCAAAGCCTATCTGGGTGAGGGATTGCTCAGTGCCGATGGTAACTTCTGGCGACGACAACGCAAGCTAATGCAACCGGCATTTCATGTTAATCGCATCAGTGCTTATGCCGATACGATGGTGGATTATATTCAACGCCTGTTGGATGAATGGCGGGATGGCGAAGTGCGCGATATTGCCAGCGATATGATGCGGGTTACCCTGCATGTGGTGGGTAAAACGCTGTTCAACGCGGATTTCCGCACGGAATCAGGGCGCGTGGCAGAGGCATTGGATTATATGCTGGAAGATATTATCGATGCTTCGCAAACCATCATCCGCTTGCCGGAGTGGATTCCTACCCCCAAACGTTATCGCCGACGGCACACGATCACCTTGCTGGATCAAGTGGTGAAGCCTCTAATTCAAGCGCGACGGGCTAGCGGCGAAGATACAGGTGACCTGCTCTCGATGTTGTTGCTGGCGCAAGACGATGACGGTGAAGGCATGAGTGATGATCAGGTACGCAACGAAGCGCTCACGCTGGTCTTAGCCGGTCACGAGACGACTGCCAGCACGCTGACATGGACGCTCTACTTGCTCTCGGAGCATCCGCAGATTGCCGAAAAATTATATGCTGAGATTGATAGCGTGCTGGGACAGCGCCCGCCGGGTCTCGATGATCTGCCCCATTTGCCTTATACCGAACAGGTCATCAAAGAGGGGATGCGTATGTATCCGCCGGTGTGGAGTGTGGGGCGACAGGCGAGCCAGCCGACGGAACTTGGCGGATACGCTATCGCACAGTATGCTACCGCAATTGTGCCAATCTGGTCTGTGCATCGTGATCCGCGCTGGTATCCGCAACCCTTGCAATTTGAGCCAGAACGCTGGGGCGATGAACGCGCCGGGGCGGTTCCCCGTCACGCTTATTTGCCTTTCGGTGGGGGGCCACGCATCTGTATCGGCAATGCATTTGCGATGATGGAAGCGCGGTTATTACTCGCGAGTATTGTTCAGCAATTCCAAGTGTCACATGTCGACGGGCATCCGGTGGAGCCGGAGCCGTTGGTCACCTTGCGCGCCAAACACGGGATGTTGATGCACCTGAGCCGTCGCTAACTTCTGCACATTTTCTATGAAGAAGGTTGCCTATGAATATGTTATGATAGGGCATTATTGAACAGATTGATCGTGAAAAGAGAGCCCATGCAACCCCAATTCATCGTCACCGCCCAACCGTTAAGCCACCCGATGAACATCGTCGTGATTGCCGCCCACCATGATGACATTGAGTTCGGGTGCGCGGGCACAGTCGCCCGTTGGGTTGAAGAAGGCGCGAGCGTGACCTATGTCATCATCACTGATGGCGGCAGTGGTAGCAACGAACCCGGCGTGATCCGTGCAGAGCTAGCGGCAACCCGCAAAACCGAGCAACTCGCCGCCGCACAGGCTGTCGGCGTGCAGGATGTGCGCTTTCTCGATTATCCCGATGGCACACTACAACCCACGCTGGAACTACGCCGCGATTTAACCCGCATCCTGCGCGAAGTGCGCCCCGAGCGCGTCATCTGTCAGGACCCGCGCACAGTGTTCTTCGGCGATGGCTACATCAACCACCCCGATCACCGCGCCGCCGGCGAAGCCGCCCTTTATGCCACGTTCCCCAGTAGTGAGAGCCGTCCGATCTTCCCTGAATTGCTGGAAGAAGGCTACGAACCGCACAAGGTCAGCCAACTATGGGTAAACCTAACCATCGAGCCAACGCATTACGTCGATATTTCCGGCACGATGGAGAAGAAGATCGCCTCATTGCGGGCGCATGTCTCGCAGTTGGGCACAGAAGATGTCGCCGAAGCAGGGGCGCTCAAGTTCATACGCGAGCGTAACGCGCAAAGTGGCGAGCGCGTCGGCGTGCGCTATGCGGAGTTCTTCAAGGTCATGATCTTACAACGCGCCAATGAAAATCACCGTGATCTTGATCACGAACGCGCCAACCAGAACGTCGAACAGTAAGGCTAACAAACATAAAAGGCGAATAGGGTATGAGTTGATAGCACTATTGAGAACAAACGTGCTATCATAGGGTATCGACTTTTGCTAGACAGGATATTTGCCGATGAACGCAGATGCTTTTCGCCATTTTTATGCCTATCACTTCGCAGAAAACTGCACAATCTGGGATACGCACATCATGCCCTTGTCGCAGGAACAGTTCACCCAACCGATTGCCTATTCGCACGGTTCGGTACGCAATCAAGTTGTTCATATGGTAAGTGTGGATGATACCTGGTTCAGTGCCTTGCGCGGGCTAGAGATTCCTGATCCCTTGAATCCCTCTGATTTTGAAGAACGGCACGTGATACGGTTGTATTGGGATCAAGTGGAGCAAAACATGCAGGCATATCTCGCTAACCTGCATGATGGCATGCTCTTTGAGAAGCCATTCCCAGAAGGCGAAGATCAAGACCTGATCTTGTGGCAAGTTTTACTGCATGTTGGCACGCACGGAACCGATCATCGTGCCCAGTTGTTGCGATTACTGCACGATCTGGGCGCACAGACACGCTCACAGGATTATGTGTTTTTCGCTTATGATGAGCCAGTGTCCTAACATGCCATCTACCAGATAAGAGCCGGTACGGCTTGCCGGCTCACGCAGTTTCAGGTGATGTATCGCTTTCGGCTTGTGCTTCAGGTTTATCAGACGACTTGCCACGTTTAAACAGGTTGCTCAGCATACGTTGCCCACGCACCCGCAGGTTGTCGGGCGGATCATTGTGTGTCAAGAAGGCTTCACGTCCGGTCAAGCGACCATAGATATACTGCAAGATGATGCGAATGCTCGCGACCAACGGCGGTGCGATCACAATACCGATCAGACCACCGAAGCTACCACCCCAGATCACCGATAAGATCACAATGGCAGGATGCAACTGCAAATTTTCCCCGACGATGCGCGGAACCAGCACAATCGCCTCCAATTGTTGCATGATCACCCAGATCACAGTGATGATACCTGCCAGCAAGAACGGGTTCATATCGGGGAAAGTGCTGGAGCCTCCGACAAGCGCCAGAGCCACCGCCGCCACCATCGAAATCGTAGGGCCAATATTAGGAATGAACTCCATGGAGAACGCCACAAAAGCGAGGAACAGGGGGTTTGGCAAGCCCATGATGAGCGCCAACACCCACATGATCGACCCCATGATTAAGCCGAGTGTGAAGTTCCCGCGCACATAACCATTCCACACCCCACCGAGATCGCTCAGCAAGCGCCCTGCGTCATCTTCGTAGCCATCCGGCATAATGCTCACAAATGACTTGGGGATGCTATTGCCCCCGTTCAACAAACTGGCGAGGATTGTCAGGAAGAACAAACTGGTGAATACCAATCCCACAGCTTCCCCTGCGATGCTGAAGACCGATCCCAGCACGCTGGTTGTCACACCACCGCCGATGTTAAAAATCTGTAAGATGGTGTCACGGTCTAATTCCAAATTACGACTGGTCTCGAGGAACCACTCGTTGACGGTGGTGAAGCCCTGATCGCGTAGTAAAATGCTGATGTATTCCGAGAGCGCAATCACCTCATCCGTCTCAGGATCGCGAATGAAGGATAACACATTAGAGGGTTCGGTCACCAATTGCACACCGGAGTTATACAGGCTGGTGATACTGCTGATGCTCTGCTCAACCAATGGCGGAATCAGCATCACCAACACGAGCACAATCACCACGATAATGAACAGAAATGTGAGTAAGATTGACCATCCACGCCGTCCGAAGGTCACGCGCTGGTCAAAAAAGTTCGTGATCGGGTTCAATAAATAGGCGATGACACTGGTCGCCAATGCCAGTGGGATCACCGGCCAAAAAACCACACCGAGTACAATCAACAATAATGTAAAGCCGACTCCCATCAGCAAGCTCGTACGGGAATCCCATGATGGCGCACTGGAGTGTTGTGGGTTAGGGCTTTTTTCCTTAGCAGGTGTTGCTTCACTCATCCAAATCACCTCTTTCTGTATATCGCACACTGCTGACAGTGTAGCATATTACGCAAAAAACCACCTCGTTTTGAGGTGGTTGACAGATCCTATTTTAGCGTTGCGAATCGCGGTTGTTGACAATCAGGGGTAACATCAGCGCCCCGGCAACCACGAAGACGATGCTTAACGTGATGCTCAGTTCATAGATCCATTGCATTGAGTGCCTCCTATAGGGTATTCGGCGTTCATTCAAACCAATCGTAATAACTCAATGCAGTGCTCAATATGACACGTTCAGATTAGCACAGTCGCCGGATAGGTTCAAGATGGTTGCATGAGTGAGGTCATCTTTCAAGAGGTGCGGGAACGATAGCGGGTCAAATAGGTCTCTTTACATTAACGCTTTGCAAACCAACGTTAGCAAATGTATAAGAATTGTGCTAGAAGAATGCCCTGACCGTTGACATTAGCGCCAAAATTGGTATATTTTTCTATATAACTAGCACTCACTAATAGAGAGTGCTAATTCTCTGAATGAGCGATTAGACACACATATCACACGGTAAATAACCGAAATAGGAGGTTCCATATGAATCTACGTCCTCTCAACGATCGCGTTGTTGTCGAACCCATCGAACAAGAAACGACAACCGCCAGCGGTCTCGTCCTTCCTGAAACCGCCAAAGAAAAACCACAACAGGGCAAAGTCTTGGCAGTTGGTCCCGGCACACGCGATGAAGATGGTGAACGTATGCCACTCGATCTCGAAGTTGGCGACATTGTGCTGTTCGCTAAATACGCGGGCACCGAAATCAAGATAGATGGTAACAAAGTTCTCATTATGAAAGAGAATGACATCCTCGGTGTGCTGGAAAGCTAAGCACCATCTCTTGACAGATTACGGATGATATGGGCGAGCATCCTAACAAATAGCCCACCAACACATCACAACATTTAAAGGGAGTATGATAATATGGCTAAACAATTAGTTTTCAATCAAACTGCACGCAACCGCCTCAAGGCAGGCGTTGATAAACTGGCAGAAGCCGTCAGCACCACACTCGGGCCTAAAGGGCGCAACGTGGCATTAGATCGTAGCTTCGGCGCACCTACCGTCACCCATGATGGCGTGACCGTTGCCAAAGAAATCGAGCTGGAAGACCCCTATGAAAACATGGGCGCTCAGATGCTCAAAGAAGCCGCTACCAAGACCAACGACATCGCCGGTGATGGCACCACCACCGCTACTGTGCTGGCACAGGCTATCGTCAACGAAGGCCTGAAGAACGTCGCCGCCGGTGCCAACCCGATGTTGCTCAAGCGTGGTATCCTTTACGCTGCAAACGCTGTCGCTGAATACATTCTCGAACAAGCAACCCCCATCGAAACAAAAGCAGAGATCGCCAGCGTAGCTAGCGTTTCCGCCCAGGACACCGAAATCGGTGAACTGATCGCCGAAGTGATGGACAAAGTCGGCAAAGATGGCATCATTCAAGTTGAAGATGGCCGTAGCCTCGAATTTGAAGTGGATTACGTCGAAGGTATGCAATTCGACCGTGGCTACATCAGCCCTTACTTCATCACCAATCAAGAAGTGATGCAAGCTGAAATTGAAGATGCTTACATCTTGATTCACGATAAGAAGATCAGCAGCGCACAAGACTTGCTGCCAATCCTCGAAAAACTGATCCAACTCGGCAAGCGCGAACTGGTCATCATCGCCGAAGACGTGGACGGTGAAGCACTGGCAACCCTCGTGCTGAACAAACTGCGCGGTATGCTGAACGTGCTGGCAGTCAAAGCACCAGGCTTCGGTGATCGCCGTAAAGCCATGTTGCGCGACATCGCCGTACTGACTGGCGGCACGGTCATCAGCGAAGAGACCGGACGCAAACTGGATAGCGTGACTGTTCAAGACTTAGGACGCGCCGCGAAAGTTGTCTCCACCAAGAACGAAACCACCATTGTTGATGGTTCAGGTGAAGAGAGTGCAATCGTCGCCCGTGTCAAAGAGATTGAATCCGAATATGACAACAGCACCAGCGACTACGACCGCGAAAAACTGCAAGAGCGTAAAGCGAAGCTTACCAGCGGTGTCGCTGTGATCAAAGTTGGTGCAGCAACCGAAACCGAGCTTAAAGAGAAAAAACATCGCGTTGAAGATGCGCTGAGCGCCACCCGCGCCGCCGTTGAAGAGGGTATCGTGCCCGGTGGTGGTGTCGCACTGGTGAACGCTGTCGCTGCCCTCAAAAATTTGTCGCTCGAAATCACTGACGAGAACACCGGCATTGACATCGTGCGCCGTGCGCTCGAAGTCCCGATGAAGAAGATCGCGGCTAACGCCGGTGAAGATGGTGCAGTGATCATCAACAACGTGCGTCGTATGCAGGAGAGCCAAGGCAACCACCGCATCGGCTACAACGTGATGACCGGTGAATATGTGGATATGATCGAAGCCGGCGTGCCCGATCCAGCGAAAGTGACACGCGGTGCAGTCAACAATGCGGCATCTATCGCCAGCATGATTCTGACCACCGAAGCGCTGATCACCGACATTCCAAAAGATGAACCCTCAATGCCAATGGATCCAAGTGGTGGCATGGGCGGTATGGGCATGGGTGGCTTCTAAGCCTCACATCCCTAATCAACACACAAAAGAGGCAACCATTAGCGGTTGCCTCTTTTTCGTTCTATTCTTGTGATGGCTAGCAATTCACGCTCACCCGCCGTTGCTGATGCGTACCGTGACCGTGTTGCCGTTGTTCTCCAGCACCTCAACGCGGATATTGTTACGGCGATCCTCGAAAGTCTCACCGACACGCCACATCGCGCCTTCGTCATTGGGGTTGCCGTTGTTATCGGCATCCACCACGTGGGCAGGAGATGGACGCCCCGGCACAACTTCATGTAAGATCACCGCCTCACCCGGCAGGTTGCGGTCATAGTCGATGAACGCTCGCGCTTCAACTGTGTAGAAGCGGTTGCTGTTGCCAATTGGCAGGAAAATCACCATCGTGCCGTCGGATGTGCCGAGTGTCGTCAGCGGATCAATCTCAATCGTGGCACTTTGCCCGTTCGGGACAACCGCCATGCGTTCTTCAGGGATCCAACCGAGCATCGCCAGATGGAAACCAATCGTGCCCACCTGCCAGCATCCGAGCGGCTCACTGCCCACACGGCAGATCGCATCGGTGTGGTTGCTGTTACCACCGCTCATCACATCCCACGCACTATCATAGACTTTGCCATACGGGCCCGAAGAATGCGGCAAGCCCCAACCATGCCCCATCTCATGCGCGATCACATGCAGGGAGTTGAATGCCCAGGGTGGTAACCATGTCGTGCGGAATTGCATATTTTGCCCGTCGATGCGTAACGTCATACGTCCGCCCCATGCACAGCAACCGAATGTGTCGTTGAGCATCATGTTGATGCCACCAAATTGAGAGAAGTCGACGCCATCTGCCTCACGAACAACTTGTGTGCAGTCGTTCATCAGGGTTTGCAGGGCATTGCCCGTGTTGACCGCCGCCATCCGCAGATATTCGGCTTTACTACGGGGGAGATCATACCAGCCGTAAGCGTGCGATCCTTCGATGTTGACCAGATCCGCCGACGTTGTGCGCCAGTAATCATCCATGCCCGGCGCTTCGTTGACCAGAATGCTCTCAAAGTAATCAATCGGACGAGGTGTCACATCACCCATATCGCCAAAGCGACAGGCGATATTCATCCAGCGCGTGTTGCCGAACACGCCGTTCTGCGCGTCATCATCCTGTGCAACGGTGATCTCATTGATGTAAATCTCAGGGAAGAAGCTATCCCCCGGCACCGGATCGGGCGCTTGCAGATATTCGATGGCAACTGTATCGCCATTGTACGCCAAAAATTCAGTATCAGTGCGCGTGGCAACAGGCATCATCGCGCCTTCATCGTTGGTGAAATAGGTCAGCATGTCCCCATCACCCACTAAGCCTTCTGCATCCCCGAACAACACGCCGATTGTGCCCATATCCCGATAGCTCATCAGATCATCGGGCAAGTTTGCGCGTTCGTCAGCGCTATAACTGTGTAACAAATCAGAGACGGTTGGCGCGTCGCTGTGTGGTTGACGCTGATCTTGCGGGTTGGGATTGCCCACCCATAACAAGAAAAAAGCTCCAACAGCAAACATCAACACAATGCGCCATGATTTCTTCTTTAGATAGCTCACCTTAAAAACTCCATTAATTTCAAATGCAATGGACTACGCATCCACTATATCATAAATTATGGGTAGCAAGTCAAACATCCGATGAGAACTAGAGCAATCGCATATACTCTCTTAATGGTGCATGAACCTGTTCAGCGACTATCACCACCCTCGAAAAGAATCGATGTGGTGCGTGTAATCGCCTTGTCCACCCCTTGGTGTATCGCCTCTGATGACGACGAAGTTTCCGGTGAGGAACGGTTCTTCAACCTATCTGCACGGTGTATCATAACAACTCCCGAGTAGCGCGGTTCGCATGTCGATTCTCTTTAGCCTTCTTCAAAAAACACCTAAGAAAATGCCCATGATGGCAAGGGTTCACGTTGCTTGATCCAATCTTCTGGAATAGCGTTCTTATCGATCGAGAGCGATACAATGCCACCCACCATTGCACAATTGGTATCAACATCACCCAAACCTGACGCAGTCAGCCACATCGCATCTACAAAACGGCCCAAGGTTTCACCTGCACACCATAGTACGAAAGGCACAGTATCTTGAGCTGTGATTCGATAGCCATTGCCAATCATACCAATCACATGGTCAATCACGTGCGAGCGAATATCCCGCGCACGTTTGATACCACTTTTGACTTCGCTGGTGGGAACGTGAGGAAGAATCGCATCAATGAAATCAGCACGACCCATCGTGTTGAGAGATTTAAATTGCACAGCGATGGCAGCTGCTACAGCAACCGCAATGGCACCCGCTATCCCTTCTTCATGAGCATGAGTGATCTCTGCCGACTTTGTCGCTTGCTCAACAACACGTGTCAGATCGTCGGCGAAATAGGCACCAATTGGCGCAACACGCATGGCGGCTCCGTTGCCATACGATCCTTGCCCATCAAATAAACTGTTGGCGACCTCTTGCCACGCCTCACCCGCACCGATTCGCCCGAAAAGTCGATGCATCGCGGGGCCATAACCACGACCCGGATCGTAGTGGCGAGCGAAACTCTTAGCGAGGTCATCTTGATCAATTTCTTGATGCTGACGGAGGCTTTCATAGATGGATAAAGCCATGTTGGTATCGTCTGTGAATTTCCAAGGCGGCTTTGGGAATGCACGTTCACGAATCATGGTTTGTGCATTGTGAGCATGTATGAAGAAGCAATCGCCAAAAGCATCACCGATGGATAAGCCTTCTAATGATTGTTTGGCTCGCGCAAGACGTTCGATATGGGTTGGCATGGTGTAAGACCCCGCATCTGACTTTCGTTTGATTGTATCACGGCTACAATTTGAGAGGAAGTAATCTTCATGGGCGGGCAACGCGCCCTCGTGTGTTAAGCGACGATAAGTAAGCCAAAAGCACAGGTTATTTCCTGTGCAGATGGTATCTTGAGGTTGAGGTTTGTGGTCTATCCGACGCACCGACGCACTAAAGCCCGCGATGTGACGCTCACAGCAACTTCACAACCACTTCTGCTGACGGAAATACCAGATCATCGTCGTGACAATTGCCAGCATCACCAGAAAAATCAGCAGTGATAAGACCAAACCGGATACCGGCAATTCGAGTGCTTCCGTAGTGCTGATAAAATTCAACTCAAACACGCCTGTGATGAAGGTCAATGGGAGGAAGAGCATCGAGAAGATCGTCAAACGGTTGACCGCCCGCCCTAACCGCTGGGATTCCTGACTCTGGATTAAATCCAGCACATTGCTGGATAGATCGCGTTGCGAGTCGATCAGATCATAGACGCGCATCAGCCGTTCATACAGATGGCGGAACAGATCACGGTCTTCGTTATTGCGGGTCAGGCGTTCTTCACCGATCACATTTGATAACACCTCACGCTGAGGCGCAACCATCTGACGCAAGCTAATCAATTGTTGCTTGATGCGGTAAACCTGACGCCGTATACGATTAACAGCATGATCCTCAAGCAAGTGTTCTTCAAGTTGGTTGAGGGTGTTACTGATCTGATCCATCAGCGGATAGTATGAATCAATCACAGTCTGCATCGTCAGATACAAAAAATAGACGACATCGCGTTCCCAATAATTCGGGTTCTTAGAAGCGCGATCATAGGCATCATCAACCGCACTGGAATTATTATGGCGCACTGTGATGAAGTTATGTTCCCCAATGACACAATGGATCTCATGCCCTGTGACCTGTTTTAAACGCATCTCTGGTTGGAACAACGAGAGAAAGATATAGTTCGTATAAGCCAGCATAGTCGGGCGCGTATCCACCCGTTTCAAATCCTGTATCACCAGCGGGTGTAAATCAAGCACCTGCTGTAACCAGTCCAATTCATCCGCTGTTGGTTCTGTGATATCAATCCACAACGGCGTACTGGTGTGGATAGCCTCTACCAACGCCTCTTGCGTCAAGTTGCGCCGGATAACTGCTTTATCCGCATCCATGGGCGCCGCAATTGATCGTATCATACCCTGTATCTCCTCAAGTTAATGGTTATCAAGAAAGCTGGCTTGCAAAATAAAGTCACTTTTACTCCTCATCACCAGAGCGCGGGTATCGCAGGAGATGACAGAAAAAATACACGAATTCGTTTTCACTTCTTCATGAGAGCAAATTGATTGTAACACGCTTTGTTAGATTTGTGAGCCAGCGGTTGTTGAGCGTAGAGTGCATGTGACTTTAGTGCAAAGATTGCAGGGGAGCCGCCAATGTGCGCTCCTGAATCCATTAAACGGACGATCACACAGGATACGCTACACAAACCAGAGCTTATGCCCTGTTTCATAATTGAATTGATCTTTTGCACCCAAATAACATGCACCCTTATATTGGTGTAGGGCAACAGCAAGTGTAATCTGTAAATGATAGAAGAACATAAATCCTAATACCTGCGCCTAACAAAAATCCCTCGCCGATGTGGTGAGGGATTTTGTAGATCACTTTGCTGAAACGCAGGGCTTAGTCAAGCGGGCTCACTTCAATTGTGATGTCAATATCACCATCGAAAAAGGCGAGATATTCTAGCTCAACGCGCACAATACCATCGTCAGTCGCTTCAAAGAGGAAGCCTCCTTCGTCAAAACCGGTGAAGCTAGCGGAGACTGGCGCGAAGAAGCTGTCATCGTCTTCTTCAAAGACATCCACTTCCACAGAGCTATCAATATCGCCATCGAATATCAGATAGATGACGTAGACCACATCTTCTTCCGCTTCAAAGATCATGTAATCCTGACTGATTTCGCTGTCGAGTGATGTCGTTTGTATGCCTGCATCGAGATCAAGGATTTCGCTCTCGATCAACTGCACTTCGATCTCATCTTCGAGTTCAGCACCATCACGTTCAGCAATTTCGATGGTGTAGAGACCGTCTGCTTCCAGTGGGACACGCACCAGCAAGGCCGCACCGAAGGCAAAATCGTCAAAGAGCGCGATTTCATCACCATCGGGGTCTTGCAGGCTGATGGTCAATGATTGATCGGCTTCTGAAATCGCAACGATGGTCACGACATCACCATCTGCCCCATCGAAGGTCAGGATCAGTTCATCTTCGTCATCAACATCGAATTCTTCTTCATCGCCATACGCCAATGAGGCATCACCGGAGCTGGATGCGTCGCTCTCATCGGTCTCATCAGTCTCATCGCTTGCTTCTTCGCCATCAACCAGTACAACGTTCAATTCATACTCACCGACGACAGCCGCCGGGCCACCGAAGGCATCTACCACGATGGTATACACGCTGGTATCATCCGGGGTGAACTCCAGGCGTGAGTTGAAGCCAGAGCTGAAACCATCATCGTTAAACGCGACTTCTTCACCATCCGCATCGAGGACGCGCACATAGGTATCAAAATCATCAGATTCCAGTGTGATCTCGACTTCGACATCAGCGGACAATGATACAGTATACTCGACTGTGTCACCCTCGCCTTCACCGGTCACTGTATCACCGACTTTGATCTCAGTCTGTGCAAAGGCGGTTGTTGCGAAACCCAGCGCAAGCACCAGGATCAGGATCATCCGTAAGGTTTTAATCATCTTGAGAAACTCCAATCTGTATGTTTTTAGTTAAGCAAAAGGTAGTCAAACGGGTGTCGTCTACTGTGATTCGACAGTAACAGTCACTTCAGCCTCATCGTTGAAACCGAAATATTCCAGTTCAAAGATGATGATACCGTCGTCGTCTGCTTCAAAGATAAATCCTAGTTCTAAAGTGCCGTTCATGCGGGCGCGACGGCTTGCGAAAGATTGGTCTTCTTCCAGCAAGTCGATATAAAGTGTACTGCTGTAGTCATCGGCAACCGTGACCAGCACAGCATAAACCACATCTTCTTCTGCTTCAAACGCCATACGGTCAATTTCGAAGTCATCGCCAACAACAGTGGTCTGCGGGCCGGCATTGAGATCGAGCAGTTCGGTCTGGAACAGCGTCACTTCAAACTCATCATCGAGTGGCTCATCGTCGCTGTAGGGGGTAATTTCAATTGTGTATTCACCGTCATCAGGTAGTTCGAGACGGATGAAGGCCGGGTTCAAGCTCGGGCCACTGTCATCATCACGAGCGACTTCATCACCATCTGCATCATAGATGGTCATGACAGTATCGGTGCCGTCTTCGGCTTCCACTAGAATGCTGATGACCTCACCTGCTGAAGCCTCATAGGTGAATACAAGGGCATCTTCACCATCGACTTCGACATCGACTTCTTCGCCGGGAACCAATGCGCCACCGTCTTCTTGAGCGGTTGCTGTCATTGAAGCGAAGATAGCGATCACGCCGATTACGAGTATGCTACGGAACCATTTTATCATGTGACCTCTCCTTAAATAGTGAAAAATAGGCACAAATATGCCTTGAATAAACAAACATCATTCCGACAACTACAGTCAGATCGATATACATTTATTATAGGCACTTTTGTCATTTGCACGCGCTCAAAAGGCGTGTTTCCTGTAAAAAACCTGTATAAGTGGGGATAGCGTGGGTGTGCAGTCAGCGTGGCGTAGGGGATAATACCCGTATAGCTAGGATAACCATACGGGTATCGTTTATCGTGTTATTTGCTCATTGGCATGATGACATGCACGAAGTCCGTGCGCCCTTCCGGCTTGATAACACCGGGATTCTCAGCGCCGTTACTCTGGAAGATCACGCGCTCTTCATTGATGACCTTCAGCACGTCAATCAGGTATTCGATGTTGAAGCTAATATCGAGCGGTTCGCCTTCTACGCTGGCATCTAACTGCCCATCTAAGTCGCCACGCTCGGCAGATTTACCGATGATCTGCACTTCGCCGGGTTCGCTGGGGCCTTTAGGCGGTGCGACGTAGAAACGTCCACTATTGGCGCTATCACGCGCGAAGATCTGTGCGCGACGGCAAGCGGTCAGCAGGTCTTTGGTGTACATGACGGTGCTGGTGACGTACTTGCTGGGGATGATCGCAGTATAATCCGGGAAGCGCCCCTCTAAAATTTGACTGCTGATGTCGATATTTTGCAGATGAAAGGTGACAATATCGCGCTTCCACGGCAGACTAATGCCGATTTCTTCATCATTGTCATCGACGACGCGAGCGACTTCCATCAGCGTGCGTGCCGGAATGACGAGATTCATTGATTCGGCGATCTCGCGAGTCATCTTGCCGTAGCGCACCGCTAAACGATAACCATCTGCCGCCGCCATCGTGATGTTATCCCCTTCAAGCGCGGTGTGTACGCCGGTCAAGACTGGGCGGTTATCTTCCTTGGCAGCAGCAAAGGCAGTGTGATTGATCATCTCTTGCAGGGTGGCACCGATGACCGCAACATCTGCCCCTTCGTTATGGGTGATGGGGGGGAATTCTTCGGAACTGATGCCTTTGATATTGGAGTTGGTTGCGCCACAGTGAATATGCACCGTCTGCGTGCTGGTATCCAATTCGAGATCGACGCGCTCCGGTGAGAGGTTGTTGACCAGGTCTTTGAAGGTGTTCGCTGGCAGGGTGATACTGCCCGGTTGATCGACTTTTGCGCCGATCCACATGGTGATGCTCATTTGTAAGTTGGTTGCCGCCAGCTTGAGGCGACTGCCTTCTGCTTCCAGCAAAATGTTGTTCAAGACTGGCAAGGATGGGCGACTATCGACGGCTTTGGACACGATGCTCAAGCCCTTTGCCAGATTTTCCTGTAACACACTAATTCTCATTGAGCGTCCTCTTTCGCGTAGTAGAATCGTTTGTGATGGATTTTATGTGAATTTTGGGGTGATTTTTGGGGCAAAATCACGCATTATATCCCAAAAGTTACTCGCAATATCCCAAAGTATACCGAATGACGATGAATTGGACAATGAGCAGGATCTCACAGCAAAAGGGGCACACCTTGTGGTACGCCCCCTGCATATGTTGTTCCGTGTGGGATAGCTGTGTCTCGCCTATTCTGGCAGGACATCGCGCGGTTTGCTACTGCCATCTTTGGCAGGGCCGACTACGTCTCGCGCTTCCATCACATCAATCAGGCGGGCGGCGCGGGTATAGCCGATGCGTAAGCGCCGTTGCAACAGGCTGATGCTGGCTTTATCAAGACGACGCACGAGATCAACCGCTTTATCGTACAGTTCATCTTCGTTGCCCTCTTTAACATCGCCGGTGAGTTCTTGCTTGGTCAGTTCGACTTCATCACTATCATTGGCGCTGGCGTTCTGACGGGCACTAGCGAACAGTGGCAAGTCGTCGTTGTCGTCAGCGTCGCCGGTGTTCCATGTGCTAGTCGAAGCCGATGACGGGCTGGCAACTGGCGTTTTTTCCACCACAAAGTTTGATGATAGCGCACTGGTGCGGGCAGCTTCTGGTTGTTTGATTCCTTGCATCTTCCAGTAGCGCACAATGTTGTTGATCTCCATATCGGAGACATACACACCCTGCAAACGTAGTGGTGCGGGGCTATCTCCGCTGAGGTAGAGCATATCGCCTTTACCGAGCAAGCGTTCCGCGCCCGGTTGATCGAGGATCACGCGGCTATCAACCGAACCCGCCACAGCGAAGGCAATACGCGCTGGAAAGTTCGCTTTAATCAAGCCGGTGACGACATCCACCGAGGGACGCTGTGTGGCGATCACCAGATGAATGCCTGTCGCACGTGCCAGTGCCGCAATACGGGTGATCGTGCGCTCGGTCTCCTCCGGTGCCAGCATCATCAAATCCGCTAACTCATCGATGATGACCACCATGTACGGCATCTGCTCGGTGGTGTTGGGATCACGGTGTTTGTTGAAATCGTCGATATTACGTGCGCCCGCATCGCTGAACTGCTTGTAACGCGCATCCATCTCACGGGTGACCCATTTCAGTACACCCACGATGCGCTCCAGCTCGACCACAACCGGTGCAACTAGGTGCGGGATACCATTGTAACCGGTCAGCTCCACGCGCTTGGGATCCACCATGATGAACTTGACTTGATCGGGCGTATTGCGCGAGATGATCGACGCGATGATGCTGTTGACACACACGGACTTACCGGAACCGGTCGTGCCAGCAATCAACAAGTGTGGCATCGTCGATAGATCGGCGCTGATCGGTGCGCCGGACACGCTCTGACCGAGCGCAATCGCCAACGGAGATTTGTGCTTGGAGAAGCTCGCGGAGTCCATCACATCGCGCAGGGAAACCAGGGTACTCTCAGCATTCGGCACTTCCACGCCGACATAGCCCTTACCCGGCACGGGCGCTTCGACACGGATCGACCGCGCACCGAGTGCCAATTGCAAGTCTTTATCGAGGCTGGCAATCGCGGATACTTTCACGCGCTGTTTACGTCCACCGCGCCCGCTGATGTAGTCCGGCTCCACGCCAAACTGCGTGATCACCGGCCCCGTGTTGACTTCCACCACACGCCCCTGTGCGCCGAAGGATTCCAGCGTTTCTTCGATGATACGCGCTTGCTTCAGCAGGTACTCGCGGTCAAATTCTTGCTCACTGCCGGAACTCAAAAGCGTGCGATAATCCGGCAAGCGCCAGTTGACCTTGACCTTGCTTGAGGTGACCTCACTCGATTTCGGCTTATCCACTGGCACAGAGAGCATCTGCTGTTTGGGTGTGGTATCAGCATCAGCTTGTGCTGAAGGCAGTTTGCTCGGTGGTGTGTAATCCTCATCATCTTGTTCGGTTGTAGCGGCGAAGGCGCGTTCGCGCTCACCTTCACTGGACGGCACAAATACTGACGACACATCCTGAGTGCGTGCCCGTGCCATCGCGCTCTGTGAGATGGGGCCGATCTCGCCTTTACGCAGTTTGTCCAGACGCTCTTGCCGTTGTTGTAAATAATCATTGACTTCGTGCGTTGCCCGCGCTTCAGCGCTCGGTTGCGCGACCTCATCATCGGGCGTGTTGTCGGGTGTCGGTGGCAAATCTGCCGGTGTTTCCACCTCTTCTGCTACAGAGGGTGGCGAGAGATTCTCCGGTGCTTGTTGCGCAGGACGCGCTACCGGCTTAAAAGGCCCTGTGTCGAAATGGCTGTAGCCGTCATCCATCGGCAAGGGCATTTGCGGGAGCGTTGTCGGTGGTGGTGGGCTGGCTTCGGGCTGATTGTTGCCACTACGCCCAAAGAGCGATAAACGCCCGAATAACCCATTACCATTGCTATGCTGATCACTGCCAGATTGCATGGGCATCGCCTGTACCGGAGGCCCATAGGCAGTCTGTGCCGCGCCCTGTTGACCGTTATTCACCGAGACTGTCTCAGCATGTCCACCGACTGTCATGCGGATTTCACGTCCGAGCGCGTCTGCCTGCGCGTTGGCTTCAGCCGGCGGTGCAGATACTGGCACGGAAGGCGCGTTGCCCGCAGTTGCCAGTTGGGCTTCTGCTGCCTGCTGGGTCGCCAACTGGCGCTCGGCACGGCGCTGGATAGCCCGTTGCTTCATATTCTCGCGGATTGCCAGCGTGATCCCTGCTACCGCACGCAAAATCTCGGCGGCACTCATCCGTGTGATGAACATGATACCCACCAAACTGAGGAAGCTCATCAGTAAGAACCCGCCAATTTCAGTGACAGTCGTCACCATGAAATAATAAAGCTCTGCGCCGATCACGCCACCGCCGGCAAGTTGCTCCTGCCAGGCAATATTGAGGCGTGCCCGCAGTAACATGCGGGTTGTTGTGCCATCGTCAGCAGTGATGCCCACATAGCTAAACGAATCATACCATTGGAGGAAATACAAGGTCGCGATGAACACCATCACCGCACCCGCCACGCGAATCGGGTCAACAGTCGGCGCTTCTTCCCCAAAGTGTCGCACAATTAGCCATACACCGACGATAAACATCACAATCGGTGCCATGATTGCACCCCAGCCAAATAACTGACCAAGTGTGGTGTGGATTGCACCAATTGCGGCCTGTTCACGGCTCAAACCACTGAAGAACAGCACCAGCGCCACCACGACCAGCCCCACGCCGATGATATCCAACCAATTATCGAGCGTCAGCCCGTCGCCGGTCTCGGCTTTAGGGACTTTAGGCGTACTCGCTTTTTTAGTGGTGGGTGTGCGTGTGTCTTTATCACTCTTGCTAGAACCGAACATGCCTCTCAAATTATTGAGGAATCCGCCCGATTTCTCGCTCTCACCGGCAGTACTGGCTTTCTTGTTTGTGGGCGATGATGTCCTTGGTTTTGCATTCGCTTTGTCGTCATCGCTCTTGCCACGGTTGAAAAAACCAAATCCACTGCCGCTTTTCTTCTCGTCTTTGCCAGCTTTCTTAGTGGATTGATTAGCCGGCTTCTTGTTGTCACTATCTTTCTTACTGCCGAAGGGCACCGCTTCCCGCAAATTAGCGAGTCGGTTCGCTTTATCGCCATCTCTGCTTGATGGTTTCTTATCATCTTCTTTTTTACCGCGAGATAACAACCCGCCGAGGCTCGCCATCATGCCACCGCCGTCGCTATCATCTTTTTTATTAGCGGGCTTTTTATCGGTTTCATCGCCACCGCCGATGGGCAATTTATCCCGCAGGTTGCCGATCATCCCACCAAGATCAAACCCACCCGATTTCTCTCCCTCATCGGGTTTAGTGGGTGCTTTTGATGCACTTTTGGGTGTGGGTGATTGCGGGGATTTTCTATCAGGCGTGGAGGATGACCCGCCAAAACGTGACGACGTGCTGCTGTTACGGCTCTTACTATCACCACTATCACCGAAGCGCGATGAACTGCTCCCGCCAAAACGTGATGACGTGCTATCATTGGTGCTACTGTTGCCAAAGCGCGATGAACTACTGCTCCCGCTCCCACCAAAACGTGATGACGTGCTGCCGCTACTGCTGTCATTGCCACTGCTGCTGCTATTAAAGCGCGACGAGCCACTGCTACTACTACTGCCACTGCCACCACTATTAAAACGCGACGAGATACTGCCACTGCTGAAGCGCGATGAACTGCTATCCTCATCAGCTTTATCATTTTTGCGGTTGGAGAAGCGCGACGAACTACTGTCACCGAAGCGTGTGCTACTCGACGACCCTGGCAAACCGCTACTGCCACTGTTAAACGGCGTGATACGATCACGCATTGCCGAACGAGAAGAACTATCGTTTAGGTCTTCAGTGTAATCGAGATAATCTTCATCATCGTCGTAGTAATCTTCGTCTTCATATTCGTATTCGTTGGGATCGTCATAGCCCATGAGTTATACACCTAACTACTTCACGTTAAAGTGGAAAGCGTGTCTCATTCCACCATACGTTGGTTTTTGCAAATAGATTATAGCCGTGCTCTTAGATAGATGTGTTATTAATTGCGTGTTGTTTACCTGTACACAATCAAGCATACCATAAAATGTATAAGTATGCAGTAAGAATAGAACAAAAATTCTGCCAATTTTATCTCAGATGGGTCATATTTTGAGTGGTTGAGCTAGGTTGCAGATCACATAGAGGCATAGTGGGCGTAATTCGATTACGCCCATAACGGATTCACCGTTTAATAGCGAGTTTGTAGTTCATGGATATCTTCCACGAGGATTAAGCCTTCACGCAAGGCTTTCAGCGCAGCAGATTGACGATCACGCACGCCGAGTTTGTCCAGCAGGCGCGCATTAACCTCAACCAGATCGGTGATGCTGATGCTGAGCTTCTCAGCGATGATCTCATTGTCCATGCCGGCGGCGATGTGCAAGAGTACCTCCATCTCACGATCATCGAGCGCTTTATCATTGTGGTACAAGCGCCCGGAGACTACTTTCTCAGCAATTCCGCGCCCTAATACCATATCACCCGCCATCACATTACGGATGCTCTCTACTAATTTCTTCTCATCAGTGGATTTGAGCACGTAGCCACTCGCGCCGGAGCGCAGAGCACGCATTATGTAATGATCGTCATCCCGCCCGGTCAGCACTAGCACCTTGACATCTGGCGCTTGCTGACGAATCTCCGGCAGAGCATCCAAACCGCTCTTGCCCGGCATGTTGAGATCAAGCAAGAGTAAATCGGGCTTATGTATGAGCGTCTGCTGGAGCGCATCGTCGCCGTTGCCTGCTTCAGCAACCACCATAATATCATCGTGCGTGCCGAGATAATTGGAGAGTGTCGAGCGCAACAACTGGTGATCGTCTGCCAGCACCACACGGATGATTGTGGCTTGTGCCATCGGCGGTTTAGAGAAGGTTGAGGTCATATCCGGCGAGACATTATCACCGACACTCGTCTGCCCTGAAATCATCGTAGCTTGTAGGGCATCGGCGAGAATTTGCGCAGTCTTGAAGCGCCGATCACGGTTTTTCTCCAGTGTTTTGAGGATCACGTTCTCTAACGCAATCGGCATATCCGGATTCATCAGCGTCGGGCGGGGGGGCGGTTGTTGCACATGTTGCAACAGCAATGCTGTGATATCATCCGCGTTGAACGGCAGTTCGCCGGTTGCCATCTCAAACAACACGATCCCTAACGAATAAATATCAGTGCGGTGGTCAAGGTCTTTACCCTTTGCCTGTTCCGGCGAGATATACGCCGGCGTGCCGATCACCATACCGGGTGCGGTCACCCGTTTGGCTTCGCGGGGCAATGCCAGACCCAGATCCATAATTTTGATATTATTTTCGGGGGTGACCATAATATTGGCGGGCTTGATATCCCGATGGATAATCTCGCGCTCATGGGCATAGTGCAGGGCACTGGCAATCTGTGCACCCAGACGCGCCACGTTGTTGACATCAGTCGGAATGAATTCGGTCAGTGGACGCCCCTGTACATATTCGACCACGAGATAATCACGTCCCTGATCTTCCCCGCGATCATGAATTGCCATGATATTGGGATGATTGAGCTGTGCCGCCGCCATCGCCTCTTGAAAGAAGCGTTTGCGCGTCGTATCGCGAACGTGTGGGTGCAAGATCTTGAGTGCCACTTGCCGTCCGAGGACACTATCCACACCCAAATAAACGGTGGAAGTCGCACCTTCCCCTAGTAATTTCTGGATTTCGTACCTGTCGTTTAGTTTTGTTCCAATCATTGACACTGTATCCAAACTGCTGAGGCAGCTTTTTCTATGTGAACTGTGTGATATGACAAGATTACCACAGAGAACCCAGTCATGCATCACTACATCGCCCCATTATCGAACAAATTGCAACTGTTTGGCAAAATTAGCGTATCATATATTAAAATACAATCAAAAATGAGGAGCATCAGCACATGAAAGAAAAAAACCTTACAGGTATTGTGTGGGCGTGGTTTGGTTATCTGGCCGTCATCGTTTATCTGGCGAATACTCTGGGGCCGGTTGCAATTCCTTTCGCGGCAATTATGATTGCCCCGCTCGTCGTGATGATGAAGATGGTGATTGATAGCGACAACAAGAAAGGTGCACATACCGAGCAGAACCTGCAAGCATTTGAAAAACGCAAGCGTCAGCGTCTCGATGACATGATCCGTGATATGAGCGATGAAGAATTAGAAGAGTTATATCAGCGTTTGCAGAATGGCAACATTGACGAAGATTTGCTCTATGAGCGCGTGGTCGGCAGTGATGGTGAACTGATGAGTATGCCTCATAAAAGACGCTGAATGTGCATCATGAGGTCTTGGATGGGAACAGGTTTCTCTAGAACGAGATCCACATGTCCGCCACTGATGGGCATAATCGGTGGGGCGATACCGGTGATGACAACAATACGCATATGGGTATAGATGGGGTTGGCGCGTATCGACCGGATGACCTGTGCGCCATCAATGCCCGGCATCCGCAAATCGAGCAAGACTATGTCCGGTTGATGTACATCTACTTGCAGAAGCGCCTCACGCCCATTGATCGCGGTCAGCGTCTGATGCCCGTCGTTCTGGAGTGCAATCTTCAACAAATACCGCACCAAATCTTCATCTTCTGCGATTAAGATTTTTGCCATCACTCACCTTATCTCTACTCAGCTCAACGCCCTATTCTAGTGCAATTATGCGTAATGTACAGGGCTGAAACCCGCGTGTACTCTGTATTAGAGCTGATACAGAGGCTCACCGATATTGGCTGAGTGCGACACTAGCACTATTACAAAGGTGAGATCCACCGGCCTGCAACCACTCATTGAGGGTAGCACTATTGGTCTGAAAACCAATGGCATCGCGGTAAATGCTCAAGCCCCACACATAATATCGCTGAGTTTCGTCAGGCCATGTGCTAAAATCACGCATGGTCACCGATGGCCCACCATTGTAACAGGCTAAGATCAAACCAATATCACCGTCAGCATAGCCCGTACACTCGCGGATAAAATTGGCACTGCGGAAGGCGTTGGTGTGTGGATCAAGCATGTTCTCACCGTTGTCAAAGTGAAATGGCATCACCTGAAAGAGCCCGCGCGCGCCCGCGTGGCTGACCACCGTCGGATGTCCACAAGATTCAATCTGCATGATCGTTGCCATCAGATTGGGGTTAATCTCATATGCATCTGACCACAACGCAATTTGATCTTCCCAATGTTGTACCTGATCAGTGAACAAAGGCGCGATCACGCCTTGCTGTTGCTGACGGATCATCTTCATGGCGCTGTTGGCGACGAAGGGATACACGAAGAGTGCGATAATCAGCACCGATGCCCACACCCCGAAACAGTTGAAATGTCTGTATTTGTTAGTCATCATGTCCTTGTATTCAACCAACTCGCTATCAGATACGTGCGTATTTATGGTGGGTTTGCGGATGTGCGATGAACACACAGTATAGATTAGAACTTATGTTCTGTAAAGGGTGCGCGGGCAAGTTGTTAACTTACTCCCTTATCCCAACAGATATTGCTCAGTCAGCAGATGATTAGGAGAGATTAGGACGCAACAGACATCGACATTCAAGTTACGTTGACGTTTTGTTATAGATGACTGGCATTTGCCCTTTCCAATTGTCCCATATAGAACGGTCAGTGATCAGATTAGCCATGAAATGCGCGACGTTCACCCGACTCGTTGTGCCCGGGTCAAATATGGCGCTTCTGATCGGTGAGGCGTGTACCTCGTACTCCGTCACGTCGTCGTTATCAATCAAATTATCGGGACGAACCACTGCCCATTCGATCACAGGGTCATCTTGACCAATCTCCACGCGCAAGTAGTCTGCCGCTTGCTCATTGTCCGCATGGGGGGGTAACAGTAGGCGGATGAGCCAGATCATACAACGCTGGGCAAATGAAATGTGTTCTGAAAGATCGCGGTTACTATTACCAGCCGTATTCATGAGCACAAACTTGACAGGCTGATCAGGGTTGTTTGCTTTAATCGCATCGCATATCCTGTTGGTCGCATCCGTCACCAGCCTGCGCGGATGACCGAAAATGCCCTGAAAATTCATGGTATGCCCAAGACATGAAGCAACCGCATCACAGCCCTTGACATGCTGAATGAGTGTATTGTCGCCGAGGTCTAACACACTGGCATGGATTATGGATAAGTTGCTGTGGTTGCGGATGGCTTCGGGTAGTTTATCCGGCGATCTGACAATGACTCTGACGCTCACGTCTTGTTCTAGCAGTTGCTTTACCAGTAAACGCCCAGTAACGCCTGTTGCTCCAAGCACGAGTGTTGTCATCTATATTCATCCTTAATATGTGATGTCATACTCATTTACGCATATCCGTGCAGAAAGTTGCTATTCAGGATGTATTTCGGCAGGGATTGCGCAAATTAGATCAAGCAGATTGGAGTACTTATGAGGTTTCGTCTTCGGTAGTGGATTTATACATGATTTGGATGTGTAATCGACCGAGCAGGACATCTGATCCCTGACGTAAAACAACAGCCTGATGCGGTTGCAGACGAGCACCGTCGACGATTGTGCCGTTCGTGCTGTCCATATCTGTGATGTATAGTCGATCATTTGCCATGTGTATTTGCGCATGAATGCGTGATACACCACGCTCATTCGCCTTGAATGGACTAAGGTCAATGTGGTTACCGCTGGGTTTACGCCGATCAAAGCGCCCTAATAAGTAGGATACGTCATTATGTAGGCTCAGCTGTCGGATCTCCTGATCCACCAACAACATCACCTCGCGCACCTTACCCAGACGCGCCGTACCGAGGGTACGCTGTCTGCGAGCAGCTTCCAGCAGGGCTTCTTCGCTGATTTCAAGCTGCTTCGTTGGTTTGAGTTCGTCACTCATGATACACCTCGCTTGCTCATCTGTCAGAATACCATCCCCACATCTGACCCCGCAACGGGCGTTCCATCTCTATTAGCCTGCTTATATCAACCTATTGGAACATGACTTGAATCCGCATCCGACCTAATAATAATTCATCCCCTTGCCGTAAAAGTGCTGGCTCATAGGGGTGCAGGCGCGTGCGTCGCACATAGGTTCCGTTGGAACTGCCCAGATCAACGATGAACAGTTTACCCTGATCCATGATGATCTTGGCATGGATACGCGATACACCATGATGTAACGCACCGTAGGGATTGAGGTCAAGTTCATTATGACTGGTGACTTTGAACCGGCCGAGGCGGTATTCTTGATTATCTTGAATCACAATACGAGCAATCATACCATCAATGACTAACAGCACTTCGTTGAATTCAGATAACGACGCTGTCCCTTCGTTATCTTCAAGTGCGGCTAACATCGCCTGAAAACGCGGGTCATTTAATGGGATTGATTGGGTGTCCTGAGATGTTGCCATAAATAAATCCAATCTCTAACCTATCATTTGTGATCATCAGTCATGTCAAAGCATCTGCTCTGATGATAATGTGCGACACAGCCTTAGTAGTTGGTCTGGATTGTAGCTGGTCACTTTCATTGTACACCGTCACAAATGTGTAGCAAATATTATGATGATACGGTGATGCGGTGTTATACGCGACTATCGTGATGTGTTGCTAATAAGCAAGACCATCTTTCACGATAACGCCCACCCTCTTTAATAGCTTACTGTAATTAAGTACGATTTTAAATAGCTGAATTAATAAAACACTTAAAGCATACCCCATACGCTATAACGCACAGGGTATGCGCACTGACTCATTCTGTCACAAATTGTTTGACCATGCGCCGTAAACCGGTGATGTCCGCGCCAGTGATACGAGATGCCGGTTGCCCGTTCTCAAAGACGATTAGCGTCGGAATAGAGCGGATGTTATACCGTCCGGCAATGACTTGATTACGATCTACATCGAGTTTTGCGACTTTGATCTTGCCTGCATATTCTTTGGCAAGCATCTCGACATGTGGGGCGATTTGATGACAGGGCGCGCACCATGTCGCCCAAAAATCAACTAGCACCGGAACTGAACTCTTGAGCACCTCAGCACGGAAGCTCTGATCGGTGACGGTGATCGGCTGGTTGGTAACTGTTGCTTGTGATGCGCCACGACGCGGTAAAGGGCGATCATCTAATAAGTGCTTGATGTGATCGCGTAGGTCACGCGGGCGGATCTGTCCGGCATCTGCTTTCACTTTACCCTCTGCGGTAAAGCTCACCAGAGCTGGCAGAGGCGGTTCGCCATAGCGCACATGCGTATCAGGGCTTTGTGTGGTATCGACACGCACCATCAACAGGTCACCTGCGTTTTTCTTCGCCTCTTTAGCGAGCGCATCCTCCAGTGGTTTGTCGATCCCGCCCTGATGCAAAATCAGCATGACTGGCAAATTTTGCTGAAGCACTTTTTTCAGATTGTGATCATCACTGGTAATTGGTGTATCGAAGATTGGCATAGCTTGCCCTCCTGTTCGCTTA
Source organism: Anaerolineae bacterium (assembly GCA_051117475.1). Classification (GTDB taxonomy): domain Bacteria; phylum Chloroflexota; class Anaerolineae; order Aggregatilineales; family Phototrophicaceae; genus JAUZRW01. Next base: position 27,314 of record JBNPEE010000001.1, on the reverse strand, counting down.
ATGTCTGTAGCTTTCAGACGGTTAAAGCGACTGATCTATTACCGCACGCGGGCAAATATGAGTAGATTCACTGATCGCGCCAGTTACTCGCTACCAACCACACCATCGCAAAACCCGTCACGATGCCGGGCGAGGCACCCACCAAAAATAGCGATAGGATCACGAGCGGAGCCGTCAGTGCCCAGCTGAAGATGCCGAAAGCTAACAAGCTGAACAGCACCACGCCTGCCACGATGTTCGCAAGGATCCACGCCCACGCGCCGATCACGTACTGCTGAAGCGCGATCATCTGGCTGATGCCCACACATCCGAAAATCACCACCAGCACCTGAAAACCAAACCACATCAGGGTTTCGCTGGATGGCAAAACCGCCCATGTCACATAACCGATACCCTGCACGAAGATCAAGGCGGTCGCTAAATTGAAGCCGACCACATGACCGACGATGCTAGTGATGAGCCATCCGCGCCATGGTTCCCGCGTGTGACGGCGCAGGATCGTTTTTTGGACGTTGCCATAGATCAGACCACTGAAAAGACCGATACAGGTGGCTATCACACCTAGGATCAACAGTGCGGTTGTACCACTCAGAATGAGTTGATTGAGATTGAACAGCGTCAGCAAGCTAGCAATCAATACGATGATGACGGTTATGATCGTTGTGCCAAACAGCGACACGATACTGCCTAAACTCCATAACAGCATGAATTGAAAGTTACTCATCAGTGTCCGCATGATGTAGCTCCTCGTGTTCACTTGAGATGTCCGTAACTACGTCTCAGTGTACCATAATCTGATCTCTATAAGTACACATTTTGCGAACCGGACATATCCCCAAATTTCTTTACGCAAAATTTAGTAATGTTGTGTCATAATATGTTAGTAGGCTATTTCTAATGACCCGATAGAGGATTAAAGAGGCGTTGTATGAGTCAATATCAGCTGTTTTCACCGGATACTGAAGTTATTGGTCAAGCCGTCATCGACTTTGAGCAGGCAGTTGGCAGTGAACAGTTCATGCATATTTTAAAGAAGCATGGATTAAGCAATGTTCAACCGGATACGTGGTATCCAGCACAGCAATGGGTGAATGTGCTCAACGACATTAATGAACTCGGCAATATATTCAATTTTGTTTCGATTGGCATGACACAGGTGAAGAACTTACACCTCCCTGCTGAATTTGAACAGCTGTCCTTGATGGAAAAAGTGCATATGGCAGATGATATCTATAACATGAACTATCGTGGAAGTGATATAGGGAGTGTTCATGCCGAAACAGTCAGTGAAACCCATGCAAAACTCATCATCCGTGTCTTTGAACCCGACGACCTATGGTATGGAGCAGCCTACGGGTTTATGCGTCAATTTGCCCCCGAAGGCACGAAATTTCGCGTGTATTATGATGAAGATTCGCTACAGCAAGGCATTGATAGACACGGCGAAAAAACCATCATTCATATGACCTGGTAGCGTTAAGTCAGAGAGTATTTGTCCCGCCAAAGTAGCGGGACAGACTACTCCCTCTATTTCGACTCTCGACACTCGCATATCCCCCAAACGCCAGTGATGAAATCAAAATTTTGGGAAAGAACACACGAACCCATACAACTTCTTAACGTTTCTGTGAATTAATTGTGGTAAAGTTAATTAATATCAAAAACTCAATTGTAAGGTAACGTTATGAATAAGGTTCTCTACATCGAAGATAACGCGCTCAACATGCGTCTGGTGAAGAAGCACCTGCAACGTGTAGGGATTACTATGCTGGAAGCTAGCACAGGCATCACCGGCATTGATCTAGCCATCGATGAAAAACCTGATCTGGTGCTGGTAGATATTAATCTGCCTGATATTGACGGTTTAGAAGTCACACGTCGTCTCAAAGCCTATCATAGCACCGCCAATTTGCCGATAGTGGCGCTGACTGCGAACGCGATGCATGGTGACCGTGAATTGTGCTTAAACGCTGGTTGCGATGCCTACTTAGCCAAGCCTGTAGCGCGTCTCGAATTATACAATACCCTACGCGTGTACATGCCGAAAGCCTTTATCGCGCGTGTTTGACCGTGGCACGTCAGGTCATAAGAGAGGACGTGGACGCGGAATCTCATCCATACGTTTGACATCCGTCACACAAACTACGCCCGACATCGCAAAGGCGATCACCCCGCGATTATATGCCGTGAGCGCGTTGGTTGCTGTGCCGATAGGGGGCAAATCCGCTAACAACTGCACCTGATTGGCATCAGCAACTAAGTCAATCGCAAATTTCTGATGTGTCAGCACCAATCCCTCCCCTCGATACGCCCGCAACACGCCCGACTCAAGATCACTGGTGACCACCATCCCACCGTTAGGCGCACAAGCCATTTGCCCGATATCATAATGGGTTGTTAGTGTTTTGTGGACGCGCCCGCCATTATCGACATGCACCAGTTGTTGTCCGTCGGTGGCGTAGATAGCACCGGCTCCGCGTGCGATAGCCACGCTAGCGCGTAAAGCCGGATCACGCGCCAGCCCGATATCAAACGCACCCACACGGATGCCCTGCTGATAGATGTGTAGTTTGAGTGTCTCATCCAGACCGACTAACGTGCCCAGTGCCCGATCCAAATCCCATTGAATCAGACGCTCCCCACCAACAAGGCGCAGTTCGTCGACATGTCCTTCACTATCAATGAACAGACGATCATCAGACTGACGATAAAAACGCAGTGCACCATCATCAGTCGTCAGCATCTCCAGCGCACCCACCCGTATACAGGGCAGGTAATAGGGGCTTTTAGAACTTTTAGTCTGAGCGATAAAGCGCCCCCATACATCGCTGCTACGGTCAATGACAGTGGGCATGTCGAGTAACATCTCATCAAGAAACGTACCATCATCTAAATCATAGAGATAGGCGCGATCCCGGCGCGACCATACCACCAGTTGCGGCGGGGTGCCGGGTAAAATATCGAGTTGGCGAATTGCCTGGTTGGTCACATGAATTCGGAACGCCATAAGCCTCAAATTTGGGATAAAGTGGGATAATTTGGGATATATTATATGATGTCATATAATTTTAAGGTGTACAGGGGACTAAACAACGCCCCTGTACCACGATGCGCTCTAGGTGACACCTGTCGGCACCCAGATATTCTTGACTTGCACGCTGTGATGCAAGAACTCGTGCCCCGCACCCTGATGCGCGTCTGACCAATCGCGGGCTTCGCCATAATTGACCCATGTGCGCTTCATGTTGCTCGAAGCCAGATGTTCGACGAAATAACTGCCCTCTGCGGTGCCGAAATACCACAGCGCATCGACATCATCATGTTCGGCGAGCGTTTTCGTCAAATGATCGCGCTTTCCCGTGACGATGTTCACCACGCCGGCGGGTAAATCGGACGTGTCGAGAATCTGATAGAAATCGACAGCGCTGAGCGGGTAACGCTCCGACGGGATAACGATGACGGTATTCCCGCGAGCAATCGCCGGCGCGATCAGCGAGACAAAACTGAGCAGGGGCGCGTCGTCAGGGCAGGCGATGCCGATCACGCCCAGATAGTCATTGTAGCCGACGACAATCCCGCGCAGTGTGGTTTCTTGCACCGTTCCGCCGTATTTATCCGACCACGCCGCATAGGTGAATAATCGTTCCACTGATTGTTGCACCTCGCGCACTGCATCGGCTTTCTTGCAACCGGTCATACTGACCAGACGCGAAGCGAATTCATCGGCACGCACCGCGAGATTTTCCGCGATGTAGTACAAGATTTGAGCGCGGTTGTGGGGCGTGCGATCTGCCCAACCGCGTGCTTTGTGGGCGGCTTCGACCGCATTACGGATGTCTTTGCGGTTGCCATCGCCCACCTGCCCCACTTCCACGCCTTTGGGGTTAAGAATGGGACGGTTATAGTTGCCATCGGGGCGGGCTTGCTTGCCACCAATATATAATTTGCTGGTACGATCTACCATCGCGAAACCGTTCGACGCGGGAGCCGTATCGTTGGGATGTGGCGGCACGTGCGCTGACCAAGCTTTCACGTCGAGCGCGTCAGCATCGAGCTGTGGGCGCGGGCGAGCTTGCCATGTCGGGCGCACATACTCATACAAGCCTTCTTTGCCGCCCTCACGCCCGAAGCCACTCTCACGGTAGCCACCGAAACCACTGGCAGCATCGAACAAGTTGGTGCTGTTGACCCACACACTCCCTGCCTTGACGCGGTGCGCGACTTCCAGCGCAGTGTTGATGTTCTCGCTCCAGATACTCGCGGCGAGTCCGTAGCGCGTGTTGTTCGCCAGTTCAATCGCTTCGGCAGGTGTGCGGAAGGTCATCGCCACCAGCACCGGCCCGAAGATTTCTTCTTGCACCACGCTGGATGAAGGCGTGACGTTGGTCAGCAAGGTGGGCGGGTAGAAGCATCCGGTTTCCGGTAAGGGAATATCCGGTTGATAGATCGTCGCGCCTTCTTCAACGCCTACCTGCACCCATTTCTCAATGGTCTGATACTGCACCGGATCGACCACCGCGCCGATGTCGATGCTCTTATCGAGCGAATCGCCCACGCGCAATTTGCTCATGCGCTGACGCAATGCCTCTACAAAGCTATCGGCGATGTTCTCCTGCACCAGCAAGCGCGAACCCGCACAGCACACTTGCCCTTGATTGAACCAGATGGCATCGACAATGCCTTCAATCGCGCCGTCGATATCGGCATCTTCAAACACGATGAACGGCGACTTTCCGCCGAGTTCTAGCGAGAGCTTTTTACCACTGCCAGCAATCGCCCGCCGAATGATCCCCCCGACATGCGTCGAACCCGTGAACGCCACTTTATCAATGTCAGGGTGGGCAGTCAGGGAGGCGCCGGCCTCGTCACCGCCGGTCACGACGTTGACCACCCCTGCCGGCAAGCCACTATTGCGGACGATCTCCGCGAATAAGAGCGCGGTCAGGGGGGTGTAAGGGGCGGGCTTGATGACGATGGTATTGCCCATCGCCAGCGCCGGCGCGATCTTCCACGCCAGCATCAGCAGGGGGAAATTCCATGGGATCACCTGCCCGATCACGCCGAGTGGTTGATAGTCTGCCAGTTCTGTAGGCATCAACTGCGCCCATCCGGCATGGTGATAAAAATGACGTGCCACGAGCGGAATATCCAGATCGCGGGATTCACGGATGGGCTTGCCATTATCAAGCGATTCCAGTACCGAGAACAGGCGGGCGTGCTTCTGGATGTTGCGAGCGATGGCATAGAGATAACGGGCGCGTTCGTGGGCGCTGGTTGTGCGCCAGCCCTCGAAGACGGCACGAGCGGCACGCACCGCTTGATCGACATCGGCAGCGGAGGCATCGGCAACCTGTGCCAGATGAGCGCCGGTTGCGGGGGCAGTCACCTCAAAATAACCGTTTTCGGGCGCAAGCCATTCATTATCGACGAACAGATTGAACTGGCGTTCGTGAGCATCCAGCCACGCTTGCGCGGCATTGTCTGATTCCGGTGCAGGGCTGTAATCCATCGTGTCAAAAATCTCTTGTATCGAGGGCATGATCTCTCCTCTTTCGTTTGTGTGGTGTGTGGTTACCCCATCGGCATGTGATGACGGGCGGCGTAGCGTCCGGTGGCGTGGTGTGATAGCTGGCGTTCGATGTCAGTCAGCAGGCTACTCGCGCCGAAGCGGAACAAATCTGGCTGAAGCCACTCGTTGCCGAGTTCTTCTTTCATCAGCACTTGCCACGTCAGCGCCTCTTTGGCACTGCGAATGCCTCCCGCTGGTTTGAAGCCAATCTTGAAATCCGTCATCGTCTGATACTCACGGATGGTGCGCGTCATCGTCAAGCCGAATTCGAGCGTGGCATTGACCGATTCCTTGCCGGTAGATGTCTTGATGAAATCCGCGCCTGCCATCATGCAGACCTTGCTCGCTTTGGCGACATTCCACAGGGGACCGAGTTCACCGGTGGCGAGGATGGTTTTCATGTGGGCATCGCTACAAGCGGCACGCATTTCGCAGACTTCGTTGTAGAGCGCCTCCCAATTCCCCCGCAGGACATGCTCGCGGGTAATGACTATATCAATCTCGCGAGCGCCGAGCGCCACCGACGCTTTGATCTCCTGAATGCGCTGTTTGAAAGGGCTGAGTCCAGCAGGGAAGCCGGTCGATACGGCGGCGACAGGAATATTTGTGCCGACGAGCGCTTCGAGCGCATCGGGGATGCGGGCATGGTAAACGCAGACTGCGCCGGTGGTCAGCTTGAGATCACCGACACCGAGCGCCTCTAAAATATCCTGCCGAACCGGTTGGCGGGCTTTGGCGGCGAGTCGGCGCACGTTGCCGGGCGTATCGTCACCCGCGAGCGTGGTCAGGTCAATGCAGGTGATCGCTTTCAGCAACCACGCGGCTTGCCATTCTTTCTTGACAGAACGCCGTGTGCCGAGCGTAGCAGCGCGTCGTTGAGTGGCGCTAGGGTTGACGTGTGTCTCATTCACCCAGCCCAGATCAAGCGCGATGCCGGTGTTGCGTGCGTGTGTGCTCATCATAAAACTACTTTCTGACAATTCCTTAACATGCACTCATTATAACGAAGCAGGTCGCACAGGCATAGGACACGAGTGAGCGAGATGCGTGAGGCTGATTTCAGCGGATACTCTCGATCAGCACATAAAAATCTTCCGAGAAATCCAGCACCGTGTCGCTGTCCCCACCATCATTGGCGATAGATTGCGCGACGATCACAATATCATCATCCGGGCTGAACGCGATTAAGATGCTGTACGCCGTTTCTTGGTAGACATAGGCAACGGCGTTTTCGTCATTGTTCAGATCAATGAATAAGATCAGGTCTTCGTCGAAGGGCGCATCACCGGCACGCACCGCGTTGTACATTGCCCGCAGACGACTGGCGCGGGTATCGGTGCGCGGGTTCTCAATCGGGAAATAGGCAAGCGTGACCGTGATTTCACCGTTGCTGAAGCCCTCGCCGACCGCTTGCCAGTCTGCGCCCAGTGTCATCGTGTAGCCATTATCCAGCATGACATCCGTACCGACGCTATCAGCATCACTCAACGCCAGTGAGCTGAGGATTTCTAGCACTGTTTCGCTCTCGCTGAGGACATCATCGACAACTGGCACGGCAATCGCCATCGCCACCCACGTCTCAGCGAGAGGCACGGCGAAGATCTCACGCTCGAAGGATTCCCCATCGAGCATATCGATATAAGCATACGAGGCACTATCTTCAAACGACGTCAACTTACTGGTCAGCACCTCATCCGCATCGAACGTCGCCGATGTGTTAAAACGGTATAGCAAAAAGGCATCTTCGACATATTCAGCGAGATCATCATCCGCATCGTAAGGCTCAAAGTAGAAGAAGATGTCGGTATCAGCGCTAGCTAGATGCACAATGCCAGCTTCATCAATGTACTGCTCCCAATCAGAGGGATAATTGATGCGCGCGCCCTCCTCATCCCAGCGATAGGTTTCGGTCAATTCTTGTGCCTGAAGGGGCATCCACACCGCACAGGCAATCACCAGCATCAGCACGATTATCCGACGCATGAGCATTTGTTCCTTCTCGTTATTCAATATGTGTTCAGTATAGCACGCTCATAAAAAAATGCAGACAGATGGCAAGTCTGTCTGCGAACGTTGTTCGTTTTTGTATGCACGGGATTCAGATCCAAGAGCAGATAGTCACTGTCAATGGGCATTAGAAATTATGTCGGATGATTCGTACTGGAAACAGGCTCTCTAAACGACTTAAAGCAATGGAGGCAATCTGGATAAATATAAGAGCCTGTTGCCGTTCATCGCACACTATCTCGAAGATTTCGAGGTGTGTTAGGCCGATGAGAAAATAGGTTTGTAGTGAATGCTGTTGAGATAGATAGGGTTAGCTTAGAATACGCTTGAGCTCGGAAATAAAGATGTCAAAATCAGCTATAAGGTCTGGTACAGTTTTGAGGGGACAGCGGTAGAACTCGAATAGTTGTCCCGGACCTGCGACAGGTTCACTCGAGTAACGCTCTCTGTTTTGCCAACGCTTTGGGATCTGTGCTGTACAGGTTAGATAAAAGAAATGCCGATGATGATACTCATCTTTGTCATAATCACGCATGTCTCGATCCTGTCTACCTAGATAATGAGCGAGTTTGAGGCCATCAAGCCCTGTCTCTTCACATGCTTCACGGAGAACAGCATCTTCTATTGTTTCGTTATGCTCCACAGTACCACCCGGCACTTGAATGCCAGCCTGAGGGTAATCCGGATGTTCAAACAAAACAATGTCGCCATCCTGTACAATGTACGCATAGACTTTGCGCTTCTTGATCACTATGTTTAACTCCAATCTATCGCATAGCACGCTGCTATTTGGGGTATTGCATAGAGCTTTTCAACTGTTTGCTCACCCGCCGGATGATCCAGCTCAATTCTACCACCCAATTTCATCTTCTTCTCGACTTCTTCTGCTTTACGATGAGACTTTTCTGCTGTCCCCTATAGCGGGTGAATGTCACTGCTAACTAGTGTTTGCACATGGGCCAATCGCGGATAAATTAGTCAGATTGGGGACTATAAGCTGGCTAAAGATGAGTAAAAGATGAGTATAGATCAATTATACTTGACCCTCACATTATGTAAGGACTTATCTTTTGGCAGTAAGGCTTAAGTGGCTATGCTCAATTCTTCCAAAATAGAAGGTGTTAGATCACAATGGCAGACAAACAGACATTATCATTATCCCGTCGTAATTTACTACGTGGATTGGGTGTCAGTGCAGCAGGTTTAGCGATTGGTAGTATTTTGAACTCTTCGCCCCCTATACTAGCACAGGTTAGTTCTGCCAGCGCGACACTCGCCACTTTTTACCGCTTTAATCTCGGACTATTTGAAGTCACCGTTGTTAGTGATGGTGTGACCAGTGTACCTGTCGGGCAAATCGCTGCCAATGCTGTCCCCGAAGAGTTAACAACCTTGTTGATAGCAAACAACCTCGATACAGAGACGACACGCTTCCAACTCAATATTGTGCTTGTCAACACAGGCGACCGCCTCGTATTGATTGACACGGGCGATCTCACTGGCTTTGCGGGACCAGCAACAGGGAAATTAGTCCCCACCCTTAACGCGCTAGGGATTGCGCCCGAAGACATCAATGATGTCATCATCTCGCATTGGCACTGGGATCATATGGGCGGCATGACCACCAATGGACAACCGACTTTCCCGAATGCACAATATCACTTCTCCCAGATTGATTATGATTTTGTGAAGAGCAACGCTGTTCCAGAACCCCTTTTGGACTTTGCACAAGTTTCATTAGCGCAGTTGGCACCGATTGAGGCTGTAGATGGATTACTCACATTTTATGGGAACGAAGACGAAGTTGTCAGCGGCATTCAAGCGGTGCATACACCCGGACATAGCCCTGGACATTACTCTTTCCTGATTGAATCTGAGGGTGAGCAATTGCTGCTTGTTGTCGATGCCATACTGCATCCGCAGGTGAGTGTGCAACAACCACAATGGTTTGGCTTCATCGAAGACCCTATTGTATCGGTCGAAACACGTCAGAGCCTTATGACACGCCTTGCTGATGAACAAATTCCGATGCTGGCATATCACTTTCCATTCCCCGGAATTGGTTACATCGCTCGTGTTAGCGATGGCTTCCGATATATCGCATCGCAATAAGCTGAAATTCAATGTGCACTCTTCTTCAGTATAAGTGAGAGTGCACCATGAGTTTGATTTAGCAGACTGTGATATACCCTGCACAAAGCTATACATGAAAAACTAAGTCAGTTGAATTGGTGTTAAGATCATAACTGACCTTAACAATATATGAAACTTGAATTATAGAGTGAGAGTCAGGACATAATGTATACAAGTGGTGAATTTGCACGAATGGCACAGGTGTCTCAACGACAATTACGACATTGGGACGATATTAGGTTATTACAACCACAAAAAGTAGATTCGCAAACAGGTTGGCGTTATTACAGTGCGAGCCAACTAACGGCTCTAAATCGCATTGTTGCGCTCAAAGAACTTGGTTTATCGCTCGATCAAATCCGGCGCTTTATTGAAGACGATGTGTCATTGGATGAAATGCAGGGTATGTTGTTACTGCGTAAGGCTGAAATGGAGCAGCAAGTTCTGGCAGAATTGCGCCGTATCCGCACGATTGAGTCACGTCTTAAACAGATTCGAGAGCGTGGGCAGCGGGTGCGCGATGTTGTAGTGAAACAAGTACCAAGCCAGATGTACATCAGCATTCGTTCAATCGTGCCTGATTGGGAATCTACTTTTCAAGTCTGGGACCTTACCTCTCCCTTACTAGCAGAATCGAATAGCAATCAATACGGTGATTTGATGGGTATTCTCCATGCAGATGGTGTCACAACTGATTATTTTGATATGGAAGTAGGACGGATTCTCAATTCAGAAACCCATGCACCACTCACGGCGGCAGATGGGCAGGCATTCATCGTACGTGAATTACCAGCTTCAGAAATGGCAACTTATGTCCATAAAGGCCCCCCCTACGAAGCACATATCGGTTTTAGCACGATTGGTGAATGGGCAGAGATGAACGATTACGCATTTGCTGGACCGATGCGCGGCATCATCTTAGAGCCTTATAGTTTTGAAGATGTAGATAATACCGTAGTTGAGGTGCAATTCCCGATTGAAAAGCGTCCGGCAAATTTCAACTTACTCAACACCAACATCTAACGCATCGTAGCGAGAGGGCAAATCATCATGAACAATTGGATTATTTTAGGGCTACAATCGGGGCTATCAACCATTGCCTATGGGTTGATATTTTTCTGGTATGTGTTGCCTCGCGTCTCTAAGTTATCGTTCGAAGCAGCCATTTTACCGATGTTATTGGTGCATATCTTTCGCTTTGCTGGATTCACGTTGCTTGTCGTTGGGCAAGTTGACCCATCTGTATCACGCGATGTGTTATTAGCAATTGCCTATGGCGATTTACTCGCGGCGATAGCCGCTTTAGTCGCTGCACTTGCCCTACGTACTAAATCTAGCCTGGCAATACCCTTAATCTGGATTTTCACCATTATCAGCTTTGGCGACCTCGCGAATGTCGGGCGTGTTGCGATCAGTGTTGATCTGTTCAATAACTATGTGGGTGTGATGTGGTTGGTAGCAATTGCCTTTTTCCCCATTGTCTTGATCTCACAATTTTATATTGTATATCGCCTTTTCAACCAAGAAAGTACCGTTCTTAAAACGAGTACAGCTACTGCTTGAATGCGACAAAATTTCAATAAACCTATCCTTTCATGGGAGAAAGAAAAAAGCATGAATTACTGGATCATTTTAGGACTACAATTTAGCGTCTCAGCCTTTGCAGGCGGACTCATATTCTTTGAATATATTCTGCCACGACTATCGAAATTGTCATTTGAATATGCTGTTCTGCCGATGCTCTTACTACAAGCGTATCGCTTTACAGGGATGTCTTTACTCGCACCGGGTCAATCCGATGTAGCGATTCCACAAGATGCACTTGCACAGATGGCATGGGGCGATTATGCGTCTGCGGTAACAGCCTTAATTGCGGCGTATGCTGCATGGAAGCAACCGAAACTGGCTGTACCCTTTATTTGGCTATTTGTCATTGTATGTGTCGCAGACCTTTTCAACGTGACGCGCATCATCTTTGAAATTGACTTTTTCAGCTATGACATTGGTAGTACGTGGACATTCTTGATGTGGTATCTGCCTTGGGTTGTCATCTCGCTATTTTATATTCTCTATCGCTTGTTCAACAAAGCACCACAGCTCCAAATGAATTGATAAGTGACTATCAGTGTCATGATGTAACAATCCACCAAGAAGTATAGGTTCAACATAGCCTTTTGCTAAGACAACGCAGTCATAAAAGGACATAAGCATGAAGAAAATCACAGCATTTATCGCCATCATTGGTATTGCAGCTTTTGCCGGGAACATGATTAACATCGGGCTGAGCTATGGGCTTCACTGGTCTACCTTAGAACCTGTCGCATTTATGACAACCTTTGCAGTGGATTTTCCACTGTTGTTGTACCCGACCGTTGCTACCCTTTTGCCCGCGTTTATTGCCACCATCGCCATGTTTTTCCTGAGTGACAAAGGCTCTAGGGCGAGGCAGTTCTGGCTCTATGCGCTCATTGGGCTGTTAATCATCAACGTACAAACCATTGCGTACCACTTGCCCCTGAACCTCGCATTCATGGATCAACGGGTTGAGCCTAACGTGGTCGGAAACCGACTCACATCATGGTTAATCGCCCATTGGATCAGAGTCGTTGTCGCAATTGTTGCTGGTGTGTTCGCAATCCGTGGGTTCGAGAGTTCGCTGGAAAAGGAATGAGATATGACGCAAGAGTTTGTAATGAATCTGAAATTTGCAGATATTAACGGATACCGAATCCGATATGCCGAGTCGCGACAATCTGGAAAACCCCAACTTATCTTGACATCACCTCAGCCACAGAGCATTCTTGCTTATACCCAATGGTGGACTCGATTGATTGAACAATTTGATATTGTTGCCGTTGACTTACCCAATCATGGTGGGTCTGATGCCGCAAAGGAACTCACCACTGTAAGCCAACAGGCAGCTTTTATGGAGCAGATCTTAGATCACTTCGAGCTAGACAACCCACATTATGTTGGACCAGATGTAGGCACACCTATTGGACTCCGTTTCATGGCGGATCATCCTAGACGCATCAAATCTGCTGTAATTGGTGATGCCGGTGCTGTGGGTCAGGTTGAGGGACATATTATCTTTCGCCTTTTGGTCTATTCACGCCCATTTCAGGTGTTTATCAGTTTGTGGGGAGGTGCTATTGGCGGCAGAATTTATACCTACTCGGCAAATTCAGTAGGTTATAGGCGATATACGCCTCCCAAGCATATTCTTGCTGATTATCGACGAGGCTCTACAAACGCCGCCAAGTTGCGCGGTCAGATCGGTTTTCTGGGGAGTTATTCTAATGAGACACCGCAGCTCGCCCAAGTTGTCCCATCGATCAAAACGCCGATACTTGTCTTACATGGGGAAAAAGACACATTTGTAGCGATGTCTAACTCCCAGAAACTTCACGAGTTATTACCTAATAGCGAGTTTGGTATCATCGAAGGTGCAGGACATTATTCGTATGAAGATAATGCAGAAGAATATCTGGCGCACGTGCTTCGATGGATTGACAAAACGGAGGCAAGTCCAACAGCATAACTAACGTTAGTTATGGATAAGGAGGTGTTATGCTCCTCATCGGTACCCCTACCGTGAAAGGCATCCACCCGATGAGTTTACGGGAGCTGTACTGGACTGTCGATGATGTCTGGAAAGCGTATGAGCCGCTGTGGCGCGAGCAGCAGATTGCCAGCGGTGAACGACGGCGACAACCGCGCATCGCGGTTCCGCTCATCTGGTTATTTGTCATTGTGTGTGTAGGCGATCTATTCAACGTGACCCGCATCATCTTCGAGATTGATTTCTTCAGCTATGACATCGGCGGGACATGGACATTCTTGATGTGGTTTCTACCGTGGGTCGTGATTTCTCTATTTTATACGCTCTATCGGTTGTTCAACAGATCACATCAAGTACAAGCCAACTGAGTAAATATATGTCATTTTATGAGAAAGTGAGGTCTTCACATGCCAATTGAAGTCGTATGGGACGATGAACCTTCCGGTATCATCCGATGGGATATCACTAATCCGTGGGGAATTAAGGATTTTTGGGACGCGCTTGACCAGGGTTTATCCATGGCAAATCACAGCGCGCAGCCCCGCGTGGATGTCCTCATCACTGCGCCCAAAGATCTACATGCCCCGAATGGGTTGCTAACGTCTCTGAACTCGCTTCAGCGGCGGAATGTACTCGCAACTGAGACGGGGGATACAGGGTTAGTGATAATGTGTACAACAAACGGTATCACCAAGGCTCTGATTCAGCTAGTCAGCCGCCTCTCTCAAAATAGTAAATGGCTCACGGCTCCGTCATTGGAGGCAGGACGAGACATTATACTGGTAGACCGTCAAAAGCCGTAACCGGGGTGTTTTAAGAACTCTGTCCGTAGGAATAGGGGCTAGCGTACTGGCTGACGGTGTTTGATAGGAAGGGATCACGCGCTGTAAAATCGTCCGTGTGGCGGTATGCAAGAGAGAAGCTATTCGGCTTGTTCTTGAGGCAGGTTTTCGACTTACGACGCATCTCGCAGACGCATCGGACAATAGGCTACTGCAAAGATCATCTAAGCGACCCATACCGTGTTTTCCGGTTCCCAAATATGATGATACTAGTGATCAATACCTTTGGGACAAAGCTAATGAAACCCTATTATTTGAGACTGCTCGATGATGGACGTGCTAACAATGTGCCCGATGTATATCGGCATTGGTGCGATCGTTCGGAAACATTTGCCGGGGCGGACGCACTCCTGACCAAGTTACAACAGGGATATGCCATCGAGACAATCGTGATTTGCCACACCGTGCGCGTGAGTGAATCTCGACTCTCAGAAATCTACCACTTTCGCTTAACCGAGCACAATGAATCCCACGTTGATATCCACCTTGATATGCCTGTGCTGCGCAATCCATTCGTGATGCGCCTGATACAACGGCTCGATTTACAAGTTCACAGACCGAAGCCCCCTGAACAGCATAGAGATAGTAATTATATAGTGTCTGAATAGATATTCTTTAGAGCACTGATCAGCTCGCGCCATCAATGATAAGCTTAATAGCACGATTGACTAGGCACAATTTACCTACACGTTCAATTGTATCGTCGGGGCATTGCTGGCAAGGTGACCACATACACAGAGGTGAACATCCGCAATAAGATAGGTTTTTCTATGGCAACAACATTGATGACAGACAAAGAAATTGAATAGAACATCAACGCCCAGATGAAATGAGATAGTCGCCTTGCTCACGAAGGGATTCTCATCAGCGTCACGGACAACGCCTCTTTCACATTGCCCTGACGGCGTAGACTCTCGTAAATCGCATCCACAAACAAATACTCCACCGGAAACCGGCTCAAATCACGCTGGCAGAATTGCTACCGACTTCAATAATATACGAACCGAATGGCAGTGGGCAGTCAAGCAGGAAAACTTGGAAGGGATTACAGAAGCAAGCTTTACTCTCTACCATTTCTGCCAGTTTAGAAGTTTCAGATCATTGTCGACGAACTCTCTCGTTACTTGCCGAACAATCAATCGTTAAGAGTGCCCCAAACCACCCGCGAATTATCATCAGATAACCCTGAAACTTATAATGCGATGGTATTGGAATTCTCGGATAAGTGCCCTCTGTAGATTCCTTAATTGGGACGTATGTCCTGCGAATTCCCCGATCAGACCAACCACCGCGAATACTTGGGACATCTGCCTCATTACAACAGACGGTCAAACCTTTACCATAAATAATAAATTGAAAGTTAAACGTTACAATCTAGGAGAAGAATATGCCTACAACTCAAATAAACGAAACACAACTTAAGTATATTAAGCAGGGTCAGGGTGATCCGTTAGTGCTCGTTCACGGTTCCTGGGACGATCATCATACTTGGGATATGATTGTGCCTGATCTTTCACAAACGTTTCAGGTACTCACCTACGACCGACGTGGACACAGTCAGAGTGAGCGGCCTGAAACTCAGGACAGCATCATGGATGATGTCGCTGACCTCGCCAACTTAATCGAGGAAGTAGGACTTGCACCGGCCCACGTTAGTGGACAGTCATTTGGTGGCTCAATTGCGCTACGACTGGCAACGCAGCGTCCGGACCTATTCCGCAGTCTGCATGTACATGAACCGCCACTACTGGACCTCCTGGCTGATGACCCCGAAGGTCAGAAAATGCTTCAAGAGATTAAGGGACGCTTGCGCGAGGTTGAGAAACGGCTCGTTGCCGGCGATATGGAAGATGGTGCAAGACACTTCGTTGAGACCATCGTGTTCGGTCCTGGTGCATGGGCAGAGACGCCACCAGAAATCAGACAAATCTTGATCACCAATGCACCGACTTTTCTCAATGAGCTACGAGACCCCGAAGCCTTTTCGTTTGATCTGGATCAACTGCGTTCTTTCCCACATCCTGTGCTACTGACAATTAGCGCGGAGGGACTACCATTTTCGCCCATTATTGACGAGAAATTGGCAGATGTGCTTCCTGAAGCGGAACAAAAAACCTTCTCCAGTGCAGACCACAATCCTCAAACCAGCCAACCAGAAGCATACGCTCGAACGATCCAGAACTTCTTCACAAGAGTCACCGAAACAGACTGACCGACCAACTATTCTCCGGTTCACTGCTTGATGGTGAGCCGGGCTGATTGAGAATCAACAGGGACTGTTGTCCCACAAATCCCCTTATTTGAGCCACCTCAAAGGCAACTTGGGACACACGCCTTGTGACCACGTAACAAACCCGTATTCTGATATGGAGGTTTTCGCTAAACGTAAGAAAAAGGAGATACACATGTTACAGCAACACGATACGATTATTATTGGTGGTGGACAGGCTGGACTGGCTGCCAGCTACTACCTGACACAGCAAAATCGCGACCACGCAATTCTCGAAAAGAAACGGATCGGTGAAACCTGGCGCAGCGGTAAGTGGGACTCATTCACGCTCGTGACACCTAACCATATGCTGCAATTGCCCGGTTTTGCATATGAAGGTGAGGATTCCGATGGATTTCTCACACGAGATGAAGTCGTAAAGTATCTGGAAGATTATGTCGATAAGTTTGATCCATTGATCCGAACCGGTGTTGAAGTAAGTCGTGTGCGAGAAGTAGATATTGAGAATAAGTTCCTGCTCGAAACAAACATTGGAGAATTTGTAGCGGATAATCTCATCGTCGCAACCGGAACATTCCAATTCCCCGATACTCCTGAATTCGCTTCAAAGTTGCCGTCACACATCAAACAACTTCATTCGAGTGAATACAAGAATCCTGATACCTTACCAGAGGGTGCAGTTCTTGTGGTCGGTAGCGCCCAATCAGGTTGCCAGATTGCCGATGAGCTGAATGAAAATGGGCGAGAAGTCTTCCTTTGTACAGGTAGTGCAAATCGACTTCCCCGTCGCTATCGTGGTCATGATTCATTCTGGTGGGCGGAACAACTCGGCATTATGGATCAGACACCGGACGACCTACCATCGCCCAAAGCACGCTTCATGCCCAATCCGCAAGTATCTGGCAAAAACGGCGGAAAAACGCTTGGTCTGCATCAACTTGCGCAGGATGGTGTCCAACTTCTCGGAAGACTCAAAGATATAAATGGAACAAACCTATCACTTGGCGAAGACCTGATGGACAATCTCGCACAAGCAGATAAATTTGCTGTCGAGTTTAAACAAGGCGTAGATCAATATATCGAGAAAACAGATATGCAAGTACCAGAGAGCCAACGACCTGTATCAAGAGCAGGATATGAGGTCGATATAATCACACGCCTTGATTTAGAAGATGAAGGTATCACGTCAGTCATCTGGGCAACGGGATACAACTATGATTATTCGTGGATAGATTTTCCCGTATTCGATGATGTAGGTTATCCTGTGACTGAGCGTGGTGTGACCGAGCAACCCGGACTCTATTTTGTCGGTTTGCACTTTTTAGACAAACGCAAATCCGGTTTACTCCTGGGTGTGGGGGATGATGCAGCCCATGTCACAGAGCATATCGCTACTCATACTAAAGAATTGGTATCCGAAAGTTGAGTACGATTGACACCGTAGCCAGCCTCACGCGCCATGACAATTGCCTGAGCGCGAGTATCCACATAGAGCTTGCTATATATGCGTGTGATATGGTTACGGACGGTTTTATCTGCGATTGTCAGGGTATCTGCAATTTCCTCGTTACTCATGCCCTGTGCAATGAGTTCCAAAACTTCATGCTGACGATCTGTAAGGTCGGAAAATCGTTGCTCATCCGTTGCTGTTAAAATAGGCATATATTCATCCAAGAAATTGTTTAGCTCGTTGACGAAGCGTGACCATGCAAGTTCATCAGCACGCAAAA
The DNA here is from genome assembly GCA_051117475.1 of Anaerolineae bacterium. Lineage (GTDB taxonomy): Bacteria > Chloroflexota > Anaerolineae > Aggregatilineales > Phototrophicaceae > JAUZRW01. Next base: position 9,241 of record JBNPEE010000001.1, on the reverse strand, counting down.
TATGATTCTTACTTTCTAGTGGTACGAAACGCGCATTCGGGATGAGGCTGGCGAGACGTGAACCATCTTTGAAAGAAACCATATTATCTCCGCGAGCGTGCATCACGAGGGTTGGCACCTGGACTTGTCGGGCAAGATTAGCCACATCAATGTGCAAGAATTCCTCAAACAAATAAGCTGCTGTTTCTGGCGAAACAGTCCGTCGTTGGAGTTCGTTAAGCCATTTCTGCTCTTCTCTCGTTGCTTCGGGAATGAGTAGATGGGTGAAAGTTTGCCTGAAGGCCGGGCGGTCTTGTCCCCAACCAATTTTAATCATATGAATCAGCGCGTCAGCCTCATCTTGGGTAAAAGATGTATCCTCAATTACATAAGAACCTTGTGCGTAACTGGCATACAGAATAAGCGAACTGACTCGCTCTGGATGCCTCACAGCATACTTTATCGCTGTTGCCCCACCCTGGCATACACCCATCAAGGCGAATTGATCCAGTCCAAGGTCATCAACGACACTTTCTAAATCAGTTACCCACGCATCGAAAGATAAATCATCGACAACACGATCTGATAACCCTGAGCCGCGAATATCATAGCGGACAAGGGTATGTCGTTCTGAAAGTGCTTTGAACCAGTGTGACCAGATGGGACTTTTCCAATCGAGGTCAAGATGGTTGAGCCAATTTGGAGCACGTACAAGCGGCGGACCTGTACCGGATGTGGCAAAAGCGATTCGTGTGCCATCAGGTGAACGACAGAACTTGATATTTTGTTTTGTCATGGATCTTACCTCCCTCGAATTAATAATTTCAATCTATATTTCACTTTATCAAGTTAAGATTAATCTCATATTTGATTTGTGGGACACGAGACCCAAAACACGCTTACTTTGTTCGATGAAAACATAGGGATTAGTGACGCAAGGCTCATGACAGTCGTTATGCCTGCAACCTACAATGGTAGTAAATGAACTACCTAACAGAAAGGATTTGTATGGTTACACATACTATAGATAAAGAAATGATAAACAGCCTTGCTGAAGACTTTCGCGGTGAGCTAATTCAGCCTAATGATGCAAATTACGACGAAGCACGCGAAATTTATAATGCGATGATTGACAAACATCCACGACTTATTGCACGTTGCACCAATGTTGCCGATGCGATTAACGCCGTCAATGTTGCGCGTAAGAATGGACTAGACTTAGCGATTCATGGTGGTGGTCATAATGGTGCTGGCTTAGCAATGGTCGATGATGGTCTAGTCATTGACTTATCAGAAATGAAGGGTATTCATGTCAATCCAGACGAACGCACCGTCCGTGTTCAGGGTGGTTGTACATGGGGCGATGTTGACCATGCAACCCATGCGTTTGGATTAGCTGTTCCGAGCGGAATCATTTCGACAACAGGTGTTGCCGGTTTGACAGTTGGTGGCGGACATGGCTATCTATCGCGCAAATATGGTTTGACAATTGATAACTTGCTCGAAGTCGATATGGTGCTGGCAGATGGCAGTTTTGTCACCGCAAGCGAAACCGAGAATGAAGACCTTTTCTGGGCGATTCGTGGTGGTGGCGGCAACTTCGGTGTTGTGACCTCATTCCTGTTTCGCGCTCATCCCGTAAGAAATGTCTATGCTGGTCCGATTATCTGGCCTATTTCACAGGCAGAAGAAATTCTGAAATGGTATCGCGAATACATCGCTGATGCCCCTGAAGATATGTACGGCTGGTTTGGCTTCCACCGTGTACCAACAGGTTCGCCACTTCCAGAAGAATTACATGGGGAACATGGTTGTGCCATAACATGGTGCTATACAGGACCTATGGAGAAAGCAGAAGAAACTTTCAAGCCAATTCGTGAACTGGGAACACCTGTATTAGATATGGCGGGCGAGATGCCCTATCCAGCGCTCCAGAGCATGTTTGACCAATTGTATTATCCACCCGGATTACAATGGTACTGGAAAGCAGACTTTGTAGAGGAACTCAGTGACGAAGCGATTGACATCCACAAAGATTATGGCTCATCACTCCCGACAGAACTCTGCACAATGCACCTTTATCCGATTAATGGAGCCGTCCATGATGTTGGTCAAAATGATACAGCATTCAGTTTCCGTGATGTGACATGGTCGCGTGTGATTGTTGGTGTTGATTCTGACCCGGCGAATGCCGATCTGATTACTGATTGGGCGCATGACTACTGGGAAGCCTTGCACCCCTTGTCTGCTGGTGGTGGCTATGTCAACTTCATGATGGAAGAAGGTCAGGACCGTATTCAAGCGACTTATCGTGATAACTATGAACGTTTACTCAAAGTCAAAAATAAATACGACCCGAACAATCTCTTCCACGTCAATCAGAATATTAAACCCGACAACACATCAAGATGAGCATAGAATTTGAAATCGAAACGGTAATCAACCGTCCAATAGAAGAGGTCTTTGAGCGTATCGCTAATATATCGCGTTACTCTAATTGGTTACCTAAAACAGGGCTATTCATCAATACTGAGCAAGGTGTTGATGGACCTGTGACACTCGGAACACCATACACAGATAAAACGACAATCGGCATGTGGCACGGGGAAGTTATCCAATTTGAAAGACCTCACAAGGTGGAATTTCAACATCAACTGCGATGGTTTGGTATCCCTGTGATGCAAACGCGCCCCGGCTATCAACTCGAATCGACTGCTGGTGGTACAAAGGTCTATCACAAGGCAGAAGGCGAACTTTATGGAGTTTTTAAACTAATGCGAAGAATGGCGAGTCGCATGGCAAAAGCGGAGAGAAAACGAACCCTCAATGCTTTAAAGGATTCTTTGCAGAGTAGCTAGCGATTATAGGCTGTTCTCACGTCCGAATCCAGCTTCTCGTGCGAGTACAATTGCCTGTGCGCGTCGTTCCACAGACAACTTGCTGTAGATGCGCGTACTATAGTTGCGAACAGTTTTTGTTGTGATATGTAGTTGTTCAGCGATCTCATCGTTGCTCAAGCCCTGAGCGATGAGTTCTAACACGTCTCGCTCACGCGGTGTTAAATCAGAAAAGGATAGAGATTTTTCACTCACTGGTGAGTTAGACTTGTCAGCATTAAGGAATACACGAACTTCATCCAGAAAGTATTCCCATGCTGACTCATCTTCTAATAAGATGTGATTGCGGCTATCCAAAGGTACGAAACGAGCATCAGGGATCAATGTTGCAAGATGCACACCTTCTTCAAAAGGAATACACGCATCATCGCGGGCATGTAATATCAGTGTTGGCACACTCACCTGTTTTGCAAGGTGGGACACATCAATCCGATAAAAAGCACGTTCCATTGCGGCAGCAGTTTCAGGCGTGGCAGAAATTCGAGCGAGTTCATTGAGCCATTTCATCTGTTCGTGACTGCCATCTGGCATGAGTTGCGTTGTGAAAAGTTGCCGAAATGCAGGGTTCTCTTGTCCCCAACCAACACGAATAACATCAATCATAGTCTCTGCTTCTTGATGTTGCTTAGCGGTTAAATCACGTTTGAATCGTCCCCTTGCATACCCTCCATAGAGGATAAGTTGCGTCACTTTGTCAGGATGCTTGACGGCATAAGCAACCGATATCGAAGCACCTTGAGAAATCCCTAGAAGTGGAAAATGCTCTAAGCCCATTGCATCAACAACCGCTTCTAAATCCTCTACCCACGCATCGACTGAGAATTTGATAACGTCACGCTCAGACAGTCCACAACCACGTTCATCATAGCGAACAAGCATGTGATGCTGAGAAAGTTCTCTCAGCCAATGATGCCATACTGGGCTTTGCCAGTCATGTTCGAGATGTGTGATGTAATTTGCCGCTTTTACTATAGGGGATCCGTTGCCAATTGTCGCATATGCAATACGTATGCCATCTGAGGAGCGACAAAATCTTATTCTTTGTTTTGACATAAACTCTTTTCATTGCTTATCTTTCAATACCTATTATACCAAACGCTTTGAGATCTTCTTTTTGAACTGAATTAGGATTAATCATATAGTGGTCCAGTAATCTAATACTATAAAATGTACACAAAACAAAGAGAGAGCAACATGCAAAATCTAAAACTGACATCAGTACTTGGAGGATTTGGATTTCTTGTTATGTGGTTAGCACTGGCAATGCTTTTTGGTAATGGCGTGACCACATCCACACTTTTCGTTGCTATTGCAGGTGGTATTGCATTTGGCGGCGGATTTTATGTCATCGGTAAAAGGCGAGAACAGTCTCAAGAATATTGAATAAATTATGTTTGATTGCAAACAGTGCCCCACCCGCTTCCCAGATCTGTTGCCAAGACTCGAAAGTTCTGATCTCTGTAATCGCCCATTGTCTTCAGCCGATAACCACGTCGTTTCGTACCATCGATTTGTTTCTTTAAACTGATTTGCATTCACAGCTATTCTAGCAATACACGATTAAACAACACTTCAAACTGACACATAAAGTGAAATGCTACTCGATAAACAACTCTTAAGCGTTCCATAGTCTTGTTCATGAGGGTGAACCAGCACACAGCATATGTGCTGGTATAGACAGTTGCCTGAGGCATTTGAGTGAAGGTGCTACGTTGTTTCTGGTTGAATATTCTGGTTCATCCGAAACAGGTTTTCAGAATCAAATTTGTCTTTGAGCTGAACCAGCTTGTCATACTTTTCATCACCATAGGCAGCCCGAACACGATTTTGCCCATCGTCCTGACTGAGGAAATTGACATAAACGCCGCCACTCGAAAACGGTTGCATTGCCATCCAGAAATCCTGTGTCCACTGAATTTCTCGCTTATTATCGGTGGGATTCTGCCAGCCTGTATTAATTGCCAGTACATATTCGGCATCTCGATGACTGACTGCCATTGCCATTTCGTCTGTGTTCTGGATAGCCCCACCAAGCTGGAATAATGCAACACGGGTGTTCGGTGAGGTTATCTCAGCTCCATAACTTATCAATGTCTCAATCGCGTCATCACTGATGTCATGCAAATATTCTGATTTCCAGTAATACTGCAATCCTTCCGGTTGTCCGGCATCTAACATAGCATTTTGTTCGGCATACGTTTTGAGCTTAATCGCATCGGCAATGGGATTGCCAAAGTCCTTAAGGGGCTGAATAATCTTCTTGCCCTTGTCAAGATCACCCGTATAACATACGACGATAGCCAGTACAGGCTTACCATGTAACGCGTCTGGAATAAACGGTGCAGGTGGTGCAGTCCGAAATACTGCCATACTACCCAATTCTTGCGGTGCATCGGCAGTAAAATCCCGATAGAAGTGCAAGACATCCTTTGCATCTTCAAGACGATAGATAATCACGCCTGCCAGTACGTCCGGTCCGACTGGATGCAAGTTGTACTCAAACGAGGTTACAATCCCAAAGTTTCCACCACCGCCACGAATGCCCCAGAATAGATCAGGGTTTTCACTATCACTCGCAGTGATTAAATCACCTTGTGCTGTTACGACATCAACCGACCGTAAATTATCACTAGAGAAACCATACTTGCGCGAAAGCCATCCAAAGCCGCCCCCAAGTGTCAATCCAGCGATACCTGTTTCTGATACGATGCCGCCGGGAGTTGCGAGTCCAAACATCTGAGACTCATGATCAAGTTCACCCCATGTGACCCCGGGTTGGACGCGAACTGTTCGTTCGGATGGATTGACATGAATACCTTTCATCTGTGACAGATCAATCACCAAGCCGTTGTCGCAAACAGCATTACCAGCCACGTTATGTCCACCACCACGAATAGCCAGCAATAGATTATTATCTCGTGCAAATCGCACCGCGTTGATCACATCAGCTGTGCCCTGACACTGTGCTATGAGGGCAGGATATTTATCAATCATTGCATTCCAGATTGATCGTGCCTCATCATACGAATCATCTTCAGGGCGAATCAGCTGACCTTGAAATTGTGCTTTAAAGTCTTCGATCATATCTGTTTCTATACGAGTCGTGTGCTCTTCATTGCTCATCATTTGAAGTCTTGTCATCATTATTGTCCTTTATGATTCTATGTTTGCCATTACCTGTGAGTTAACTCACTCTCACCATACAGGACAGAGGATGGAAGCACATCGGACAGGGGTTTATTCAGGGGTTCATTTTATAGTTTAGTCATAAGTCACATTTATTGATCTACATAGGATTGCCGTCCGGCTTACTATACAAGAACGAGGATAATAGCATCACACTATTATCCTCATTTATTGATATAGGTCTAAAAGGAACGCAGTCGCGCCGCCTTCATCATCCATCGCGATTATACGGATTTAATAGCTAATCAAGAGCAAAGCGCCGACAATATACCATTCAAGGATCTTACGGATGAGAGCAATGAAGAAGTATGGCATACCCTTAAACAACTTTGCCGGAAATATATTGAATTGCATACTGATAGCAAAGTGCGGCGTATTAGATTACTTGTTACTTGATGCACGCTCGGTTTTAACATGGGATGATTGGCGTAGTGTTGAGAATAAATACGGTGCTGTCATCCTTCGGGCAGACCTGCGCCGTGCGATAAATCGAGTGCTTATTAAGAAACTGCCTCTCACGACATTGGCAACGATACTTACAAGTGCATTGTAATGAAGCTTGTGTACTGGTCACCAACGCTGACAATCATGCGATCGCCTTTCAAGAAGCAGTTACGATTATGGATCTGTTTCTTGAGGGGATTCGACTGTGAATCAAGGTGTTACCCTTTTAGAGGCGAAAGACACAAACTATTCCAGAATTCCAATATCTTTCGACTTTGCTACTGCCTCTACACGATTCGCAACCCCTAGCTTGCCGTAGATGCTGCTGGTATGGGCTTTGACCGTGCCAGGTGCGATAATAAGCTTCTTAGCAATTTCCGGATTACTCATACCCACTACCAGAAGTTCCAAAACTTCAAGTTCTCGTGGTGTCAATGGATCAACAAGAGGTTGTTCCCCGGATTGACCGGACAGCAGATCGTTAAGCCCCGTGTATGCTATGCGTATCAATGATTGTAAATCATGTGTGGTTATATCAATGGATAGCATATAGTCTGCGCGCAAACGATCAACTGTCTTCTGATGTTGGTCATTACTAGCAGGGTGTTCCATAACAGATTGCAGGATAATGTTTGCCAATCGGTCATTTCCCGCTTCGGTCATCAATTTACCAATGTCGAGAAGAATGCTCAAGCTGAGGGGCATGAACTGAATTTCCGAAGCAATTATTAATGCCTCGCGTAAATGTACAATAGAATCCTTTATCTGGTTCGTTTCGGTGGCGATTTTGCCTAATCCATGATGTACAGTTGCTAATCCACCTTTATCATTGAGATTCCGGTAAATCTCTAAGCTACGTTCAAATAATCGAGATGCCGTCAAATATTCCCGTTTCGTCAGTGCAATTTCACCTAGATGAGCCGATAAGACAGCAATACCTTCGGGGTCATCAAAGTCCTCACGGATAAGTAGGCTAGCCTGAAAATAAGATTGTGCCTCGTCATAATTACCTATAGCATATGCTACGTTGCCCCATTCAATTAAACAGTAGGCTTTGTACCATATGTTCCCGACTTGAGTGGCATAATCGACGGCGAGTTGGGCATTGTGTTGCGCCTCGTCATATTGACCGATATTCAGGTACGCACTCGTCAGCGCATAGCAGGCAAAAGATAGGTTATGCAGGTCAGCACGTACTTGGCTTTCTTGCTTGAGCTGCTCACCCATATCAACCGCACGATCATAATCACCTTGGATCCCTTTCACAATCGACAGTGCCGACAGTGGATGAGACCCCATACCATATGCTGGTTTCAGATTTAGCTCATCGAATGTCATCGCACTTTGTGTCAGAACATCATCAGCTTGATCAAACTGACCAATACGAATGAGCATCCATCCCCAGTACACTTGTATCTGTGCGATCAATGCTGGCTGGTTCAACTCACCGAGCATCGTCACTGCCTGTTCTGATGCTTTAGCACTTTCGAGAAAGTGACTACGAATCTGGCAATAGTAGAAATAGGTCGCCGCAATCTTATAGACAGCTTCAACAGCCTGATGATTGATCGCATATTGCCAAGATGCTCGAACATTCTCCAGTTCTTGTTCAATCTCGAGGCTGGTTGTCCGTTGGTTGTGTTCGACCGTTCCAAGTTTGCGTTCTGCCATGAAATTAGCATAATAATGCATATGTTTTCTGGCAGTTTCGTCTCGTTCGGTCGATGTGAGTTTGTCTTCGGCAAACTGGCGTAACAGTTCATGAATATGATACCGACCTTGCTGACCACACCGAATTAAGGACTTATCGACCAGGGAAGATAGTAAGAACAATGATGCACCAGCAATGATCTCTGCTGTTTCACGTTCAAAGCCACCCCGAAAAATACTGAGCTGTTTAAATAGGACTTGTTCTGCCTCTGACATTCGTGCCCAGGTCTGAGCAAATACAGCCTGCATATTCTGGTGACGCGCCTCAACATTACGCAAATTGGATTGTAGGAAGTTGAGATTGCTCTGGATTTCAGCCGCGATCTCGGCACAGCGCAACATTTTGACCCATGAAGCCGCCATCTCAATCGCCAATGGCATCCCTTCAACAAGCTGACAAATTCTGACAACCCCAGCTCGCTCTTCTTCGAGTGAGAAATCCTTCCGAACCCGCTGAGCGCGTTCGATAAACAATAGTACAGAATCATATAATGTTAATTGCTTGACTTGGTGACTCTCCGGAATTTCAAGACCTCGTAATTTATAACGGTGCTCTTCTTGAATGTTGAGTGCTTCGCGCGAGGTGACCAGTAATTTGACACCGGGTACAGACTGAACCAGCTTTGCGAGAACATGGGTTGATTCGAGTAACTGTTCGAAGTTATCCAGAAGGAGTAACAAGTTTTTCTCTTCAAGATAATGTGAGAGTTGATCGATGGGTGATTCCTGGCCGGACAACGACATACCGAGTTCGTTAGCGATGGTAGAGATAAGATCGGCGGTTGTTTCGACAGCCTGCAAATTGACACGATGCGTCCCATCCTCAAATTTATCACTCAGTTGCTCCGTAACGCGGAGGGCAAGCCGTGTTTTGCCTACACCACCAACACCAACGAGCGTTACAAGACGACATTTCTCACTCTGCAAAAGTTCGCCGATTTCTTGTAATTCTGTTTTTCGCCCAACAAAGTCAGAGAATTGTCCAGATTGTTGTGCGTTAGAAAACACCTGATATTGTCCTTACT